>NZ_JBHXRL010000001.1:0-705994 GCF_042717315.1 Streptomyces sp. NPDC058650
AACTAATCTGGCGTTGATTTTTGGCACGCTGTTGAGTTCTCAAGGAACGGACGCTTCCTTTGTACTCACCCTCTCGGGCTTTCCTCCGGGCTTCCTTCGTTCTTGTGTCTCCGACTCTATCAGATCCTTTCGGCGTCTGATTCCCAGTCAGCGGGATTCGTCTTTCCGGCTGTTGGGCCGTTCCGACGAGTGAGACTTTAGCGAATTCCTGCCTCCGACGCTAATCGGGCGGCTTGCGCTCAGACCTTCGAACGCGGATTCCTCATTTCGCAAAAACACACGGAAAGTCAGACGGCGCGGCAAAGCGTCGTCAGCTTCTGTGGGTCTTGCGGAATGGCTGTCCGGGGCCGACCGGGGTCGGTGCTCACGTCGGACAACTCGGAGAACACTACGGACCGGGTAATCCCGTGTCAACCCCGGGCCTCGGGCGTAGCCTCTCCGTATGAGTACGCATGCGCACACCACCCAGTGGTGGGCCGCCTGACCGGCGGCCCGCACTCGCGCATGTACCAAGCGGCCGCCGTCTCGGCGGCCGTTCGCGTATCCCCCTCCGGGAGCCGGGCCGTCGGGCCGGCGGCCCGTAGCCGAGGGAGAAGGAACGCGATGACGAGGATCTTCAGCGGGATCAAGCCCACCGGGCACCTGACGCTGGGCAACTACCTCGGGGCCGTACGGCGGTGGGTCGAGGTCGATCAGCATCGGGCGGAGGCGCTGTTCAGCGTCGTGGACCTGCACGCGCTGACCGTGGAACACGATCCGGGGCGGGTGCGGCGGCTCAGCCGGCAGGCGGCGACGCTGCTGCTGGCCGCCGGGCTGGACCCGGAGCTGTGCACGCTGTTCGTGCAGAGCCATGTGGACGAGCACGCCAGGCTCTCGTATCTGCTGGAGTGCACGGCCACGGACGGCGAGCTGCGACGGATGATCCAGTACAGGGAGAAGAGCGGGACGGCGCGGGCCGCCGGGGAGGGTGTGCGGCTGTCGTTGCTGACGTATCCGGTGCTGATGGCGGCGGACATCCTGGCGTACGGGGCCGACGAGGTGCCGGTGGGTGAGGACCAGACGCAGCACGTGGAGCTGACACGGGACCTGGCGGTGCGGTTCAACCAGCGGTACGGGCACACCTTCAGCGTGCCGAGGGCGACGCGGCCCAGGGTGGCCGCGCGGGTCATGGACCTTCAGGACCCCACGTCGAAGATGGGGAAGTCGCACGCGAACGGGGCCGGGATCGTCTATCTGCTGGACGACGCGGAGACCGTGCGGCGGAAGATCATGCGGGCCGTGACCGACAGCGGGCGGGACGTGGAGTACGACCGGGACGTCAAACCGGGGATCGCGAATCTGCTCGATCTGCTGGCGGCCGCGACGGATGGGAACCCGGAGGAGCTGGCCGGTGTATATGAATCGTACGGAGCGTTGAAGAAGGACACGGCGGACGCCGTCGTCGAGCTGCTGAGGCCGCTGCGGGAGCGGCATGCCGAGCTCGCGGCGGATCAGGGCCATGTGGATCAGGTGCTACGGGACGGGGCCGAGCGGGCCCGGGGCATGGCGCGGCCGTTGGTGGACCGGGCCTATGGGGCGATCGGGTTGCTGCCCGCGGGGTGACGGGAGGCGTTGCGGTGGTTCCGCCGGGGGTCGGTGGCCCCCGGCGGGCGGGGGTCAGCTGTTGCCGGAGGCGAGTTCGCGGCTGCGGTCGCGGGCGGCTTCGAGGGCGGCGATGAGGGCGGCCCGTACGCCGTGGTTCTCCAGCTCGCGGATGGCGCTGATGGTGGTGCCGGCCGGGGAGGTGACGGCCTCGCGGAGCTTGACGGGGTGCTCGCCGCTGTCGCGGAGCATCACGGCGGCGCCGATCGCGGCCTGGACGATGAGGTCGTGGGCCTGGGCGCGGGGGAGGCCGAGGAGGATGCCGGCGTCGGTCATGGCCTCGACGAGGAAGTAGAAGTAGGCCGGGCCGGAGCCGGAGAGGGCGGTGGCCGCGTCCTGCTGGGACTCGGGGACGCGGAGGGTCTTGCCGACGCCGCCGAAGATCTCCTCGGTGTGGACGAGGTGCGCGGGGGTGGCGTGGCTGCCGCCGGAGATGACGGACATGCCTTCGTCGACGAGGACGGGGGTGTTGGGCATGACGCGGACGACGGGGGTGCCGGCGGTGAGGCGCTCCTCGATGAAGGAGGTGGGGATGCCGGCGGCGGCGCTGATGACGAGGCGGTCGGCGGCGACGTGGGGGGCGAGCTCTTCGAGGAGGCGGCCCATGTCCTGGGGCTTGACGGCCAGGATGAGGGTGTCGGCGCGCTTGGCGGCCTCGGCGTTGGTGACGGCCTCGACGCCGTAGCGGGCGTGGAGCTCGTCGGCGCGTTCGGTGCGGCGGGCGGTGACGAGGAGGTTCGCGGGGCGCCAGCCGGCGCGGATCATGCCGCTGAGGAGCGCTTCACCGATCTTGCCGGTGCCGAGGACTGCGACGGTCTGGGTCATGGCTCTGTTCACCTCGCCGGAGGGGGGTACGTGTCGTCATCCTCGCACCGGCGGGCCGGGTGGTGTGCGGGTGTCCGAGGGGCGGTCATGCCGTACGGCGGCGGAGGGTGGCCGCGCCGAGGGCGAGGACGAGGACGGCGCAGCCGGCGACGACGAGGGCGTCGCGGACGAAGTCGCCGGTGATCTCGGGGTGGCGGAGGACCTGGTTCATGCCGTCGACGGCGTACGACATGGGCAGGACGTCGGAGATCGCTTCGAGGGCGGGGGCCATCCGGTCGCGCGGGGTGAAGAGTCCGCAGAGCAGGAGCTGGGGGAAGATCACGGCCGGCATGAACTGGACGGCCTGGAACTCCGAGGCGGCGAAGGCGGAGACGAAGAGGCCGAGGGCGGTGCCGAGGAGGGCGTCGAGGAGGGCTACCAGGAGGAGGAGCCAGGGGGAGCCGACGACGTCGAGGCCGAGGAACCAGACGGCGAGGCCGGTGGCCAGGGTGGACTGGACGACGGCGAGGAGGCCGAAGGCGAGGGCGTAGCCGGCGATGAGGTCGGCCTTGCCGAGGGGCATGGCGAGGAGGCGTTCCAGGGTGCCGGAGGTGCGTTCCCTGAGGGTGGCGATGGAGGTCACCAGGAACATCGTGATGAGCGGGAAGATGCCGAGGAGCGAGGCGCCGATGTTGTCGAAGGTGCCCGGGCTTCCGTCGAACACGTACCGGAGCAGGAAGAGCATCACGCAGGGGACGAGGAGCAGCAGGGCGATCGAGCGGGGGTCGTGCCGGAGCTGACGCAGGACGCGGGCGGCGGTGGCGAGGGTGCGGGCGCTGTTCATGAGCGGGGCTCCTCGTGGGCGGGTGCGGTTCCGGGGTGGCCGGCTCGGGCGGCTGCCGCGTCGACGAGGTGGAGGAAGGCCTCTTCGACGGTGGTCGTGTCGTTGCGGCGGCGGAGGGCTTCGGGGGTGTCCTCGGCGAGGATCTCGCCCTCGCGCATGAGGAGGAGGCGGTGGCAGCGCTCGGCTTCGTCCATGACGTGGGAGGAGACGAGGAGTGTCGTCCCCCGGTCGGCGGCGATCTGGTGGAAGAGGTTCCAGAGGTCGCGGCGGAGGACGGGGTCGAGGCCGACGGTGGGCTCGTCGAGGACGAGGAGTTCGGGGGTGCCGAGGAGGGCGACGGCGAGGGAGACGCGGCTGCGCTGGCCGCCGGAGAGCCGGCCGGCGAGGGCGTCGGCGTGCGAGGTGAGGTCGACGTCGGTGAGGGCCCGGTCGACGGCGGTGCGGCGGTCGTGGCGGCGGGCGCGGCCGGGGAAGAGGACGGCGGCGAAGTAGTCGAGGTTCTGGCGGACGGTGAGGTCGTCGTAGACCGAGGGGTCCTGGGTGACGTAGCCGATGCGGGAGCGGAGGGCGGGGTCGCCGGCGGGGCGGCCGAGGACCTGGAGGGTGCCGCCGACCTTGGCCTGGGTGCCGACGATCGCGCGCATGAGGGTGGTCTTGCCGCAGCCGGAGGGGCCGAGGAGGCCGGTGATGCGGCCGGACGGGACGGTGAAGTCGAGGTCGCGGAGGACGGTGCGCTCGCCGCGGACGGTGGTGAGGGCGTGGGCGGTGATGGCCGCCGCGGTGTCGGTCGTGTTGTCGGCTGTGTGGGCCTGTTCCGTCGAGCCCGTCACACCCGTCGGGTAATTCATCATGCGATGAATAGTGCTCCTGGGGGTGCCGGCCGTCAACCATCCGGGGAGGACGGAGCGGGGTGGGTCAGCGGGGTGGGTTACTTGCGCTTGGGCTTCTTGCGGGCGGCCGGGTTGCCCGTGCGGGCGCCGCGGCGCTTCTCGTACTGGGCGCGGGACGTCTCGTACTCCGCGCGGCGCAGCTTCTCGCCGGGGGCCTCGGTGAAGCAGCGGACGAAGTAGGCGAGGAGCGAGCCGATGAAGCCGATCGCCTTCAGGCTGCGCAGCGACTCCTCGCGGCCGGGGTCGGCGGGCCGTCGGCCGAACCCCTCCCAGGTCTTGCGGAAGGCGATGGCGCTGCAGACGGCGAACATGACGACGACCAGCATGTTCACGAGGCCGCCGATGTCCGCGATCTCCAGGCCCTGGTACGCGAAGCGCAGCACGAAGCAGGCCGCGACGGCGGCGGCCAGCGAGCCGGCGGCCAGGCCGACGCGGCGCAGCGCGTAGTTGCCGGTGTGGTCGACCCAGGTCGTACCGAAGAAACGGATCTCCTCGGGCTGCGGGCCGCCTGCCGTCGTGCCGGGGTTCTGCTCCGTGCCGGGGGTCTGCTCGTCGTCGCTCACGAGGTCGATTATCCCCGGAGCGGCGGAGGGGGGGCCTCAGGCGCAGCGCGGTGCGACGTAGCCGTCGCTGCCCGTCTTCACGTACGCGTCGGAGACGTACTCGCCCGGGGCTATGTTGTCCCAGAGGTTGGTGGTGCCGTACGGGCCGCTGACCCACTCACCGGGCTTCTGGCAGTGGATCGGCACCGTGGAGCCGGCGGCCAGCGACCGGACGATCGAGTACTGGGTGCTCGGGCCCGAGCGGACGTTGACCCGGTGGCCCGGGGCGATCGCGTAGCGCTTCACCGCGCTCGTCGCCGTCGTCGAAACGTCCGCCGTCACGCCCGCCGTGGACTGCTTGCCGTCTGTTCCCATGGTGACCTCCCCCTGTGGCGCAAAAGCGCTACGCCGAGTTTCACTCTCTGCGACGCGCAGGCTAGCAAGCTCCTCCGACATCGCGGGTGCCATGGACTAGGCTCCGTCGGGTCGCGCACGCGCGTGATGTGACGGGGATTCACACGGGGGTGGGAGATGCCACCGTTGCGCAGCACCGGCGCCGACCGGGATGCGGAGGGGCCCGAGTACGCGGGCGACTACCGGCTCCAGGCGTGTCTGGGGTCCGGCGGCATGGGGATCGTCCACCTCGCCGCCTCGGCCTCCGGCCTGCGGCTCGCGGTCAAGGTCGTACACGCTCGGTATGCGGAGGACCCGGAGTTCCGGGCCCGTTTCCGCCAGGAGGTCGCGGCCGCCCGGCGGGTGAGCGGGGCCTTCACGGCGCCCGTCGTCGACGCCGACCCCGATGCCGTACGCCCCTGGATGGCCACGCTCTACGTGCCCGGGCCGACCCTCGCCGACCAGGTGAGGCGGAACGGCCCCCTGTCCCCCGCCGAACTGCGCCGGCTCACCGCCGGGCTCGCGGAGGCGCTGCGCGACATCCACCGCGCCGGGGTCGTCCACCGGGACCTCAAGCCCAGCAACGTCCTGCTCACCGACACCGGCCCCAAGGTCATCGACTTCGGCATCTCCCGGCCCGTCGACAGCGACCTGCACACCGAGACGGGCAAGCTCATCGGCTCGCCGCCCTTCATGGCCCCGGAGCAGTTCCAGCGACCGCGCGAGGTCGGGCCCGCGGCGGACGTCTTCGCACTGGGCTCGGTCCTCGTGCACGCGGCGACCGGACACGGCCCGTTCGACTCCGACAGCCCGTACATCGTGGCCTACCAGGTCGTGCACGACGAGCCGGATCTGACGGACGTGCCGGAGGAGCTGGCGCCGCTCGTGGCGCGCTGCCTCGCCAAGGAGCCCGCCGAGCGGCCGACCCCCGCCGAGATCATGTCGGCGCTGCTGCCGCCCTCGTACAAGGCGGAGGCGTTCATACCGGCCCAGCGGCGGCGGCCCACCCTGCCCGAGGGCGAGCCCGGCGCCTCCCCCGCCTGGGACGCGGACACGCGCGTCCGGGAGACCACCGTGCCTCCCCCGCGCCGCCGGCGCCCGCGGATCCGGCCGCGGCTGACCGCCGCCCTCGTCGCCGTGCTCGCGCTGACCGGCGCCGGGCTCTACGGGGCGCTGAGCACGCCCGCGGACGGCGGGCCCGAGACCCCCGCCCGGCCGGACGAGGTGGCCACGGCGTTCGCGGGCTGGCGTACGCCGCTCCAGGAGCGGGGCCCCACGGCGGCCCCGGCCTGCGCCCACGGCGGCGGCGCGCTGTACTGCGTGGCCCGGGGCGTCGGCATCGCCCGGCTCGACCCCGTCACCGGACGGGTCCTCTGGTCGCGGACCACCCCCATCGACTCGGAGACCCCGACCGCTCCCGTCCTCCTGGCCGACGGCCTGGTCGGCGCCGCCGCGCCCACGGACCCGCTGCGGGCGTACGCGACCGGGGGCGGCGCCCCGGGGTGGAGCGCCAGCGAGACCGAGGGTGCCCCCGAGCTGTACCGGGCGGCCGGCAGCGCTGTCGTCCTGTCCGACGGGCGGGGCGGGCTCCGGGCCCTCGACAGCCGCAGCGGGAAGGAGCTCTGGCGGCACGGTCTGACCGGTTTCGCGGTCCCGCGGCTCGGCGCGTACGACGCTCCTTCCGGGCTGCTGTCCGTCACCGAGACCTCGGCCGACGCGACGAGCACACGGGTCGGTACGGTCCGGCCCCGGACCGGCGAGGTGGTCTGGCAGCGGAGCCTGGACGGCGATCTCGCCGCACTCGGCCGCACCGGCGACGGAGCCCTCGTCCTCGCCGACCACTACCAGGACCCGCTGATCGACGGCCTGGTCCTGGTGGGCCCCGACGGCTCGGCGGACTCGGTGCGGCGACTGGCCCTGCCCCACCGGATCGACGTCCGGGGCGTCGCCGTGCGCGGCGCGGTCGTCCACATCCTCGACGCGAACGGCCACCTCACCGCCTTCGACACCGCCGCGGAGAAGGGGCGGGTGCTGTGGGAGCTGGAGACGGGCGCCGGGAACGTCTCCGTGCCGGTCCTCGGCGGCGACGACCGCCTCTACTTCTCCGTCCAGGACGGACGGCTGCTCGCCGTCAACACCCAGCGCGGGGCGCTGATCGGCCAGACCCGGCCGCGGCTGCGGAACGGGCGGCTCGGCTACGCGCCCATGGTTCCCGAGCCGCTGGTCGCCGGGGACCGGGTGTTCGGGACGGCGCCCGACGGCTCCGTCTTCGCGGTCGACGCGCGCGAGCCCGAGTCCTGGTGAGGCGGTAGTTCGGACGCGAAAGCGGGGAGTGGGTCGTCACCCGCTCCCCGCCGTCGTACGTCCGTCTCCCGGGCTCAGCCCAGCTTCGACACGTCCCGGACCGCGCCCTTGTCCGCGCTCGTCGCCATCGCCGCGTACGCCTTCAGGGCCGCCGACACCTTGCGCTCGCGGTTCTTCGGCGCGTACACGCCGTTCAGCGCCTCGCGGCGGGCCGCCAGGGTGGCCTCGTCGACGAGGAGCTCGATCGAGCGGCTCGGGATGTCGATACGGATCCGGTCGCCGTCCTCGACGAGGGCGATCGTGCCGCCCGAGGCCGCCTCCGGGGAGGCGTGGCCGATGGACAGGCCCGACGTGCCGCCGGAGAAACGGCCGTCCGTCACCAGCGCGCAGGTCTTGCCCAGGCCCCGGCCCTTGAGGAAGGACGTCGGGTAGAGCATCTCCTGCATGCCGGGGCCGCCGCGCGGGCCCTCGTAGCGGATGACGACGACGTCGCCGTCGGTGACCTGCTTGTTGAGGATCTTCTCGACGGCCTCGTCCTGGGACTCGCAGACGACGGCCGGGCCCTCGAAGGTCCAGATCGACTCGTCGACGCCGGCCGTCTTCACCACGCAGCCGTCCACGGCCAGGTTGCCGCGCAGGACCGCGAGGCCGCCGTCCTTCGAGTACGCGTGGGCCGCGTCGCGGATGCAGCCGCCGGCCGCGTCCACGTCCAGCGCCTCCCAGCGCTCGGACTGCGAGAAGGCGGTCGCCGAGCGGACGCAGCCGGGGGCCGCGTGGAACAGCTCGACGGCCTCGTCCGTCGGGGAGCCGCCGCGCACGTCCCAGGCGTCCAGCCACTCCTTGATGGAGCGGGAGTGGACGGAGTGGACGTCCTCGTTGAGCAGACCGGCGCGGTACAGCTCGCCGAGGATGGCCGGGATGCCGCCCGCCCGGTGCACGTCCTCCATGTAGTACGTGCGGTCCTTGGCGACGTTCGGGGCGACCTTGGCCAGGCAGGGCACCCGGCGCGAGACCTCGTCCATGTCGCTGAGGCCGTAGTCGAGCTCGGCCTCCTGGGCGGCGGCGAGCAGGTGCAGGATCGTGTTGGTCGAGCCGCCCATGGCGATGTCGAGGGCCATGGCGTTCTCGAAGGCGGCGCGGGTCGCGACCGCGCGCGGCAGGACGGAGGCGTCGTCCTCGTCGTAGTACCGGCGGGTGATGTCGACGACCGTGCGGGCCGCGTTCTCGTACAGCGCCTTGCGGCCGGTGTGGGTCGCGAGGAGCGAGCCGTTGCCGGGGAGGGAGAGGCCGATCGCCTCGGTCAGGCAGTTCATCGAGTTGGCGGTGAACATGCCGGAACAGGACCCGCAGGTCGGACAGGCGTTCTCCTCGATCCGGAGCATGTCCTCGTCCGAGATGTTCGGGTTCACGGCGTCGGACATCGCGTCGACCAGGTCGAGCGTGCGGACCGTGCCGTCGACGAGGACCGCGCGGCCGGACTCCATCGGGCCGCCGGAGACGAAGACCGTCGGGATGTTGAGGCGCAGAGCGGCCATCAGCATGCCGGGGGTGATCTTGTCGCAGTTGGAGATGCAGATCAGGGCGTCGGCGCAGTGCGCCTCGACCATGTACTCCACGCTGTCCGCGATCAGGTCGCGGGACGGCAGGCTGTAGAGCATGCCGCCGTGGCCCATCGCGATGCCGTCGTCGACGGCGATCGTGTTGAACTCGCGGGCGATGCCACCGGCGGCCGTGATGGCCTCGGAGACGATCCGGCCGACCGGCTGGAGGTGGGTGTGGCCGGGGACGAACTCCGTGAAGGAGTTGGCGACGGCGATGATCGGCTTACGGCCGATGTCCGCGCCCGGTACACCGGAGGCGCGCATAAGGGCGCGTGCGCCCGCCATGTTGCGTCCGTGGGTGACTGTGCGGGACCTCAGCTCGGGCATCGTCGCTCGCTCCTCGTGATGGGTGTGCTTGCCTTCGAGCGTACGCCGACGCTCCAAGATCTGGACAGCCTGTCCGTATGACGGACGGGGTGTTCAGCTTTCGGTCAGGTTCCGGGGACCTTCTCAGCTCTCGGTCAGGTACCGCTGGAGCGTCGGGGCCACCTGGGCCACGATCTCCTCCGGGTCGGCCGAGGCCAGCGGCTCGACCTGGATCACGTACCGCAGGATCACGATCCCGATCATGTGGGACGCCGCCAGCTCCGCCCGGAAGCTCGGCTCCGGTACGTCGAGTTCGGCCGCGATCCGCTCCAGGAGCCGGCGGAGCACGAAGGTCCGCAGCACCTTGGCCGCGGCCTCGTGGGTCAGCGCGGAGCGGACGATCGCGAGGAGCGGGGCGCGGCTGACCGGGTTCTCCCAGACGCCGATGAAGAAGCGCGCGAGCCGTTCGCCGATGGCCTCGCGCGGGCCGCCGAGGATCGCCGGGACGACGAGCGCCGGCTCGAACGAGACCTCGATCGCGGCGGCGAAGACCTCGTCCTTCGTCCCGAAGTAATGGTGCACGAGTGCCGGGTCCACGCCGGCGGCCTTGGCGATGCCGCGGACGGAGGCCTTGTCGTACCCGCGCTCCGCGAACTGCGTGCGGGCCGCCTCCAGGATGCGTTCGCGCGCGCCCGGTCCGCTGTCCTCATCGGTACGGGACGGGCGGCCGCGCCGGCGCGGGGCCGGGTCGGTCACGGGCGCGGGACCCGGGTGGGGCGGCCGGCGGCGGACGCGAGGTGGAGGCGGGTGAAGGCCAGGGCCTCGGCGAGGTCAGCCTCTCGTTCGGCGGCTGACATCGCGCGGCGGGTGTTGACCTCGATGACGACGTGGCCGTCGAAGCCGGTGAGCGCGAGCCGCTCCAGGAGTTCGGCGCAGGGCTGTGTGCCCCGGCCCGGGACCAGGTGCTCGTCCTTGGCGGAGCCCTTGCCGTCGGCGAGGTGGACGTGGCCGAGGCGGTCGCCCATGCGGTCGATCATCGCGAGGGCGTCGGTGCGGGCGGTCGCGGTGTGCGAGAGGTCGACGGTGAAGTGCCGGTAGTCGTCCTTCGTGACGTCCCACTCGGGGGCGTACGCGAGCATCTCGCGGTCCTTGTACCGCCACGGGTACATGTTCTCGACGGCGAACCGGACGTCGGTCTCGTCCGCCATCCGCCAGATGCCGGTGACGAAGTCCTTCGCGTACTGGCGCTGCCAGCGGAACGGCGGGTGGACGACGACCGCCGACGCGCCGAGCTTCTCGGCCGCCGCCCGGGCGCGCTGGAGCTTGACCCACGGGTCGGTGGACCAGACGCGCTGGGTGATGAGGAGGCAGGGGGCGTGGACGGCCAGGATCGGGACCTGGTGGTAGTCGGAGAGGCGGCGCAGCGCCTCGATGTCCTGGCTGACGGGGTCGGTCCACACCATGACCTCGACGCCGTCGTACCCGAGGCGCGCGGCGATCTCGAAGGCCGTCGCCGTCGACTCCGGATAGACCGAGGCCGTCGACAGGGCGACCTTCGCATCCGGGACGCGCACCACTGGTTCTGCCACCCCGACAGGGTACGGGGCGGGCCGGGGGCCCGGGAGGTGGTTCCGGTCACGCCGGATGCGCCACCCACGCATCCGGCGGGACGGTCCCGCGTCGGTCACTCCTCCGGCAGGTGGTCCAGGCGGCGCAGGATCACGCCCTCGCGCAGCGCCCACGGGCAGATCTCCAGCTCCTCCACCCCGAGCAGGTCCATCGCGCCCTCGGCGACGAGCGCGCCCGCGAGGAGCTGGCCGGCGCGGCCCTCGGAGACGCCCGGCAGGGCCGCGCGCTCGGGGACGGTCATCGAGGCGAGGCGCGGGACCCACTCCGCCAGGGACTTGCGCGTCAGGACGCGCTGGACGTACAGGCCGTCCCCCGAACCGGGCGCGCCGGCGATCCGGGCGAGCTGCTTGAAGGTCTTGGAGGTGGCCACGACGTGGTCGGGGCGGCCGAAGCGGCGGAACTCGCCGACCGTACGGGCGATCTGGGCACGGACGTGCCTGCGCAGCGCCTTCACGGCGTCGGCGTCGGCCCGCTCACCGGGCAGCCAGCCCGAGGTGAGCCGGCCCGCGCCGAGCGGCAGGGAGACCGCCGTGTCCGGGTCCTCGTCGATGCCGTACGCGACTTCGAGGGAGCCGCCGCCGATGTCGAGGAGGAGGAGCTTGCCCGCGGACCAGCCGAACCAGCGGCGGGCGGCGAGGAAGGTGAGCCGGGCCTCCTCCTCGCCGGTGAGGACCTGGAGGTCGACCCCGGTCTCGTCCTTGACCCGGGCGAGGACGGCGTCGGCGTTGGTGGCTTCGCGCACCGCCGAGGTGGCGAAGGGCAGCACCTCCTCGCAGCCCTTGTCCTCGGCCGCCAGGAGCGCGTCCCGGACGGTCGCGATGAGCCGCTCGACGCCGTCGGGCGCGATCGCGCCCCGCTCGTCGAGGAGCTCGGCGAGCCGCAGCTCCGCCTTGTGGGAGTGGGCGGGCAGCGGGCGGGCGCCGGGGTGGGCGTCCACCACCAGCAGGTGCACCGTGTTCGAACCGACGTCGAGGACTCCGAGTCTCATGGGCGGAACGCTACTGCTCCGGCCCGCATACGCTTGGTGTTGTGCCAAAGACGAAGCAGGCGAAGCCTGGCAAGGACAGCAGCGGCGAGACGGGTGTGAAGGCCGCCAAGGCCGATAAGGCCGGTAAAGCGGAGAAGGCCGTGAAGAGCGGGGCCGTGAAGGGCGCCAAGAAGCGCGGCAAGGGCGTGGAGCCGGACGAGAAGGGGCTGGACTTCGCGCGGGCGTGGGTCGAGTTTCCCGATCCGGCCGACGCCGAACAGGTGTTCCGCTGCGACCTGACCTGGCTGACCTCGCGCTGGACCTGCATCTTCGGCAGCGGCTGCCAGGGCATCCAGGCGGGCCGGGCCGACGACGGCTGCTGCACGCTGGGCGCGCACTTCTCCGATGACGACGACGAGAAGCGGGTCGCGTCGCACGTGGCCCGGCTCACGCCGGAGCTGTGGCAGTTCCACGACGTCGGTACGGATTCGGGCTGGGTGCAGCTCGACGAGGACGGCGACCGGCAGACCCGCCGCTGGGAGGGGTCCTGCATCTTCCAGAACCGGCCCGGTTTCGCGGGCGGCGCGGGCTGCTCGCTGCACATCCTGGCCCTGAAGGAGGGCAAGGAGCCGCTGGAGACCAAGCCGGACGTGTGCTGGCAGCTGCCGGTGCGCCGGACGTACGACTGGATCGACCGGCCCGACGACACCAAGGTCCTCCAGGTGTCGATCGGCGAGTACGACCGCCGGGGCTGGGGTCCGGGCGGCCACGACCTGCACTGGTGGTGCACCTCGGCCACCTCGGCGCACGGGGCCGGGGAGCCCGTCTACGTCACGTACCGGCCGGAGCTGACGGAGATGATGGGCAAGGAGGCGTACGAGGTCCTGGTCGGCCTGTGCGAGGCCCGGCTGGCCTCGCAGCTGCCGCTGGTGGCCCCGCATCCGGCCGACCCGGTCGACCCGGCCTCGTAAGGCGTCTCAGGCCTCTCAGGCGTCTCAGGCGCCTCAGGGGCCGGACGGCGGCGGGTCGTCCGTCGTCGGCGGGGGCGTGCCCGGGTCCGTCGTGCCCGGGTCGGTCGTCGGCGGGGGCGTGCTCGGCTCCGTCGTCGGCGGCGGGGTGGTCGGCTCCGTGGTCGGTGGTGAGGTGGGCGGTGTCGTGCCCGGGTCGGTCGTCGGCGGGGGTGTGGTCGGTTCCGTCGTCGGCGGGGTCGTGGTCGGCGGGGTCGTCGGCGGCGATGTCGGCGGGATCGTCGGCGGTGTGGTCGGGTCGGTCGTCGTGGGCGGCGGGGTGACCGGGCGGGTGACCTGTGGCGGGGCGGTCTGCCCCTGACCGTCGATCCTGACGACCGCGCCCGAGGGGTTCACGCCGACGCGGGCGCTCCACGCGCCCGCGGGCTCGCGCCCGTGGTCGACGCGGACGACGATCGTGACCGTCTCGCCGGGGCGGAGCGTGCCGGAGGCCCGGCTCACGTACAGCCAAGGGGCGTCCGTCCACAGCGACCAGACGACGGGCGAGCCGCCGTCGGCGGTGAGCGTGAGCATCGTCAGGTCGCCGGAGCCGCGCGCGCCGACCGTGAGCCAGCCGGGGGCGGGCTCGCCGGGCCGGGAGGGTCCTGCGGGGCCCGTGGGGCCGCCGGGGCTGACGACCTCGACCGAGACTCCCCCTGCCTCCGGCGGGGAGACCCCCAGGAAGCGGCTGCCGCGGGTGAAGCGGGGCTCGGGGGTGGTGCGGGCGTTGCCCGCGTTCTCGTAGTGGTCGTACGGGAGGCCGTCCTCGTCCACCCGTTCGTCCGCCTCGCGCGCGCTGATCCTGGTGCCGCCCTGGACGCCCTCGTCGGCGGCGGAGGTGCCGCGGTACGAGGTCCACAGGGCGAGGACCGGCGCGGCCACGACGGCCGCGACGACGGTGGTGGTCACCGCGCGGGCCCGCATCCGGTCGCGCCGGGCCGTGTGGTCCTTGGGGTCCATGGGGAAGCCGGTCGGGGTGAAGCGCGGGGCACCGGCACGCGCGCGCGGGACGTGCAGCATCGCCATGTAGGCGGCGGCCCGGGGCGCCTCGACGAGCGGCAGCCGGTCCGGCGGGCGGGGCGCGGCGCCTGGCCAGGGGCCGGTGGCGCCGACCCGCTCGGCGGCCCGGCGGCAGCGGGGGCAGTCGTCGACGTGCCGGACGAGTTCGGCGCGCAGGGCGGCGGAGAGGAGCACCCGGTGGTCGCTGGTGAGCCGCGCGACGGTGGGGCAGCTGCCGGTCTCGACGACGGCGAGGGCGGCGCGGGTCCGCTCGACCTCGCAGGCGGCCGTGGCGAGGAGCTCGCGGGCGGCGAGCGGGTCGAGGGAGAGGACGGCGGCGATCTGGCGGTGGCTCAGGCCGTGCCGGGCGGCCAGCTCCAGGGCCTCGCGCTGGTCGGGGGTGGTGCCGGCGGCCTCGGGCCAGGCGAGCCTGGCGAGTTCGGCGCGGCGGCGCTCGGCGGTCTCCTCGGAGACCGGGGGCGGCTCGGGCGCGGTGACGGCGGGGCGGCCGGTGTGGGCGCCCTGGCGCTTGCGGCGCTGCTCGCCGAGGCTGCGCAGACAGGCCCAGCGGGCGAGTGCGTACAGCCAGGCCGCACGGCCCTCCTCGTCGGAGGGGCAGCGGCCGTGGTGGCGCTCGGCGACGGCGAGGACGTCGCCGAGGACGGCGGTGGCGGTGTCGTGCTCGCAGAGCACGGAGAGGCAGTACGTGTAGAGGCCGTCGAGGGCGGCCTCGTAGCGGGCGGGTGGCCGGCGGCCGAGCGCGCGCCCCTGCTCCGCGGCGCCGCGGAGCGCCCGGTGTGCGCCGGTGGTGCGTGTGGAGGAATCCAGCCTGCTGCTCGTCACGGGGCGACCGTAGGCAGGACGGAGGGCGCTCTTCGTACCGCTTGGGCACTTCTCATTCTTACGGGTGAAGCTATCGCTCGAAGGGGGACAGGAACCTCATGTTCCGTCACTCGATCGAGGACGCCCCTGAGGGCCTGACAGGCCCTGGCCGTCGTTGTCAGTGGGGGCCGCTACGGTGTGGCCCATGGCTGCCCGTACGAAAACCGCCAAGGACCGGCCGTCCTACCGCTGCACCGAGTGCGGCTGGCAGACGGCCAAGTGGCTCGGCCGCTGCCCCGAGTGCCAGGCCTGGGGGACGGTGGAGGAGTACGGCGCGCCCGCGGTCCGGACGACCGCGGCCGGCCGGGTCTCCACCGCCGCCGTCCCCATCGCGCAGGTCGACGGCCGGCAGGCGACCGCCCGCTCGACCGGCGTCGACGAGCTGGACCGGGTCCTCGGCGGGGGCCTGGTGCCCGGCGCCGTCGTGCTGCTCGCGGGCGAGCCCGGCGTCGGCAAGTCCACGCTGCTGCTCGACGTGGCGGCGAAGGCGGCGAGCGACGAGCACCGCACGCTGTACGTCACGGGCGAGGAGTCCGCGAGCCAGGTCCGGCTGCGCGCCGACCGGATCGGCGCGCTCAGCGACCACCTGTACCTGGCGGCCGAGACCGATCTGTCGGCCGTCCTCGGCCACCTCGACGCCGTGAAGCCCTCGCTGCTGATCATGGACTCGGTGCAGACGGTCGCCTCCCCCGAGATCGACGGCGCGCCCGGCGGCATGGCGCAGGTCCGCGAGGTCGCCGGAGCCCTCATCCGGGTCTCCAAGGAGCGGGGCATGTCCACGCTGCTCGTCGGCCACGTCACCAAGGACGGCGCCATCGCCGGGCCCCGGCTCCTGGAGCACCTGGTCGACGTCGTCCTGAGCTTCGAGGGCGACCGGCACGCGCGCCTGCGCCTGGTCCGGGGCGTGAAGAACCGCTACGGGGCGACCGACGAGGTCGGCTGCTTCGAGCTGCACGACGAGGGCATCACGGGCCTGACCGACCCGTCCGGGCTCTTCCTGACCCGGCGTGACGTGGCCGTGCCGGGCACCTGCCTGACGGTGACCCTGGAGGGCCGCCGTCCGCTCGTCGCCGAGGTCCAGTCGCTGACGGTGGACTCCCAGATCCCCTCGCCACGCCGGACCGTCTCCGGTCTGGAGACCTCCCGGGTCTCGATGATGCTGGCGGTCCTGGAGCAGCGGGGCCGGATCAGTGCGCTGGGCAAGCGGGACATCTACAGCGCGACCGTGGGCGGCGTGAAGCTCTCCGAGCCCGCCGCCGACCTGGCGATCGCGCTCGCCCTCGCCTCCGCGGCGAGCGACACCCCGCTGCCGAAGAACCTGGTGGCGATCGGTGAGGTCGGGCTCGCGGGCGAGGTCCGCCGGGTGACGGGCGTCCAGCGCCGGCTGGCCGAGGCGCACCGGCTGGGCTTCACGCACGCGCTGGTGCCGCCGGACCCGGGCAGGGTGCCGGCGGGCATGAAGGTGACAGAGGTCGCGGACATGGGGGAGGCGCTGCGCGTCCTGCCACGCAGCCGCCGCGCGCCGCGCGCGGAGAGCGCGGAGGGATAGGACCGGGGCGTCGGAGGCCTGGGCAGGGCCTTCGCAGCGTCGGGCGGGGCCGACGGAGGGGTGGCGGAGGAAGTCCCCTCGCGGGCGTGGGCCGAGGTCGTCGGAGGGGTGAGCGGGGGCGTCGGAGGGGTAGACGAGGGACCCCGAGGGGTAGGCGAGGGGGCATGACAGGGGTCCTCCGGCCCCTCGCGCCGCACCCTTGACCGGCGCGCGGCGGAGGGGGGCGGGGCGGTGTCGCTAGACTTTGCCCTGGTCTCGCCCATCCGTACGAGCCGGAGGAGTGCAGTGGCAGCGAAGGACGGGGCAACAGCTCCCGGGAAGTCCGGCGCGGGCTCCGGCAATGAAGCGCTGATGCGGGCCGCCCTCAGCGCGGTCGCCCCTGGCACCGCGCTGCGCGACGGCCTGGAGCGGATCCTCCGGGGAAACACGGGCGGTCTCCTCGTGCTCGGCCTGGACAAGACGGTCGACTCGATGTGCACCGGCGGCTTCGTGCTGGACGTCGAGTTCGCCGCGACGCGCCTGCGTGAGCTGTGCAAGCTCGACGGCGCGCTCGTCCTCGACAAGGACATCACCAAGATCCACCGCGCCGGTGTGCAGCTGGTCCCGGACGCCTCCATCCCCACCGACGAGACCGGCACCCGGCACCGCACCGCCGACCGGGTCTCCAAGCAGTGCAATTACCCGGTCGTCTCCGTCTCGCAGTCGATGCGTCTGATCGCGCTGTACGTGAACGGTGAGCGCCGGGTCCTGGAGGAGTCGGCCGCGATCCTCTCCCGCGCCAACCAGGCGCTCGCGACCCTGGAGCGGTACAAGCTCCGGCTCGACGAGGTCGCCGGCACGCTCTCCGCGCTGGAGATCGAGGACCTGGTCACGGTCCGGGACGTCACCGCCGTCGCCCAGCGCCTGGAGATGGTGCGCCGGATCGCCACCGAGATCGCCGAGTACGTGGTCGAGCTCGGCACCGACGGACGGCTCCTGTCGCTCCAGCTCGACGAGCTGATCGCGGGTGTGGAGCCGGAGCGCGAGCTGGTGGTCCGGGACTACGTGCCCGAGCCCACCGCCAAGCGTTCGCGGACGGTCGCCGAGGCGCTCACCGAGCTGGACGCGCTCACCCACACCGAACTGCTCGAGCTTCCCGTCGTGGCGAGGGCGCTGGGCTACAGCGGCTCGCCCGAGACTCTCGACTCGGCCGTCTCGCCGCGCGGCTACCGGCTCCTCGCGAAGGTGCCGCGGCTGCCGGGCGCGATCATCGAGCGGCTCGTGGAGCACTTCGGCGGGCTGCAGAAGCTCCTCGCGGCGAGTGTCGACGACCTCCAGACCGTCGACGGGGTCGGCGAGGCCCGCGCCCGCAGCGTGCGCGAGGGCCTCTCGCGGCTCGCGGAGTCCTCGATCCTGGAGCGGTACGTCTGATCCCGAGGTCGGTGCCGTGCCCGTGCACGTGCCCGTGTCCGCGTCGCGAGGCCCGGCTGCGAGGCCGGGCCCGGCTTAAGGTCCTGTCCGGCGGATCAGGGTCGGACGGGCCCTAGTCGTCGGACAGGCCCTAGTCCTTGGCCAGCGTGAACGAGGCCGGGGCGACCTTCGCGCCCGCCATCGTCGCCTCCACCAGGTAGGTCCCGGGGCCGGCCTGGCCCGCCGGGGCCGTGGCGCACTGCGGCGCGCTGCGCCCGCGATCCCACTCCACGGTGTGGGTGACCGTGGCCTGTGCGGGGAGGCTCAGCAGGAGCGGGTTGCCGGGGCGCGGGCAGTCGTCGGACGCCCAGACCGCGTCGGCCTGCTTGTCACTGATCGTCAGAATCGCGCTGCGCGGCCCGAAGTCGGCCTTGCAGGCGGTGTTCGAGGTGTTCTTGGCGACCAGGTGGAAACGGGGCTTCTCGCCCGCCTCGTAGGAGAGCTTGGCGCTGCGCAGCGTCAACTGGAGTGCTCCGGAAGGGCAGTTCGGGAGCGGGGAATTGGCCGGAACCTGCTGCCCCGCGCCGGTGCCCGCGCCGCCGTCGCCGCCCGCGCCGTCGGTGTCGCCGTTCTTCCCGGTGCCGCCGGAGCCCGAGTCCGTACCGGCGCCGGCGCCCGTACCGGAGCCCGAGCCCGCGTCCGTACCGGAGCCTGCGGAGCCACCGCCGTCGCCGTCGCCGCCCGACGTGTCGCCGGAGTCGCCCGACGTATCGCCGGAGTCGCCCGACTCGTCCCGGCCGCCGGGCTGTTGGCTGATCGCCGGGCCGGTGCCGGAGGGGCCTGGAGTGATCGAAGGGGGTGTGGGCGACGAGCCGTTGGCGGCGTCGTTCGCCTTCTTCCCCCCGCCGTCACCCGAGGCGACGGCCCATACGGCGAGCAGGGCGAGAACCGCCACCAGGCACAGCGCCACCGCCCTCCGTCGCCAATAGATGGTGGAGGGAAGCGGCCCGACCGGATTGCGCAAAGATCCCACGACCCGAACCTTACGAGAGATCCGGCCCAACTCCCGCCCCACCCGCCGCCCGAGGCATCAAGTTTTGCCGATGATCACATCCTTCCGTGCCGGGAACTTTTCCGGAACAGGCCTGAAGCGGCGGGGAATCACCGGGATCCGGCGGGCCCCCCACTTTCGTCGGGGGTCGCTCTGGACGTTGGCCCGGGGCGGCGGGCTCCGAATTCCGGTTAGCGTCGTCCACCATGGACTCCCTCCTCGACCTCTCCGATCGGCTCTACCTCGACGTCGCCGACCTCGCCCACTCCACCCCGCACTGGTTCCAGTGGCTCGCGGAGGTGTGGACCGAGGCAGGACTGCTGCTCTTCGGCGTACTGTTCCTGGCCGGCTGGTGGCGCTCCCGTGACGGATCGAGCCGGATGATGGCGCTCGCGCTGCTCGCCCCGCTCGCCACCGCCTTCGGTTACGTGGTGAGCGAGGGGCTGAAGTCGCTGATCGACGAGGAGCGGCCGTGCCGCGCGGTCCTCGGGGCGCCCACCGCACTCGTGGAGTGCCCGCCGTACGGCGACTGGTCCTTCCCGAGCAACCACTCGGCCATCGCCGGCGCCGCCGCGATCGCACTCGCCCTGTCCTGGCGCGGGATGGCCTGGCTGACCGCGCCGATGGCGCTGCTCATGGCGTTCTCCCGGGTCTTCGTCGGCGTCCACTACCCGCACGACGTGACCGCCGGCCTGCTGCTCGGTGCTCTGGTCGCCGTCCTCGTCATGCGGGCGGCGGAGCGGCCGGTGCGCTCCCTGGTGGACACGGCCAGGTCGAGCCGGAGCTCGGCCGTCGTGTGGTGCGCGGGGCGCGGACCACGGGCGCACGCCCACGGCGGGCTCCCGGCGCACGCCTCCGCGCGCGCCGACCGGCCCGAGCGCTCGCGCCACGGCGCGCACTGATCACGCCTCGGACGTGCCAGGATCGGAGTGCCATGACTTCCATCGACACTCCCCCCGGTCCCACGGCCCCCGTAGCTCCCTCGCTCCCCCCGGAGCTGCACGGGCCCGTCCTCGCCTGGTTCGACCGGCACGCCCGTGACCTGCCCTGGCGCCGCCCCGAAGCCGGAGCCTGGGGGGTGATGGTCAGCGAGTTCATGCTCCAGCAGACCCCCGTCGTCCGGGTCCTTCCGGTGTACGAGCAGTGGCTCGCGCGCTGGCCGCGCCCGGCCGACCTGGCCGCCGAGGCTCCCGGCGAGGCCGTACGCGCCTGGGGCCGGCTCGGCTATCCGCGCCGGGCCCTGCGCCTGCACGCGGCGGCCACGGCCATAACGGAACGCCACCGCGGCGACGTCCCCCGCGAGCACGGGCAGCTGCTCGCGCTGCCCGGCATCGGCGAGTACACGGCGGCCGCGGTGGCCTCCTTCGCGTACGGGCAGCGGCACGCGGTCCTGGACACCAATGTGCGCCGGGTCTTCGCGCGGGCGGCGACCGGCGTCCAGTACCCGCCGAACGCGACCACGGCCGCCGAGCGCCGGCTCGCCAGGGCGCTGCTCCCGGCGGACGAGGCGACGGCCTCCCGCTGGGCCGCGGCGTCGATGGAGCTGGGTGCGCTGGTGTGCACGGCGAGGAACGAGGACTGCGGGCGCTGCCCGATCGCCGAACACTGCGCGTGGCAGCTGGCGGGGAAGCCGGCGCACGACGGCCCGCCGCGGCGCGGCCAGACGTACGCGGGCACGGACCGGCAGGTACGGGGCCGGCTCCTCGCGGTGCTGCGGGAGGCGACGGACCCGGTCGGGCAGGAGGCCCTGGACGCGGTCTGGGAGGAGCCGGTGCAGCGGGCCCGCGCCCTGGACGGCCTGGTCGCGGACGGTCTCGTCGAACCGCTGGAGGGCGGGCTCTACCGTCTGCCGCTCTCCTGAGGCAGCCGCTCCCCTGAGGCACGCCCTCTCCAGCGGCAGCCGCCGTGAAACCCCCTCCGTACCCGCTGTTACACAACCGATGGGTAGCCGTGCGTCCACCGACGGCTGCCCCGCACAGCCCCGTGACACAGCCTCCGTAGCGTCGTCCACGACACGAGGAAATGGCTGGTCACGGGGATGGAGGCGGTTCGGATGAGGCACGGAGAGGTGCTCGACTTCGAGGAGTACGTACGCACGCGGCAGGACGCGCTGCTGCGCAGTGCCCGTCGTCTCGTCCCCGACCCGGTCGACGCCCAGGACCTTCTCCAGACCGCGCTGGCCCGGACGTACGGCCGCTGGGACGGCATCGCCGACAAGTCCCTCGCCGACGCCTACCTGCGCCGGGTCATGATCAACACCCGGACCGAGTGGTGGCGCTCCCGCAAGCTCGAAGAGGTGCCCACCGAGCAGCTGCCCGACGCGAGCGTCGACGACCCGACCGAGCAGCACGCCGACCGGGCCCTCCTCATGGACATCCTGAAGGTGCTCGCGCCGAAGCAGCGCAGCGTCGTCGTCCTCCGCCACTGGGAGCAGATGAGCACCGAGGAGACGGCGGCCGCGCTCGGGATGTCGACGGGTACGGTGAAGTCGACGCTCCACCGCGCGCTGGCCCGGCTCCGCCAGGAGCTGGAGAGCCGCGACCTCGACGCCCGCGCCCTGGGACGGACGGGAGAGCGGGCGGACGTACGAGGTGACGAAGGGGGGCGGGGGCGGTGCGCGGCCTAGACGCCGATTCCGACGACGGCAGAGAACACGACGGCGGAGAACACGACGGCAGCGGCAGGGGCCGCGGCTGGAGCAACGGCGGGAACGGCGGCGACGACCGGTACGGCATCGGGCGGCGCCGCCCTCGCCGTACCGTCAAGGCGGCGAGCGTCACGGCGGCGGCCGGGCTCGTCGCCGTCGGGCTGTCCATGGCCGCCTGCTCCACCGGCGGTACGGGCTCCCGCGACGAGGGCGCGGCCCGCGTCGACGAGACCGCGGCGGCGGCGCCCAGCCCCTCCTCCCCCGCCGCGCCCAGCGGTCCGCAGTCCGCCGAGCGGGTGGATCCGATCGCGCTGCTCAAGGCCGACCCGAAGATCGGCGAGCGGCTCAAGGAGGATCTGAAGCCGTGCGTCGCGGACGCCTACCCGGTGGACGCCTCCTACGGCAGCCTCACGGGCAGCGCCGCCCCCGATGTCGTCGTCAACGTGATGACCTGCGGCGATGCCGTCGGCATCGGCACGTACGTCTATCGGAAGCAGAGCGACCGCTACGAGAACGTGTTCATGGCGGAGGACGCGGCGGTCTACGCGACGATCGACCGCGGCGATCTCGTCGTCACCAAACAGGTGTACGCGAAGGGCGACCCGGTCGCGTATCCCTCGGGCGAGGACGTGATCACGTACCGCTGGTCGGGGAACAAGTTCACCCAGCACGACTGGGTGCACAACGACTACAGCCGCGCCGTAGGGGACGGCGAGGCCGCGGTGGAGCCGGCGCCGAGCGAACCCACCCCGAGCTGATCCTCACCACACCCGCACCACCCGCATTACCCGCACCACCCGCACCACCCGCACCACCCGCACCACCCGCACCACCCGCACCACCCGCACGACAGAGCAGCACAGAGCAGCACAGACCCCCGAAGGGCACGCACGATGGCCGAAACCCATGTCCTGTTCGTCGAGGACGACGACGTCATCCGTGAGGCCACCCAGCTCGCCCTGGAGCGGGACGGCTTCCGGGTCACGGCGATGCCCGACGGGCTCTCCGGCCTGGACGCCTTCCGGGCGCAGCGGCCGGACATCGCCCTCCTCGACGTGATGCTGCCGGGCATGGACGGCGTCAGCCTCTGCCGCCGCATCCGCGACGAGTCGACCGTGCCGGTGATCATGCTGTCGGCGCGCGCCGACTCGATCGACGTCGTCCTCGGCCTGGAGGCCGGGGCCGACGACTACGTCACGAAGCCCTTCGACGGCTCGGTCCTCATGGCCCGCATCCGGGCCGTCCTGCGGCGCTTCGGGCACGCGGGCGGCGCCGACGAGCACGGGGACGAGTCGGCGGACGGCGGCGGGCTGCTCGCCTTCGGCGACCTGGAGGTCGACACCGAGGGCATGGAGGTCCGCAAGGACGGGGCGCCGGTGGCGCTGACCCCGACCGAGATGCGGCTGCTCCTGGAGTTCTCGTCCGCGCCGGGCACCGTGCTGTCCCGGGACAAGCTCCTGGAGCGGGTCTGGGACTACGGCTGGGGCGGTGACACCCGGGTCGTGGACGTCCACGTGCAGCGGCTGCGCGCCAAGATCGGCCAGGACCGGATCGAGACGGTCCGGGGCTTCGGCTACAAGCTCAAGGGCTAGGGAACGGTGTCCTTCCGGCCCGTGAAGCCGCTCGCCCTCCGTACCGGGGTCCGCTGGAAGATCGCCGTCGCCATCGCGGCGGTCGGCGCGCTCATCGCGGTCACGCTGAGCGTGGTCGTGCACAACGCCGCCCGCATCTCGATGCTCGACAACGCGCGCGAGGTGCAGATGGAGCGGCTGCTCTTCGCCCAGCGGATGTACGAGACGTCGAAGCCGAAGGAGCCCCGCTTCGGCACGAAGATCAACGACCCGGCGCTGCCGCCCCAGCTCGACCAGCTGATGCGGGACCGGCGGCGCGGCACGTTCGTGCAGGAGCACCGGCACGGCGGGCCGCCCGACGTGTGGGCCGCGGTGCCGCTCGCCAACGGCGACGTCCTGTCGCTGCACATACCCTTCGCCGACCGCAGCACGGCGATCATGAGCGATCTGGACCGGGCGCTCGTCATCGGCTCGGTCTCGGTGGTGTTCGGCGGCTGCGCCCTCGGCGTGCTCATCGGCGGCCAGCTCTCGCGGCGGCTGCGGAAGGCCGCCGCCGCGGCCGGGCGGGTCGCCCAGGGCAACACGGACGTACGAGTACGGGACGCGATCGGCGGGGTCGTCCGGGACGAGACCGACGAGCTGGCCCGGGCGGTCGACGCCCTGACCGACGCCCTGAACGAGCGGATCGAGGCCGAGCGCCGGGTCACCGCGGACATCGCGCACGAGCTGCGCACCCCCGTGACCGGGCTGCTCACGGCGGCCGAGCTGCTGCCGCCGGGGCGTCCGACCGAGCTCGTACGGGACCGGGCGCAGGCAATGCGGACCCTGGTCGAGGACGTCCTGGAGGTGGCCCGGCTCGACAGCGCGTCGGAGCGGGCCGAGCTCCAGGAGATCGCGCTCGGCGAGTTCGTGGAGCGGCGGGTGCGGGCGCTCGGTCCGGAGGTGGTCGTCCGGGTCGTCCACGAGTCCTGGGTGAACACCGACCCGCGCCGCCTGGAGCGCATCCTGGGCAATCTCCTCGCCAACGCCGCCAAGCACGGCAAGCCGCCGGTGGAGGTCACGGTCGAGGGCCGGGTGGTACGGGTCCGCGATCACGGTCCGGGCTTCCCGGAGGCGCTCCTCAAGGAGGGCCCGAGCCGCTTCCGTACGGGGACGAGCGACCGCGCGGGCCAGGGCCACGGCCTGGGGCTGACGATCGCGGCGGGCCAGGCGCGGGTGCTCGGCGCCCGGCTGACCTTCCGGAACGTGGCCTCCGCGACGGCCCCGGAGGGTGTGGGCGGCGCGATCGCGGTGCTGTGGCTGCCGGACCACGCGCCGACGAACACGGGCAGTTTCCCGATGCTGGGGCAGCTGCCGGACTGACACGGTCCGTGACGCTCGTGTGTACGGCGGTGGGGCCGGACCCCTTTCGGGACCAGCCCCACCATCGGCGTACACCCGGGCGTCAGACCGTCTCGGCGACCTTCGGGGCGTCGTCGCCCGCCGTCGCCTTCGGCTCCGCCGGTCCGGCGCCGCGCAGCGCCACCTCCTTGACGAAGAGGGCGAAGGCGAAGGCGAGGACGGAGACCGCCGCGGCGACCAGGAAGGCGGAGTGCGTACCGGCGGAGACCGCGTGCTGGTAGGCCTCGCGCAGCGGCTCCGGAAGCTTGGCCAGGCTCGCCGCGTCGAGCTGCGCGGTCCGCTCGGTGAGCCCGGACCCGCCGCGCGCCGCCATCTCGTCCTGGACCCGGCTCGTGAAGAGCGCGCCCATGATCGCGACGCCGAAGGATGAGCCGAGGGTCCGGAAGAGGGTGGTGGAGGAGGAGGCGACGCCCATGTCCTTCATCTCGACGCTGTTCTGCGCGACGAGCATGGTGATCTGCATGAGGAAGCCCATGCCGGCGCCGAGGAGCGCCATGTAGACGCCGGACGCCGGCCGCGAGGTGCCGGTGTCCATGGTGGCGAGGAGGAAGAGGCCGGCGGTCATGAGGACGCCGCCGACGATCGGGAAGATCTTGTACTTGCCGGTGCTGGTGGTGAACCGGCCGACGAGCAGCGAGACGACCATCATCGCCATCAGCATCGGCAGGAGCAGGAGACCGGAGTTGGTCGCCGAGGCGCCCTGGACGGACTGCTGGAAGATCGGCAGGTAGAGGACCGCGCCGAACATCACGAAGCCGGTGATGAAGCCGATCAGGGACATCAGGGTGAAGTTGCGGCTGCGGAAGATGTGGAGCGGCACGATCGGGTCCTCGGCCTTGGTCTCCACCCAGAGGAACGCGGCGAGGGAGGCGAGCCCGGCGACCGTGAGGCCGACGATGGTGGCCGAGCCCCAGGCGTACTCCGTGCCGCCCCAGGTGGTGACGAGGACGATCGCGGTGATGCCGACGGTCAGCAGTGCGGCGCCGAGGAAGTCGATCCGGGTGCCCGCGACGCGCTGCTTCTTCGGCAGGTGCAGGACGGTGGTGACCATGGCGAGGGCGACGGCGCCGAGCGGCAGGTTGATGTAGAAGGACCAGCGCCAGCCCCAGTGGTCGGTGATGGTGCCGCCGACGAGCGGTCCGCCGATCATGGCGAGGGCCATGACGCCGGCCATCATGCCCTGGTACTTGCCGCGCTCGCGGGGCGGGATCAGGTCGCCGATGATGGCCATGACGCCGACCATGAGGCCGCCGGCGCCGAGGCCCTGGATCGTACGGAAGCCGATGAGCTGGCCCATGTCCTGGGCCATGCCGCTGAGCGCCGAGCCGATCAGGAAGATCACGATCGAAATGAGGAAGACGCCCTTGCGGCCGAACATGTCGCCGAGCTTGCCCCAGAGCGGGGTGGAGGCGGCGGTGGCCAGGGTGTAGGCGGTGACGACCCAGGAGAGGTGCTCCAGGCCGCCGAGCTCGCCGACAATCGTCGGCATCGCGGTGCCGATGATCATGTTGTCCAGCATCGCGAGCAGCATCGCGATCATCAGGGCGAGGAGGACGACGCGGACGCTGCGCGCCGGCGGCACCTTCTCCTCGGCCGCTTGCGTTGTCCCGCTGGTCGCCATCGCCATCCCCTTACTTGCCGCCCGGCTAGTTACTAGGATGGGGACGGTAGACCCGTAACTTGCCGGTCGTCAAGTAAGTAAAAGTCGGAGAGCGAGACCAGTCATGGCCCAGGCACGAGGCAACACCCGCCAGCGCATCCAGGACGTGGCCCTCGCGCTCTTCGCCGAGCAGGGCTACGAGAAGACCTCGCTGCGCGAGATCGCCGAGCACCTCGACGTCACCAAGGCCGCGCTCTACTACCACTTCAAGACCAAGGAAGACATCATCATCGGCATCTTCCAGGACCTCACCAGGCCCGTGGACGAGCTGATCGCATGGGCGCGGGAGCAGCCGCGCACGCTGGAGGTCAGGGAGGAGATCCTCCGCCGCTACCAGGCGTCCCTGATCAGCGCGTACCCGCTGTTCCGCTTCATGCAGGAGAACCAGGCGGCCGTCCGCGAGCTGAGCATCGGCCTGACCTTCAAGGAGCGGATGCTCGAGCTGAGCGGCCTGATCCAGGAGCCCGACTTCACCGTGCGCGACCGGGTGCGCTGCGTGAGCGCGATCTTCACGCTCCACGCGGGGATGTTCTTCATGGACAACGTCGAGGGCGACTCCGAGGAGAAGCGCGAAGCCGTCCTCGAGGTCGCCCTCGATCTGCTGAACCAGGCCCACGGGGCCGGGTAGCGGAGCTTAGATGCTCACGCCGTGCGACCGCAGGAAGGCGGCCGGGTTCACGGAGGAGCCGTAGTTCGGGGTGGTGCGGATCTCGAAGTGCAGGTGCGGGCCGGAGGAGTTGCCGGTGTTGCCCGAGAGGGCGATCTGGTGACCGGCGGCGACCTTCTGGCCGACGTGGACCTTGATCTTCGACAGGTGGGCGTACTGCGAGTACGTGCCGTTGGCGTGCTTGACGACGATCGCGTTTCCGTACGCCGGGCCGTCGCCGCCGCCGTTCGGGCCGGCCTTCACGACGGTGCCCGCGCCCGCGGCCTTGACCGGGGTGCCGGTCGGGACGGCGAAGTCCTGGCCGGAGTGCTTGTGGGCCCACATGGCGCCGCCCTGGTTGTAGCTGGCGGAGAGGGTGTACGAGGCGACCGGCTTGACCCAGGACGGGGCCGCCTTCTTCGCGGCCTTCACGGGGGTGGCCTTCACGGCGACGGCCTTCGCGGTGGCGGCCTTCGCGGTGGCGGCCTGCTGGGCAGCGGCCTTCGCGGCGGCGGCCTTCACCTGGGCGGCGACGTGGGCCTGGGTCTCGGCCTGGGCCGCGACGGCGGCGGACGCGGTCGCGGCGACCGGGGCGACGGCCTTGCCCTCGGCGGCGAAGGCGGACCCTGCTCCGGCCACCAGCGACGCTCCCAGACCGGCGACGGTGAGAGCGACGGCGGTGACACGGGCGGCGGGGTTCATAACGCGCTTCGACATACGGGGGAAAACCTCCGGGGAAGTACGGGACCCGACGCGAACGGTGCGTGGCGCCGGGCTTGCTCATCCTTGGTAACCCGGACCCCCACCTCGGCCAAAACACCCCATCTACGACATAGCGTCGTAGCGATCTCCGGGGGAGATCGACCCTTGACGGCTTTGGCTTCAACTCCTGAAACCGGACATACCGCCACAAGGAAACCCGTTTATCCGCACGTCGAAGGGGGCCGGAACTGCCCGAAAGGCCACTCAGCGCCCGGTTCGGGACCCTTCAGGCCTAAAGTCCCGACGGTTGATCCCTGAACGTCCCGAATCACCACCAAAGGTCGCCACTATTCCGGCTAGTACCCCTCGAAACGCCTGTGCGCCTTGTCACCCGGCGCCGACCGTGAATGGGACCTGGGTCACGCAACCGAGCCGTCCGGAAGACCGTCCCGCACTACGCTGACCGCTTCGGGGACCCACGGGGGGACACACATGGAACCGGCACTCATCGGCACCCGCCTCGCCTCGGCGGCGATCGGCCCACTCCTCAAGAAACTGCTGGTCAGCGACGGTCCAGGCGCCGGGCTCACCGGGAACGCGCCCACGGTGCGGCTCTCCGGCCTCCTCTCCTTCCGCGGCGAGAAGCGCACGCTCACGGAGAAGGACGTCCGCGGGCTCGCGGCGACGCTGGTCGAGCGCTCCCGGGGCGAGCGCGGAGAGGCCCCGTTCGGGGAGGCCCCGTTCCCCGCGGACGAGACCGAGGCCGTGGCCCACACCCTGGGGACGACCCTCCTCGCCCTCGGCGAGCTCGACATGGACGACGTCCAGGCCGTCCGCCTCGGCCACCGCGCCCTCGCCCGCCGCCTGCGGGCGGCGGCCCCGGCCCCCGACGGCCTCTCCACCGACTCGGTCCTCTATCTGGAGTCGATGACCGAGTGGGCCTGCCTCCACATCCTGGAGTTCTTCACCCGGCGGTCCACGTTCATCGCGCGCAGCCTGGTGGAGCAGACCCGCGGCCAGGCGGAGCTCATCGCCAAGGTCGACGCCGTCCTCACCCGCACGCCGCACGTCGGCGGCCGGGACGCGGAGTTCGAGCGCCGGTACCTGGCCCACCTGGCGAAGAAGCACGGCCGCCTCACCATCTACGGGATCGACCTGCACGACTCACCGGACCGGTGGCCGCTGGACGTGGCGTACCTGTCGCTGGAGGCGACGGGCGATGGCGGCACGGCGGACGGCGCGGCGGACGGTCTGCTGCCCCCGCCGCACGCACCCGTCCCTCTCCGCGCGGACCTCGCCCTCGCCCGGCACGACAAGGTCCTCCTGCGGGGACTCGCCGGCGCGGGCAAGACGACGCTCGTCCAGTGGCTGACGACCTCCGCGACGGCGAAGGAGCCGACGGACGGCATGGGCTACCTCTACGGCCGCGTCCCGTTCGTCCTCCCCCTGCGCACCCTCACCCGCCACGGCGAGCGGCTCCCCTCCCCCGACCGCTTCCTCGCCGCCGCCGGCTGCCCGCTCACGCCGCCCGAGGGCTGGGCCGACCGTGTCCTGGCGGCCGGACGGGGTCTGGTCCTCGTGGACGGCATCGACGAGATCCCCGAGGCCGAGCGCGGCCGGGCCCGGGACTGGCTCCGCGGGCTCCTCGACGCGTACGAGGGCAACCGCTGGCTCGTGACGTCGCGGCCCACGGCCGTACGGGACGACTGGCTGGCCCCCGAGGGCTTCACCGAGCTGGCCCTCTCCCCCATGGCCCGGGCGGAGGTCGCGACCTTCGTACGCCGCTGGCACCAGGCCGCCGGGCCGGAGGCCGCCCCGTACGAGCAGCCGCTCCTCGACGCGCTCCGCACCACCGAGCACGTCGCCCAGCTCGCCACCAACCCCCTGATGTGCGGTCTGATCTGCGCGCTCCACCGCGACCGGCGCGGCTTCCTGCCCCGTGGCCGCAAGGCGCTCTACGAAGCCGCTCTCGCCATGCTCCTCACCCGCCGCGACCGCGAGCGGGACATGGGCGCCCCGTCCGGGCTCGTGCTCGACGAGGCCCCGCAGATCCAGCTGATCCAGCGGCTCGCGTACTGGCTCACGCTCAACGGCCGGACGACGCTGGACCGCGCCCACGCGGAGACGCTCGTCGCGGAGGCCGTCCCGGCGGTCCAGGAGGCGGCGGCCCACCCCCCGGGCGCGGTCTTCACCCATCTCCTCCACCGCAGCGGGCTGCTCCGCGAGCCGACGGCCGACACGGTCGAGTTCGTCCACCGCACGTTCCAGGACTACCTGGCGGCCAAGGCCCTGGTGGACCGCTGGGACATCGGCGTCCTGGTGCGGCACGCGGCGGACGACCAGTGGGAGGACGTCCTCCGCATGGCGGTGGGCCACGCGCGCCCACGCGAGTGCGCGGAGATCCTCCGCGAACTGCTGACCGCGGCGGACGCGACGGAGGACCGCCGGATCCGGCTGCGGCTGGTGATCCTGGCGGCGACGGCCCTGGAGCACGCGACGGAGGTGGCCCCGGAAGTGCGGCAGGAGCTGCTGGCCCGCACGGCGGAGGTGATCCCGCCGCGCGGGTTTGACGAGGCACGCGAGCTGGCCAGGGTGGGTCGCCTCGTCCTCGACCTCCTGCCGGGCCCGGAGGGGCTGCACGATGGGGAGGCCCAGATGGTGGTGACGGCGGCGACCCATGTCGCCGCCGACGCGGCGATTCCCTATCTGGCCCGGTTCGCCGGCCACCCGAACATCCTGGTCCGCTCCCAGCTCGTCTGGGGGTGGTCCCGCTTCGACCCGGAGCAGTACGCCGAGGAGATCATCGCGGGCCTCGCCCCGGACGGCCTCGCCTACACCGTCGCGACCGACGAGCAGGCTGCCGCACTGGTGCGGCTCGGTCTTCGGCCCGAGTACCTGGACATCAGGGAGGGTGTCACCGAGCGCGGCTTCGCCCTCCTCCACCCTCTGCTGCCCGGCGCGCAAAGGCTCAGACTGCTCGGCGACGACAAGGGCCACTCGGTGCTCGGTGCCCTGGCAGCGCTCCGGCTGCCGCGGCTGACCATGCTCGAACTGGACGTCGACTTCGCCGATCCCCCCTTCTGGCTGATCACCGATGCCTTCCCCCACCTCCACAGTCTCGTTCTCCACGCGGGGCCCGGCGTCCGATGGGACGTGACCCCCCTCGCGCCCCTTCACCAGCTGGGTCGGCTGTACGTCCCCGACAGGGCGGAACTCATCGGCGTCGAGCACCTCCCACCCGGCGTCCGCATCCTCAAGTAGGCAAAAGGGGCGGCCCCGGAACCATCAGGTTCCGGGGCCGCCCCTTTGTCCGACTGCGCGTTACGCGTCCTTCGAGAGATTCGGGCCGGTGCCGCCCGTGGCCTCGATCGGCGGGGCGTCCGGCAGAGCCGACTTCTCCTCGCCGCGGAACGTGAACGTACGCTCGGCGCCCTCGCCCTCCGTGTCCACGACCACGATGTGACCGGGGCGCAGCTCGCCGAAGAGGATCTTCTCCGACAGCGTGTCCTCGATCTCGCGCTGGATCGTCCGGCGCAGCGGCCGGGCGCCCATCACGGGGTCGTAGCCCTTCTTGGCGAGGAGCTCCTTCGCGGACTGGGAGAGCTCGAGGCCCATGTCCCGGTCCTTCAGGCGCTCGTCCACGCGGCCGATCATCAGGTCGACGATCTGGAGGATGTCGTCCTGCGTCAGCTGCGGGAAGACGATGATGTCGTCCACACGGTTGAGGAACTCGGGGCGGAAGTGCTGCTTCAGCTCGTCGCTGACCTTCGCCTTCATCCGCTCGTAGTTGGACTTCGTGTCGCCCTGGGCCGCGAAGCCGAGGTTGAAGCCCTTCGAGATGTCCCTGGTCCCGAGGTTGGTGGTCATGATGATGACCGTGTTCTTGAAGTCCACGACCCGGCCCTGGGAGTCGGTCAGGCGACCGTCCTCCAGGATCTGGAGAAGGGAATTGAAGATATCGGGGTGGGCCTTCTCGACCTCGTCGAAGAGGACGACGGAGAACGGCTTGCGGCGCACCTTCTCGGTGAGCTGGCCGCCCTCTTCGTAGCCGACGTATCCGGGCGGCGAACCGAAGAGACGGGAAACCGTGTGCTTCTCGCTGAACTCCGACATGTCGAGGGAGATCATCGCGTCCTCGTCGCCGAAGAGGAATTCGGCGAGAGCCTTCGAAAGCTCGGTCTTACCGACACCGGACGGACCGGCGAAGATGAACGAGCCACCGGGGCGCTTCGGGTCCTTCAGACCGGCTCGCGTACGGCGGATCGCCCGCGAGAGGCCGATGACGGCGTCCTTCTGCCCGATGACGCGCTTGTGGAGCTCGTCCTCCATGCGGAGCAGGCGGCTGGACTCCTCCTCGGTCAGCTTGAAGACCGGGATGCCGGTGGCGGTCGCGAGGACCTCGGCGATGAGCTCGCCGTCGACCTCGGCGACGACGTCCATGTCGCCGGCCTTCCACTCCTTCTCCCGCTTGGCCTTCGCGGCGAGGAGCTGCTTCTCCTTGTCACGGAGAGAGGCGGCCTTCTCGAAGTCCTGCGAGTCGATCGCGGACTCCTTGTCCCGGCGGACGCCGGCGATCTTCTCGTCGAACTCGCGGAGGTCCGGCGGCGCGGTCATCCGGCGGATGCGCATCCGGGAGCCGGCCTCGTCGATCAGGTCGATCGCCTTGTCCGGGAGGAAGCGGTCCGAGATGTACCGGTCGGCCAGGGTCGCGGCCTGGACGAGGGCCTCGTCGGTGATGGAGACCCGGTGGTGGGCCTCGTACCGGTCGCGCAGACCCTTGAGGATCTCGATGGTGTGCGGCAGCGACGGCTCGGCGACCTGGATGGGCTGGAAGCGGCGCTCGAGGGCCGCGTCCTTCTCCAGGTACTTGCGGTACTCGTCGAGCGTCGTGGCACCGATCGTCTGGAGCTCACCGCGGGCCAGCATCGGCTTGAGGATGCTGGCGGCGTCGATCGCGCCCTCGGCGGCACCCGCACCCACGAGGGTGTGGAGCTCGTCGATGAACAGGATGATGTCGCCGCGGGTGCGGATCTCCTTGAGGACCTTCTTCAGGCGCTCCTCGAAGTCACCGCGGTAGCGGGAGCCGGCGACCAGCGCGCCGAGGTCCAGGGTGTAGAGGTGCTTGTCCTTGAGGGTCTCGGGCACCTCGCCCTTGACGATGGCCTGCGCCAGGCCCTCGACGACGGCGGTCTTGCCGACGCCGGGCTCGCCGATGAGGACCGGGTTGTTCTTGGTGCGGCGGGACAGCACCTGCATGACCCGCTCGATCTCCTTCTCGCGCCCGATGACCGGGTCGAGCTTGGATTCGCGGGCCGCCTGGGTGAGGTTCCGGCCGAACTGGTCGAGGACCAGGGACGTCGAGGGGGTGCCCTCGGCAGGGCCGCCGGCCGTGGCGGCTTCCTTGCCCTGGTAGCCGGAGAGCAGCTGGATGACCTGCTGCCGCACCCGGTTGAGGTCGGCGCCCAGCTTCACGAGGACCTGGGCGGCGACGCCCTCGCCCTCGCGGATCAGGCCGAGCAGGATGTGCTCGGTGCCGATGTAGTTGTGGCCGAGCTGGAGTGCCTCGCGGAGCGAGAGCTCCAGGACCTTCTTGGCACGAGGAGTGAAGGGGATGTGCCCGGACGGGGCCTGCTGCCCCTGTCCGATGATCTCCTCCACCTGCTGGCGGACCGCCTCGAGCGAAATCCCGAGGCTCTCCAGGGCCTTAGCGGCGACACCCTCACCCTCGTGGATAAGGCCCAGAAGGATGTGCTCGGTGCCGATGTAGTTGTGGTTGAGCATCCGGGCTTCTTCCTGAGCCAGGACGACAACCCGCCGCGCGCGGTCGGTGAACCTCTCGAACATCGTTAATCGCTCCTCAGAGCGGTCAGTCAGTTAGGGGTCGATCCCCTCCCTGTCCTTCCGCAGCTTAGTCCCGCAAGCGGGGACCGCTCATTCCAACTGCCGACATCCGTCCGGATCACCCCTCTTCCGCGGGGAGACCTGCCGCCGAACAACCGACAAATGCTCCAACCCGATGGTGCGAGACGATGTTCCCGCAGGCCAAGTAGTTACCCGCGCCTTGAGTACGCCGATGGCGAACGTGAGACGCCGAAGCCCGCGAGTCGCCCCTCCCCACTAGGAATGTCTTACCCGTAAGCACTGACACTCCATGCGGCGCACCCTGGTTCCCTCCGCTACCAGCGAACAACCTTGCGCTGCCGAATGCGCCCGTACGCCCCATCACGGACACCTTGCGCATCCGGAGCGGGACCCTACGTCACCGTGGACGGGTCATGGGCGTAACCAAGAGGGGTTCGCGGGAGTTGCGCAGGGCATGGCCTTCACCGTCCCGTTTCCCCGCTCGCCGCTCGACGGCGATGGCGTCGGCGCCGACGGTCTGGTGCGGTGGTACGAGCACGAGCTCGGCTGGGCGGCGGTGCCGGGCCCCCCGGTGCAGCTGGTCACGGGGCTGCGCTTCGACGTCCTGGAGCTGCCCGCCACGGCCGGCCGTGGCGTCCTGCGCCGGATGGGCGCGGCGACGGGTCCGGTGGCCGTGCTGGGGCGCCGGATGCGGCTGCTCGTGGCCGCGGGGAGCGCGGAGGAGCTCCCGGGGCTGCTCGACTGGCTCGAGTGGGGCGGGATCTCACTGGATCTCGCGATCCTGGGCACCGACGGCCGGATGACCGCGCCCCTTCCCCCGGGGCGGGGCGGTTCCGGCGCGCCGGGTGCCGCGGTCTGGCTGCGGCCGCCCGTGCCGGGGCGCGAGGTCGAGTCCTCGCTTCCGGCCCTCCGGTCCGCACCCTGGGGCGGTGCGGACGCCCCCTGCCTGGTGCGCCTCGTGGCCGCCGCCGCGGCGGAGTGCCACCGGGTGCGGCTGCTGAGTGCCCGGACCGGTGGCCCGGCGCCTCAGCAGCTGCCGCCTCAGCGGTTCGCGTCCTCGTAAGCGGCCTTGACGGTCGCGGGCACACGACCGCGGTCGTTCACGTCGTAACCGTTCTCCTTGGCCCACGCGCGGATCTTCGCGGTGTCGGGGCTGCCGGCCGCGACACGGCCCTTGCCGCGCCCGCCCGTGGTGCGGCCACCGGTCCGACGGCCGCCCGTGGTGTACGGCTCGAGCAGGCCGCGGAGCTTTTCCGCGTTTGCGGTGGTGAGGTCGATCTCGTAGGTCTTGCCGTCCAGCGCGAACGTCACCGTCTCGTCCGCCTCGATGCCGTCGAGGTCGTCGACAAGAAGGACCTGAACCTTCTGTGCCACCGGATTTCCTTTCATCGAAAATGCAGTACGCGGAAAGGAAACCGCTTTTCCCGGAAAAACACAAACCCCTGGGAGAGGTTCAGAACCCCGACGGCACGGGAAACATGCGCGATTCGGACATAGCCGCCGCCGGGGTTCCGGCTCACAGGTGCAGAAGCATGCGGCTGTTGCCCAAGGTGTTCGGCTTCACTCGTTCGAGACCGAGGAACTCGGCGACTCCCTCGTCATAGGAACGGAGGAGCTCGCTGTAGACATCTCCGTCGACCGGGGTCTCGCCGATCTCGACGAAGCCGTGCTTCGCGAAGAAGTCGACTTCGAAGGTCAGGCAGAATACCCGCCGCACCCCGAGCCATCGGGCGGTGTGCAACAACTTGTCCAGCACCTGATGTCCGACGCCGGCTCCCTTGAACTCGGGATCGACGGCGAGTGTGCGGACTTCGGCGAGGTCTTCCCACATGACGTGCAGAGCGCCGCAACCGACGACCTTGGCGTCCTCGTCGCGTTCCGCGACCCAGAACTCCTGGATGGCCTCGTAAAGGGTCACGGTCGCCTTGTCGAGAAGGATGCCGCGCCGGACGAAAGGATCGACGAGACGGCGGACCGCTGCGACATCACTGGTGCGGGCCCTGCGTACGGTGACGGCTTTGGCGGAGGCCGCGGAAGCGGCCGGGGAAGCAGACGGCGACATGGGGGGACGCTATCGCTCCTGCGCCCCGGATCCGTCGGCGCCCTTGTCGCCCCCGGCCTCTTCGGGCGGGGCGGGGAGCGGGTTGTCGTCGCGCTGGACGATACGGATGGCGTCGTTCAGCGCCTCGCGCTGATCCTGCGACATCATGCCGAAGAAGGCGACGAGGGCGGAGGCGGGGTTGTCGCTCTGCGCCCATGCCTCGTTCATCAGCGCGGCCGAGTAAGCAGCCCGGGTGGAGACCGCCGTATATCGATAGGCGCGGCCGTCGACTTCCCTGCGCACCCAGCCCTTCTGATGGAGATTGTCCATGACGGTCATGACGGTGGTGTAGGCGATGGACCGTTCCTGCTGGAGGTCTTCCAGAACTTCCCGGACGGTCACCGGGCGGTTCCATTGCCAGACGCGCGTCATGACGGCGTCCTCAAGCTCTCCCAATGGACGGGGCACAGTGCCACCATAGTTCGCAAAGAGTTGATAAGCGGCTATTTCCATGGAGAAACGCAACAAAAAGGACGCACGACCTCGAGAGGTCGCACGTCCCGGTGGTGCGGGGTTGCTCGGGGCCTGGCCGCGGAACCTAGGAGACGGTGGTGCCGTCCGCCTGGCGGGTGGCCTCGGCGCGGGCGAAGGCGGCGTCGACGACCGCGTCCTCCTTGGCCTTGTTCGGGCCGCCCTGGCTCTTGACGATCGTGACGACGAGGCCGATGAAGAACGCGGCCATCACGACGGGGGGCAGGAGCGCGGATACGTAGTCCATGCCGACCAGAGTAGCTATCCGGCGACCCGTTCCTCGGGCGGGGGCGGGGGTACGGGCCGCCGGCGCGGCGGGAACACCTCGGAGGGCTTGGGCACCGGCCGCTCACCGGGGGTGGGGCCGGACGGCGGGTTCGGCTTCGGCTCCCCGGCCGCCGCGCGCCCGCCGGGGAGGGCGAGCAGCCGCGCCCGGGGCGCGATCGCCGCGCCGACGGGCACGGCCGCGGGGGCGAGGGAGCCGGTCGCCTGGGAGACCCGGGCGAGCCTGGCCCGTACGGAGCGCTCGGCGAGGATCCGGCAGCGGGCGAGCAGCTCGGCGGCGGCCTGGTCGCCGCGCAGGGCGCGCAGGGCGGCGAGGTCGTCGACCCCGGGGTCGTACCCGGCGTTCAGCGCGTCCCGGAGGAGGCCCAGGTAGCCGGTGAGCGAGCCGGGGAGGGCCTCGCGGTAGCGGGCCAGGTCGTCGAGGAGGAAGGCGCGCAGCCGGCCGGCCTCGCGTACCGCCTCGTCCACGGATTCGGCCAGGCGCAGGCAGTCCTGGACGTCCTCGTCCTGGAGGGGGGCAGGGTGGAGGGCGATGGCAAGGGCGCGTCGGAGCACACGCAGCTCGTCCGCACTGAATGCCATGCCGCCGCGAGATCCGTATGGCGTGGGCATGGGCCGACGATACGCGCTAATCGGACAATTTTCTCTTAGCGATCATTCCGGCGCGCCGGAATGATCGCCGTCGGAACGATCGCCGGGCGGTCGCTCTCACATCCGGGAGACGTTCCGCTCGTACACGAGCCGCAGGCCGATCAGGGTCAGCCAGGGCTCGTGCTCGTCGATCTCCGTCGACTCGCCGAGGACCATCGGGGCCAGACCGCCCGTCGCGATCACCGTCACGTCGGAGGGGTCGCCCTGCGGGCCGACGAGCTCGCGCTTCATCCGGGCGACCACGCCGTCGACCTGGCCCGCGTAGCCGTAGATGATGCCCGACTGCATCGCCTCGACCGTGTTCTTGCCGATCACGTTCCGCGGGCGGGCCAGCTCGATCTTGCGGAGCATGGCCCCCTTCACGCCCAGCGCCTCGACCGAGATCTCGATGCCCGGCGCGATCGCCCCGCCCGCGTACTCGCCGCGCGCGGTGACCGCGTCGTACGTCGTCGCCGTGCCGAAGTCGACGACGATCGCCGGACCGCCGTACAGCTCGACCGCCGCGGCCGCGTTGATCACGCGGTCCGCGCCGACCTCCTTCGGGTTGTCGGTGATGACCGGGACGCCCGTCTTGACGCCCGGCTCCACCAGGACCGCCGGGACGTCCCCGTAGTACCGGCGGGTCACCTCGCGCAGCTCGTGCAGCACCGAGGGGACCGTCGCGCAGATGGCGATCCCCTCGATGCCGTCGCTCAGCTCGACGCCGAGCAGCGGGTGCATGCCCATGAGGCCCTGGAGCAGGACCGCCATCTCGTCGGCGGTCCGGCGCGGGTCCGTGGAGATCCGCCAGTGCTCGACGATCTCCTCGCCGTCGAAGAGGCCGAGGACCGTGTGCGTGTTGCCGACGTCGATGGTGAGCAGCATCAGGCCCGCACCTCGCGCAGGTCGAGGCCGATGTCGAGGATCGGGGAGGAGTGGGTGAGGCCGCCGACCGCCAGGTAGTCGACGCCGGTCGCCGCGTACGCCGCCGCGTTCTCCAGGGTCAGCCGGCCCGAGGACTCCAGGACCGCGCGGCCGGCGACGAGGGCGACGGCCTCCTCGGTCTCCGCCGGGGTGAAGTTGTCGAGCAGGATCAGGTCGGCGCCCGCGTCCAGGACCTCGCGGACCTGGTGCAGCGTGTCGACCTCGACCTCGATCGGGACCTCCGGGAACAGCTCCCGTACGGCCTTGAAGGCCTGGGCCACGCCGCCGGCCGCCACCACGTGGTTGTCCTTCACGAGGGCCGCGTCGGAGAGCGACATGCGGTGGTTGACGCCGCCGCCGCAGCGCACCGCGTACTTCTCCAGGGCGCGCAGGCCCGGGGTCGTCTTGCGGGTGTCGCGGACCTTGGCCTTCGTGCCCTCCAGTGCGTCCGCCCACGCGCGCGTGGCGGTGGCGATGCCGGAGAGGCGGCAGAGGATGTTGAGCGCGCTGCGCTCGCCGGTGAGCAGGTCGCGGGTGCGGGCGGTGACGCTGAGGAGCGTCTCCCCGGCCTCGACGCGCGCGCCGTCCTCGACGTGCCGCTCGACCTCGAACTCGTCCGTGCAGACGATCGAGAGGACGGCCTCGGCGACCCGCAGGCCCGCCACGACACCGGCCTCGCGGGCGGCGAAGTCGGCGGTGGCGACGGCCTCCTCGGGGACGGTCGCGACGGTCGTCACGTCCACGCCGCCGTCGAGGTCCTCGGCGATCGCGAGGTGGGCGATGTCCTCGACCTGTACGGGGTCGAGGCCGGCGTCCGCGAGGAGCTCGGCGAGCGCGGGATCGAGCCCGCACTCGAACTCCTCGGTGCCACCGCAGCCGCAGCCGTCGCCGCAGCCGCCGGCCGCTTCGGCGGGGGCGGCACTGATCTGGATCAGAGGGACGTCCACGGGCTCGGGACGGGCTTCCTCGGGCGTGGTCACTTACGGCTCCCTGGGGGCGTCGAGGGTGGGGGGAAAGTCGGGGGTGTCGGTGGTGCGGACGTCGAGGGTCCGCTCCGGGGTGAGGCGGACGACGAGGTGCCGGTGCCAGGCCGCGTCGTCCCGGTCCGGGTGGTCCTCGCGCCAGTGGCAGCCGCGGGTCTCCTCGCGGCGGCGGGCGGCGGCGACCAGGACCCGGCCGACGCACAGCAGGTTGGTGGTCTCCCAGGACTCCACGCCGGGCTCGGCCGACTTGGTGTCGTCGGTGCCGCCCGCCACGGCGTCGCTGTGCAGGGCGTCGAGGGCCTCGGCCGCCTCCCGCAGACTGCGCTCGGAGCGGAGCACTCCGGCGCCGGCCGTCATGACCCGCTGGATACGGGTCCGGGCTCCGGCCACCGGCAGCGGCAGGGTCACCGGGGCCGGGTGCGGCACGGGCGCGCCGGGCACGCGCGGCGCGGCGGCCGTGGTCTCCCCGGTCACTCCGGTCTCCCCGGGCTCTCCGGTCTCCCCGGGCTTTCTGGTCTCCCCGGCGAGGTCCCCTCCGAGACCCCCTCCGAGGTCCTCGATGATCTCCTCGGCGATCCGCTCGGCGAAGACCAGGCCCTCCAGGAGCGAGTTCGAGGCGAGCCGGTTGGCGCCGTGGACGCCCGTACAGGCGACCTCGCCGCACGCGTACAGGCCCGGGACGGTGGTCCGGCCGCGCAGGTCCGTGCGGACGCCGCCGGAGGCGTAGTGCGCGGCGGGAGCGACCGGGATCGGCTCGGTCACCGGGTCGATGCCGTGGGAGCGGCAGGCGGCCAGGATCGTGGGGAAGCGCTCCGCCCACATCTCGGCGCCGAAGTGGCGGGCGTCGAGGTACATGTGCTCGGCGCCCTGCTCCTGCATCCGGCGCATGATCGCCTTGGCGACGATGTCGCGGGGCGCGAGCTCGGCCAGCTCGTGCTGCCCGAGCATGAAGCGGACGCCGTCGGCGTCGACCAGGTGCGCGCCCTCGCCCCGGACCGCCTCGGAGACCAGCGGCTGCTGCCCCTCGGAGTCGGCGCCGAGGAAGAGCACCGTCGGATGGAACTGGACGAACTCCAGGTCGGAGACCTCGGCCCCGGCGCGCAGCGCGAGCGCGACGCCGTCGCCGGTGGAGACCGCCGGGTTGGTGGTGGCGGAGAAGACCTGGCCCATGCCGCCGGTGGCGAGGACCACGGCGGGGGCGTGGACGGCTCCGACGCCGTCGTGCTGGCCCTCGCCCATGACGTGCAGGGTCACGCCCGCCGTACGGCCCTCGGCGTCCGTCAGGAGGTCCAGGACGAGGGCGTGCTCGATGGTGCGCACGCCCCGGTCCCGTATCGCCTCGACGAGGGCGCGGGAGATCTCGGCGCCGGTCGCGTCGCCGCCGGCGTGGGCGATCCGGCGGCGGTGGTGGCCGCCCTCGCGGGTCAGCGCGATCTCGCCGTCGGCGGTCTTGTCGAAGTCGGCGCCGGTCGCGATGAGGCGGCGGACGGCGGCGGGGCCCTCGGTGACGAGGAGCCGTACGGCCTCCTCGTCGCAGAGGCCCGCTCCGGCGACGAGCGTGTCGTCTAGGTGCTGCTCGGGGGTGTCGCCCTCGCCGAGCGCGGCGGCGATGCCGCCCTGGGCCCAGCGGGTGGAGCCGTCGTCGAGCCGGGCCTTGGTGACGACGACGGTACGGAGCCCGGCGGCGGTGCAGCGCAGGGCGGCGGTGAGGCCCGCGACGCCGGAGCCGACCACGACGACATCGGCGTCGATGGCCCAGCCGGGTGCGGGCGCGTGCAGCCGTATTCCGGTCACTTGGTGGCTCCGAAGGTCAGGGGGATGTTGTCGATGAGCCGCGTGGTCCCCACCCGCGCGGCGACGGCGAGGACCGCCTCGCCGTCGTGGTCGTCGGCGACGTCGGTGAAGTCGGCCGGGTCGACGAGGGCCAGGTAGTCGAGGGTGAGCGGCGGCTCGGCCTTCGCCGCGTCGTCGAGGACGGTCCGGGCCGCGGCCCGGACGGCTGCGGCGGCGCCGCCCTCGGCCGCCTGCGCGACCGCGTGGGCGTCGGCGGCGGCCCGGGCCTCGCCGAGCCGCGAGAGCGCCTCGGCGCGGTTCTCGGCCCGGCCCTGGGCACCCGGCAGGGAGACGGCACGCGCGCGCAGCGCCTCCTGGGCGGCGAGCCGCTCGCGGGCGGCGAACAGCGCGCCGGACAGCGCGAGGGCCGTACGCCGCTCCTCGGCCGACAGGTAGCGGTTGCGGCTGGACAGGGCGAGGCCGTCGGTCTCGCGGACGGTCTCCACGCCGACGATCTCGACCGGGAAGTTCAGGTCGCGGGCCATGCGGCGGATCAGGGCCAGCTGCTGGGCGTCCTTCTGGCCGAAGAAGGCCAGGTCGGGCGCGGTGAGGTGGAGGAGCTTGGCGACGACGGTCAGCATGCCGTCGAAGTGGCCGGGCCGGGAGGCGCCTTCGAGGCGCTCGCCCATGGGGCCCGCGGTGATCCGGACCTGGGGCTCGCCGCCGGGGTAGACCTCGTCGACGGAGGGCGCGAAGACGACGCTCGCACCGGCGTCGAAGGCCAGCTCCAGGTCGGCTTCGAGGGTGCGGGGGTAGCGGTCGAGGTCCTCGCCCGCGCCGAACTGGAGCGGATTGACGAAGACGGTGACGACGACGAAGCCCTGGGCGCCGACGCGCTCGCGGGCGGTACGGATCAGGGTGGCGTGGCCCTCGTGGAGGGCGCCCATGGTCATGACGACGGCGTTGCGGCCGGGCAGACCGTGGCGGGCGGCGGCGTCCTGGAGGTCCGCGACCGTCGGCATCAGCGCGGCGGGCTGGTGGCGGACGGGGCGGCGGCCGTCGGCGGCGTGGGTGGACGCGGCGGTACCGGCGGTCCCGGCGCGCTCGGCGGTACCGGCGGTCCCGGCGCGCTCGGCGGTACCGGCGGTCCCGGCGCGCTCGGCGGTACCGGCGGTACCGGGGCGCTCGGCGGTCTCGGCGGTCCCGGCGCGCTCAGCGGTACCGGCGGTCCCGGCGCGCTCAGCGGTACCGGCGGTCCCGGCGCGCTCAGCGGTCCCGACGGTGCCGGCGTGCTCGGCGCTGCTGTGGGCGGACAGGGTCATCGGTCGTCTCCTTGCGGCCCGTCGGCGGCGGTGGTGTCGGCGGCGAGCACGCCCAGCAGGTCCTCGGCCAGCTCCGGCTTGAGCAGGCCGTGCGCGAGCGCCCGGTCGGCGGTCGTGCGGGCCATCGCCAGGTAGCCGGCGACGGTGCCGGGCGCGTGCTTGCGCAGCTCGGCGACGTGGGCGGCGACCGTGCCGGCGTCACCGCGCGCGACGGGACCGGTCAGGGCCGCGTCCCCGGACCGCAGGGCGTTGTCCAGAGCGGCGCCGAGGAGGGGGCCCAGCATGCGGTCGGGCGCGGCGACGCCGGCCTTGCGGAGCAGCTCCATCGACTGGGCCACCAGGGTGACCAGGTGGTTCGCGCCGAGCGCCAGGGCCGCGTGGTAGAGCGGGCGGGCGTCCTCGGCGATCCACTCGGGCTCGCCGCCCATCTCGATGACCAGGGCCTCGGCCGCGAGCCGCAGCTCCTCGGGCGCGGTCACCCCGAAGGAGCAGCCGGCCAGCCGCTGGACGTCCACGGGCGTGCCGGTGAAGGTCATGGCGGGGTGCAGGGCGAGCGGCAGGGCGCCGGCCCGGCGGGCGGGGTCGAGGACCCGTACGCCGTACCGCCCGGAGGTGTGGACGAGCAGCTGCCCCGGCCGTACGGCTCCGGTGTCGGCGAGGCCCTCGACCAGACCCGGCAGGGCGTCGTCCGGGACGGTCAGGAGGACGAGGTCGGCGAGCGCGAGGACGCGGGCGGGCTCGACGACCGGGACGTCGGGCAGGAGCTCGGCGGCGCGGCGCCGGGAGCGGTCGGAGACCGCCGAGACGGCGACGGGGCGGTGGCCCGCGAGCCGGAGCGAGGCGGCGAGGGCGGGGCCCACGCGGCCGGCGCCGACGACTCCGACGGTGAGCCGGGCGGGCCGGTCCTCGGGGCGGGGCTCCGAGGCTCGGGGCTCTGGCGCTGCTGGTGCGTTCACGGTGGGTACGGGCCTTCCGTTCCAGTCCTCGGTGGGTACCGGACGATTTCTGGTCATGCTACGCCAGCGTTTCGCGCTGCTCCCGTGGCTGTCCACAGGGTGTGGGCGGCGGTGTGATGATCGCCCCATGGACAGGAACGCGGACGTGGACACGGGCAGGGACACAGGCGTGGACACGGGCAGGGACACGGGTATGGATCTCGTGGATGAGGAAGCCGCCCGGCTGTACCGGGCGAAGCTCTGGAGCGGCGCCGAGCGGCGGCTGTGGCACACCTCCGTCGACGGGACGGTCGGACGGCGGCTGCGCGAGCTCGCCGACTGGGCGGAGCTCGCGGGCCACGGGGACGCCCCCCTCGACATGTACGGCACCGGGCTCGTGGAGGAGGTCGAACGGCGCGCGGCCGAGGAGCTCGGCCTGCCCGCCGCCGTGTTCTTCCCGACCGGCACGATGGCCCAGCAGGTCGCGCTGCGCTGCTGGGCCGGGCGCACCGGCAGCCCCGTCGTCGCCCTCCACCCGCTCGCCCACCCCGAGGTCCACGAGGGCGGGGCACTGGGGGCCGTCTCCGGGCTCCGTACGGTCCACCCGACCGACGCGCCGCGGCTGCCCACGGCCGAGGAGGTGCGCGACCACCCGGAACCCTTCGGGACGCTGATGCTGGAGCTGCCGCTGCGCGACGCCGGTTTCGTCCTGCCGTCCTGGGAGGAGCTGACCGAGGTGGTCGAGGCGGCCCGGGAGCGGGACGCGGTGGTCCACTTCGACGGCGCGCGCCTGTGGGAGTGCACGACGGCTTTCGGCCGCGGCCTCGCGGAGATCGCGGGGCTCGCCGACAGCGTGTACGTCTCGTTCTACAAGTCCCTCGGCGGCCTGTCGGGCGCCGCGCTCGCGGGTCCCGAGGACGTCATGGAGGAGGCGCGGGTCTGGCGGCACCGGTACGGGGGGCTGGTCGCCCAGCAGTACCCGGCGGCGCTCTCCGCGCTCCGGGGCCTCGCCGTCGAGCTGCCCCTGCTGCCCTCGTACGTGCGCCACGCGCGCGTGGTGGCCGAGGCGGTGCGGGAGGAGCTCGCGGACGCGGGCGTGGGCTGGTTCCGGGTCCACCCGGAGGTCCCGCACACCCACCAGTTCCAGGTCTGGCTCCCGTACGCCCCCGAGGCCCTGACGGACGCGGCGGTCGCGCAGACCGAGGCCACCGGGACCGCCCTCTTCCGCCGCTGGTTCGCCCCGGGAGCGGGCGGCCCGCCGGGGGTCGCCCTGACGGAGCTGACGGTGACGGCACCGGGCCTGGAGTGGACGCCCGCGGACGTACGGACGGCGGTACGGGACTTCCTGTCCCGGATCGCCGTCTGACCCACCTGGGGCTCAGCGGGCACTCGGGCGCCACCACCCGCGCAGGGCCGTGCGGAGGCCGCCGGCCGCCGGACGGCCCTTCAGGGAGTGCCGTGCCGCCCTCAGGACGGCGACGTCGTGGGTGCCGGGCGCCGGGGGCGGCGGATCGCCCAGCCGAGCGGCGCGGTACGTGTCGAAGAGGTACTGATGCAGGGCGTTCATGACCTCACCGTGCGCCGCGCCCCGGCGGCCCGGCGCGCCGATTGACGGCACTCGTCAAACGGCACGACACCACCCCCGCCGCACCCCGCACCATAGGGGCGTGAGCGTGACGATCGACATCACCGGACTGCCGCAGGAGCGCATCGGCTTCTGCCCCTCGCCCCTGGCCGAACTGGGCGCCGCCCTGCACGCCCTGGCCGAGCCCGCGCACCACCCCCGGCTGCACGCCTGGACGACCACGACCGCCGCCGCGCTCAAGCCCGAGCTCGCGGACCGGCTCCACGAGGCCGACTTCATGTGGCGCTCCACGCGCTCGGACATCCTGCTGCCGCCGCGGCCCCGGGGGACCCTCGCGGAGGAGCTGGACGACCTCGACCGCATGGACGACGAGAAGTACGTGGCCTCGGCCCTGGAGATCTCCTGCGCCAGCCACCACACGCACGGCGCGCCGTCCCCGCTCGTCGACGAGCGGATGCGCCGCCGCGCCCTCGACCTGGCCGCCGCGCGCGGCCCCCGGCAGGTCGCCTTCGTGGAGCGGATGCTCGCCGACCCGCCCGGCACGCGCGCGTGGATCCGGCGGCTCCTGGAGGACTGCGACGAGGCCTTCTTCGCCGACACCTGGCGCCGCGTCGGCGTGCAGCTCGCCGCCGACGCCCGTCACAAGAGCGAGCTGATGCGCCACAAGGGCCTCGCCGAGGCCGTCAGCGCCGCCTCGGCCGCGATGGTCCTGGAGGAGGACGAGAAGGGCCGTCGGATCGTCGTCGACAAGCTGGTCCAGGGGCGGACGACCGCCGAGGGCTCGGGCGTGACGTTCCTGCCGACCGCCTTCGGCTGGCCGCACCTCTTCGCCCTGCACACACCCGGCTGGCAGCCGGTCGTCCAGTACCCCGTGCCGACCCGCGACCTCGGCGGCGCCGCCGCGACCGAGGCGGTCAAGCTGCGTCTGGAGGCGATCGCCCACCCGATGCGGATGCGGCTGTGCCGCAGCCTCGCCCGGGGCGCGTACTCGACGGGCGAGCTGGCCGACGCGTACGGCATCACCGCCCCCGAGGTCTCCCGCCACGTCGCCGTCCTGAAGAAGGCCGGCCTGGTCATCACGCAGCGCCGCGGCCGGTACGTCCTGCACCAGCTCGACGTGACGGTCGTCGCCCGGCTCGGCAGCGACTTCCTGGAGAGCGTGCTGCGTTAGGCCGCCCGGCCGCTACGCGGCGCCGCCGCCCGCGCGGACCAGGCCCGACTCGTACGCGAGGACCACGACCTGGACCCGGTCGCGCAGGCCCAGCTTGGTCAGGATCCGGCCCACGTGGGTCTTCACCGTCGCCTCGGAGAGGACGAGCCGGGCGGCGATCTCGCCGTTCGACAGGCCCTGCGCGACCAGCATCATCACCTCGCGCTCCCGGTCCGTGAGCCGCGCGAGCGCGGTGTCGACGGCCCGCGTCTCCCTGCCCGTCGACGGCAGCATCGGCGAGAAGCGGTCGAGGAGCCGGCGGGTCGTGGAGGGCGCCACGACCGCGTCGCCGCTGTGCACCGAACGGATCGCGCCCAGCAGCTCCGCCGGCGGCACGTCCTTCAGCATGAAGCCGCTCGCGCCCGCCTTCAGCCCGGAGAACGCGTACTCGTCGAGGTCGAAGGTGGTCAGGATCAGCACCTTCGGCGCGTCCGGCTGGGCGCAGATCCGCCGGGTCGCCTCCACCCCGTCCAGCTTCGGCATGCGCACGTCCATCAGGACGACGTCGACCGCCGTGGACCGCAGGACCTCCAGCGCCTCCACGCCGTCGCCCGCCTCCGCCACGACCTCCATGTCCGGCTGGGCGGCGAGCACCATGCGGAAACCGGTGCGCAGGAGCACCTGGTCGTCGACGAGCATCACGCGGATGGACATGAGGTCAGTTCCTTACAGGTCGTCTGTGAGCGGGCTTCGCTGTGGGCGGGCTTCGCTGTGAGCGGGCTTCGTCAGTGGGCGGGCTTGAGGGGCAGCAGTGCGCTGATGCGGAAGCCGCCGCCGGGGCGCGGCCCCGCGTCCAGCGTGCCGCCGACCATGCCGACCCGCTCGCGCATGCCGATCAGACCATGGCCGCGCCCGTCGGCGCCGCCGTCCTCGTACATCTCCTGCGGAGCGCCGCGGCCGTCGTCCTCGACGAGCAGCCCGAGACCGTCGTCGAAGTAGACGAGCCGGACGCTCGCGCCGACGTCGGGACCGCCGTGCTTGCGCGTGTTGGTGAGGGCCTCCTGCACGATCCGGTACGCGGTGAGCTCGACGCCGCTGGGCAGCGGGCGGGGGCTCCCCTCGATCGCGAAGTCGACGGTGAGGCCGGCGCCCCGGACCTGCTCGACGAGGTCCTCGATCTGGCCCACGTCGGGCTGCGGCACGTACTCGCCGGCCTCCTGGTGCTCCCCGGTGCGCAGGATGCCGAGGAGGCGGCGCATCTCGGCGAGGGCCTGCCGGCCCGTGGTGGAGATCGTCTCCAGGGCCTGCTTGGCGGTCTCCGGGGAGGAGTCCATGACGTAGGCGGCGCCGTCGGCCTGGACGACCATCACCGACACGTTGTGGGCGACGACGTCGTGCAGCTCGCGGGCGATCCGGGCCCGCTCGGCGGCGACGGCGACCTTCGCCTGCGCCTCGCGCTCCCGCTCCAGGCGGGAGGCCCGCTCCTCCAGCTGCGCGAAGTAGGCGCGGCGGGTGCGGAGCGAGTCGCCGAGGACCCAGGCGAGCGCGAACGGCACGGTCATGATGACCGTGAAGAAGACCTGGGCCGCGACGGAGATGTCCTCCATGGACCATCTCAGCTGCGAGAGCGTGGAGGCGCAGAGTCCGCCGACGAGGGCGAGGCGGGAGGCCCAGCGGGGACCGTCGTGCGCCGCGACCGTGAAGATGATCATGAGCATGGCGAAGTTGGCCGTGAACGGCATCAGACCGAAGCCGAGCTGGACGAGGCCGAGGGCGACCGTCAGCAGCAGCATCTTCTCCGGGGCGCGTCGGCGCAGGGCCACGACCAGGGAGAAGAGCACGGCGACGACCCCGTACGCGAAGGGCTGATCGACCGCCGGGTAGGTCGTCGCCACCCACAGCAGGGAGAACCCGAGGAGGACGACGGCCCAGAAGGAGTCGACGCCCGTCGGGTGTCTGCGGATGAAGTCGTAGAGGCGCTGCACGTCACCCAGAGTAGGGAAGGCCGATAGGTGCAGGGATCAACCGTGGGGCCGATCCTTGGTGAGGGGCCCGTACTCCCCGAGGTGGAGACTGGGGCCCGTGACGGATGACGTGACGGGTGAGACGTGTCAGTGGCAGGGGTGGCGCGAGGCCACGGAACGGGCGCTGTACGGCCCGGGAGGCTTCTACCGGCGCCCCGAAGGACCCGCGGGGCACTTCCGCACCTCGGTCCACGCGGGGCCGCTCTTCGCGGGGGCCGTGGCCAGGCTGCTCGGCGAGGTCGCGGAGGAGCTGGGAACGGCCGAGGTCGCGCTGGTGGACGTGGGCGCGGGGCGGGGCGAGCTGCTCACGGCGGTCCTCGCGGCGACCGCGGGGACGGACCTCGCCGTCCGGGCGTACGCGGTCGAGCGCGCCGCCCGACCGGCGGGGCTCGACCCGCGGATCACCTGGACGGACCGGCTGCCGGAGCCGGCGAGCGTGCGCGGCCTCCTCTTCGCGAACGAGTGGCTCGACAACGTGCCGGTGGACGTGGCCGAGGTGGACGCGGCGGGCGTCGCCCGGTGCGTGGAGGTCCGCGCGGACGGTACGGAGCGGCTCGCCGCGCCCGTCTCGGGCGCCGACGCGGAATGGCTGGCCCGCTGGTGGCCGCTGCGGGAGCCCGGCGCGCGGGCCGAGATCGGCCGGCCCCGTGACGAGGCGTGGGCGGCGGCGGTGGGTTCGCTCGCGGCGGGCCGCGCGGTGGCCGTCGACTACGCGCACGTACGGGAGTCCCGGCCGCCCTTCGGCACGCTGACCGGCTTCCGGGCCGGCCGCGAGGTACCGCCGGTCCCGGACGGCAGCTGCGACGTGACGGCCCACGTGGCCGCGGACGCGTGCGCGGAGGCAGGCGGGGGAGCGGGCGCGGAGGCCGGCAGGGGCGTCGCCCCGGAGCTGGTCACCCAGCGCGAGGCCCTGCACCGGCTCGGGGTGTCCGGGGGCCGTCCGCCGCTCTCGCTCGCCACGACCGATCCCGTCGGCTACGTCCGCGCGCTCGCCTCCGCCGGCGAGGCCGCCGAGCTCACCGCCCGCGGCGGCCTCGGCGATTTCCTGTGGCTGACGCAGCGGGTCCCGCCCGCCACCGCCTGATGCGTGGGGCAGGGGATACTGTCCCGCATGACGGAGACGACGGTCGGAATCGGCGGCGCGGCGGAGAGCACCGACATGGTGCTGAACATCGGGCCCCAGCATCCCTCGACCCATGGCGTGCTCCGCCTCCGCCTCGTGCTCGACGGCGAGGTGGTCCGGCAGGCCGAGCCGGTGATCGGCTACATGCACCGCGGCGCCGAGAAGCTCTTCGAGGCGCGTGACTACCGGCAGATCGTCATGCTGGCCAACCGTCACGACTGGCTCTCCGCCTTCTCCAACGAGCTCGGGGTCGTGATGGCCGTCGAGCGGATGCTGGGCATGGAGGTCCCGGAGCGCGCCGTGTGGACCCGTACGCTCCTCGCCGAGCTGAACCGGGTCCTCAACCACCTCATGTTCCTCGGCTCGTACCCCCTCGAACTGGGCGGGATCACCCCGGTCTTCCACGCCTTCCGGGAGCGCGAGGAGCTCCAGGCCGTGATGGAGGAGGTCTCCGGCGGCCGGATGCACTACATGTTCAACCGGGTCGGCGGCCTCAAGGAGGACCTGCCCGCCGGCTGGCTCGGACGGGCGCGGCAGGCCGTCGCGGACGTCCGCTCGCGGATGGACGTGTACGACCGGCTGGTCCTCGGCAACGAGATCTTCCGGGGCCGTACGCGCGGGGTCGGCGTCCTGTCGCAGGCGGCGGTCCACGCGTACGGGGTGTCCGGGCCGATCGCCCGCGCCTCGGGCGTCGACTTCGACCTGCGCCGCGACGAGCCGTACCTCGCCTACGGGGAGCTCCAGGACACGCTGCGGGTCGCCGTGCGCGAGGAGGGCGACTGCCTGGCCCGCTTCGAGTGCCTGCTCGACCAGACGCACAACTCCCTGGACCTGGCGGACGCCTGCCTGGACCGGATGGCCGAGCTGCCGCAGGGCCCGATCAACCAGCGGCTGCCGAAGGTGCTGAAGGCGCCGGAGGGCCACACGTACGCCTGGACCGAGAACCCGCTCGGCGTCAACGGCTACTACCTGGTCTCCAAGGGAGAGAAGACGCCGTACCGGCTGAAGCTCCGCTCGGCCTCGTTCAACAACATCCAGGCGCTGGTCGAGCTGCTGCCGGGGACGCTCGTCGCCGACATGGTCGCGATCCTCGGCTCGCTGTTCTTCGTCGTCGGCGACATCGACAAGTAGGCGGCTCGCCCCCCTTCGGGTCAGGCGTGGCGCATCACGACGTAGTCGCGCTGCTCCTTGCCGGGGCGCCGGCGGTCCACGACCGTCCAGCCCCAGCGCGCGTACCGGTCCGTCAGTTCCGGTACGTCCAGGGTCATGAGCAGGGCCGGCCGCGGCGAGCCGACCACGAGCAGCCCGTCGTGGAGGGACCGGCCGATGCCCTGGCCCTGTCGGCCGGGGGCGACGACCAGCTCGGCCAGTTCGAAGAAGGGCGCGTCGCCGGACAGGGCTGTGTCCGTCCATCCGGCCGCGAAGCCGAGCAGGGCGGCGTCGGCGTCGGCGGTGCCGTCGTCGGCGTACGCGGCGGCCGCGCGGAAGTCGTCCCGCCGCGCGGCGCTGTCGAGCAGCCGGTCCACGGTCCGTACGGCGCCGAGCGGGGGCTCGTGCCAGGGGGATCCGCCGAAGGCCTGGGCGCACAGGGCGATCAGTTCCTCGCGGCGCCGGGCCGCCTCGGCCGCCGTGAGCAGGGCGAGCCGGTACGTCACGAGCTGACCGCGCCCCGCAGTTCGGCCACGTCGATCTGCTCGGTCTCGTCGTGCGCGGTCAGGTCGATGACCTCGCCGATCGCCCGGGGCGGCACCGGCGCCGCGAGCGGGGCGAGCGGGACGAGGAACGGGGTCTCGGCGGCCAGGGCCTCTTCGAGGACCTCCTCGCCCACGACGTCGGCCAGGTCCGTGTTCTGCACGGCCTCGATGGCCGCCGCCACCTTCTGCGTACCGAAGAAGTCGAAACCGCCCTCGGGGCGCGGGACGGGCCTGCGGGCCGCGTACGGGACGATCGCCGCGGCGGCCTGGACGGCGGGCCGGGGCGCGATCCCGGTGGGCGCGACCGGCACGGGCACGGGCGCGGGGACGGGGGCCTCGGACTCCGCCGCCGTGTCCGCCGAGGGCGACGAGGGTGATGAGGGCGACGAGTCCGCCGAGGGCGCGGCGGGCAGTGCCGCCGGCGCGGGGGCGGGCCCGAGGGCGGGGGCGGCCGTACGGCTGTGCTGCTCGGTCCCGGCGGCCGCCGCGTGCTTCCCCTGCGGCTCCTCCGTCTCACGGGCCCGCTCGGCGAGGTCCTGCGCGCGGGCCGCCTCGGCGGTGCGCCGGGCGTGCTGGGCCGCGGCGTTGCGCGGGAGGTCCTTCAGGGCCTGCGCGGCGCGGCGGTACGCCTCCGGGGTGGGCGTGGATCCGGCGGCGGGCAGCGCCTTCGCCTCGGTGCCGCCGGTCGTGCCGGCGCTGGTGGTCGCCTCCAGGGCGAGGACGCGGCGGCCCTCCAGGGCGCTGGCCCGCTCGGTCTCCGCCGTGGCGTACCGGCGAAGGAGGTCGGCGTGCTCGCCGCGCAGCCCGGCGAGCTCGACGCGCTTGGCGCGGAGCTTGGCGTCGAGCCGGGTCCGCAGGCCGCGGGACTCCTCCAGGTCGGACTCCAGCTCGGCGACCCGCTCCTCGGCCTTCCACTGGTCGGCGGTACGGGCGCGGTTCAGCTCGGCGACCCGGGCGCCGGCGCTCCGGTCCCAACTGCGCATGAGGACGGCACCGGTGACGGCGGCCGCCGCGGCGGCGACCGTGAGGAGCCGCACGACGAGCAGATCTCCGGGCAGCCAGACGACCGCGGCGCACACGACCGCGGCGCCTGCGACCGCTGAGGGCGGCAGCAACTTGTGCAGAGGCGGGGAATGGCGGTGGCGTCCACGTGGCATGGCCTGAAATTTACCGTGCGTAGGCGTCATGTGGGGTGTCGGCCCGGCAATCTCTTGGCCACTTCTCGCCACAAGAAGTGGAGATGAACCCTTCCGGTTCCGTTTCGGGCCGACTCCCCTCACCCGGGATCTACTTGTCGAGCAGCCCCTTCGTCGTCAGATACTCCTTGGCGACGTCTTCCGGCTTGGCCCGCTCGGCGTCCACCTTGCGGTTGAGTTCGGCGAGATCAGCTGTGGTCAGCACCTTGGTGATCTTGTCGAGGGCGGCCGCTATCTCGGGGGCGCCGGCGTCCTTGGCGTTGACCACGGGCAGGACGTTGTCGGCGTTCTGCAGCTTCTTGTCGTCCTCCAGGAAGACGAGCCCGAAGCTGTCGATCGTGGCGTCCGTGGTGGTCGTCAGGACCAGCTGGTCCACCCCGTCCTTGACGGCCTGCTTGGCCTGCGGGGTCCCGACCCCCTTGGGGTCGATGCCGGCCACGTCGATCCCGTACGCCTTCTTCAGACCGGGCGCGCAGAACGGCCGCACCGCGCATTCGTCACCGGCCGCGATCTTCACCTTGAGCTTCGCGCGGCCGAGATCGGAAAGGGTCGTCAGCTTGTTCTTCGCGGCGAATTCCTTGGTCACCGCGAAGGCGTTCTGATCGACCGCCTCACCGACCGCGAGCACCTTGAGGCCGCGCGGTTCGGCGAGCTTCCGCAGTGCCTCGACCGTGGCGGCCGCGTCACCGGAAGCGACCGGCTTCTCCTCGGGCGCCTTCGGGCCGTTCACCTTCGCGTTGAGGAATTCCGCGATCGTCGCCGCGTATTCCGGTACGACGTCGATCTCACCGTTCTCCAGGGACGGCTCGTACAGTTCACGATTCTTCACGGTGGTGACGGATACGGAGTATCCGGCGGCCCGCAGCGACTGGGCGTAGAGCTCGGCCAGCACCTTCGACTCGGTGAAGGCCGCCGCGCCCACGACCAGCGAGCCCTTCGACGCGCCCGCGGACGCGTCGCCGGCGCTGCCGGACTTCCCCTTGCCCCCCTCCAGGCTTTCACCACCGCACGCGGCGAGCGCGACGGCCAGCGCCGTCGTCCCCAGCACCGCACCCGCGATACGCGAGACCCTGTTCACAAGACCACCCATCTCCGTCATCAGCGTCATCAACTTCATCAGGTCGTTCAGTCGTTCGATGCGCGCGCACGCGACGGCCCCGCCAGGAGCCGGTCGGTTCCCGCGAGCACCGCCTCCACCAGGAGGGCGAGCAGGGCCACGAGCACGGCGCCCGCGACCACTTGCGCGGTGTCATAGAGGGCGAAGCCGGCCGTGATGATCCGGCCCAGCCCGCCCTGGCCGACCATCGCCGCGACCGTCGCCGTGGCGACCACCTGCACCGCCGCCGAACGCACCCCGGTCATCACCACCGGCCGTGCCAGCGGCAGTTCGACGCGCCGGAAGAGCTGGCCGCCCGTCATCCCCATGCCCCGCGCGGCCCGCACCGCGGCCCGGTCCACCTCCCGCATCCCCACGTACGCGTTGGTGAGGAGCGGCGGTATCGCGAACAGCACGAGGGCGACGACGGTCGGCACATAGCCGGCGTTCCGCAGGGGCGAGACCATGAACAGCGCGAGGACCGCGAAGACGGGGACCGCCCGCCCCACGTTGGACACGTTCACCGCGAGCGCCCCGCCCCGGCCGAGGTGGCCGAGCCACAGCCCGAGCGGCAGCGCGATCGCCGCGGCGATCAGCAGGGCCGCCCCGCTCACGTACACGTGCTCCGCGAGCCGCTGCCCGATGCCCTCCTCGCCGGTCCAGTGCGCGCCGGTGGTGAGCCAGGCCCAGGCGTCCGTCACGATCCCCACCTCACGCACCCCCCGGCGCGGTCCGTATCCGGGCCCACGGCGTGAGGAGCCGCTGGAGGCCCAGGAGCAGCAGGTCGGCGGTGAGCGCGAGCAGCACGCACAGCACGGAGGCGGCGAGCACCTGCGCCTTGAAGAAGGTCGGCAGCGCGTCCTCGATGAGATTGCCGAGCCCACCGCGGCCGACGACCGAGCCGACCGTCGTCAGCGCGATCGTGGAGACCGTCGCCATCCGTATACCGGCCATCAGCACCGGCAGCGCCAGCGGGAGTTCGACCTGCCAAAGGAGGCGCCACGAGCCGTACCCCATGCCCCGGGCGGCCTCGCGCGTCTCGGCCGGCACGGCGTCGAGCCCGGCCAGCGTGTTCCGCACGAGGATCGTCAGCGCGTACAGCACGAGACCGGTCACGACGAGCGCCGCGGAGAGCCCGAAGACGGGCAGGAGCAGCGAGAACATCGCGAGCGACGGCACCGTGTAGAGCAGGGTCGTCAGCCCGAGGACCGGCCCCGCGAACCGCGGTCTGGCCCGCACGAGCAGGGCCAGCGGCACCGCGACGAGGAGCGCGAGGAGCACGGACACGACCGTGATTCCCACATGCTGGAGGGTCGCCTCCGTCAGTTCCTCGCTGCGCGTGCGCAGGTACTCCCCGCATATCCAGTCGTTGGTGACCAGACAGTTCGGCGTGCTCATCCGCCCCTCCCCCCGGGTCGTCCGCTCGCTCCGAACGTATGTCTGACGACCCTAACCCCCGCCACCGACAATCACCGGGATCCGCCACAATGCGGCAACACGCCCTTCACACACCCCCGGTGTCCAGGGGTAAGAATGGGGAACCATGATCCGGTTCGAGAACGTGACCAAGCGGTACGAGGACGGCACCACCGCCGTCGACGACCTCTCCTTCGAGGTCGCCGAGGGCGAACTCGTCACGCTGGTCGGGCCGTCCGGCTGCGGCAAGACGACCACGATGATGATGGTGAACCGGCTCGTCGAACCGACGTCCGGCCGCGTCCTCGTCGACGGCCGCGACATCGCCGGCGTCGACCCGGTCGCCCTGCGCCGCAAGATCGGCTACGTCATCCAGCAGGTCGGCCTCTTCCCCCACCGCACGGTCCTCGACAACACCGCGACCGTCCCCGCGCTCCTCGGCTGGAAGAAGGCCGCCGCCCGCGCCCGCGCCGCCGAACTCCTCGACCTCGTCGGCCTCGACCCGGCCGTCTACGGCTCCCGCTACCCCGCCCAGCTCTCCGGCGGACAGCGCCAGCGCGTCGGCGTCGCCCGCGCGCTCGCCGCCGACCCGCCCGTCCTCCTCATGGACGAGCCCTTCGGCGCGGTCGACCCCGTCGTCCGCGAGCGCCTCCAGAACGAGTTCCTCGCGCTCCAGGCCACCGTCCGCAAGACCGTCCTCCTCGTCACCCACGACATCGAGGAGGCCGTCCGCATGGGCGACCGCATGGCCGTCTACGGGCAGGGCCGCATCGAGCAGTTCGACACCCCCGCCACCGTGCTCGGCTCCCCCGCCACCCCGTACGTCGCGGACTTCGTCGGCAGCGACCGCGGGCTCAAGCGCCTCGCCGTCACGCCCGTCACCGAGGCCGACCTCGACCCGCTCCCCAAGGACATCGCCGCGCGGGAGGACGGCGCCGCCGCGCGGGAGGACGGCACCGCGGTGCGGGAGGACAGCACCGCCGTGCGGGAGGACGGCGCCCCCGCCCCCGTACCCCTCGGGACCTCCCTCAAGGACGCGCTCGCCGTACTCCTCCAGCACGACACCGGCCACCTCACGGTGACCGGCGCCGACGGCCGCCCCCTCGGCGTCCTCACTCCGGCGGGAGTCCACAGCGCCCTGCGCCGGGCCACCGTCGAATGAGCGTCAGGCCGCGCTGAGCCGCCCGGCCATCCACACCATCCCCGGCGGGATCTCCCGGTTCCACGTGTTGAAGTTGTGGCCACCGCTCTCCAGCGTGATCGACGAGACCCGCGCCGGGCTCTTCACCTTCTTGACGAAGTCGAGCGTCCCCTTCAGGTTGCCCTCGCCCTGCTTCGACGTCGTCACCAGGAACGACGACTTCCCCTGCGGCCGGTGGTCCAGACTCCACAGCAGGTCCCCCCGCTTGCGCAGCCGGTCGTCGCCGTGGAAGAGGTCACCCGTCGTCACGTCCTCCGCCGCCCGGTAGTACGCCGAGAAACCCGCCCCCGCCGCGTACCGGTCCGGGTGGTGCAGCGCGATCTTCAGCGCGCAGTAGCCCCCCGTCGAGTTCCCCATGAAGCCCCAGTTCCGGGGCTTCGTCCCCACCCGGTACGTCTCCGAGACCGCCTTCGGCACATCCTCGGCGAAGAAGGTCTCCGTCTGCGGACCGCCCGGGATGTCCACGCACTCGGTGTCCCTCGGCGGCGCCACCGTCGGACGCAGCATCACCAGGATCATCGGCTGCATCTTCCCGGCCTTCGCCTGGGTGTACGCCGTCCTCGGGTACTTCAGCCCCTTGATCAGGTTCTCCGCCGTCCCCGGGTACCCCGTGAGCACCACCGACGCCGGGAACGTCTTCCTCGCGTACCGCTCCTGGAAGTACTCCGGCGGCAGGTAGACGTAGGCCGGCGAGGTGATCCCCGACCGCTCGCCCGCTATGACCACCTTCTGTATCTGGCCGCCGACCTCCGGCCGGGACCCGCCGGGCACGGTCAGCCCCTGCTTCCCCACCACCCGCACGTCCTTCGAACCGGCCGCGTGGTCGACGACCACGCCCATGTCCTGCTCCTGCCCGAACAGGTCCGCCCAGGAGCCGTAGAAGAGGAAGGAACGGTTCGCCGCGAGACCCACCGCCGCGAACAGCGCCACCTGCGTCACAAGCAGCAGCCCCACCCTCCCCACGACCGCACGCCACCCGCGCCGCGCGAGCCGCGGCCAGAGCCAGACCGTGGCGAGGAACAGCACCACGGCCAGCACCACGGCCAGCACGAGGACCTTGTTACTGATGAGCCCCATGAGACGACCGAGCCTTCTTTCCAAGAATTTCCTGTGAACCGATGAACCCGGCTCCACGCGACTCCGTCCTAGAGAGCGCACCAGCCGGTACGGCCCGCCGAACGCGCCGCAGGGCCCGGCCGGAGTCAGAGACCCCTCGCAGGACCACGGGAAGCACGGGAAGCCATGTCTGTCACGGTAGATGGGGACAAATCGCGATTGGTTCCGGTTCGAGTACGCCGGATTCTCCGCGGCCCCCGACCCGAGAAGGTCCCCGCCCTCGTCGGCACCGCCTGCACCATCGGCGGCCTCATCGACATCGCCGCCGGAGTCTTCCCCCGCTTCCGCGCGAGCCGCATGCACGCCGTCGCCGAAGTCCTCCCCGGCACCCTCGGCCACCTCTCCGCCGCCCTCTCCCTCAGCGCCGGCGTCCTCCTCCTGCTCCTCGCCCACGGCCTCAAGCGGCACAAGCGCCGCGCCTGGCGCGCCGCCGTCGTCCTCCTCCCCGTCGGCGCCGCGGCCCAGTTCGTCTGGCGCCACTCCGTCATCGGCGCCCTCTTCTCCCTCGCACTCCTCGCCCTCCTGCTGCGCCACCGCGACGAGTTCGCCGCCCTCCCCGACCCGCGCAGCCGCTGGCGGGCACTCGCCAACTTCGTGGTCATGGGCGCCGGCTCCATCGCCCTCGGCCTCGTCATCGTCAGCGCCCACCCCCGCCGCGTCGTCGGCGACCCCAGCCTCACCGACCGCCTCGAACACGTCCTGTACGGACTCTTCGGCTTCGAAGGCCCCGTCGCCTACACCCGCGGCGTCGACTGGACCGTCGGCTACTCCCTCGGCGCCCTCGGCATGCTCACCGCCCTCACCACCATCTACCTCGCCTTCCGCCCCGAGCACCCCGCCGCCCGCCTCACCGACGACGACGAGACCCGGCTGCGCGCCCTCCTCGACCAGCACGGCGGCCGCGACTCCCTCGGCCACTTCGCCCTCCGCCACGACAAGGGCGTCGTCTTCTCCCCCAGCGGCAAGGCCGCCGTCTGCTACCGCGTCGTCTCCGGCGTGATGCTCGCCAGCGGCGACCCCATCGGCGACGTCGAAGCCTGGCCCGGCGCCATCGAACGCTTCATGGACGAGGCCAAGGCCCACTCCTGGACCCCCGCCGTCATGGGCTGCTCCGAGACCGGCGGCCAGGTCTGGACCCGCGAGACCGGCCTCGACGCCCTCGAACTCGGCGACGAGGCGATCGTCGACGTCGCCGACTTCTCCCTCTCCGGACGCGCCATGCGCAACGTCCGCCAGATGGTCAAGCGCATCGAACGCAACGGCTACACCACCCAGGTCCGCCGCGTACGCGACCTCGACGACGCGGAACTGGAACGAGTCCGCCGCGCCGCCGCCGACTGGCGCGGCACCGACACCGAACGCGGCTTCTCCATGGCCCTCGGCCGCATCGGCGCCCCCGGCGACGGAGACGCCGTCATAGCGACCGCCCACAAAGACGATCCCGACGACCCGGACCGCCCCGGAGCCCCCGGCTCGCCCCAGTCCCCCTACGGAGATCTGAAGGCGATCATCCACTTCGTACCGTGGGGCCCCGACGGGATGTCACTCGAACTCATGCGGCGCGACCGCTCCGCCGACCCCGGCATGAACGAACTCCTCATCGTCGCCGCCCTCCAGGCCTCCCCCGCCCTCGGCATCGACCGCGTCTCCCTCAACTTCGCCATGTTCCGCTCCGCCCTCGCACGCGGCGAGAAGATCGGCGCGGGACCCGTCCTCCGCGTCTGGCGCGGACTCCTCGTCTTCCTCTCGCGCTGGTTCCAGATCGAGTCGCTCTACAAGTTCAACGCCAAGTTCCGGCCCCGCTGGGAACCCCGCTTCGTCGTCTACCGCAACAGCCGCGACCTGCCCCGCATCAGCCTCGCCGCCATGCGCGCCGAAGGATTCGTCACCCTCTCCCTCCCCCGCCTCTTCCCCCGCCGGCGCCCCACCCGGGCCCCGCGCCCCTGCGCCCACATCGTCACCACCCAGGCCCCCGCCTCGGCCCCCGCCTCCGCCGTCGCCGAGCGCCGGGTTCACGCCGCCTGATCCCACCCCGGCAGGCCCTGGGCCCTACGCTGGACACATGAGTACGACGATCGACCGGGGCACAGCCCAGGGCCTGCCGGAGTGGGACCGCTGCGCGGTCATGGGCGTGGTCAACGTGACCCCCGACTCCTTCTCCGACGGCGGCCGCTGGTTCGACACCACGGCCGCCGTCAAACACGGCCTCGACCTCGTCGCCCAGGGCGCCGACCTCGTCGACGTCGGCGGCGAGTCCACCCGCCCCGGCGCCAGCCGCGTCGACGAGGAGGAAGAGCTCCGCCGCGTCGTCCCCGTCGTCCGAGGCCTCGCCGCCGAAGGCGTCACCGTCTCCGTCGACACCATGCGCGCCGCCGTCGCCGCCCGCGCCGTCGAAGCCGGCGCCGTCCTCGTCAACGACGTCAGCGGCGGACTCGCCGACCCCGGCATGGTCCCCGCCGTCGCCGCCGCGGAAGTCCCCTTCGTCGTCATGCACTGGCGCGGCTTCAGCCAGGAAATGAACAGCCTCGCCGTGTACGACGACGTCGTCGCCGAGGTCGTCGCCGAACTCCGCACCCGCCTGGAGGCCGTCGTCGACGGCGGCATCGCCCCCGAGCGCATCGTCGTCGACCCCGGCCTCGGCTTCGCCAAGCTCGCCCCCCACGACCTGGCCCTCGTCGCCCACCTCCCCGAGCTCCGCGCCCTCGGCCGGCCCCTCCTCGTCGCGGCCTCCCGCAAGCGCTTCCTCGGTCACGTCCTCACCCGCGACGGCGCCACCCCGCCCCCCGCCCGCGAGCGCGACGCCGCCACCGCCGCCGTCTCCGCCATCGCCGCCCACGAAGGCGCCTGGGCCGTCCGCGTCCACGAGGTCAGGGCCACCGCCGACGCCGTCCGCGTCGCCAGGGCCGTCGAGGGAGCCGCGTGAGCCGGCCCGGCGACAGGAGAGCCACGGGCCGCGCCGCCGACGAGGCGGCCGTCGAAGCCGCCAACACCGCCTTCTACGAGGCGATGGAGACCGGCGACTTCGAAGGCGTCTCCGCCCTCTGGCTCGACGACGGGGCCACCCCCATCACCTGCGTCCACCCCGGCTGGCCCGTCCTCACCGGCCGCGGCGAAGTGCTCCGCTCGTACGCCCTGATCATGGCCAACACGGAGTACATCCAGTTCTTCCTCACCGACCTCAGGATCTCCCTGGCCGGCGGGACCGCCGTCGTCACCTGCACCGAGAACATCCTCAGCGGCGGACCCGCCGAGGACGGCGCCGAGCTCGGCCCCCTCGTCGGCCAGCTCGTCGTCGCCACCAACGTGTTCCGCGACACACCGGACGGCTGGCGGATCTGGTCCCACCACGCGTCCCCGGTCCTCACCGACACCGACGAGACAGGCACCGAGGGCCCCGGCATCGACGGCACGGAACCCCCCGCCTGACCCGCCCCGAAGCCCCCTCCCGACCCACCCACGGCCCCCGAGGGCAAGCGCTGTCGGTCCCCGCAGGTAGATTCGAAGTGGACACCCGGCCGTCCGCACCCGGCTGCGTGGCCACCCGAACTACGACAGCAGGAGTGATTCGCGTGGATCGTGTCGCGCTGCGCGGCCTCAAGGCCCGAGGCCACCACGGCGTCTTCCCCAAGGAGCGCGAGGAGGGTCAGACCTTCATCGTGGACCTGGTCCTCGGCCTGGACACCCGCCCCGCGGCGGCCGACGACGACCTGGCGAAGACCGTGCACTACGGCATCGTCGCCGAGGAAGTCGTCGACGTCGTCCAGGGCGAGCCCGTCGACCTCATCGAGACCCTGGCCGAGCGCATCGCCCAGCAATGCCTCAGCCACGCCGGGGTACAAGAGGTGGAAGTCGTCGTCCACAAGCCGGACGCCCCCATCACCGTGCCCTTCGACGACGTGACCATCACGATCACCCGGAGCCGACGATGAAGCCGACGCAGACCGACCCCACCGTCCAGCCCGTACCGGCCTCCGTCGTCGCCACCGTCGACGCGGCGGACACCACGCTGTCCAACCCCCGCTGGGCCGTCCTCGCCCTCGGCGCCAACCTCGGCAACCGCCTGGAGACCCTCCAGGGGGCCGTCGACGCCCTCGCGGACACCCCCGGCCTCCGGGTCAAGGCCGTCTCCCCCGTGTACGAGACGGAGCCGTGGGGCGTCGAGCCCGGCAGCCAGCCCTCGTACTTCAACGCCGTCACGCTCGTGAAGACGACCCTGCCGCCGTCCTCGCTCCTGGAGCGGGCCCACGCCGTCGAGGAGGCCTTCCACCGCGTCCGCGAGGAGCGCTGGGGCGCCCGCACCATCGACGTCGACATCATCGCGTACGCGGACGTCGTCTCCGACGACCCCGTCCTCACCCTGCCGCACCCCCGCGCCCACGAGCGCGCCTTCGTCCTCGCCCCCTGGCACGATGTGGACCCCGAAGCCCAGCTCCCCGGCCGCGGCCCGGTCGCCGCGCTCCTCGCCGCCCTCGGCGGCGCGGGCGTCACTCCCCGTGTCGACCTGGAACTCCGTCTGCCCGAGTAGTCGTTACGCTTCGTGGCAGACCGCCCACGACCACGACCGACGACCACGTGAAGGACACCCGGTGAAACAACTGCGGCTGAAGGTGCTCACCGGACTGTTCCTCGTGGCGGGCATCCTCTCCTGGGGCGGCGCCCGCCTGTGGGACTCCGTCGGCACCCTCCCCAGCGTGCCGATCGCCGCGCCGATCGTCCTCGCCGTGATCGCGGTCGTCCTCACCGCGACCGCCCTCTCGATCCGCACCCGCCTCAAGGCCCAGCGCGAGCGCCGCCCCGGCGCCAAGGGCGTCGAGCCCCTGATGGCGGCCCGCGCGGTGGTCTTCGGCCAGGCGAGCGCACTGGTGGCCGCCCTCGTCGCCGGCATGTACGGCGGCACGGGCGTCTACCTCCTCGGCTCCCTGGACGTCCCGGCCCGCCGCGACCAGGCCCTCTACGCGGCCCTCGCGGTGGCCGCGGGCATCGGCGTCATCGCCGCGGCCCTCTTCCTGGAACGCGTCTGCAGACTCCCGGAGGACCCGGAGAACAACGGCGAAGGCCCGGGCAAGGCCCGGGCCTGAGGCTCCGCTCCGTCGTGGCGCGTCAGCGCGCCATGATGAGGCTCATCGCCTCGGCGCGGGTCGCCGGGTCCCGCAGCTGGCCGCGGACGGCCGAGGTGATGGTCTTGGCGCCCGGCTTGCGGATGCCGCGCATCGACATGCACATGTGCTCGCACTCGAAGACCACGATGACCCCGCGCGGCTCCAGCATGTCCATCAGAGAGTCCGCCACCTGAGTGGTGAGCCGCTCCTGCACCTGGGGGCGGCGGGCGTAGACGTCGACGAGCCGGGCCAGCTTCGACAGGCCGGTGATCTTCCCCGTCGTAGACGGGATGTACCCCACGTGGGCCACCCCGCGGAACGGGACGAGGTGATGCTCACATGTCGAGTACACCTCAATGTCCTTGACCAGCACCATCTCGTCGTGACCGAGGTCGAACGTGGTCGTCAGGACGTCCTCGGGCTGCTGCCACAGGCCCGCGAATATCTCCCTGTACGCCCGCGCCACCCGCGCCGGCGTCTCCCGCAGGCCCTCGCGGTCCGGGTCCTCGCCGACCGCGATGAGGAGCTCTCGTACGGCGTTCTCGGCGCGCTTCTCGTCGAACTCGCCGATCGTGCCCTCGCCGTCCAGCGTCACCGGGTCGGTCATCCTGTGCCTCGTTCCGTCTGACTGTGTGCGCACGAAATAGCCGCGCCCCCACAGGCTAGAACCTGTGGGGGCGCGGCATCCATTCCGGGGCCTCCGGGACGTCAGTCCTCGGGGGTGTCCACGGGGGCGATCTCGATGCCCTTCGTGGTGTCGACCGCCGGGGTCGCCGTGCCGTTCGCGCTGTTCGTCAGTGCGAGCTCCTTGGGGGAGAGCACCGGCGGACGCGTGGAGGGCGTGCGGCGGGAGGAGCCGGTCCAGGCCGGGCGGGCCGGGCGCTTGACGATGGGGGCGAAGATCTCGGCGATCTCCTCCTTGCCCAGCGTCTCCTTCTCCAGCAGCGCGAGGACCAGGTTGTCGAGAAGGTCACGGTTCTCGACGAGGATCTCCCAGGCCTCGTTGTGCGCGGTCTCGATGAGCTTCTTGACCTCTTCGTCGACCAGCGCCGCGACCTCTTCCGAGTAGTCCCGCGGGTGCGACATCTCGCGGCCCAGGAACGGCTCGGTGTTGTCGCCGCCGAACTTGATCGCGCCGAGACGCTCGGTCATGCCGTATTGCGTGACCATGGCTCGCGCCGTGGCCGTGGCCTTCTCGATGTCGTTCGCCGCGCCCGTGGTCGGGTCGTGGAAGACGAGCTCCTCGGCCGCGCGCCCGCCCAGCATGTAGGCCAGCTGGTCGAGCATCTCGTTGCGCGTGGTCGAGTACTTGTCCTCTTCCGGGAGCACCATCGTGTAGCCCAGGGCACGGCCGCGGGACAGGATGGTGATCTTGTGGACCGGGTCGGAGTTCGGCGAAGCCGCCGCGACCAGGGCGTGACCGCCCTCGTGGTACGCGGTGATCTTCTTCTCCTTGTCCGACATGATCCGGGTCCGCTTCTGCGGGCCCGCGACCACGCGGTCGATCGCCTCGTCCAGCGCGTTGTTGTCGATCAGCTTCTGATCGCCACGGGCGGTGAGGAGCGCCGCCTCGTTGAGCACGTTGGAGAGGTCCGCGCCGGTGAAGCCGGGGGTGCGTCGGGCGACGGCGCCGAGGTCGACGTCCGGCGCGACCGGCTTGCCCTTCTGGTGGACCTTGAGGATCTCCAGACGGCCCAGCATGTCCGGACGGTCGACGGCGATCTGCCGGTCGAAGCGGCCGGGGCGCAGGAGGGCGGGGTCGAGGATGTCGGGACGGTTCGTGGCGGCGATCAGGATGACGCCGCCCTTGACGTCGAAGCCGTCCATCTCGACGAGCAGCTGGTTGAGGGTCTGCTCGCGCTCGTCGTGACCGCCGCCGAGGCCGGCGCCGCGGTGGCGTCCGACGGCGTCGATCTCGTCGACGAAGACGATGGCGGGCGCGTTGGCCTTGGCCTGCTCGAAGAGGTCGCGGACGCGGGAGGCGCCGACACCGACGAACATCTCGACGAAGTCGGAGCCGGAGATCGAGTAGAACGGCACCCCGGCCTCGCCGGCGACGGCGCGCGCGAGGAGCGTCTTGCCGGTTCCGGGCGGGCCGTAGAGCAGGACGCCCTTCGGGATCTTGGCGCCGACGGCCTGGAACTTCGCGGGTTCCTGGAGGAATTCCTTGATCTCGTGGAGTTCCTCGACGGCCTCGTCCGCGCCGGCGACGTCGGCGAAGGTGGTCTTGGGCGTGTCCTTGGTGATGAGCTTGGCCTTGGACTTGCCGAACTGCATGACGCGGGAGCCGCCGCCCTGCATCTGGTTCATCAGGAAGAGGAAGACGACCACGATGAGGACGAAGGGGAGGAGGGAGAGCAGGATCGAGACGAAGGGCGACTGCTTCGTCGGGGAGACGGTGTAGCCCTTCTCGATCTGCCCGGCCTCGAACTTCTCCTGCAGCTTGTCGGCGACGTCGACGCCCTGGGAGCCGATGTAGCTGGCCTGGACCTTGCTGCTGTTGTCGATCTTCTGACCGTCGACGAGCTCGATCTTGATGATCTGCTCGTCACCGGTGGTGACCTTTGCCTGCTTGACCTGGTTCTTGTCGATCGCCTGGACGACCTTGCCGGTGTCCACCGTCTTGTAGCCCTCGGACGAGCCGACGACCTGCATCAGCACGACCACGGCGAGGACGGCCAGCACGATCCACATGACCGGCCCACGGAAGTATCGCTTCACGTCCATCCATACGGAGCGAGAACGCCCCGTCCCTCCTGCCCGTAGGAAAATGCTGCTGTGAGAGCTGCATGAGTGCTGCTATGTGAAAAAGCTGTTCTTCGGACGGTACCTCAGCATCGTCGCCCGCGACCGCCTTCCCGTGGTTCAACGGAGGGAAGGCGGTGCGGGTTCCCCGTACGGCCGGGAGTTCAGCCGGGTGATCAGCGGGTGATCAGCCGCCGTAGACGTGCGGGGCGAGCGTGCCGACGAACGGAAGGTTCCGGTACTTCTCCGCGTAGTCGAGGCCGTAGCCGACGACGAACTCGTTGGGAATGTCGAAGCCGATCCACTTGACGTCGATCGCGACCTTGGCGGCCTCGGGCTTCCGCAGGAGGGTGCAGACCTCCAGGGAGGCGGGCTCGCGGGAGCCGAGGTTCGACAGCAGCCAGGACAGGGTCAGGCCGGAGTCGATGATGTCCTCGACGATCAGGACGTGCTTGCCCTTGATGTCGGTGTCGAGGTCCTTGAGGATCCTGACGACGCCGGAGGACTGGGTGCCGGCGCCGTAGGAGGAGACGGCCATCCAGTCCATGGTGACGGGGGTGGACAGGGCGCGAGCCAGGTCCGCCATCACCATCACCGCGCCCTTGAGGACGCCGACGATGAGCAGGTCCTTGCCCGCGTATTCCGCGTCGATCTTCGCGGCCAGCTCTGCCAGCTTGGCGTCGATCTCTTCCTTGGTGATGAGCACCGACTGGAGGTCGGTGCCCATGTCCTTCTCGTTCACCCGGGTCACTTTCGTTGCAGCGTGCGTCAGCCTTGCCGGATGACCAGTCTGCCACCCTGGCGGCGGGCTTCGACGCGTCCGGGCAGGTTGATGGCCCCTTGGCCGCGCCAGCCGGTGATGAGCCGGTCGACTTCCTCGATGTGGCGGGCGAAGAGGGAGCCGGCGGGGGCGCCCTCGGCGATGACGGCGCGGCGCAGGACGCGGCGGCGTACGGCGGGGGGCAGGCCGAAGAGCTTGGCGCACTCCAGGGAGCCCGCCTCGTCGCGTACGGCGGTCTCGGCGTCGGCGGCCCAGGTGTCGAGGGCGTCGGCGTCGTCCCGGGAGAGCTGGGCCGTACGGGCGAGGGCTTCGACGACGCCCTTGCCGAGGGCCTTCTCCAGGGCGGGGAGGCCCTCGTGGCGGAGTCGGGAGCGGGTGTACGCGGGGTCGCTGTTGTGGGGGTCGTCCCAGACGGCGAGTTCCTGCGCGATGCAGGCCTTGCGGATCGTGTGGCGGTCGAGCTGGAGGAACGGGCGCCGGTAGCGGCCGGCGGCGCCGGAGACGGCGGCCATGCCGGAGAGCGAGCGGATGCCGGAGCCGCGGGCGAGGCCGAGGAGGACGGTCTCCGCCTGGTCGTCGCGGGTGTGGCCGAGGAGGATCGCGGCGGCTCCGTGGCGCTCGGCGGCGGCGTCGAGGGCCGTGTAGCGCGCGTCGCGCGCGGCGGCCTCGGGCCCGCCTTCGCGGCCGACGGTGACGGTGACGGCCTCGACGGGGGTGAGGCCGAGGGCGGTCATGCGTCCGGCGACCTCGGTGGCCCGGGTGTCGGAGCCGTCCTGGAGGCCGTGGTCGACGGTGATGCCGCCGGCGCGTACGGGGAGTTTGCGGGTCTCGAAGGCGAGTGCGGAGGCGAGCGCCATCGAGTCGGCGCCTCCGGAGCAGGCGACGAGCACGAGGGGTTCGTGTCCGTCGTGCGCGGTGGTGGGGTCGGTCTGGTGCTCGGTGAGGACGTCGTGGAGTACGCGGCGGACCGCCAGGCGTATCGCCGCGACCGCAGGATGGGGACCCATGTCCGGTGCCCTTCGTGATGGGGGTGGGGTGCCTCGGTCGGAGTCTTAACGGTCGGAAAGGGGGTTTCGGTCACTCAGAGTGCGTCGATGGTGACAGAAACCCGGCCGTTACCCGAGCATTGCACGCCTCACCCCAGGGTCAGGGTCCCTCGGATGGGTGATTGGCGGGTTGTTCTCCCGTGTCCCTACGCCGTGCGGCACACCCGCCTCACGAGTCTGCCCTACGGTGCACCCTCGCGATCCAGTCGGCGGGGGCGGCGATCTCGGACTTGGTGGGGAGCGTGTTGGGGGAGGTCCACACGCGGTTGAAGCCGTCCATGCCGACCTGGTCGACGACGGCGCGGACGAAGCGCTCGCCGTCGCGGTACTGGCGGAGTTTGGCGTCGAGGCCGAGGAGCTTGCGCAGGGCGAGGTCGAGGCGGGAGGCGCCGCGGGCGCGGCGCTGCTGGAACTTCTCTCGGATCTCGGCGACGGAGGGGACGACCTCGGGGCCGACACCGTCCATGACGTAGTCGGCGTGGCCTTCGAGCAGGGACATGACGGCGGTGAGGCGGCCGAGGATCTCGCGCTGCTCGGGGGTCTGGACGATTTCGACGAGGGAGGGGGCGGGTTCGCCCTGCTCGCCCTCGGGGCGGCCGCCGACGAGGGCCTGCGCGGCCTCGCGGAGGCGTTCCACGACGGTGCCGGGGTCGACCTCGGTGGCGGCGAGGAAGGACTGGATCTCGCCCTGGAGGTGGTCGCGGAGCCAGGGGACGGCGGTGAACTGGGTGCGGTGGGTCTCCTCGTGGAGGCAGACCCAGAGCCGGAAGTCGTGCGGCGAGACGTCGAGTTCGCGTTCGACGTGGACGATGTTGGGGGCGACGAGGAGGAGGCGTCCGCCGCCGTTGGCGCCCGCGGGGAGTTCGCGGGTGGCGGGGGCGAAGGTCTCGTACTGGCCGAGGATGCGGGAGGCGAGGAAGGACAGGAGCATCCCGAGTTCGACGCCGGTCACCTTGCCGCCGACGGCGCCGAGGACGGCGTTTCCGGGGGTGGCCGAGCGGCGTTCCTGCATCTTGCCGAGGAGGGGGGTGAGGAGTTCGCGGAAGCCGGCGACGTTGGCCTTGATCCAGCCGGTGCGGTCGACGACGAGGACGGGGGTGTCGTGGACGTCGGCGCCCTCGGGAAGCATCCGGGTGTAGGCGCGGACGTGTTCCTCGGAGACTTTGGCGTGCTTGCGCAGTTCGGCGACGACCTCGCGGGCCTCGTCGCGGCTGACTTCGGGTCCGGGCCGCACGAGGCGGGTCGCGGTCGCGACCGCGAGGTTCCAGTCGACCATCCCGGATGTGCCTGCGCCACCGATGCTCGTCATGCGTCAACCGTACGGTCTCGGCGCCCGATCGGTGCGGGTTCGGTTCGGGTTCGGTGCGGGTCGGCCGGCGGTCAGCCGTGTCCCGCGAGGGCCGCGGAGAGCCGGTCGAGGGCGGGCTGGGCCTCGTACGGGGAGAGGGTGCTGCCGGCGAGGAACGCGAAGGCGAGGAGTCGTCCGTCGGCGGTGACGACCGTGCCGGCGAGGGTGTTGACGCCCGTGAGGGTGCCGGTCTTGGCGCGGACGAGTCCGGCGCCCGCGGTGGCGGGGGCGGTGTCGAAGCGGCCGGCGAGGGTGCCGGTGAAGCCGCCGATGGGCAGGCCGGTGAGGACCGGGCGGAGGGCGGGGCGCGCGGGGTCGGCCGCGCGGGTGAGGAGGGCGGTGAGGAGGGTGGCGGAGACGCGGTCGCGGCGGTCGAGTCCGCTGCCGTCGGCGAAGCGGGCGCCGGCGAGGGGGAGGCCGAGTTCGGCGAGTTCGTCCCGTACGGCCTTCCCGGCGCCCTCGAAGCTCGCGGGCTGCCCGTGGGCGATCGCGGTCTGCCGGGCGAGGGCCTCGGCGAGGTCGTTGTCGCTGTGGGTGAGGGTGCGTTCGGCGAGGTCGGCGAGGGGTGCGGAGTGCGTGAGCGCGAGGGGGGCGGTCTTCGGGTCGGCGGCTGGGGTCTTCGGGGCTGCGGCCTTCGGGGCTCGGTCGGTGTCCGGCGCGGGCGTGGGCGCGCCGGTGACCTTGACGCCGGAGCCGGCGAGGAAGGCGGCGAAGGCGGCGGCGGTGTCGCCGGCCGGGTCGGCGGTGCGGGGCGCGGGGCCGCTGCCGCTCTTGTCGAGGCGTCCCTCGCGGGTCATGAGGGCCGTGACGGGGGCGAGGTTCTCGTTGGGACCGATGGGGTGGAGCGCGGGGCCCTGGTAGAGGCTCGTGTCGTAGGTGAGCCGTACGGGGGCGGTGTGGCCGCGGGCCGTGAGGGCGCGGGCGGTGTCGGCGGCGAGGCGCTCCAGGCGGGCCGGGTCGAGGGTGGGGTCGCCGCCGCCCGTGAGGGTGACGGTGCGGCCGTCGGCGGAGGCGGTGACGGTGGTGGGGATGCGGTGGTCGGGGCCGAGGGCGGAGAGCGCGGCGGCGACGGTGGCGATCTTGACGGTGGAGGCGGGGGTCATGGGGGTGCCGGCGCCTTCGCCGTACAGCTGGGTGCCGGTGGCGGTGTCGACGACGGAGGCCGTGCGGAGGGGGCCGAGGCCGGGGTCGGCGAGGAGCGGTACGAGGGTGGCGGCGAGGTTCGCGGGGCGCCCGGCGGGCCGCTCGGTGGCGGCCGGGGCGTGGAGTGCGGGGAGGACGCCGGGGGCGCTGGGGGCGGGCGCGGGGCGGTGGGGCGCGGCGGGGGCCGGGGGCGGGGCGTGACGTGCGCCACCCGTCGCGGGGGCGGCGGCGCGGGCCCGCTCGGCCGTACGCTGACCCGAGTCCCATGGGCCCGCCGCGGTCACCGCCACGGCGGCCAGCGCGAGACCGAGGGCGGCGGAGCCCGCCGTGAGCTGCCATTTCCCCGGCTCCGGCATGAGATGACCAGCCCCTTTCGCGATCACGGTCGTCCGTGAGGGACACTTAATCACCGCGCGTCGTCGCGAGCATTCACTTGTGTTGATTCAGGAGGAGCCACCCGTGGAGTTCGACGTTCTCATCGAGATCCCCAAGGGATCGCGGAACAAGTACGAGGTCGACCACGAGACGGGTCGCATCCGCCTGGACCGTCGTCTCTTCACGTCGACGGCCTACCCGACCGACTACGGCTACGTCGAGAACACCCTCGGCGAGGACGGCGACCCGCTGGACGCGCTCGTCATCCTCGACGAGCCCACCTTCCCGGGCTGCCTGATCAAGTGCCGCGCCATCGGCATGTTCCGCATGACGGACGAGGCGGGCGGCGACGACAAGCTGCTGTGCGTCCCGGCCACCGACCCGCGGATGGAGCACCTGCGGGACATCCACCACGTGTCGGAGTTCGACCGTCTGGAGATCCAGCACTTCTTCGAGGTCTACAAGGACCTGGAGCCGGGCAAGTCGGTCGAGGGCGCTGACTGGGTCGGCCGCGCCGAGGCCGAGGAAGAGATCGAGAAGTCCTACGCGCGCGCCAAGGAGCAGGGCGGCCACTGAGCCCACGGCTCGGCGGGACTGATCTTCTGATCGTGTGACGGGCGGCGCACCTCTTCGGAGGTGCGCCGCCTTTCGTACACCCGTCGCACACCGATCGCATCTGTCGCACACTCATACTGGAAGCCACGGTTCCCGAGGCAGTGAGGCGGACAGAGTGGTGGCGGAGCCGGACGGCTCGAAGGGTGCTCCGGACGATGCTCCGGAGGACCGCAAGCCGCAGTCGGACGAGGCGCGGAGCGCGTTCGTGCCGCCGGCGGGGGTGGAGCAGCCCGCGCCGCCGGAGGAGGAGCATCCGACCTCCGAGTTCGCGCTGCCGCCGGGGCTGACGGCGGAGCCGCCGGCCGAGCCGGAGGGTTCGGCGTTCGCGACGCCGGCCACGTACACGGCGAAGGACTCTCCGCCCGCGTTCACCCCGGCGTACGGGGTGCCTCTGGTGCGGCTGCCGCGCAACGCTCCGTGGCAGGACCAGATGCGGACCATGCTCCGGCTGCCGGTGGGTGAGCGGCCGGTGCCGGAGGCGCCGCGCAAGGAGGACGAGGCGGGTCCTTCGGTGCCGCGCGTCCTCGACCTGACCCTGCGCATCGGCGAGCTGCTGCTCGCGGGCGGGGAGGGCGCGGAGGACGTCGAGGCGGCGATGTTCGTGATCTGCCGCTCGTACGGTCTGGACCGGGTCGAGCCGACGGTGACCTTCACCCTGCTCTCCGTCACGTACCAGCCGTCGCTGGTGGACGATCCGGTCACGGCGAACCGGACGGTACGGCGGCGGGGCACGGACTACACGCGGCTGGCGGCGGTGTACACGCTGCTCGCCGACATCAACGCGCAGGCGCACGAGGTGACGCCCGAGGAGGCGTACCGGAGGCTCGCGGAGATCCGGCGGAACCGGCATCCGTATCCGGGGTGGGTCCTCACGGCGGCGGCGGGGGTGCTGGCGGGTGCGGCCTCGGTGCTGCTCGGCGGCGGCCCGACGGTCTTCTTCGTGGCGGCGCTGGGCGCGGTGCTCGGCGACCGGCTGGCGTGGCTGTGCGCGGGGCGCGGGCTGCCGGAGTTCTACCAGTTCCTGGTGGCGGCGATGCCGCCGGCGGCGATGGGGGTGCTCCTGACGATGCTCCACGCGGAGCTGCGGCCTTCGGCGGTGATCACCGGTGGCCTGTTCGCGCTGATTCCGGGGCGGGCGCTGGTGGCGGCCGTGCAGGACGGCCTGACCGGTTTCTACATCACGGCCTCGGCCCGGCTCCTGGAGGTCGCGTACTTCTTCGTCGCGATCGTGGTGGGCGTGCTGTCCGTGCTGTACGTCGCCGTGCAGTTCGACGCGCAGCTGAACCCCGAGGGGGCGCTGCGGGCGGTGGAGCGGCCGGTGACGCAGATCCTGGCGTCGATGGTGCTGTGCGCGACCTTCGCGATCCTGTTGCAGCAGTCGCGGGCGACGGTGCTCTTCGCGACGCTGAACGGCGGGGTGGCGTGGGTGATCTACGCGTCGATCGCGGTGACGGCGGAGGGGTCGACGGTGATGGCGACGGCCGTGGCGGCGGGCCTGGTGGGGCTTTTCGGGCAGCTGATCGCGCGGTATCACCACACGTCGTCGCTGCCTTACGTGACGGCGGCGATCGGCCCGCTGCTGCCTGGTTCGGCGACGTACTTCGGGGTGCTCGCGATCGCCCAGAACAACCTGGACCAGGGCTTCGCCTCGTTGGCGAAGGCGGCGGCCCTGGCGCTGGCGATCGCGATCGGCGTGAACCTGGGAGGCGAGCTGGCGCGCCTCTTCATGCAGGCCCCCGGTGCGGCGTCGGCCCGTCGGGCCGCGAAGCGCACCAGGGGCTTCTAGGGTCTGCTCCGGGCTCGTACTAGCGCTTGGCGTGGCGGCCGCGGGAGGCCGGGGGGTTGGGGGTGCCGGGGGCGTCGTGCCCGCTGTGGCCCCCGTGGCCGTCCTGGCCTCCGTGGCTGTCCTGGTCGCCGTGGTCGCCGTGGTCGCCGTTGACCTTGGCCTTCTTGGACTGGGAGCGGGCCCGGAGGTACTCGATCACGATCGGGACCACCGAGAGGAGGACGATCCCGACGAGAATCATCTCGATGTGCCGGTGCACGAATTCGACCTTGCCGAGGGAGGCGCCGAGCAGGGTCACGCCCGCGCCCCACAGCACACCGCCGATGACGTTGAACGTGATGAACAGGCGGTAGTTCATCTTGCTGACGCCGGCGATGATCGGCGTGAACGTCCGCACGATGGGGACGAAGCGGGCCAGGATCAGCGACTTCGGGCCGTGCTTCTCGAAGAACTCGTGCGCCTTCTCGACGTTCTCCTGCTTGAAGAGCTTCGAGTCGGGGCGCTTGAAGAGAGCCGGGCCGACCTTGCGTCCGAAGAGGTATCCGACCTGGTCGCCGATGACCGCCGCGGCCACGATCAGCGTGCACATCAGCCACAGCGGCATGTCCAGCTTGCCGGTCGTGATCAGCAGGCCGGTGGTGAAGAGCAGCGAGTCGCCGGGCAGGAAGAACCCGATGAGGAGGCCGGACTCGGCGAAGACGATGGCCAGGACACCGATCGGACCAAAGGTGTCGATCAGAAAGTCGGGGTCCAGCCAGCTCGGTCCGAGGGCAAGCGTGTTCACGGGTTCCGGGCTCCTGCGGTCGGTGGGGGCATGGGGGAGGGCTCGCCCCAAGCTATCAACGCGGACGGGACCCGACCGGTTCCACCCGGCTCCCACGGGATGCGGAGCGGGTCCCCGGGCCCGAGGGTGGGAGGCCAGGAGGTGTATGCCGATGGGCATCGAGGAGTACGGAGGCGGCCAGGGTCCGCACCCTGACGTGCTGGTCGTGACGACGAACGACGTGCCGGGCTTCGAGGTCCGGCAGGTCATCGGTGAGGTCTTCGGGCTCACCGTGCGCTCGCGCCATCTGGGCAGCCAGATCGGCGCGGGACTGAAGTCGATGATCGGCGGCGAACTGAAGGGTCTGACGAAGACGCTGGTCCAGACCCGCAACCAGGCGATGGAGCGGCTGGTGGAACAGGCCCAGGCGCGCGGCGCGAACGCCGTGCTGATGTTCCGCTTCGACGTGACGGAGGCGGCGGACGTGGGCACGGAGGTCTGCGCCTACGGCACGGCCGTGGTGATCGCGCCACGCGCCTGAGCCGGTGGACCGGCCCGCGGACTCAGGCACGGCCTCCGCGGGTCGGACCGCCGGGCGACCGTGTGGCGCCTCGGGCCTGACGGGACGTGAGGTGCACGTCCTCACGGGCCCACTTCGGCCCAATCTTGGGATGTTATGGGGCTTTTGCTCACTTATGGTGGGGCGGTGGCCACTGATCATGTTCCACCCGCGCCGTCCCCCTCCCCCTCGGAGGCCCCCCACCCGGTCCAGCTGCGGCAGATCCCGCCCGCGCTCGCGATCGGCATCGGGGCGAGCCTGGTGCTCCTGGGGGTCAGTGCCCTCGCGGAGGAGTTCCAGGGCGTGCTCTGGAACGACCTGCCGGACGCCCTCGGAATCGGCGGCTACTCCTCCCTCTGGATCATCGTCATGCTCACGGCGACCGGTATCGCCGTGGGTCTCGTCGTGTGGAAGGTGCCGGGACACGCCGGCCCCGACCCGGCCTCCGTAGGTCTCGGCGGGGCCCCGCTCGCCCCCGGCGTGGTGCCGGGCCTGCTGCTCGCGGGCGCGCTCGCGCTGGCCGGCGGGGTCAGCCTCGGCCCCGAGAACCCGATCATCGCGGCCAACGTCGCCCTCGCCTACTGGCTCGGCCGCAAGGCCCAGCCCTCGGTGCCCGGCGCCGCCTGGGTCGCCCTCGCCTCGGCCGCCACCGTCGGCGCCCTCTTCGGTACGCCGGTGGCCGCCGCCCTCGTCATCTCCGAGGCCCTGACGGCACAGCCGGGCCGCGGCTCCCTCTGGGACCGGCTCTTCGCACCGCTCGTCGCCGCGGGCGCGGGATCGATGACCACGCAGCTGCTCGCCGAGCCGACCTTCGACATGGGGCTGCCGCCGCTGACCGACCCCGGCTGGGGCGATCTCCTCGCCGCCCTGGTCGTCGCCTCGGCCGCGGCCGTCTTCGGCCTCGCCTCCTGCTACCTCTTCCCCTACGTCCACGCCGCCTTCAAGCGCCTGCGCCACCCGATGCTGATGCTGCCCCTCGGCGGTCTCCTCCTCGGCCTCCTGGGCGCCCTCGGCGGGCAGCTGACCCTCTTCAAGGGCCTGGAGGAGGTCAAGGAGCTCACCTCCTCCATCGGCGGCTGGTCCTCCGGCGAACTGACCAAGTTCGCCGTGGTCAAACTCCTCGCCCTCCTCGTCGCCGCCTCCTGCGGCTTCCGGGGTGGCCGGATCTTCCCCGCCGTCTTCATCGGGGCCGCCTTCGGGCTGCTCGCCCAGGCGCTCGTCCCCGAGATCCATCCCGCCGTCGCCGTCTCCTCCGCCGTCCTCGGCGTCCTGCTCGCCACCACCCGGCAGGGCTGGATCAGCCTCTTCACCGGGGCCGTCCTCGCCCCCTCCCCCGCGATGCTCGCCGTGCTCTGCCTGGCCACCCTCCCGGCCTGGCTGATCGTCACCGGACGCCCCCAGCTCGAACTCGACGAACACGGCGCCTCCCTGCACTGACCCCTCCCGCCACCCGGACAGAAGGAATCCCCCCATGCCGCTGCACCAGGGTCCCGACGCCTCCGCGCCCCAGCACGAACGCCGGCTCGCGCTCAACCCCTTCTTCGGGGAAGCCGATCCCATCGGCGGCATGACCGAGGCCCCGCCGCGCCACCAGCTCCCGGACGGGCCGCTGCCCCCGATGAGCGCCTATCAGCTCGTCCACGACGAGCTGATGCTCGACGGCAACTCCCGGCTCAACCTCGCCACCTTCGTCACCACCTGGATGGAGCCCCAGGCCGGTGTCCTGATGAGCGAGTGCCGCGACAAGAACATGATCGACAAGGACGAGTACCCGCGCACCGCCGAACTGGAGCGCCGCTGCGTCGCCATGCTCGCCGACCTGTGGAACGCCCCCGACCCGGCCACGGCCGTCGGCTGCTCCACCACCGGCTCCAGCGAGGCCTGCATGCTCGCCGGTATGGCCCTCAAGCGCCGCTGGGCCAAGCGGAACGCCGACCGATACGCGGGCGGCGCCCGCCCCAACCTGGTGATGGGCGTCAACGTCCAGGTCTGCTGGGACAAGTTCTGCAACTTCTGGGAGGTCGAGCCGCGGCTCGTCCCCATGGAGGGCGACCGCTTCCACCTCGACGCCGAGTCCGCCGCGGCGCTCTGCGACGAGAACACCATCGGCGTCGTCGCCGTGCTCGGCTCCACCTTCGACGGCTCCTACGAACCGGTCGCCGAGATCTGCGCCGCCCTGGACGCCCTCCAGGAACGCACCGGCCTCGACATCCCCGTCCACGTCGACGGAGCCTCCGGCGCCATGGTCGCCCCCTTCCTCGACGAGGACGTGGTGTGGGACTTCCGCCTCCCCCGCGTCTCCTCGATCAACACCTCCGGTCACAAGTACGGCCTGGTCTACCCGGGCGTCGGCTGGGCGCTGTGGCGCTCGCCCGCCGAACTCCCCGAGGACCTCGTCTTCCGGGTCAACTACCTGGGCGGCGACATGCCCACCTTCGCCCTCAACTTCTCTCGCCCGGGCGCCCAGGTCGTCGCGCAGTACTACACCTTCCTGAGGCTCGGCCGGGAGGGCTACCGGGCGGTGCAGCAGACCTCCCGTGACGTCGCCCGGGGCCTCGCCGAACGCATCGAGGCCATGGGCGACTTCCGGCTCCTCACCCGCGGCGACCAACTGCCCGTCTTCGCCTTCACCACCGCGGCCGACGTCACCTCCTTCGACGTCTTCGACGTCTCCCGGCGGATGCGCGAACGGGGCTGGCTGGTCCCCGCCTACACCTTCCCCGCCCACCGCGAGGACCTGTCCGTCCTGCGCGTGGTCTGCCGCAACGGCTTCTCGGCCGACCTCGCCGAACTGTTCGTCGAGGACCTGAGCCGACTGCTGCCCGAACTACGGCGGCAGTCCCAGCCGTTCACCCACGACAAGGACGCGGCGACCTCCTTCCACCACTGAGCCCGACGAGGGCCCTCAGGGCTCCTCGCCCTCGCAGGCCAGCAGGAACTCCGACCACCGCACCCCGTCGGCGGTCAGCGCGTACCGACAGGAGGACTGCTCCCGCAGCAGTCCCAGCGGGGTGCGGCGGGTGAAGTGCGAGCCGTCACCGAGCCGGACGAAGGTGCGCCCGCCGTCCACGCTCCCGTACCCCGACAGCTCCCCGCCGATCTCCACCCGGCCGCCGGGGCCCGGGACCGGCAGCCCCAGCAGCGTCCGGGGCTCCCGCTCCGGCCCCGTCGTCCACATCCGCTGCCACGTCCGGCCCCCGTCCACGGAGCGGTGCAGCGCCCGCATCGGGTTCTTGACGGGCTCGCCGCCCGTCAACTCCCCCATCTCCGCCGCGTACACCGCGTCCTGACCGACCGCCACCGCCGTGTACCACCCGGGGCCGGTGGCGGGGCTCGGCAGCCGGCTCAGCGTCCAGCTCCGGCCCGCGTCCCGGGAGACGGCGACCGCCGCCCGCCCGGACAGCGGGTCCGTCCCCGAGACCCACCAGGACCCGTCGGGCTCCGGCTGCTCCGCCGGCCGGGGGTGCGCCCCGAGGAGCGGCACCCGGGCCAGCGCCCTGCGCCGCCCGTCCTGCGGCGAGACCACGACGAGACGCCTCCTGTCGCAGTCGTCGGGCAGGGCCCCGGCGGGCGCCGCGCAGTCGGCGGTGAGCACCGCACCGGCCGGTATGTCCGGGGTCGTGCCGACCGTACGCCGGTCACCCGCCCGCCAGCTCCGGCCGCCGTCCCGGGTGAACCAGGTCCGGGCGTCCGGCCCGGAGCCGCCGTCCTCGACGAGCGCCCTGCCCGGCCCGAGGGCCAGCAGATTCGCCGAGATGCCCTCCGGCATCGGGACGTCGGGCAGCGGCGACCGCCGCCGCACCCACTCCTTCGCCCCCGCGTCCCGCACGGCCACGTGCTGCCGGCAGACGCCACTCCCCGGCAACGAGGCTGACGAGGCCGCCGAGGGCGACGCCGGGTCACCCTCGCACTCGGCGAGCAGCGCGAACCCGCTGCCGTCGTGCGCGAAGCCCAGGCTGTGCGCCCACCCGGGCAGCCCCGGCGAGGACGGCAGCCGGGGCGGCGCCCCGAACGCCCCCCTCGGGTGCGGGGAGGCCGATACCGAGCCCCCTGGCGCCCCCGGCACCCCCGGCGAACCACCACCCCCGCCCGTCCCCGTACACCCCGTCAGAACCACCAACACCAGCGCCACGACGGCGCCGGCCTCTCCCACGAGCCTGCGCATCGCACGATCCCCCTTGCCCCTCGGGCGGTTCGCGGTGAACCGCTGCTTTCAATACACCGCTCACCGCCTTCGGGTTCCCACCTCCGCGCCGCTACTTTCCGAGCCGCCCGAACCTCCGTACCGCCAGCGGGAAGAAGACCGCGAGGAGCACCAGCGGCCACACCACCGCCGCCATGAGGTGCCCCGGTTCGCCGCCCGGATTGCCGAAGAGTTCGCGTACCGCCGTCGCGGTCGCCGACATCGGGTTCCACTCCACGACCGTGCCGAGCCAGCCCGGCATCGAGTCCGGCGAGGCGAAGGCGTTGGAGAGGAAGCCGACGGGCCAGACCAGGATCTGCACCGCCTGCACCAGCTCCGCCCGCCCCGCGACCAGGGCGAGGAAGATCCCGATCCAGAGCATCGCGAAGCGCAGCAGGAGCAGCAGCCCCAGCGCCCCCAGGAAGCTCCCGGCCCCACCGGTCGCCTGCCAGCCGATCGCGTACGCCACGCCCACCATCACGAGGAGCCCGACAGCCGACTGGAGCATGTCGGCGGCCGCCCGCCCGACCAGGACGGCCCCGTCGGTCATCGGCATCGCCCGGAACCGGTCGATCACGCCCTTGTTCAGGTCCTGCGTCACCGCCGTCATGGTGCCTTCGAGCCCGAAGACCATCGTCAGGGCGAGCATGCCGGGCACGAGGTAGTCGACGTAGTCGCCGTCGACGGCCCGTCCGCCGCCGACGAGGTAGCCGAACATCAGCAGCATCATCACCGGGAACACGAGCCCGACCAGGACCTGCACGGGCTGCCGCGCCCAGTGGGCGAGTTCCCGGCGGGTCATCGTCCAGCAGTCACTCACCACGTACGCGACGCTCATGCCGCCACCTCCTTGGCTCGCTTCTCTCGCTTCTCTCGCGTCTCTCGCGTCTCTCGATCGGCGTCCTGGCCCGTCAGGCGCAGGAAGGCCTCGTCCAGCGTCGGACGCCGCAGCGCGATGTCCTCCGCCTCGATCCCCGCCTCCCCGAGGGCCCGGACGGTCTCGGTGAGCGAGGCCATCCGGTCCGCCACCGGCGCGCTGAGAAGCCGCCGGTCGGCGTCCACGCTCACCTCCGCCCGCGCGGCCGGCAGCAGCCCGGCCGCCTCGTCGAGCCGTGCCGCGTCCCGGACGACCACGTCGATGCGGTCGGCGCCGACCCTCGCCTTGAGCTCGTCGGCCGTGCCGTCGGCGACGACCCGCCCCTGGTCCACCACCGAGATCCGGTCGGCGAGCCGATCGGCCTCCTCCAGGTACTGCGTCGTGAGCAGGACCGTCGTCCCCCCGCCGACCAGGGAGCGCACCGACTCCCACACCTCGCCGCGGCCGCGCGGGTCGAGCCCGGTCGTCGGCTCGTCGAGGAAGAGCACCTCGGGTTCGGTGATCAGGGAGGCCGCCAGGTCGAGCCTCCGCCGCATGCCGCCGCTGAACTGCTTGACCGGCTTGCGGCCGGTGTCCGTGAGGCCGAAGCGCTCCAGGAGCTCGTCGGCCCGTACCCCGGCGCCCCGCGCGCCCAGGTGGTGGAGCCTGCCGAACATCTCCAGGTTCTGCCGGCCGCCCAGCTCCTCGTCGAGGGCGGCGTGCTGTCCGAGCAGCCCGATCCGGCGACGGACCTCCCGGGCCTCGGTCCGCACGTCGTGGCCCGCGACCCGCACCAGGCCCTCGTCGTGGCGCAGCAGGGTGGCCAGGATCCGTACGGTCGTGGTCTTTCCCGCGCCGTTGGGGCCCAGCAGGCCGTGGACGGTGCCGCGGCCGACGGCCAGGTCGAGCCCGGCCAGGGCGTCCTTCTCCCCGTACCGCTTCCGTGCGCCCTCCACGAGGATCGCTTCCTTGTTCATTCCGATTCCTCCCGCAAACGCCTTAGTCAAATTTGACCAGCTGCCGCCGATGGAGGAAGTTATGCCCTCGCAGGGCAACTAGTCAACCTTGATTAGTCGGCTCGATCCTGATCAGTCGGCGGATCCCGTCGCGAACGGGTTCTCCTCGCCCTCGGCGAGCACGCCCACGAAGGGATCGCCCTCACCCGCGAACACGTACGCCCCGCCCTCGATCCGCTCGATCAGACCGAGCGTCCACTCCTTGCCCGCGTCGGCCGAGTGCACCCAGAGGTGCATGATCTCGCCGATGTGCCCGAGCTGCCCCGGGCCGCCCTCCGGGGTGTAGTACTCAGTGACCGCGTCCCGCCACTCGTCGAGCGCCCGCACCCGTCGCCGCAGCAGCTCCGCCGCCTCCTCCCGGGGAAGGTCCACGATGAAGCCGATGCCGGCCGACAGGACGTCCATCTTCTGGTCGTACGTGGTCAGGGCCTCGCGGAGCAGCGCGAAGTACTCCTCCGTGCCCCGCTCCGTCAGCTCGTACTCGACGCGCGGCGGCCCGCCGACCGCGCTCGGCGCGATCTCGTGGGCGTGCAGCATCCCCTGCTTCGCCATCTGCTTGAGCGCGTGATAGATCGAGCCGGGCTTGGCGTTGGACCATTCGTGCGCGCCCCAGAACTCGAGGTCGTTGCGCACCTGGTAGCCGTGGGCGCGGCCGTGCATCTTCACCGCGCCCAGGACGAGCAGCCGGATCGCCGACATCCCACGTACCTCCCTAGTCAATTTTGACCAGGGTACGCGGGGTGTCAGCCCCGGCCCTGCTCCTGCGCGATCAGATCGAAGGAGCCCTTGCCGTCCAGGGACTCGCGGATGACGTCCGCGTGCCCGGCGTGCCGCCCGGCCTCCTGGACGAGGTGGAGCAGCATCCAGCGGACCGACACGCGGCCGTCCTTCGGGAACCAGGGCGCCTCCGGCAGCGGGAAGGTGTCGTCCAGGCTCGGCACCGCGCGCGCGAAGTCCTCGGTCTCCTTGGCCACGCCCGCCCAGAACTCCACGATCTCCTGGATCGTCTCGTCCCCGACGAGCCGGAAGCCCTCGCCCCACGTCTCCTGGGTGCGCTGCTTCTCGTTCGGCCGCTGCTGCGCGAGGCGGAGCCAGTTCAGCTCCACCTCGGCGACGTGCTTGAGCAGGCCGGACAGGCTCAGCTCGCTGACGCTGGGGCGGCTCGCCGCCTGCTCCTCGGTGAGGCCGAGGAGCGAGCGGCGGATCGCGGCGCGCTGGGCCTCGATGAAGTTGAGGAGCGCGCCGCGCTCGTCGCCGTGGGCCTCGGTGGGAACGAGAGCGACCATGAGGGATCCGCCTTCCGTAGCGTGACGTGAATCGTGTGGACCTTCTCGACACCGACCACGCTACGGACCCTTGCGGACAAGTTCTGTCCTAGAAGGGGAAACGACTCCGGCCGTGCTGGATGGAGATCCACTTCTGGGTGGTGAAGGCGTCCACCATCGCGTCGCCGTTGAGCCGCCCGATGCCCGAGTGCTTCTCGCCGCCGAAGGGCACGATCGGCTCGTCGTGCACGGTGCCGTCGTTGATGTGGATCATGCCGGTGTGGATGCGCTGGGCGACCCGTACGCCCCGCTCGACGTCTCCGGTGTGGACGGCGCCGCTCAGCCCGTACGGGGTGTCGTTGGCGATCCGTACGGCCTCCTCCTCGCCGTCGAAGGGGACGATGAGCGCGACCGGGCCGAAGATCTCCTGGCTCAGCACGGGCGAGTCGGCCGGGATGCCGCTCAGGACGGACGGGGAGACGACGTTCCCGTCGACCGAGCCGTGCAGCAGTGCCGTCGCGCCGGCCGCGACCGCCTGGTCGACGACCGAGGAGACGGCCTCCGCCTGCTGGGAGTTGATCAGCGGGCCGATGTGGGTGGCGGGGTCGGCGGGGTCGCCGACCCGCAGCGTCTTCACCTTCGCCACGAACTTCTCGGTGAACTCCGCCTCCAGGCGGCGGTCCACCAGGATGCGGTTGGCGGCCATGCAGACCTGGCCCTGGTGTACGAAGCGGCTGAAGACGGCCGCGTCCACCGCGTAGTCGACGTCGGCGTCGTCGAGGACGATCAGGGCGCTGTTGCCGCCGAGTTCGAGGACGGCGTGCTTGAAGTTCTGCGCGCAGACCGTGGCGACGTGGCGGCCGACCTTGTCGGAGCCGGTGAAGGAGATGACCTTCGGGACGGGGTGGGTGATGAGCGCGTCGCCGATCTCGGCGATGTCGGTGACGACGACGTTCAGCAGGCCGGCCGGGAGGCCGGCCTCCTCCAGGACCTTGGCGACGAGCGTGCCGCCGCAGATCGGGGTGTTCTGGTGGGGCTTGAGGACGACCGCGTTGCCGAGGGCGAGCGCGGGCGCCACCGACTTGATCGAGAGGAGGAAAGGGAAGTTGAAGGGGGAGATGACGCCGACGACACCGACCGGAAGGCGGTAGACGCGGTTCTCCTTGCCGTCGACCGGCGAGGGCAGGATGCGGCCCTCGGGTCGCAGCGCCAGCTGGACCGCCTCGCGCAGGAACTCCTTGGCGAGGTGCAGCTCGAAGGCGGCCTTGAGACGGGTGCCGCCGAGCTCGGCGACGATCGTCTCGGCGATCTCCGCCTCGCGGTCCTCCACGATCCGCAGCGCGCGCTCGAAGACGAGCCGGCGGGTGTACGGGTTGGTCGCGGCCCACTCGGCCTGCGCGCGCTCGGCGGCCCGGTAGGCGCGGTCGACCTCGTCGACGGTCGCGATGGTGATCGACGCGAGCTTCTCCCCGGTGTACGGGTTGAAGTCGATGATGTCCCACGAGCCGCTGCCCGGCTTCCACTCGCCGTCGATGTACTGGTGGGCCAGGTCGGTGAAGTGCGACATGGTGGAGACCCCTCTACCCGCTACCCGCGATCAGACTGATGTGGCGTCATCGTACTGATGTGTCAGGAGAGTTGGAGGAGCCCCCGGAGAAGGTCCCGGCTTTCGGCCGGATCCGGACTGTCCTTCTGGAGGCGCTCCATCACGCGCTGGTACTGGGCGACCTCCTCGCGCTTGTCGACGTAGAGGGCACTGGTGAGCTGCTCCAGGTAGACGATGTCGGAGAGGTCGGATTCGGGGAAGCTCAGCATCGTGAAGGCGCCGCTCTCGCCGGCGTGACCGCCGAAGCTGAAGGGCATGACCTGGAGCGTGACTCCGGGGTGCTCGGAGATCTCGATGAGATGCCTCAACTGTCCCTGCATGACGGAGCGGTCGCCGTAGGGACGGCGTAGCGCGGCCTCGTCGAGGACGGCGTGGAACTGCGGGGCCCGCTCGGAGACGAGGACCTTCTGGCGCTCCAGGCGCAGGGCGACGCGGCGGTCGATCTCGGCGCGCGGGGCCTCGGGCATGCCCCGGGTGACGACGGCCTGGGCGTACGCCTCGGTCTGCAACAGGCCGTGGACGAACTGGACTTCGTAGACGCGGATGAGGGAGGCAGCGCCTTCGAGGCCGATGTAGGTGGGGAACCAGCCGGGCAGGACGTCGCCGAAGCTGTGCCACCAGCCGGTGACGTTGGCCTCGCGGGCGAGCCCGAGGAGCGCGCCGCGCTCGGTCTCGTCGCCGACTCCGTAGAGCGTGAGCAGGTCCTCGATGTCCCTGGCCTTGAAGCTCACCCGTCCCAACTCCATACGGCTGATCTTGGATTCGGACGCACGGATCGAGTAACCGGCAGCCTCGCGGGTGATTCCGCGTGACTCGCGCAACCTCCTCAGCTGGGAGCCCAGCAGGATGCGCCGGACCACGCTTCCGCTCGCTCCGCCAGATTCGCCTGCGGTCACGGCTCTCAGCCTCCCCTTTACGGTGTCGAGCCCCCGTCGAGCCCCGGATTCTGCCACCAAACGCTTCAGCGCGTACACATTCGATTACGGAAAGAGGGCGACTTCCGGGCACCTGCTCGACGGAACGGGGCGCACCGGGGGGCGCATCCAGGGTGGGGAGACGCGGATTCCCCCGTCAACCCGCAGAAGATATGCGCAGATTCACCACAGGGACGGACAGGTCCGGCGCGTGCACGTGCATCTGCCCTTGCATCCAGTGGTCGCATTCGGAACCATGGACCCCGCGCAGCCGCGTACTCGTTCGTGTTGTCGCACCACTGTCGCGATTCCCGGGAGTGCCTCGCATGGGGACGAATGGATCGACCGTGCTCGAGCCGTTACGGCAGGGCCTTCCGCCGATCGATCCCGGCGCCGTCTCCACCTCCGCCTCCTGTGCCCTGCCCGCCCGGTTCGAAGCGGTGCGCGGAGCCAGGAAGTTCACCAGCGCGACGCTCGGCCGTTGGGACATGAACGACCGCTTCGACGATGTGGCCCTGGTCGTCTCCGAGCTCGTCACCAACGCGCTGCGGCACGCGGTGCCCGCCGACGCGCCCCAGGAAGACGGCCAGAACCCGCCCGTGAGGCTGCACCTCATGCGCTGGGCCTCGCGCCTCGTGTGCGCCGTGCGCGACCCGAGCGGGGCGAGCCCGGAGGCACGCGGCGGCGAGGAGGACTTCGCCGCCGAGTCGGGGCGCGGACTCTTCCTGGTGGAGGCGTTCAGCGACAGCTGGGGCTGGCACCCGCTCGCCGGGACGCTCCAGGGCAAGGTCGTGTGGGCGCTGTTCCGGGTCGGCCCGGAGCAGTAGGCGGTACGCGTACACAGGCATGGACGAAGGGCCCCGGCGGTCGCCGCCGGGGCCCTTCGTCCGTGTCCGTCGTGACACCGGGCTCACACCAGGTGGTCGAACTCCCCGTCCTTGACGCCGAGCAGGAGCGCTTCTATCTCCGCCGGCGTGTAGACGAGCGCGGGACCGTCGGGGTGGCGCGAATTGCGTACGGCAACGTTTCCCCCCGGAAGTTTCGCGAACTCCACGCAGGATCCCTGGGAGTTGCTGTGCCTGCTCTTCTGCCACACGACGCCTCGCAGCTCCGTGGCCGCCATGCCGTTGTACGCGTGATGCGCATGATGCACTGGTAGCTCCCCGAATTGCTTGGTGCAGGTGTCAACTTCCTCGGATCATAGCTGTGTTCATATGCCGCTGCATGAGCAGATGCACGTGCACGCGGGGTGGCGTAGCGGCTACGCGACGGAGCGTGCTACCGACGGGTACGGCAGAAGGGTCATCTCGCGGGCGTTCCGCACGGCCCTCGCGATTGCCGCCGCTGCCGCGCGCTCACCCGGGTCACCCTACGGCTCCTGATCTCCCCCCGGTCGGAGACGAACGCCCGCAGCAGGTCCGTGTCCTCGCAGTCGACAGAGAGGACGTCATCGCGGCCCAAGGGGTTGGGTCGCGTGCGCACCGGCTTGCGCGGAGGGCTACGGGGGCTAGGGTCTGTCGTTTGGATCAGGCCGGATCAGGGAGCGGCGTCTGGTGCCGTGCATCGCAAGGCGGAGGAGGGAGTCGACGCGGTGGGGGTACCTCCCGTGCCCGAAGGGCTACGGGGGACGTCGGCGAGTGACGACAACGCGGCGAGGCGCGGTGCCAGGCGCCGCGAGCCCGGCATGATCCAAACGACAGGCCCTAGGTCGTGGTGAAGCGCCACGCTGCCGGGGGCGTCGGCCGGGAGCCGGTCCACGGCGGCGCGGCCCTCGTCGGAGTGGAGTCCTCCGACGAGGGCCGCGCGAGAGCATCAGCGGGCCTCGCGCCGTCCGTACCGCTTCTCGAAGCGCTCGACGCGGCCGGCGGTGTCGAGCACGCGCGCGGTGCCGGTGTAGAAGGGGTGGCTCGCCGAGGAGATCTCGACGTCGACGACGGGGTAGGTGCGCCCGTCCTCCCATTCCACTGTCTTGTCGCTGGTGAGGGTGGAGCGGGTGAGGAAGGAGAGGCCGCCGGCCTTGTCGCGGAAGACGACGGGCTCGTACGGGGGGTGGATGCCGGGCTTCATCGGGCTCAGCGCTCCTCTCGGAAGTCGACGTGACGGCGGACGACCGGGTCGAACTTGCGCAGGGTGAGGCGGTCGGGGTCGTTGCGGCGGTTCTTGCGGGTGACGTAGGTGAATCCGGTGCCGGCGGTGGACCGGAGTTTGACGACGGGGCGGAGTTCGTTGCGGGCCATGGTGTGTAGAGTAAATGAAAATGGTTCCCATTTCCACTTTCTTGAAGAGCACTACGGAGAGGTAGGTCACCTTTGTCCGCCCACTGCCAGCTGACCGGCGCGCGGCCCGGATTCGGCAACCGGATCTCGCACTCCCACCGGCGCACCTCGCGCCGCTTCGACCCCAACATCCAGCGCAAGCGGTACTGGCTCGCCGGCGAGGGCCGGTACGTCCGGCTCACGCTCAGCGCCCGCGCGATCAAGACCGTCGACGCCATCGGCGTGGAGGCCGCCGTGGCCCGCATCCGGGCGCGCGGGGTGACGGTCTGATGGCCAAGCGCAGCAAGATCGCACGCAACGAGCGGCGGAAGTCGGTCGTGGCGCGGTACGCCGAGCGGCGGGCCGAGCTGAAGGAGATCGTCCGCCACCCCTCCACCCCCGCCGCGGACCGTGCGGCGGCGGTACGGGAGCTCGGCCGCCGGCCCCGGGACGCGAGCGCGACCCGGGTGCGGAACCGGGACGCGGTGGACGGCAGGCCCCGGGGCCACCTGCGGAAGTTCGGGCTGTCCCGGGTCCGGATGAGGGAGCAGGCGCACGCGGGCTTCCTGCCGGGGGTGCGGAAGGCGTCGTGGTGACGGCGCGCCCGGCGGTCAGCCCGGGAGGTTCGTGAGGAGTCTGCCCGCGCGGTCGTACATCGCCACGGACGCCTCCGCGCCCGTCGGCCCGGTGTGCGCGTACCAGACGCCCCAGCCGGGCCGGGCCGGCAGTTCGAGCAGGGTCGCGGCGATCCGGGTGCCCCCGGAGCCCGTGAGCTCGACCCTGCCCACCGCGCGGGTCCCGTAGTAGAGGCCCGAGTGGAAGGCGCCCGCCGCGGACGACTCCGTCTGGTGGCTCACGCCGGGCACGGCCGTGTCGACGTTGCCGTCGGTCACGCTGCGGGTGTTCTCGTACCCGTCCGGGCCCGTCCAGTGCTTGCCCTCGGCCGTCAGCCAGACCTTCCAGCCCTTCCCGGCGTCGACGCGCTCGCCGGAGGTCACGACCCGGACCGGCGTCGGCGTCCGCGCCGCCGTCCGCGTGGGCGTGGGCCGGGACGTGGGTGGCGGGACCCGAGGGGTGACCGTGGCCGGTGAAGCGGCCACCTGGGCCGGGGCCGGCGGGGACGGCCTCGTGTACGTCACGCCGACGACCGCCGCCACGCCCGTCGCCGCGGCGACGACCGACAGCGCCGAGAAGGTCGCCGTACGGCGGCTCCGGCGCGACCGGCCCGCGCGCCGGACGGCCTCCAGCGGCACCGGGCTCGGGGTGACGCCGAAGGCCTCTCGCGCGAACGCCTCGCGGATCCAGTCGACTTCGCCGTCGGTGGCGCTGTCGGTGGCGCTGTCGGCGTTGGCGTTGGTGTTGGTGTTGGTGTTGGTGTTGGCTGTGGCTTTGGCGTCGCTCTCATGGCCGGCGGCGGGTCCGGTGTCCCGATCGGGTACGGATTCGGGGGTGCTCATCGGCGGGCTCCGGGCGGGGCGGGGGCGTACGGGACGGGGGCGGCGGCGAGCCGGGGGTGGGTGCGCAGCGCGGCCAGGCCGCGCCTCGCGTGCGTCTTGACCGTGCCGAGCGAGCAGTTGAGCACACTCGCGATCTCCTGCTCGGTCAGGTCCTCCCAGTAGCGGAGCACCATCACCGCGCGCTGGCGGGCGGTCAGGTCGGCTAACGCCTCCTGGAGCGCGGTGCGCTGTTCGACGGCCTCGGCGTGTCCCGCGTACGTGTGCCGGAGCGACTCGGGGAGCACCGGTGTGAGGAGCAGGGCGACCCGCCTGCGGCGGATGCGGCTGAGGTTGTTGTTGACGAGGGCCCGGCGCACGTAGAGGTCGATCTCGCTCCGGGGGACGCGCCGCCACCGTCCGTACACCTTGGCCAGTGTCGTCTGGACCAGGTCCTCCGCCTCGTGGAAGTCGCCGGTCAGCAGCTGGGCCGTGCGTACCAGCCGGGGCCAGGCGGCGACGGCGAAGTCGGCGAAGCCGTCGTCCCCGTCGAAGCCGTCGTCCTCGGCGGCGGGCTCGTGCTGCGGCACGGTGTCGGACCTCGCGATCGTTCGGTGGAGGAGAGGGGCGGGGCCAGCCCCGTGCCGGGCCCCGCCACATTCATGGGTGGCGCCGGGTGGATCCGGCCGGTCAGAAGTCCCAGGCCGGAAGGTCGGCGAGGAGCTTGCCGGCCCGGTCGTACAGCGCGACGGCCGGGCTGCCCTGGGTCGGTCCGGTGTGGACGTACCAGACGCCCCAGTCGGAGCGGCCGGGCAGGGCGACGAGGGTGGCGACGGTCTTGCGGCCGTCCGCGTCGGTCAGTTCGACGCGGCCCGCGTCACGGGTCCCGTAGTAGAGGCCGGAGCGGAAGACGCCGTTCTCGCCGCCCTCGCTCTGGTGGCTCACACCCGGCCGGCTCCGGTCGATGTTGCCGTCGACCACGCTGCGGAAGTTCTCGTAACCGTCCGGGCCCGACCAGTACTTGCCCTGCCTCGTCAGCCACACGGTCCAGCCCTGCCCGGCGTCGACGCGCTCACCGGGGCGGACGGTACGGATGGGGGTGGAGGTCGTGGTGGTGGGGGTGGGGGCGGGGGTCGTGAGGGTCGTGAGGGTCTTCACCGCCGTGGTGGCGGTCTCGGCGGTCACGGTCTCGGTCACGGCGGTCGCCGACGCCGGTGCGGCGACGGTGGCCGCGGCCACCATGGCGACGACGGCCGACAGGTACTTCTTCATCCGGTGGCTCCTGGATCGTCTCGGTCGCTCGCCCGCGACCGTCCTCTGGGGTCCTCACTCCTTCCAACTCCGTTCGGGCCTCCGGCGGATGACACGATCCCGGAATTCGTTCTAGCGCGCCGGAGTGGCGGGCGCCAGCGCCTCCGTGAGCTCGTCCAGGGCGTCGAGGAGCAGCCGTGCGCCCTTGTCGAGGAGGAAGTGGTCCGGCGGGTCGGCCGACCAGGCGGCGACGGTCTCCCTGAGGTCGTCCCAGTGCGGCTCCCTGCGTTCCCGTACGTCCTTCGCGCCCCGCTCCGCCGACCGGCGCAGGGCCTCCGCGAGGGTCGCGGCGGCGGCCAGCGGCGCCGCGCCGCGGTCCGGGAGGTGCGCCTCCAGGAGCATCGCCGCCCGGCCGAACTCCGCCAGGGCCTGCCCGGCCTCCTCCGCCGTGGTGTGCGAGAGCCCCCGGTGGCGTACCGGCTCGTGGGTCGCCCGGGCGACCGCATCCTGCCAGGCCACTCGGGCGGCGCGGGCGGCGAGGAGCGCCTCGCGGACGTCGGGGCAGGACTGGCCGGCGGGTTCGGCGTACCGGGCGGCGACGGCGGCGGCGTACCGGCCCGACGCCGTCAGCCAGTCCGCGAGCCGGCCGCGCAGCCGAGGCGTCTCCCAGGCCGGGTAGACGGCGTAGGAGAGCATGGCGAGCAGCCCGCCGAGAAGGGTCAGCAGCACGCGCTCGCGGACCGTCTGGGTGAGGCCGGCGCCGTCCATGCCGAGCAGGAAGACGACGTACGCGGCGACGCAGACCTGGGCGACCGCGTACCCCGTGCGCATCAACAGGTACATGCCGAAGGCGCACAGCACCGCGAGCGCGGCGGACAGGTAGAGGCCCGGGTGGGCCGTGCGGACGACCGCCGTCGCGAGCGCCACGCCGACGAGCGTGCCGCCGAAGCGGGCCACGGAGCGGGCGTACGTCTGCGTGAAGTCCGGCCGCATCACCATGACGGAGGCCATCGGCGCCCAGTAGCCGTGGCCGAAGGGGAGCGCGGCGCCGAGGAGGTAGCCGGCGGCCGTGACCACCGAGACGCGGACGGCGTGGCGCAGGATCGGGGAGTCGGGGCGCAGCTCGGCACGCATCTTCGCGAGGACGACCGGCGCGAGCCGGACCATGGTCGGGCGGGTGCGCGCGGCGCCCTCCGCGGGCGTCGTCTCGGTGCGGGGTTCCGCCGTCTCGACGACGTCGCCGAGCAGGGCGGCGAGGCGGAGGGCGGCGCGGCGGGGAGGGCCGGAGAGGATCGCGCCCGTGTCGGGGGTACGGAGGGCGGCGAGGGCGGCCGGGGGGAGGGCGACCGGCTCGCCGTGCCGGATCGCGTGCGCGGCGGCGTCGAGGAGGGCGCCGGCGGCGGCCAGCAGTTCCCGTACGCGGTCCCGCTGCGGCCCCTCCTCGGGCACGCCGACTGCGGGGTCCGCGAGCGAGGCGAGGACCGGTCGGATCCGCTCGGCGAGGCCGCGCGCGCCGTGCAGCTCCGCGGGGCGGCTGCGGGCCTGGCGGGGGGTCACGGCGGCGGCGCTGCGGGCCGTCATGAGCGGTACGGGGTCGAAGGGGGCGACCGGGTCGTGGCGGAGGCGGCGGGCGTAGTCCGCCTCGGCGGCGAGCGCGTCGGCGAGGGCGTCGCGCTGGGCGCCCCAGCGGCGGACGGGGAGGAGGACGACGAGGGCGGCCTGGACGACCCCGCCGGCGAAGATCATGGCGGCGTGGCCGGCGGCGGTGGCGACGGAGGTGGGGAGGGTGACCGTCACGAGCATCATCGCCACGTTGGAGGAGGCGATGATGCCGGCGGTGGGGCCGGCGGCCCAGGCGAGCCCCGACAGGAACGTCCAGAGGAGGAGCAGGCCGAGGAAGAGGACCGGGTGCGCGCCGGCGCCGGTGACATAGCCGAGGAACGTCGACACGGCGAGGCTGGCGCCGGAGGCGAGGGCGAGGGTGGGGCGGGGGCGCCAGGAACGCTGGAAGGTGGCGATGGCCGCCTGGAAGGCGCCGAAGGCGGAGGAGACGGCGACGGCGGGGCCGAAGAGTGCGAGCGAGATCCCGACGACGAGGGCGAGTCCGAGGGCGCCGCGGGCGGCGATGGCGGGTTCGAGCCGCGGCCGCTCGACGGTGAGCCCCGAGCGGGCGGTCTCCTTCAGGGCCCGGAGCCAACTCATGGCCCTGAGCGTATCCGCGAAACCGCACGAACCAGGCATTTCCCCCCTGCCCCGCCCCTTCCCGAAACCCTGCCGGGGGCGGGTGGGGGGGACGGGCCATGGCGGAGGGCCCGGGGGCGTGGCACGGCGGAGGCGGGGCCCCGGGACGCGGGCCGGGGCAAGGCGGGGGGCCGGGTGGCGGTGGCGGAGCAAGGCGGGGGGGGCGGGTGGCAGGGACGGGGCCCTGGGGCACGGGTCAGGGACCGGCGGGTCGGCGACCGGCGGGCCTACGGGCGGGGGCCCGCGTCGGGGACCGGTGGGTCTACGGGAGGGGGCGGCGGTTGGGGTGGAGGCCTGCTTGGTCGGCCGCCGTGGCGCCGTGGGTCCAGCCCTCCTCGTCCCAGGCCGCTCGGACCCTGGTCGTCCGGGTCTCCGGGAAGAGTTCGTCCGTGCGGTTCGTGACCGCGAGGTCGCGGGACGCGAGGGCCGGGAGGAGCGTCGGGGCCTCGGCTGCGACCCGGCGGGACGTCGCCGACAGCCGGCTGCCCAGGCGGTTGGCGTAGGCGAGGAGGAAGGACTGGCGGAACGACTTCGTACGCTTGCGGCCGCCCGCCCGCTGCTCCGCCTCCGCCCGGGTCATCGCCGCCGTTCCCTGCACGAGCAGCGACGTGTACAGCAGCTCCACCGGATCGAGGTCCGCCTCGAAGCCGACCACCGTCGAGAAGCCGTACGCCTCGTTCCACACCGCCCGGCAGTGGTTCGCCGTCGCCACCGCGTCCAGCAGGATCGCCTTCGCCTGTTCGTACGGCGGCTCGACCCCGATCCGGATCGCGCCCGGCGTCTCCGGCGACGGCGCGCCCGCCGCGAGCGTCGCCTCGTCCAGGCTGTGCCGCGCCATCAGCTCCTGGGCCTTGGCCGTGAGCGCCTCCGCCTCCTCCGGGTACCCCGTCGCCTCCGCCTTCGCGAGCAGCGCCCGGATCCGGGTGAGCATGCGGGGCTCCCCGGCCGTGGCCGGCGGCAGCGTCCCGCCCGGGACCGGGCCGACCGCGTCGAGCCTCGGCAGCCGGACCAGGATCCGGTACAGCTCCAGGACGGTCGTCGCGTACGAGAAGCGGTCCGTCGGGCGGACCGTGAAGTCGGCCAGTTCGTCCAGCTGTGCCTGCCAGCGGTGGGGCAGTCGCTCGTAGGCGGCCGTCTCCGTCCTGATCAGGGCCGCGAGGAGGCGGACGTGGTCGTCGGAGAGTTCGCGGCGGACCGTGCGGGCCAGGTCCGCCGGCTGCCAGCCCCGCCCCCACAGCGTCCGTACGAACTCCTCGCCGCGCCGGGTCAGTTCCGCGTCGGCCGCCCGGTCGGCGGCGGCGAGGAGCGAGGCCGCCGTGTCGAGCGAGGCGTCGTCGCTCGCGTACAGCGCCTCGAAGGCCTTGTCGATGATGGTGGTGCCGCTCACGCCGTCCTCGTGTCCCATTCCTCGCGCGACCGGGCGATCACCGCACGGTGGTCGAGCGACCAGTCGACCAGCTGCTTGATCAGGTGGGTCATGCTGTGACCGGTCGCGGTCAGCGCGTACTCCACCTGCGGCGGGGTCGTCGGGTGGACGGTACGCGAGACGAGACCGTCGCGCTCCAGACGGCGCAGCGTCAGGGTCAGCATCCGCTGCGATATCCCCGGGACCAGCCGCTGGAGCTCGCGGAACCGCCGCGGGCCCGGCACGAGTTCGACGACCACGTGCACCGTCCACTTGTCGCCGAGACGGTCCTGCACGTCCCGTACCCCGCACTCCTCCGCACAGCTCACCACCGGTCCGGCGACCGGCCCTGTGGTTACCTCCGTGTGCCCTTCGGACATCAAAGTGCCTCCTTCCGCGATCTTCGCCGTCCCCCCACGATGGTCTCAGCGGTCTCAGCCGTCACCACCCCAGGGGGAAACCATGCTGCTCGTCACCGGCGTCTCCGGCGCCCTCGGCTCTCTCGTCGCCGCCCGCCTCGCCGGCCGCGACGACGTCGTCCTCGGCACCCGGGCGGGACTGCCCGGCACCCGCCGCGTCGACTTCGACGCGCCCGGGACCCTGCCGGAGGCCTTCGCCGGGGTCGACACCCTGCTCCTGGTCTCCGCCGGATACGGGGAGGACGACACGGTCGTCGCCCGCCACGAGGCCGCGATCTCCGCCGCCGAGCGGGCCGGCGTCCGGCACGTCGTCTACACGAGCCTCTCCGGCGACGGCGACCACCTGACGTACGCGCTCGCCCACCGCTGGACCGAGCGGCGGCTCCGGCGGTCCGCCACGCTCGACTGGACGATCCTCCGCAACGGCCTCTACGCGGAGTTCCTCACCTGGATCGCCGCCCCGGACGCCGAGAACCGCATCACCGGGCCCCTCGGCGAGGGCCGGCTCGCCGCCGTCGCCCGCGCGGACCTCGCCGACGTCGCCGTCGCCGTCGCCACGGACCCCGCCGCCCACCGCGACCGCGTCTACGAGCTCGTCGGCGAGCGCCCCCTCGGCGGCGCCGACCTCGCGGAGGCCCTGGGAGCCACGTACGCCCCGGGCACGCTCGCCGACGCCCGCGCCGCCGTCGCCGCCTCCGGGGCCGTGCCCTTCCAGGTGCCGATGCTGGCGAGCACGTACTCGGCGATCGCGCACGGCTTCCTGGACGGGACGGGCGTCGAGAGCGACCTGCGCGCGCTGCTCGGCGGGCGCGAACCCCTCGACGCGCTGGACGTGTTCGTGAAGGCCGTACGGGAACGGTAGGCCTGGCCCTACCCCCCGGACGCCCGGCAGTGGTCGTGATCGGCAGGGGCGGAAACGGTTCGCTTGAGCCATGACGAAGACCACGACCACCACCGCCGCCGCCGTACGGCTCCGGGGGCTCACCCGCCACCACCGTGACGTCCGCGCCCTCGACGGCGTCGACCTCGACTTCGCCGCCGGGACCTTCACCGCCGTCATGGGCCCCTCGGGATCCGGCAAGTCCACGCTGCTCCAGTGCGCGGCCGGGCTCGACCGGCCCACGTCCGGGAGCGTCGAGGTCGGCGGCACCGCCCTGGAGGGGCTGAGCGAGCGGCGTCTGACCCTGCTGCGGCGGGACCGGATCGGCTTCGTCTTCCAGTCCTTCAACCTGCTGCCCAGCCTGACGGCCGCGCAGAACGTGGCCCTGCCGCTCCGCCTCGCCGGCCGCCGGCCCTCCCGTACGGAGGTGCGGGAAGCCCTCGCGCGCGTCGGGCTCGCCGGGCGGGAACGGCACCGGCCCGGGGAACTCTCCGGCGGGCAGCAGCAACGGGTCGCGATCGCCCGGGCGTTGATCACCGCGCCCGCCGTCCTCTTCGGGGACGAGCCGACGGGCGCGCTGGACTCGACGACGAGCCGCGAGGTCCTGGCCATGCTGCGCCGGCTCGTCGACGAGGACGGCCAGACGATCGTCATGGTCACCCACGACCCGGTGGCGGCGGCACGCGCGGACCGGGTGGTCTTCCTGGTCGACGGACGCCTCGCGGGCGAACTGGCGGCGCCGACGGTGGAGTCGGTCGCGGCCCGGATGGCGGGGCTTGAGGCCTCCGAGGTAACCGGGGCCACGGGGACTTCCGGGGCCACCAGGGCCTCCGGGGCTTCCGGGGCTTCCGGGGCTTCCGGGGCCACCCGGGCCACCGAGGCTTCCGGGGTCACCAGGGCCTCCGGGGCCACCGAGGCTTCCGGGACCTCCCAGGCCACCAGGGCCTCCCTGGCCCGTTCCGGCGACCCCGTGAGGAGTCCGGCATGCTGATCGTCGTCCTCTCCGGGCTGCGCGCCCGCTGGGCCTCCTTCCTCGGTGGTTTCCTCGCCCTCGCCCTCGGCGTCGGGCTGCTCGCCACCATGGGCCTCGGCCTCTCCGCCACCTTTCACGCGCCCGAGCGTTCTCCCCAGCGGTTCGCCTCCTCGCCCGTCGTCGTCCAGGGCCAGGACCGGCTGACGCTCGACGTGCGGCGCGGTCCGGACACCGTCTCCGTAGCGCAGCGGCTCGACCGTCCACAGCCTGTGGACAAAGAACTGCTGCGCGAGCTCCGCACCCGCTGGACGCTCACCACCTCCGGCGGTCCCGACGCCGTCGGCGTCGACGCCCCCGCCGCCGAGGTCCGGGCCCTGGTCGGCGACCGCGCCCGGGTCCTCACGGGCGACGAACGGCGCGACGCCGATCCCGACCCCGAGCGGGACGCCCAGGCCCTCGTCGGCCTCAACGCCCTCCTCGGCACCACCGGCGGCGTCACCGCCTTCGTCTCCGTCTTCGTCGTCGCCTCCACGTTCGCCTTCGCCGTCGCCCTGCGGCGACGCGAGTTCGGCCTGCTCCGGACCGCCGGAGCCACCCCCGGGCAGGTCCGCCGCATGCTCCTCGCCGAGGCGACGGCGCTCGGCGTGCTCGCCTCCGCCACCGGGTGCGCGCTCGGCGCCCTCGGCGCGCCCCTGCTCGCCCGGACGCTCGTCGACGGCGGCCTGGCGCCCGAGTGGTTCGCGGTCGGCGACGCGACCTGGCCCTTCCACCTCGCCTTCTGGACGGGCCTGACCGTCGCCCTCGCCGGGGCCGTCGCCGCGTCCCGCCGGGCCGGGAAGGTCGGCCCGACGGCCGCGCTCCGCGAGGCGGACGTCGACGCCGACGTCCTACCCCTCGGCCGGGCCCTGCTCGGCACGGGGCTGCTGCTCACGGGGCTCGGGCTGCTCGTCTGGACGTGCGTCACCGAACCGTCGGAGCTGCTCAAGCGGAAGACGTACACGACCCTCCCGATGCTCCTGATCGGCGGCGTCGCCCTGCTCTCCCCGCTCCTGGTCCGGCCCGTGGCACGCCTGCTGCGGCTGCGCGGGGCCGTGGGGACGCTCGTACGGGAGAACAGCGCCGCCTCCGTACGCCGTACCGCCGCCGTCGCCGCGCCCGTGCTCGTGACCGTGGCGCTCGCCGGGACGCTCTTCGGGTCGGCGGCGAGCGTCACACGGACGCGGGGCGTCGAGGCGCGGGAGCAGACGACCGCTCAGTACGTGGTGAGCGGCGAGGAGTTGAGGGCGGTGACCAGAGCTCCGGACGGGGCCGTCGTCTCCCCCACCGCGTCGACCTCCCTCTTCGTACGGGACGGGGCCGAGGCCGTCGTCAAGTACGGGGCGCGGGCGGTCGCCGACCCGGCGGCCTTCGCGGAGCTCGCGCGGCTGCCCCTGGTCGCGGGGGACCTGAGGGACCTCGACGACCGGTCGATCGTCGTCAACGAGGAGTTCGAGCGGCACCGGGTCGGCGAGACCGTCGGGATCTGGCGCGCGGACGGGAGCGGTCCCGTAGGGCTCCGGGTCGTGGCCGTCCTCGCGCGCGGGACCGGCGACAACGGACCGTACGTGACCCGGGCGAACGCGCCCGGCGCCGCCCTCGACCGGATCGAGGCACGCGGTGGCGGCGCGGCCACCGTGCGGGCCCTGGAGGCGAGCGGCGGGACCGTCAGGACCGCCGACGCGTGGGCCGCCGCCGACCATCCGCCGAGCAGTCCGCAGACCCGGCTCGGCATGATCCTGGTCCTCGGCATCGCCCTCGTCTACACGGTGATCGGCCTCGCCAACACGCTCCTCATGGCGACCTCCGTACGCGGCGGGGAACTGGCCTCCCTCCGGCTGGCCGGCGCCACCCGGGCCCAGATCCTGCGCGTGGTCACGGGCGAGGCCGCGCTCGCCACCGCGATCGGGGCGCTGCTCGGCCTCGCGGTGACGGCGGCCGTCCTCGGCACCCTGGGCGCGGGCCTGGCGGCCCTCTCGGCCCCGGTGGCGCTGGTCCTCCCCTGGGCCACGGTCGGCGCCGCGGCGGCGGTCTGCGCGGCGGTCGCGGTCGCCGCGTCGGCCCTCCCCGCGTGGCGCCTCACGCGCTGAGCGGCGATGGTGGGACACGGGGCGGTGACAAGGGTCGGAGCCGGGTCACCGCCCCTCCATCCGCGCGCGGGGACGGGAAAGGCCGGCTCCACGCGCGCGTGGAGCCCTGCCCCTCGCGCGGACGGCTACGAAGCGGAGTCCGCCGGCTTCGCCGCGCGCCACTCCGGCGCGAGGACCGACCAGACCTCCTCGTCGTGCACCTCGCCCCGGTAGGCGTAGCTCTCGCGCAGGACACCGTCGCGCGTCATGCCAAGGCGCCGGGCCACGGCGATGCTCGGCTCGTTGCCGGAGGAGACCACCCACTCCACGCGGCGGATGCCCCGCACCTCGATCGCCCAGTCGATGAGCGCCCGCGCGGCCCGGGTCACCAGGCCCTTGCCGACCCCGGCCGGTTCCAGCCAGCAGCCCGCCTCGGCCCTGCCGCTCGCGGTGTTCAGCGTCCGGAGGATGACCGCGCCGACGAGCGTCCCTTCCGCCGACCAGATGCCGCAGATCCGGCCCGTGTCGGCCGCCACCTTCTCCGCGTACAGCCGGAGGAAGGCCCGGCTCGACTCCAGGTCGGTCACGACGTCGGGCAGGCCGTTGCGGGCGCCGATGAACTCCCGCCCCCGGTCCATGTGCGCCAGGAACTCCTCGGCCTGCCACGGTTCGAGCGGGCGCAGCTCCGCGCCGTCGTCCCCCAGGGGTATCGCGTACATCATCGTCGTCGTCGCCTTCCGCGGTCGGATCCGGGCCTCACAGCGGAGGGATCCTCTCACCGTCCGCCGACGGCCTCCACCGACATTCGGGCCGGGCGGCGCCCTACGGGACCAGCACCAACTTGCCCCGTACGTGGCCCGATTCGCTCAGCTCCTGGGCGCGGGCCGCCTCCTTCAGGGGGAGCGTGTCGGCGAGCCGGACCGCGAGGGTGCCCTCCACCGCCTGCCGGGCCTGGGCCGTGAGCGCGGCGCGGACGACGTCCGGGGCGCCCGTGACGCCCGAGAAGGCGATCCCGTACTCCGCCGCGTCCGTCGCCGCGATCGTCGCGATCCGCTCCTTCCGCGCCGTGCCCTCCCCGCCCAGGAGCTCGATCGCGACCGGCAGCACGCCGTGCCCCGCCGCGTCGAAGACCGCGTCGACGCCGCCCGGCGCGGCGGCCCGCACCCGCTCGGCCAGGCCCTCCCCGTACGCCACCGGAATCGCGCCGAGCTCCCGCAGGTACGCGTGGTTGGACTCCGAGGCGCTGCCGACGACCGTGATGCCGGCCGCGACGGCGAGCTGGACGGCCACCGAGCCGACGACGCCCGCCGCCCCGTGCAGGAAGAGCGTCTCGCCCTCCCGCACGCCGATCAGGTCCAGGACCCGCTGGGCCGTCTCCCCCGCCACCGGCAGGCTCGCGGCGGCCTCCCAGGAGAGCTCGGCGGGCTTGGGCGCGACGATGCCGGCGATGGCGTACGCGGCGTAGGCGCCGGTCTTCGTCCAGCCGAGGACCTCGTCGCCGACGGCGAGATCGGTGACGCCCTCGCCGAGCGCGTCGACGGTGCCGGCGAACTCCAGGCCGGGGACGGCGGGGAAGGTCGTCGGGTAGAACTCCTCGACCCAGCCGTAACGCCGCTTCCAGTCCAACGGGTTGACGCCCACCGCCGCCACCCTGACCCGGACCTCGCCGGGGCCGGGCTGCGGCACGGCGACGCCGGTCGCGTGGCGCAGCACCTCGGGGCCGCCGAACTCCTCGTAGACGATCGCTTCCATCTCAGCCTCCAGCGCTGCCCGTTCGGGTGTCTCTCGTTCCTCGACGTGCTCCAGCCTGCGCCCCGCCCCCTCCGCTCCCCGCCCTCCGAACGGCCAGTCCCACCTGTCCGAAAGACCGGCCGGGATCACCTCTCGCCCCCGTACGCTGAACCGCATGGACGCGCTCACCCTGACCTCCGCGTACGAGATCCTCCGGCAGCCGCTCGGCGGGATCCTCCCCCAGGTCTCCGCCGCCCTCGCGCCGCTGATCCCGCACGTGGACGCCGCCGAACTCTCCACCCACTGCGCCCACTCCCCCTTCAAGTCCCTCGGCGGTACGGAACTGCTGACCGCCGCCGAACTGACGCCGCTGCTCCTGGCGGGCGTCCCCGGGAGCCCCTGGCAGGGCGTCGCGACGATCGGCGGCCGGGCGCGCGAGGTCGTCGCCGTGAAGAGCGACGCGACCCGGCGCGGAGCGGTCCTCGTGCTCGTACGGGAGGACGGCGCCGCCCCGGCGGGCGCGGCCGAGCTGACCGTGGCGCAGGCTCTGTGGAACCTGGTGACCAGCCACTTCGACCGGTTCGCGACGGAGGCCATGCCGGGGGCCCTGGCCCGTTCGCGCGCGGCGGCCGACACCCGGGCCCGGGTCATCGCGGAGCTGTCGACGGCGCACGCTGCCGCGCTCTCCGGGGTCCTCGGGGTGCTGCGCAGCCGGGCCCTCGACGACACGACGGCCCGGACGACCGCGACCGACCTGGCCGCGACGGCGCTGATCGAGATGCGGGCCGAGCAGCGACGGGACCGCGCGCTCGCCGAGGAGCCCGCGCGGGACGCCTTCGAGCGGCTCGCCGGCGAGCTGCGGCCGATGCTGCGGCACAGCGCGGTCCGGCTCGACCTGGGTGCGCCGGACTCCGACCGCTCGCTCGCGGCGGACGTCGCGCACAGCGCGCGGGCGATCGTCCGGGCGCTGCTCCTGATCGTCCTGGAGCAGGACTCGGTGCGCCGGGTCCACGTCGGCTGGCAGCTGACCGAGCACGAGCTGAGGGCCTCGGTGCGGGACGACGGGGCGGGCGCCCTGGCCCCGTGCGACCTGGGGGCGGGCAGCATCCGGGACCGGCTCGACGTGCTCGGCGGACGGCTCGACATGGACGCGGTGCCGGGCTGGGGCACGACGATCACGGCGGTCGTCCCGCTGGCGACCCCGGAGGCGCCGGTCGAGGCGGCGCACCCGCTGACCGGGCTCGGCGAGCGGGAGGTGGAGGTGCTGCGGCACCTGGCGCTCGGGCACCGGAACCGGCGGATCGCGGAGGAGCTGCACATCAGCGAGTCGACGGTGAAGTTCCACGTCGCGAACATCCTGAACAAGCTGGGCGTCGACTCGCGCGGCGAGGCCGCCGCGCTCTTCCACGCGGCGGCGTAGCCCTTCCGGGTCCGGCCCGCCTCCCGGGCGCTGTCAGTGGCGGGTGCCAGACTCGCACCCATGAGCGAGAGGTGGGCGCTGGCCGCCGAAGCCGAGGGGGACGGGGCGCTGCTCGTGCCCCTCGGCCAGGACGGGCTGCCCACCGGGGAGGTGCGGCGCGAGCCGGACCTGGTGGCCGCCGTGCGCGCCCGCCCCGAGGTGGCCCGCTGGGTGTGGCGGTCGACGGCCGAGGTGTATCCCCGGCTGCTCGCCGCCGGGGTACGGGTCGAGCGGTGCTACGACGTGGAGGACGCCGAGCAGCTCCTCCTCGGGCACGAGGGACGGCTCGGGGAGCCCCGCTCGGCGGCGGCGGCCTGGGCGCGCCTGCGGAACGCCCCCGTACCGCCCGATCCGCCGCAGCGCGCCGCCGAGCCGGGTTCGCAGGACTCGCTCTTCGAGCCGCGGCCCGTCGCCTCCGTGCCCTTCGAGGGGCTCCTCGCGGTCTACGCGGAGCAGCTCGCCCGGCACGACCGGGCCGAGCACCCGGGCAGGATGCGGCTGCTCACGGCCGCCGAGTCGGCGGGGATGCTGGTCGCCGCCGAGATGCACCGGGCGGGGCTGCCGTGGCGGGCGGACGTGCACCGGGACCTGCTGCACGAGCTGCTCGGCGAGCGGTACGCGGGCGGGGGCGAGCCGCGCCGCCTCGCCGAGCTCGCGGACGAGGTGTCCGCGGCCTTCGGGCGGCGGGTCCGGCCGGACCTGCCCGCCGACGTGGTGAAGGCGTTCCAGCAGGCCGGCATCCGGCTGAAGTCCACCCGCCGCTGGGAGCTGGAGGAGGTCGACCACCCGGCGGTGGAGCCGCTCATCGCGTACAAGAAGCTGTACCGGATCTGGACGGCGCACGGCTGGTCGTGGCTGGCCGACTGGGTCAGGGACGGCCGCTTCCGGCCCGAGTACCTGCCGGGCGGCACGGTCAGCGGACGCTGGACGACCAACGGCGGCGGGGCGCTCCAGATCCCGAAGGTGATCCGGCGGGCGGTGGTCGCCGACGAGGGCTGGCGCCTCGTGGTCGCGGACGCCGACCAGATGGAGCCGCGCGTCCTCGCCGCGATCTCCCGGGACCCGGGCCTGATGGAGGTCGCGGGCCACCCCGACGACCTGTACACGCGCCTGTCGGACCGGGCCTTCTCCGGCGACCGCGACCACGCCAAGATCGCGCTGCTCGGCGCGATCTACGGGCAGACCAGCGGCGACGGCCTGAAGAACCTGGCGGCGCTGCGGCGCCGCTTCCCGCTGGCCGTGGCCTATGTCGACGACGCGGCGAAGGCCGGCGAGGACGGCCGGCTCGTGCGGACCTGGCTCGGCAGGACCAGCCCGCGGGCGGTCGGCGCGGGCGACGACGACGAGGCCGGGCTGCCCCAGGAGAGCGGCGAACCGGCGGCGGCGGAGGACGGGTTCGTCCCGGGATACGCCTCGGGGAACGCCCGGGCGCGCGGCCGCTTCACCCGTAACTTCGTCGTGCAGGGAAGCGCCGCCGACTGGGCGCTGCTGATGCTGGCGTCGCTGCGGCGCGCCCTCGGGGGGATGCGGGCGGAGCTGGTCTTCTTCCAGCACGACGAGGTGATCGTGCACTGCCCCGCGGAGGAGGCGGAGGCGGTGACGGCCGCGATCAGGGCGGCCGGGGACGAGGCGGGACGGATCGCGTTCGGAGAGACGCCGGTGCGGTTCCCGTTCACGACGGCGACGGTCGAGCGGTACGCGGACGCCAAGTAGACGTGCGGGGAGGGGTGGTGGGCCGAGCCCGCCACCCCTCCCCTGCTCCCCCGTCGACTCAGGAGTTACTTCATGGGGAGCTTCTGCCACTTCGGGCTCAGTGCGATGGCCTTCAGCTGCTCTATCGACAGCGCGGGCTCGGCGCGTGTGGCGGGCTCGTGCTGCGCACCGGTGTTGAAGCCGGAGACGACGACCCGGAAGCCCGTGTGCGTGATGGTGTCGGCGGTCCACATGACGACACCGGAGCCGCCCTTCTCGCCGGGCTGCTGGGTGAGCTTGACCTTGCGGCCGTCGGGCAGGACGGTGACGTCCCCGCTGCCGAAGATGGAGTCGGCCGCGCCCTTCATGTTCGGCTGGACGTTGATCTGGACGAAGCTCTTGCCGTTGCCGTCGTCGACGACCAGGAAGCCGTACTCGCCCTCGCCGCCCTTGTCCGTGACCTTCAGCCCCTTGGGAAGCAGGGAGCGCAGGGTGGCCTGGACGGCTTCGCCGCGGGGCTCGGCGGGCCGCTGGGCCTCACCCGGGGAGACCTCCACCTGCTCGCGCGTGGGCAGCTGTCGGAGCAGCGGGCGCCAGTCCTCGGACGTGACGAGGGCCTTCAGCTGGGCGGCGGTGAAGGGCGGGTTCTCACGGCTGATCGCAGCGCCCTTCTGGGCGGCGGCGTTGTACTCGCTCGCGTCGACCAGGAAGCCGTCCTTGGTGAGCAGGACCGCCCGCCAGTTCTTGGTCTCCTCGCGCCTGTCGGGGTACTCGTACCCCTGGATGACCATCAGCCGGTCGCCGCCCGGCAGCCGGTCGGTGGTGCACGTGTCGAAGTCGACGTGGACCTTGCTCGGGCACTCGACCTGCCCCGCGCCGGCCTCGCCGTCGCCGCCGGACCGGTAGAGGCCGACGGAGACGGCGGCCTTGCCGTTGCCGTCGTCGTAGATCCCGAGGGCCGCGTGGCCCGCGCCGTCCAGGTTGTCGAACTGCCAGTTCCCCGCAGGGGTGTTGGCCTGGATCACGGCCGCGATGTCCTTGACCGGGATCTGCGCCTGGCGCCGCTTCTCCGCCTGGCTCGGCTCCGTGGGCAAGGCGGTATCGCTGGTCGGCTTGGGAGCCGCGGCCACGCCGGCGGCCGTCGCCTTGCCGCCGGGGCCGAGGAGCGACCCGCCGTACACGCCGCCGATGCCGACGGCGGCGAGCGCGAGGGCGCCGCCGGTCACCGCGAGGCGGCGGCGCACCAGGCGGCGCCGGCCGCGGGTGAGTCCGCCCGCGACGAGCTCACGCCGGCCGTCGACGGAGAAGCCTTCGCCGGTGCTGCGCAGGATCGCGCCGAGCTCTTCCTCGAAGCCCTCGTGCGGGGAACCTTCGTTCTGAGGCATGCCGAAACCACCGTTTCCGGTTCGTGGATGTGAAGTCTGATGGAGGGGAGAGGGTCTACGGGTCTACGGGTCTGCGCGTCAGCGGGTCAGCGGGTCAGCGGGCGGCGAACTCGGCGATGTTGCCGCCGAGCCGTTCGCGCAGCTTGGCCAGCGCCCGTACGGAGCGGGTGCGGACAGCCGCCGAGCTGACGTGCAGGGCGTCGGCGGTCTCCTCGATGCTGCGGTCCTCCCAGTACCGCAGCACCACGACCGCCCGGTCCTTGGGCGCCAGTCCGGCCAGCGCGTCGAGCAGCGCGATCCGGAGTGCCGGGTCCTCGCCGTTCTCGGGTGCGCGGTCGGGCAGCTCGCCGAGGGGCCGCTCGGTGGCGGAGCGACGCCGCTGGTGGCTGAGGAACGTGCGGACGAGCACGGTCTGGGCGTACGCGGCGGGGTTGCCGATCCGCGCCATCCGGCCCCACAGGGCGTACATCCGACCGAGCGTCTCCTGCGTGAGATCCTCGGCGAGGTGGGTGTCACCGCTGGTCAGCAGGCATGCGGAACGGAACAGGTGCCCCGTGCGTGCGGAGGCGAACTCCAGGAACTCGTCCGCGCGGGACTTTCTCATGCCCCTCCTTTCCCTCGCGGTCACATGGTGTGGTCGCCGTACACCTCATTGACGCGACGGGGATGCGGAAATGTTTCAGGGATCTCCGGAAAAATCGTCGGGGAAATCGCCGAGGTGGGTCCACCCGACGGGTCGAGGAAGCGGAATCGGGTAATCCTGAGGTATGAACACTCTCAGCGCAGCAGAGGTCCTGGCCGCTGGAGTCTGGCAGTCGGGTCTCGGACAGGTCCTCGGCGGGCTCGTCCTCGTCGCGATACTCATCGGCGCCTTCTGGTTCGGCTACCGGATCCGCCGCCGCGAGTCCGCGACGCCCACACCGGAGGAGCAGCCACACCGGCCGGACACCGACCGGCTGCCCGGCGAGATGTCCGAGTACCGCAGGCCCGCGGAGATGCCGCAGACCGACGGCGCACACCGCCTCATGCCCTACCAGCTCAAGGACTCCGGTACGTCGGGCACCGAGACCTCGCCGGACCCGCCGAGCGAGGAGAAGCGCAAGTGGGGCGGGATCTCCAGCGGCGGCTTCGGCAGTGGGGGCACCGGCCACGGCGACTGACGCCGGGCGCACCCCGGTCGCGTCGGGGCGTCCCTCAGGGCGCCCCGACGACGGCCGCACCCTGCACCCGCTCCCGGCCCCGACCCCGCTCCCGGCCCCCGCTCACGGCCCCGCTTCCGCCTCGCCCCGCCTTGCCTCACGGAGGTCACGACCCGTGGATGACGACGACGTCCCCGCCGGCCGCGCCGAGGAGCGCGAGCCGCAACTGAAGGCCGTGGCGTACCGGATGCTCGGCTCGTTCGACGAGGCCGAGGAGGCGGTACGGGACGCGGTCCGGGAGTCGGTGCGGGAAGCGGTCCACGAGTCGATACCGGGGTCGGTACCCGGGTCGGCACCGGAGACGGCCCGCCGCCCCACCGCCGGCGGACGGGTGCTCGACGCCCTGGCCCGGACCTGCCTCGAACGGCTCCGCGCACGCGAGGCCCACCGCACCGCCCCGTGGGATCCCTGGGCCCCCGTCCGCCCTGACCCGGCGGGCCCCGACCCCGCCCTCCTGACGGCCCTGGACACGCTCACCCCGCCCGAGCGGCTCGCCTTCGTCCTCCACGACCTGTTCGACGTCCCGTACGAGAAGATCGCCCGGAGCCTGGAACGCACCCCGGCCGCGGCCCGGCAGCTGGCCGCCCATGCCCGGCACCGGGTGGAGGGCACCGAGGAGATGCCGGAACCCGACCCGGCCCGTCAGCGGGAGACCGTCGCCGCCTGCCTGGCGGCCGCGCGGGCCGAGGACTCCGAGGCGCTGCGCGCGCTCCTCGACCCGGATGTGGCGCTGCGGGCCGACCCCACCGCCGTACGCGCCGGGGTGGCGCCCGCGCACGGGGCGGGGCCGGTGGCCCTGGCCCTCGCCGGGCGGACCCGGGAGGCCCGCCCGGCCCTGGTGGACGGGGCGGCGGGCCTGGTCCGCGACCGCGGCGGACGGCCCGACACGGTCTTCTCCTTCACCGTGCTCGACGGCCGGATCACCTCGGTGGACGTCCTGGCGGACGAGGGCCACCTCAGCCGCCTGACCGTCCAGGCCCTGGCGGGGAACACCGCCCCGGCCTGAACGCCCTCACTCCCCCAGCACGCGCCCGGCGCGCTCGGCGACGTGCGCGGGCGGGGCGAGGTCCTCGGGCAGGACGGGGTCGGTGACCGGCTCGCCGAAGGTGGTCACGACGGGCAGGACACCCGCCCAGAGGCCGAGCTCCGCGTCCTCGGAGTCGCCGTCGTCCGGCGGGCCGCTGCGGGTCTTCACCGAGGCCTCGGTGAGGTCGAGCGCGAGGACGGCGGTCGCGGCGAGCTCCTTGCGGCTGGGCTGCCGCACGTACTCCCACTGACCCGGCGCGCTCTGCTCGGTGAGCGCCCGCAGCCCGCGCAGCTTCTCCTCCGGGTCGGTCACGATCCGCGGTATGCCGTAGACCGTCGCGCAGCGGTAGTTCACCCCGTGCTCGAAGACGGAGCGGGCGAGGACGAGACCGTCGACGTGGGTGACCGTGACGCAGACGGTGGTGTCGGGGGCCTGGACCAGACTGCGGCTCGCGACCGAACCGTGGAGGTAGAGCCGGTCGCCGTCCACGCCGTACGCGGTGGGCACGACCATCGTCGTCCCGTCGACGGGGACCCCGAGGTGGCAGAGGAAGCCCGCCGCGAGCACGGCGTCCAGATCGGCCCGCCGGTGGCTGCCCTGCTCGCGCATCCGCCGCAGCCGGGTCCGCTCGGTGACGACCAGGCCGTCGCCGTCGCCCGTCGGGTCGGCGGTGGGTGCTGTGGTGGCGCTCATGATGCCCTCTCGTTCCGCGTACCGGTCGCAGGTGGTGTTCTACGGGCTCACAACCCGTCACCGCCACCGGCGCCCGCCTGTCGGAACGCCTCCCGCTCGGGTCGGAACGCCTCCCGCTCGGTCCAGGCGCAGCCGGCCGGCACCGGCTGCCGGCCGCGGGGAGCGCACCAGCCGACCCGCTCCCAGTCGCCGTTCCGCTGTCCGAGCGCCACCGGGACGCTCCACGGGCGGCCGGAGAAACCCGCGCCGACGGCCTTCACGCACGCCTCCTGGACGGTGAAGATCCAGGCGAACTCCCGTCTGCGCCGGGCCTCGGGCATGCCGGACAGCGCCTCGGCGTCGCCGGGCGCGCAGCACAGCCGCAGCATGCGGTCGCCGACGGGGTACGGGGTCTGCACGTCGACGCCGACGTCACGGTTCCTGCCGACGGCCGCGGCGACCCAGCCCGAGGAGTGCGAGAGGCTCACACCCAGGTCGGGCCGGTCGGGCAGGTACGGCCGGCCGCTCGGGAGGGCGGCGACCGGCCCGCCCCGGAGGTCCTCGCCGATCTCCCGCAGCAGGGCCCGCAGCAGGGTCCGCGAAGCGGCGTGCTCCACGGCGCGCCACGGCGGCAGTTCCGAGGCGGCCGCCCGGTCCGCGGCGGCGACGGGCAGCGCGTCGAGGACCTCCGCGCTCCGGCGGACCAGGTAGTGCACGCCCTCGGCGGGCGTCCTCACCTGCTCAGAACCTGATCAGACGCGGTCCGGGACACGTTGGAGGGTCCGTATCGGTCGGGCGGCCAGGAGCGCGGCGGCGGTGAGGAAGGAGACCACGACGCCCACGAGGAGCACCGCGTCGGTGCCGAACGCGCCGACGGCGGGTCCTGCCAGCGCGCTGCCGATCGGGTACATGCCGACGGAGCCCGCGACCTCGTAGGCGTGGACGCGGTTCAGCACCTCGCCCGGCACCTGGGTCTGCACGCTGGTGGCCCACATGACGCCCCAGACGCCGATCCCGGCGCCGACCAGGACCTGGGCGACGGCGAGCATCCAGACCGGCCAGCCGAGCACGATGCCGAGCGGGTAGATCGGGTAGGCCATCATCGCCACGGCCCCGGCGGCGAGCGGCCGCTGGGGCTTGTAACGGATCGCGAGGAGGCCACCGGCGACGGTGCCGGCGCCCAGCGCGGCGTTGATCAGACCGAAGGCGGACGCGCCGTGCTCGGGCACGATGACGCCGGCGGCCACCGACAGCTGCGGCCCCCAGGAGAGCACCGCGTAGAACATCCAGACCAGGATCACGCCCCAGAGCCAGCTACGGGACGTGAACTCCTGCCAGCCGACCGCCAGATTGCGCCACAGGCTCTGGCCGGGCGGCGGCGCGGGCACCACACCGAGCCGGAGCACGAACAGGCAGATCGCGCTGGTCCCGTAGGCGACGGCGGAGATCACCATCACCCAGCCGGTGGACCCGAACCCGACCAGGGCGCCGGCCAGCGCCGGGCCGCCGAGGCCGGTGATCGCCTCGGAGGTGCGCAGCACGCCGTTCGCGCCCTGCACGTCCCGGGAGACCAACGGGACGGTCGAGGAGGCGCCCGGCTGGAACAGCGCGTTCGCCGTACCGGCCACCACCAACAGCCCGTACAGCTGCCAGAGATGGTCGATGCCGTGGATGAACAGGAGGGCGAGCAGGATGTGGGCGGTGAGGTTGGCGATGTCCGCGATGATCATCATCCGGCGGGCGGTGAACCGGTCGGCGAGCACCCCGCCGAACAGCACAAGACCGGCGAACGGGGCGACCAGGAAGGCCATCGAGTACCCGGCGGTGTCCAGCCCGTACCCGCCGCTGAGCAGACCGGCCGAGACCGCGACCGGCAGCATGGCCCAGCTGAGCAGACCCGCGCTGCGGGCCGTGAAGTAGAACTGGAAATTACGGGACCAGATCGCCGGCTCTCCCGAGGGCGGCACCCCGGGGGACGACGCCCCCGACGGCGGCGGCCCGTCGGGCCCGTCCTTCGTCGGCGGCGGTGCGTCCGCCGCGGTGTGGTCCGCCAAGCGTTCTTCCATGACTGTTCAAACCCTTCGGTCGTTGATCGTGGTCTTCATCGGGCGGTGGGCGTGGCCAGTTCCGCCACGGTGACCAGCTCCAGGCCGCGTTCGAGCAGGCCCTCGACGATCGACGGAAGGGCCTCCACGGTCTGGGCGCGATCGCCGGCGCCCTCGTGCATCAGCACCACCGAGCCCGGGCCCGCGGACTCCAGGACGGTCGCGGCGATCCGCTCCGCACCCGGCCGCGCCCAGTCGCGGGTGTCCACGTCCCACATCGTCAGCGTGGTCGGATACCCCTCCAGGGCGGCCAGCACCTCGGGGCTCAGCGCGCCGTACGGCGGCCGGAACCGGGTCGGGGCCTCCTCGCCGGTCACCTTGGCCACGGCCTCCGCCGTCCGGTCGAGCTGCTCGCGCAGTTGCTCCGGCGTGAGGTCGGGCAGGTAGGGGTGCGACCAGGAGTGGTTCCCCAGCTCGTGGCCGGCGGCGGCGGTCCGGCGTACGAGGTCGGGCAGCGCCGCGACGTGGTGCCCGACGCAGAAGAAGGTCGCCCGGGCTCCGTAACGCTCCAGGATGTCCAGCACCTGTCGGGTGAACACCGGATCGGGGCCGTCGTCGAAGGTGAGCGCGACCCGCGGGGTGTCCCGGCGGCCGTGCTCGAAGCAGCGCCCGGCCGCCGTCAGCTCCGCGACCATCGGCTCGCCGCGCCTCACCCCGTCGAAGTACTCCTCGGCGCGGCCGGTCAGCGTGCCGCCCTCGGCGGTGACCCGGGCCAGCTCGCCGGGCGCGGTCCTGGCCCGCTCCGCCAGCCGTGCGGCCGGGACGGAGCCGAAGCCCGGCCGCGGCGGCAGCAGCCAGGGATCCGCGCGGTAGACCTCCAGGCCGGCCGCCGTCATCGGGCCGTCGAGCAGGCCGTTGGTGCTGTCCAGGACCACGGCGGGCGCCCGCCCGCCGTCGAAGTCCCGCAGCCAGGCGATGAGTTCGGCGGTCTGGGCGCCGCTCCAGCCGCTCGGCTCCACCACCCGGCGCCCGGCGCCGTCCAGGACCTCGACCTCGTACCCCTCGCCCGTCCAGGCGATTCCCGCGTACCGCGCGGTCGTCAGGGCGCTCATCAGTCCCCCAGCGCGATCGCCTCGGCGACGATCAGCCGCTCGACCCCGCGAAGGAACCGCTCCATCCCGTCGCGGCCGAGGACGGCCGGGTCGGCGGTCATGGCGAGGTCCAGGGCGCCCGGCGCGGTCAGCACGTCCACGGCCATCGAGACGTTCTTGCGGGGCAGGAACTCCGTCGGCCAGCTCAGCTCGGTCCGGCCGATCAGCTCGCTCAGCGCGGCCCGCGGCCTCTCGACGGTCTCGAACGGCCCGACGGCCGGGTCGCGGGTGTCGTTCCACCAGTACGAGTGGTCGGCCGCCTCGCCCTTCTCGACGAGCAGCGCCACCTCCCGGTCCAGCGCCCACTTGTCGTACGAGGCGTGGCGGAACGCGCTGAACGCGACGGACCGCGTCCGCCGCACCGCGTCCTCGAAGTCCCGGTCCGCGTCCGTGAGCCGGAACAGTGCCTCCTGCGCCACCGTGCTGACCGCCGCGGCGGCGGCGGGCTGGAAGCGGTTGCCCACGACCACCTGGAACAGCACGTCGCTGCTCCCGGACATCCTGGCCAGCTGGTGGGAGGCCGCGCCGAGCAGCACCGCGGCGTCGCTCACCTCCAGCTCGGCCGCCACCCGCCCGACGGCGACCGCCAGGGCGGGCGAGCGCAGCAGCGCGTTGGGGAACATCCGGCCCGGGTCGTCCGCGAGTTCCGGCGCCGCCGGGTCCTGGAAGATCCGCCGTGGCCCGGCGGTCAACTGCTCGCACCAGTAGCGGCGGGCCGCCTCGTCCCGGCGACGGCCGAGCGGCGACGCCTGGACCTCCGCGGCGTCCAGGGGCTGGAGGGAGGGGCGCGCCAGGCGCAGCGACGCGGCGGTCTCCCCCGATACGACCGACTCCAGGTCGCGGAGCAGGATGCCGAGACCCCAGTAGTCCATCCCGGTGTGCGCCCCGACCAGCACCAGCCGGTGGACCAGGCCCTCGGACTCCACGAGGCCGACGCGCAGGGGCCACTCCCGGGTGTGGTCGAAGGAGCGCCCTGCGAGCTCCTTGAGCAGGGCGGCACCGACGTCCGCGGCCCGTGCCGCCGGGCACGTACGGATCTCCACCGGAAGCTCGCCGCTGCCGTCCACGACCTGCTCCAGGCCGTCCTCGCCGTCGGACAGGAACCTGGTGTGCAGGCTGTCGTGGAGCAGGAGGAGCTCCGTCACGTCCGCGAGGACGCGGGACACGGGGCGGGGCGGGCTGACGGGGAGGTCAACCGGCACGTTGTAGCGGGGGGCGTCGTCGCCGAGCCGGGTGACGACGCCCCAGATCGCCCGCTGCCCCCAGGTCGCCGGGCCGGTGCCGGCTCTCGCCGAGTCCAGCCTGATGGTCCGCGTCTCAGCCGTGGTCATCGTGTTCCGACCTTCCCTTCGGTTGCCTTGTCCGATGTCTGTCGAGTCCGGGCCGGGCCCGGCGAAGCGTCTGGTCCGGTGTTCCGCCCCGTACGGCCAACCGGGGGCGAGCCCGTCCACCACGGCGGGGGCGTGGTGGACGGGCTGACCCCGGACCGCGCGGGAGTTACCCCTCGCCGCGGGCGAAGAGCGCCACGTGGCTGCGGCCGGAGCGCGGGTCGGTGTCGCACAGGACGACCCGCCGGTACGTCTCCCGCCACTCCTGCCAGTGATCGGCCAGCTCCAGCCAGAGGCTGGTGCAGTAGCTGCCCGGGGCCACCCGGTGCACCGCGGTGCGCTCCGGGACGTCCTCGGTGACCCAGGGCCCGAGCACGAGGAGCGTGCCGTCCTCCCCGAGATCCGGGCGGTCGAGGGCGGCCGCCGCCGAAGCGGCCGAGTACGCCCGGACGAACGCCAGGCCGCCCTCGCCTTCGGGGGAGGTCCCGAGGACGACCGCCGCGGCCGAGTCGATCAGCGGGGTGTCCTGGACCAGCGGGAAGGGCGTCGGCAGGGTGGTCTGTTCGAGCACCGCGAGCACCACCTCCGCGGCCCGCCCCGCGCGGTGGTACGCCGAGGCGATCCGCAGCGCGGTGAAGGGCGCGGCCAGGCCCTGCTGGACGATCGCGAAATTGGCCGCCCGGCCGCCGAGGCGACCCGTCAGGTGCGGCGCGACGGCGGTGAACGGCACCACGTCCGGCAGGGCGTGGGTGACGATCAGCAGCTCCGGCCGGCTCCGGCCGACGCCCTCGTCGGCGACGAGCAGGTCCGCGAGGTCCCGGTGATGGACGTGCGCGCCGCGACCCAGCAGCTCCTCGTCCGGCTTCTCCCCGAAGGGGGTGAGCAGGTCGCGGTAGTAGTCGAGCGCGGCCGGACGGTCCTCCGGTGCCCGGCCCCGCGGCGAGCGCACCGCCGCGGCGGCCCGGACGGCGAGTCCGCTCATGACGTCCCCTCTGCTTCGCGGAGTGCGGCCTCGACGTAGTCGGCGAAGGACCGCATGGTCCGCAGGTGGTCGATGTCGAGCTCGTCCGGGTCGACCGCGATCCCGGTCGACTCCTCGACGGTCATGAGGAGCCCCAGGACGGCGATGGATTCGAGCTGGAGCTCGTCGAAGAGCGCGGTCTCCTCGGTGAGCCCGCTGACCGGCCGCTCCAGGACCTCGCTGAGCGCCTTCTCGATGACGAGCAGGATCTCCTGACGCTCCATCACGTCGCGCCCCCCGCACGGTGGGTGATCACCATCGCGCCGAAGGTCGCGCCCAGGCCGACGGAGACCAGCAGGTAGTGCGCGCCGTCCACGAGGCGGCCCTCGTCCCGCAGGGTGGTGTAGTTGACGAAGACGTCCGAGGCGAAGGTGTGGCTGTAGCGCGGGACGTTGTCCAGGAAGACCTTCTCCGGCGCCACCTTCAGCTCCTTGATGGTCTGCCGCCAGGCCAGCTTGTTGACGTTGTGCGGGATCACCAGGTCGACGTCGTCGAGCGTCAGTCCCGCCTCCGTCAGGGCCTGGTGGATGACCTCGGAGATCCGCTTGCCGTACTGCTCCCCGAACTCGGTGTTCTGCTCGGCGGTCAGCTCCAGCCACTGCGCGTACTCGCCCAGGGTCCGGGTGGCGAAGGAGCGGACGACATCGCCCTCGCCGTCCAGGGTGATCAGGCAGGAGGCGGCGGCGTCGGCCATGATCGAGGTGTTGGGGACGAGCTGGACCATCGGCGAGTACGCCTGCTCACCGGTGACCATCAGGGCGTACGCGCCCTCGGCGCCCTCCGCGCGCAGCAGTTCGCCGAGCACCTCGATGGCGCCCAGGCTGCTGACGCAGGCCTGGTGGCTGAGACCGAAGGCCTCCGTGCCGTCGAGACCGAGGTCCTCGCCGACCGCCTGGGCGATGTCCACGTCGGCCGGGGCCACCGCCTGGGTGACGTGGGCGTAGGCCAGGTACTCCACCCGGCCGCCCTCCGGCAGGGCGGCCAGGGCGCCGCGCGCGGCCGGCCGCAGCAGGTCGAGCAGCGGCAGCTCGGGGTCGAAGCGGAGCGTGTCCAGGCCGTAGAACTTGCGGAACACCCCGAGCTCGGCCCGGCGCAGCCCCAGCCGCTCACCCAGCTCCTCGATCCGTACGCTGCGCTCGGGCAGGTACGACTCGATCCGCTCCAGGGTGATCCGACGGTCCGAGACCGGCAGGTCCGAGACCGGCAGGTCCGAGACCGGGAGGTCCGTGGTCGGCTGACCCATCAGGCCGTCGCTATCTCGGCGCGGATCAGCCACAGCCGGTTGGCGCCCCGGCGGTCCCTCGGCTGGACGTCGTACGGCCAGCGGCCCTCGCCCGCGCCGGGCTCGCCCGGCTGCCGCAGGTCGGTGGTCTTCCAGCCGTTCGCGGTGAGGAACTCCTCGGGCTCGTCGGTGCCGAAGATCCACGGTGTGCCGTCGGCGGCGAGGGTGTCCAGCCAGCGCTTCGAGAACGGGCTGCGCAGCAGCGCGCGTCCGAGGATGTCGAAGGCCAGGTGGCTGCCGGGGGCGGAGGCGGAGGCGAGCAGCTGGAGCAGCCCGGCCGCCTGCTCCTCGGTGAGGAAGAAGGTCAGCGCCTCGGCGACCCACAGGGTCGGGCGGGTGCGGTCGAAGCTGGCGGCCTCCAGGGCGGGCAGCCACTCCTGGGTGAGGTCGGCGGAGACCTCGCGCCGGTCGGTGCGCGGCTCGGCCCCGAGGGCGTCGAGCCGGCGGCGCTTCTCGGCGATGAGCAGCGCGTGGTCGACTTCGTAGACCTGGGCGCCTTCCGGCCAGTCGAGCCGGAAGGCGCGAGTGTCCATGCCCGCCGCGATCAGGACGACCTGCTGGATCCCGCCCTCGGCGAGGATGTCCCGGATGGCGTCGTCCAGGAACCGGGTCCGGATGGAGATGAACGGCAGGAGGCCGCCGCCGGCGTAGCGCTCGATCAGCTCGAAGCCCCTGGGCGCGGCAAGGTCCTTGGCCAGCGGGTCGACGAACAGCGCGTCCTCCCGCTCGGACTCCTGTGCGCGGGCCGCGGCCATCCACTGTGCGGTGTACGAGACTGCATCCATGGTGAAGATCCCTCCTCGGGATCAGGCGAAGAACGCCTTCTCGATGGTCGCGAGGGTCTGGAAGTCCTCGATGTCGATGTTGTCGAAGTCGATCTCGACGCCCGCGGCGTCCTCGATCGTGTAGACGAGCTCGACGAAGGCGAGCGAGTCGACGAGACGGCTCTCGATGAGGTCGACGTCGGCGGCGAGCTCGGTGCGCTCGGGGTGACGGCCGAGGATCCAGTCCCGGACCTTGTCGATACCTGCGGAACTCATGGCATTCCCTTCGGAGTCGCTGATGCTGCGAGATGGGGTGAGCGGGCGGGATGGTGAGCGAGAGAGGTGGAGGAGGCCGCGACGGCGATCGCGAAGCCGGCGTCGTGGCTGATGCTGACGTCGATCGGGCCGAGCCCGGCGGCCCGGGCCAGCTCGGCCGCCCTGCCGGAGAGCCGGATCCCCGGCCGGCCGCCGGGACCGCGCAGGACCTCGATGCCCTGCCAGGGCACCGGCCGTCCGACGGCGCCGAGGAGCTTGAAGACGGCCTCCTTGGCGGCCAGCCGTCCGGCGATCCTGGCCTGGTCGGGTGCGCCGTCCGGGGTCCGGGAGACGGTGAGTTCCTCGGCGGACAGGTACTTCCCGAGCAGCGGCCCGATGCCGAGAACCGGCGGCCCGGCATCGGGGTCGAGGAGCTCGCCGACCCGGGAGAGCGGGACGAGGTCGACGCCGATCAGGGGCTGGGTCACGACGGGGCGTCGGTCGCCGCGGCGGCGCGTACGGCGGCCAGCGCGGCGTCGAGGTCTTCCTCGAAGTGCTCGGTCAGGACCGCGATCCAGCGCTCGAGACCGAAGGCCACGCAGGAGGTGTAGGCGTGCTCGCCGGACTCCAGCCGGATGCCGCACCGCTCGCCGAAGAAGTTGCGGTGGGTGTTGACCGAGGCGATCGCCAGGTCGCCGTACTGGAACTCGTACTTGACCGGGCTGAGCTTCTGCATCAGGGCGCGGCCGTCGTCGTTGCGGAAGAACGGGTCGCCGGCCGGCACCTTGCCCAGGTCGACCCCGAGTGCGCCGGCGAAGGCCTGGATCCGCTCGGTGAAGCCGGCCAGCACCTGCTGGGTGTGCTCGAAGCTGCCGAGTGCGACGATCTCGCGCATCTGGAAGGTGGCGAGGCGGCGCAGCCCGCCGTAGTGGTCCTCGTTGCGGAAGCAGCGGTTGACCAGGGTCACCAGGGTGTCGTCGGCGACCTGGTCGCCCTCGTGGAAGAGGTACGCGCCGTAGCAGGTGGCGTGCGGCAGCCCGTACCGCGCCTCGGTCACCGCGCCGGGTCCGAACTTCCCGTCCACCGGCTTGTGCTGATCGTCCGCCAGGTCGAGGGAGCCGGCCACCCAGGCGAGCTGGGGGAAGTTGGTGTAGACGTCGAACTTCTCCAGGTCGGTCACCGGGAAGAGCGGCGGAGCGCTGATCTCCTCGGCGCCGGCCGCGGTGCCCCAGCCGGCGAAGACCCCGTCCAGCTCCTTGAGGAGCCGGGTGGCCTGCGGCCCGAGGATGGCGACCGCGGGTGCGCCGTCGCTCCCGGTCAGGCGGTTCATCGGATGAGTCCCGTCTTCTCGAGGTACTTGGCGGTCTTGCGGAAGGTGCGCAGCTCGGCCTCGGCGCGGGCCGGCGACTCCATGAGGGACCGGCGCAGCTCGTGCGGGTTCTCCAGGCCGGCGTCGCGGTAGACCTGCGGGTGGTAGAGCGAGTCGAAGCTGTGCTTCAGGTAGCGGCGCAAGTAGGTGGAGACGTCGTCGAGTTCCTGCTCGGTGGCGGTCTCCTTCAGGTCCTGGTGGAGCAGGCTGACCAGCTCGCGGCCGAAGGCGATGTGCCGGGACTCGTCCTGGTGGTGGATCCGGTTGATGCCGCGGATCGTCTCGTGCAGCCGCTGGTCCTCGGCCATCGCCGAGTTGAAGTGGTCGACCAGCTCTTCGAAGATCAGGATGCGGGTGAACACCAGCAGGCTCTGGATCTTGGCCGAGGAGCCGGCCACCTCGGCCCCGCCCGCCGGCTGCTTGTAGATCTTCCCGCCGTAGCGGAGGCAGAATTCGGCAAAGAACCACATGTGCTCGTTCTCCTCACCGATGAAATGGTGGAAGAACTCCGAAGGCGTTTCGAAACCGGCGGTGTGAATCCGGGCGACCACTTCGATGAGCAGTTCCCGGATGCCGTGCACGTTGAGGCTGTAAAAGTTGATGCTCTCGTGCTTGGAAAGCGTGTGGAGCTGCTGCGGAGTGAGCTTCTCGGCCCATTCCGTCCCGTACGTGGTGGTGAGCTCGGGGCTCATCCACCACATGTCCTCGGGCAGTCGGTCCGGCCACTCGAACAGCCGGTACGGGTTGTAGTAGTCGTCGATCGACTTCGTGGCGAGCCGGTCCAGGATTCCCCGGAACCGGTCGTTTCGGTCGATCACGTCGCTGACCATCGCGCGATGTCTCCGTTCGCTTCGAGGGCTCTTTGCTGAATCCAGAATGGGATTCCGGTGGAGGTTCCCTCAAGGACCGAAACCGGCTGCCGAATTCGGTCAGCGGGCGTGCGGCGGGAAGGCAGGGCCAGCGGGCGTTCAGCGGTCCGGCCGGTCCGCCAGTTCCGCGCGCAGTGCGGCGTTCTCCTGCTCAAGGCGGGCGATGCGGTCGCGGACCGGCGCCAGGGCCTCGGAGACCTCGTCCTGGCTGAAGCGCGGGGTGATGTGGTTGGGGCAGTTCCAGGCGTACGCCTCGACCCGGATGGTGACCAGCTGCTCGACCGTTCCGTCAGTACGCGGCGAGTCCAGGCGCTCGACGAGCTCGGGGGCCTCGCCGACCGGCACGGCGGTGGCGTGACCGAACAGCTTGAGGCGGGTCTGCCGGGCGTGGTCGATGAAGAACAGCGCGACCCGGTCATTGCCGCGCACGTTGCCGGTGGTGATGTACTGCCGGTTGCCGCGGACGTCCAGATAGCCGAGGGTGTGCGCGTCCAGGACGTGGACGAAGCCCGGCGGGCCGCCCCGGAACTGGATGTACGGCCAGCCGGTCTCGCCCACGCTGGCGAACAGGAAGCCGTCGAGGCTCCGGATGAAGCCGGTCTCGGCGCCGGTGAGCGGCTCGGCCTCCTCGGCCGGCTCCCGCAGCCGCCGGTCGGTCGCCGTGGCGCTGCCCATCTCCTCCTGGACCCGGCGCACCGACGAGGTGTACGCGAGTCGGTCGTACCGGCTCATGCGGCACCCCTCAGGGCCAGGTCGACCAGGCCGGTCCGCGCGGCCAGCACACCGGCCTGGAAGCGGCTGGACGCCGCCAGTTCCTGCATGATCGTGGCCACGTGGCGGCGGAGGGTCCGCTCGGACATGCCGACCCTGCGCGCGATCACCTCGTCCTTGGCACCGGAGGCCAGCAGGTCGAGCAGGGTCGCCTTCAGGTCGCCCATCGTCCCCGCGTAGCCGGCCGCGCCGGAGTCGAAGTCGAACGCGGACTCCCAGACCCGGGCGTGCAGTCCGGCCAGGAAGGCCGCGACCGCGCCGTCGTAGACGACGGCGATCGCGTCGCCCTCGCCGGCCGGGATGAAGGCCGTCTTCCGGTCGAAGACCAGGAAGCGGTCGCGTACCTCGTTGGTGGTGCGCACCTGCCCACCCGCGGGCAGGAGTTCACCGAGGTGCGCACGGGTGTCGGAGTCGCCGCGGGCGGTGTGGGGGTAGAGGATCCGGCCCTGCGCACCGCGCCGCACCGCCTCCAGGACGAGCGGACGGGCCAGCCGCAGCTCGGGGGTCTCGCGGGCCACGCAGGGCTGCATCACGAGGACCTCGGTGGTGCAGCCCTGTGCGGCCTCCAGGAGGCGCAGCTCGATCTCCTCCCGGTCGTCGGTGATCACCACCGGTTCGGCGCGGGTGCTGGCCTGCTTCTCGAACGCGGCCACGAAGGAGCTCAACTGCCCTTTGAATCCTTCGAGTCGGTGGCGGCTGTCGAGGATCTCCCGCTCCAGGGGGACCAGCAGCTCCATCTGGGCGGCGTCCGGGCTGACCGCGACCAGCCGGTCCGCGCCGCCCTCCGCCGGCTTGACCAGACGCAACTCACGCAGCACGCCGACCGCCTGCTCGGCACGCTGCTGCGGGACGCCCAGCTCCTCGGCGATCCCGGACGGGCTGAAGTCGCCACGTCCGATGGCGCGTTCGTAGAACGCGACCACGAACTCGTTCACCTCGGCTGCGCGCCGGGCTTCCTGACGTGGGGTCTGTGCCGGGGATTCCATCGTCGCCTTTCTGATCGCGCGGGTGTGGTGCGGCCTGTGGGCATGGCCGAAGGGAAGGGTCCGGGAACGCGCTCGGCACGGGGCGGTGGCATAGGCCAACGTGAGCTGTGGCAACGTGTCACCTCATGAATCGGCACGGGGAACGGCCTTCCGGTGCGGCCACCGTACGATTCCGGCCTGGGCGGGCTCCTACAGCCGGACCAGAGGCCCGGAAGCCCCCGGAAGTCCGACCGCACCGGCGCTGACCTACCGTTCTGCCGGGCGCCGCCGAGCGGCCTGCGGGAACCGGCAGAACCGGGACGCCTGCCGGAGTGGTTGACCTGCCGCCGGAGGTACGGGCCCTCAGCAGGTCAGCCCGACGCCGGCGACGTCGTCGGCGGTCTCCGCCCCGCGGCCGCGGGGGGTGAGTCCACGCGCCTGGGGGAGGTGGTCGCAGGCCGGCCGCATGGCGCCGTCCTCCTGGCGCGCGGCGCGGATGCGGCGCAGCGCCAGGTCCTGCCCCTCGTTCCAGCCGGCCAGCCGCGCGAGCTCCAGAGCGCGGCCGAACAGTTCCAGGGCCTGCGCGTTGTTCGCCAGCACCCAGTGGCATTCGGCGCGCCTCAACTGGGCGGCGGCCTGGGCCCGCAGCTCGCCGTCGGCGACGGCGGCGAACAGGCTGGCGGTCGCGACCTTGAGGCAGTCGCCGGTGTACATCCCCACCGAGAGGTAGTCGTGCAGGCTCTCGGCCAGCCGCCAGGCGAGGGCGGTGAAGCCCGCGCCGGAGGCCTGGAGGACGGCGCCGGCGAGGTTCTCCCGCTCGCTGTCGAGCCACTCCGAGGCCTCGCCCGGGTCGGAGAAGACCGGCGACGCGGCTGGATCCACGACCTCCTCCGCCGGATAGAGCAGCCGGGCCGCCGCGTCGGTGTGGTGGAGGTACCAGTCGAAGAGCCGCTGCCGGGCGGCGTGCGCCTCCTCCCTGCTGACCAGTTCGCGCCCGTACGAGCGCAGCAGGTCGTGCTTCCCGAAGCGGCCGGCCGCCCGTTCCCGTACGAGATGGGCGTTCGTCAGGCTCACGAGGAGGCCGGCCGCTTCGGCCGGAGCCGAGTCCGCGAGCGCCGCCGCGCCGGCGACGGTGACGTCCGGGCCGGGTATCAGGCTGAGGAGCCGGAACATCCGCTGGGCCGCGGCCGGGAGCGCGCGGTAGGAGAGGTCGAAGGCGGCTCGTACCGTCGAGCGCCGGTCCCCTTCGATGCGCAGCCGGCTGAGCATGTCGTCACCCGCTAATTCGGCGCAGTAGTCGGCGATGCCGGCATCACGGGCGAGCAGGTTGGCACCGGCGATCCGGATGGCCAGCGGCAGACCGCCGCACACCTGCACGAGCCTGCGGGCCGCCTCTTCCTCGGCGGCGACCCTGCTCTCGCCGATGGTGCTGCCGAGGAGCTGGCGGGCCTCCTCCGGATCGAGCACGTCCAGGACGAGCTGGCGGGCGCCGTCGCTCGCGACGAGACCCGCGAGCCGGCTGCGACTGGTGATCACCACGGCGCAGCCCTGGGCGCCCGGGATGAGCGGCCTGACCTGTTCGGCGTCGCGCGCGTTGTCCAGGACGATCAGCATCTGCTTGTCGGCGAGCAGCGTGCGGTACAGCGCCGCGGCCTCGTCCTCGTCCGCGGGCAGCTGGTCGGGCGGAGCGCCGAGAGCGCGGAGGAACTGTGCCAGGACGTCGCCGGGTCTCAGCGTCGGCAGCGGGGAGTGGCCGCGCAGGTCGATGAACAGCTGCCCGTCCTCGAAGTGTTCGCGCCGCGCGTGCGCCCAGTGCTTGGCGAGGGCGGTCTTGCCGACGCCGGGCGCGCCGACCACCGCCACCATGTGCGAGCGGCGCGCCGGGTCGGGCGAGACGAGGGCGTCCAGCTCCCGCATCTGCCGTCGCCGTCCGACGTACGAGCCGGCCATGGCGGGCAGCTGGGCCGGGAGCGGGCCGGCGGGCACCGTGCGACCGGCGGGCACCGTGCGGTCGGGGGGCGGCGCGGGGCGGTCGGGGCGGCGCTGCGCGAGGGGCAGTTGCTGGCGCAGCACCCGCAGTTGTGCGTCGCGTACCTCCGCGCTGGGGGCGATGCCCAGCTCGTCGTCGAGCCGGTCGCGCAGGCGGTTGAACACGTTGAGGGCGGCGGCCTGTTCCCCGCAGCTGGCGAGGGCGAGGATCAGCCGGGCGTGCAGGCCCTCGTGCAGCGGCTCGGTGTTCACCATGTCCCACAGCACCGGGACGGTCTCCTCGGGCCGGCCGAGGAGCAGCGCCGTGTCGGCGTGCAGCAGTACGGCCTTGACCCGCCGCTCGTTGGCCACCACGGCGGCCGGATGCTGACGCAGCACCGGGTCCGCGTCGGCGAGCACGGGGCCCCGCCACCACTGGAGGGCCTGCGTCAGCGACTCGTACACGGCGCGCGGGTCCTGCGCGCGATGGAGGCTTTCCGCCTGGGCCACCAGCTCGTCGAAGTGGCCGAGGTCGATCTGGTTCCGGGCGGCCTCCAGCAGGTAGCCGGTGGGCGTCCGGACGACGGTGGGCGGCGGAACGGTCCGCAGGCCGCCCTGCTCGAGCAGCCGGCGGACCTGACTGACGTAGGTGTGGATCAGGCTCTGGTAGGAGCTGGGCGGCCCGGACGGCCAGAGGGTGTCGGTGATCTCCTGCTGCGTGGCGGGCTCGGGGTGCTTGAGCGCGAGGAGTCCGAGCAGGCGGCGCAGCATGGGGCTGGTGACGGGGACGGGGGTCCGGCCGCGCTGGAGGGAGAGCGGGCCGAGGATCAGCAGGCGCGGCCGTACGGTGTCGCGCGGCGGCCCGGTGCGGGCGGCGGTCAGCAGGTCCGCCAGCTCACCGCCGGTCAGCCCCAGCGCCTCGGCCAGGCGCTGGAGGGTGCGGGACTGGGGCCGCCGCACCCGGCCGCGCTCGATGTCGCGCAGCGCCCTGGTACTGATCCCGGCGCGCGAAGCCGCCACCTCCTGGCTCAGCCCGGCCCGCCTGCGGAACGCCTGGAGCCGTGGCCCGAACGAGCCGGCCTCGCCTGCCGGACCTCCCCGGGGAAGCCCCGTGGCCGCCGTCCTCTCTGACATGGCATCCCCCTCATCCGATGACCGCGACCTGTGGATCATGACCGGCGGTGGCATTGCGGGCTGTGCGTGGCCGACTCCGCGGAGGCTTCGTCAATCGATCAGTTTGGACTAGACCAATGAGCCAAGCAAGGGGTCCCGAACCCGCTCCGGGGGCCGCAGCCGCACCCGGGCATGAAAAAACCCCAGGTCACGGCGAGTGAGTCCTGGGGTAATTCCGAGCCGCCTTCGGGATTCGAACCCGAGACCTACGCATTACGAGGCCCCACAAGATCATCCCGGGTGGTGCCGGACGGTACCGCCGAGTCCTGTTTTCGCTGATCAGAGGCTTGCGACCTTGATCGGCGTGACGGCTGGTCCTCCCTAGTGCCACCCAGTCCGCTCACGCAGCGCTCACGCAAGCAGGCCGTCCAGCGAGCGCAAACCCGTAGGTCTCCGGTGCTGCCGGAAGCGACCACCCGTACGAGTCATTGCCCCAGGCCCGGCTCCGGGGTGAGCTGTTTCCATGCATCGCTGGTCTCCCCTGAACGAACGACAGCTCGCCCTGCTCGGCCGGCTCGCAAGCGGCAAGGAGTCCGAGGAGCCCTGGGACCCTGGTGAGTTCCGCACGGCCTACGCGCTGCGCGACCGAGGGCTGGTGACGATCAAGCGCAGCGGGAATGAGGTGGATGCCAAGGTCACCGAGGCCGGCACCTTCTACATCCAGCACGGCCACCACCCGGACGACCCCGCGCATGCCGAGGAGAAGAAGGCCGCCAGGGGGAAGGCAGCAGGTGGCCCCCGCTCCGCGTCCTACGCCGACAGGCCAGTGGCACTCGCCCGTCGGACCAAGGCGAAGGAGCTCATCGAACGACTCGTTACAGACAGGCGAGTCACCTTCACCAAGCCCGACGACGCCACGGTGACGGAGTGGCGACGCGTGCTCGACTACGCGAAGCGCCACAGCCTCATCCCTGAGGGCAAGCGCGTCGAGAGTCTCCGCATGTGGAATCGCGACCTGCAGATCTCTCTAGTCGAGGGGCCACACCCCAACTCGCTGCGACAGCGACCGGACGAGGCGCCGCCCGTCCACGTACCCACTCAGTTGCGCTCTCCGCATCCGGTCGTGGCCGCACTGAGAGACGACGAGGGCCGACTCGTCATGCCCGCGCCACTGCGCCGCCGATCATTGCTGCTTCTCCAGGGCCTCGCCGCCGAGGCAGTACGTCGAGGGCACAACGTGAAGGATCATGAAATCCCCTCCCGGCGGCTCAGCCATGCCTACACGTACAACGGGCGCCACTACCCCTCCAGCTACTCCCTCCGCGAGGGCGAAGTGGACTTGGTCGTGAACGGCTTCACCTACACCGTCACGATCCAGCAGGAGTCTCCCCAGTCCACCGACCCAGAGCGCTCGAAGAGCCTCGTGATCGAACTCGGCTACAGCCAAGCCAGCCGGCAGTCCCGCTGGGCCGATCGCAAGCGCTGGGTGCTGGAGGACATCCTGGGAGCCGTACTCCGGGAGGTAGAGACCCGCGCCGTAGAGGACGCGCAGCGGAAGGCGGACGAGGAGCGGACCAAGGCCGATCGCGAGGTCCAATGGCGGGCGGCCATGGAGAAGGCGAAGGAGCTGGCCGCGCAGGAACAGTACGCCGAGGTACTCCGTGCGCAAGCCGGCCAGTGGCAGGAAGCAGCGAGCCTGAGCGCCTACTGCAACGCCCTGGAGCATCGGCTGGAAGAGGCGGCCGGGGAAGATGAGGCGGCGGTGACATCGGCGCACGGGTGGTTGGCCTGGGCACGCCGTTACGTTCAGAGCCTCGACCCACTGACCCGTCTACCCGCCAAGCCCACCGCTCGCGAACCGAAGCCCGAGGAGCTGGCGCCTTACCTGAATGGCTGGAGCCCACACGGCCCCGAAGCGCACCGTGGATGGGGAGCCCGCTGAGGAAAGGTCAGCGGCCCAAGAGCAAGGCCGCCCCAGCCATGCTCGTTCTGGCCTCGCGCCTTGGGCAAGACCAGCACGAGCACTCGTCCACTCGGACAGCGAGCCAGCCCGAAAACTACGCGCCGTAGAGCTCGGGGGTGCTGTCCCACACTCTCGTGCCGCAGTAGTACCGGGTTGCGCTCGGGTATTCAACATCCCGCTCCCGATACATCACAACGTATCCCGACAAAGCGCTGATCTGCCATTCCGTTCCCAGCGCTGCCGCCAGGAGACGGAATGCCTCATCTGCGGAAATTGCACCCTCGGGAATTTCCACCGAGACGGTTTCAATTTCGCTCCCCTGATAGGCGAATCTGAAAAGATAGGGGAGCTTCCCCTTGAGCAGGGTAGCGAACTCAAGCGCCGTCACCCGCCCGCGCTGTCCATCATTTCGAATCGCCCAGGCGAGATTGATGGGATACAGTGCGTCGAAGTGTCGAGACTTCAGTACCGTACGGTCGCGATTCCGTCCGGGATCCGAGTTTCCGAAGCCATTCATATGCCAAGGGGCATCTTCCCCTTGATCGAGCAAGCGATTAATGAGCAAGCGCGCGGGATAAACTACAGACAGGTCGTCTTCTACGTACAACCGCGTGAAGGACATCTCGCTTACATCTATGTTAAGGCGTCCGCTAATTTTCACCATCTGCCCTTGAAGCCGCTGCTGCAGCGACCTGTCGGATTGCCCTACATAGACAATCGCACTACCAGGACCTCCCAGACTGCGATACAGTTGGTAGACCCCCGGTGAATCGTCGAGCGTGGCCAGATTCTCATGCGTGAGAGCGACTGGATCTTGCTTTTCCATGAGCTGAATAAACAGCTCCTCGGCCTCCGGGGTGATCAGCCTGACCGTGAGATCGCCAGCACGCTCGACCCTTCGACCGGGTGGGCGGAACGCTACATTTCGAGCGAAGGTGTAGAGGTCGGCGGTGTCTGTACCACGCCGGTTAGGCGCTGGAAGACCCCGAGCCATAACCAATGGGCGAAGTTCACGGTAGATGTCCCCTAGCGTAAGCGCCGAAGGGCCGTCTTGAATACCTTGGCGCACAATATCCAGAAACGCGCGGGTGAAGGAGGTAGGTACGGTCATCTGCTCAGCCAGCGGCGCGACGTGTGCCGTACCGTCTGCAGCAGTCAACGTATAAGCGCCACTCACGGCGGTGGCATCCGCGAAGTGTCCGTCACCGCCTGCCGACAGCCCCTGGATGGCACGCCCAGAATAGCAACAGTCCAGGATGACAATTTTTACCTGCGCCGGACTCCCCATCACAATGCGCCGAACCTTGGGGTATTCCAGTCCCGTCAGATCTGGATCGCGCAAATCCGTACCGTGGACCGCAAGGCACACGTCACCCAAGTCCGAGATTACGCCGTGCCCCACAAAGTAAACCAATAGCGTATCGCTGGTCTGCTCTGCGATCCGCCGGAGCTGCTGCGCAAGCGCGGCGGCATTTTCAGGGTTCTCGATGATGGTTACGCGATCCTCTGGCCACCCGCAAAGTTCAGGGTCGGTCAGCGCGTCAAGCATGCCGCGCACGCTATTGAGCGCGGCCGGCACCGCAGGAAATGAGGTGTCTTGATAAGTCGAGACGCCTATGAGTACCGCATGCGATTCACCATGACTGATACCCTCAGTCTCCACTGGGGCCATCCATGAAGCGCTTAATCAGGTCCTCTGCCTCATCCGCACTACTGGATTCAATCTCCAGTGTTCGGTCGGCTCGCGTAATCGTGATCCGCAGCTTCGGATCGCTGCGACGACTCTGCAGCCAAGTCGCCACAGTGCTAGCAAGCACGGTGGCGATCCCACCAGACCCCAGCGCCACGGAAACCACTTCGAACGCACCGCCCAGCTGTCCAGGTTCGGGGCTGCTCCGCACCTGCTGCACTCGGCCCTGCAGGCGACGCTCACCCCGAAGCCATTCAGACAGCCCGATGAGGTCGTCGACGGTCTTCGACGACTGCAGCCTGAGTTCTACGTTCACGTCCACACAGCCCCCATCTGTCCCCTTGCCGCACGGCCACCGGCCAGCAGAGGTTCCACCTTACGGTCGTCACCCTTGAGAGAAGGACGCATCCTCAGGTGACACCCGGGGATCTCACAGCGTGCCGTTCTCCACAAGGTCTCGAATCGCGTCAGCCTTGCGGCGAACGATGATTCGCCCGTCCCCGTCGCTGTAGATGAGGACAGCGGCGCCTGGAGACAAGCCAGCCTCCGCGAGCAGCCCCAGGGGGATCTCGACGGTGCCAACGTCCGTCACAACGGCCTCAGCGGGTTCCCTGATCACGTCGCTAGTGTGTCACCTCGCGCCACGCTGGTAGCCAGCGTCCGTCTGAATGCAGTGCGAGGCGTCGCGCCCGGTCAGTCGCCGAATACCGGCTGATCCACTTCGATATCTCCCGCCGGCTCGGCCTCCGGCACCGCGTTGAGCGACTCACCGGCACGGTAGTACCGCCAGGCGCTCTTGTACTCGCCGGGGCTGTCGTCGTACATGATCACGTAGCCCATGAGGGCGGTGACCTGCCACTTGGCTGGTATCTCCGCCGAGACAAGCTGAAAGACCTCGTCGGCTGTCAGCCCAGCCGCTGGAACGTCGACACGCCGCGTCTTGAATTCCGCCGACTTCCCGTATCGGAAGTTGTACGGGAGCCCGGCCTTGGTCGCGTCCAGCAGTTCCTGCAGCGTCATCCCGCCAGACCGCAGGCCCTCGATCGGCCGGTCCAGGTCGATGGGAAAGAGGACGTCAAAGTGGTTCTGCTTGAGGACCGTGCTGTCCCGCTGGCGGCCGGGGTCCTTGTTGCCGAAGCCGTTGTTGTTCCAGGGGATTTCGCCGTTGTCCTTGTAGTGGGTGATCAGCAACTGTTCCGGGGCGAGGGCGGAGAAGTCCTCCGCCACGTACAGGCACGAGAAGGCCATCTCGTCCAAGGAGATGTTGCGTCGCCCCGAGATCTTGCGCAGGTGGTTGCGGAGGCGAGTCGGCAGCGACTTGTCGGCCTTGCCGACGTAGACGAACTTGCCGTTCAAGTAGAGCTGGTAGACCCCGGGCTTCTCTTTGAGTCGCGCGAGGTTCTCCTCGGTGAGAGGTGCCCGCGCCAGCCCCTTCAGGGCCTTGGCCAGCTGGTCACCCAGTGCCCTGGTGATGCTGAGGGTGAAGTCCTTGTGGTACTGCGTCCCGTCGTCGGAGCCCACCACCGGCGTCATCGGTCCCACTCCCTTGTCGGCATGATCGCGGGCAGCCTATCGGCGACCTGTACACACTGACGAACCTTCAGCTCGAATCGGCTTGAAGATCTACAACTCCGCGGTATGCTTTTGAAATGGCTGAACTGCAAGAAGGATCAAAGAAGGACCGCACGGGTGTCGAGCTCTTCGCTGGCGCCGGCGGTCTGGCCATGGCCGTCCACCGTGCCGGATTCCGACCCCTGCTCTTCAATGAGTTCGCCAAGCGGGCGTGCGAGACCCTGGAGGCCAACGGGGCCCAGCGGCTACCCGACGGCCAGAAGCCGACCCGGGCTCCCGAACCCGGCGAGAAGGTGCCCCTCGTCGCGGGCGATGTCCAGGAACTCGAGATGGACTACCTGGCCGGCGAAGTGGACGTCCTCGCCGGCGGCCCTCCCTGCCAGCCGTTCAGCCTCGGTGGCGTCGCCAAGGGCGACGAGGACAAGCGGAACATGTTCCCGCAGATGTTCAAGGCCGTCCGGCAGATCCAGCCGAAGGCCGTGATCTGCGAGAACGTCCGCGGTCTGCTCAGGCCCTCATTCCGTCGCTACTTCGACTACATCCAGCGCGAGCTGGAGCTGCCTTTCGAGGAGCGAGTCGACGGCACCGACTGGGAGCAGCACTACGAGTACCTGCTGGAGCGCCGCGAGAAGGAGCTGGACGACCCCAGGAAGCGGTACGACACCGTCATGATGCCGGTGAACGCAGCCGACTACGGGGTCCCGCAGATTCGCAATCGCGTGATCATCGTCGCGTTTCGTCGCGACCTGAACGTCGACCTTGAGCTCTTCAAGGACCTCGTGAGGCCGACACACTCCGAGACTGCCCTCTTCCGATCGATGGAGGACGGGAGCTACTGGGAGCGGCACGCGAATGTGCCCGACCACGTGCGCGAATGGGTCATGGCCCGCCTCCCGAAGACCATGCCCATGGACGACGGCCTGCTCCCCTGGCACACCCTGCGTGACGCGATCGTCGGCATCGGCGACAATAAGCCACTGCCAGAGGTACCGGACGAGTGGCTGGACCGCACCGAGCACTTCCTCGGCGGGTTCACGGAACACATCGGCTGGCCCGGTGCCCGCATCTACGACGGGCACACCCCCAACGAACTCGACCGCCCGGCGAAGACCGTCAAGGCCGGCGTGCACGGCGTGCCCGGCGGCGAGTCGGTCATGCTCCTGGACGAGCTGGTGGCCGACAAGGCCGCTCAGGGCGGCGTCCGGTACAAGTACCGGTACATGACGGTTCGCGAAACCGCTCGCGTCATGACCTTCCCCGACACGTGGGAGCTCAAGGGCCCGCGGGGGGAGAAGATGCGCCAGCTCGGCAACGCCGTACCCGTTGCCCTTGGCGAGGTCTTCGCCAAGGCGGTCGCCGCCGTCCTGGACGAGGCGGAAGATCGCCAGAAGTGACGGCGCCCACCAGCAGAGCACAGAGCGGCTGGAAGCACGACCCGCCGCCGGACCGGGCGTGGAAGGGGCGGCCCGGCAGGGCACGCTCCGCCATCGCCGCTGAGCAGGACCGGGCGGCCGGCGGTCGTCACAGACGATCTGTGGACCTCGGCGAGGGGCGCTTCGCCCGGGCCTCTGTGGAGCTGAAGGTGCTTCCCGACACACGACGCATTCGCGCGTACCTGCGCTGGTCCGACGGCGGCAAGTCCCCGGCCCGCTACCTCGGGCAGGTCGAGCACGAGACCCGGGCCGCGAATCTCACCGAGGGCTGGAAGATGGCCTGGGAAATGGGCCTTCTCACCGAGGAACCGCCGGCCGAGGGCTCCTGGGCTTCCTCGCCGTCAGTGCGTGCGGTGATGAGGGGCAACAAGAACAAGGACACCCGTCCTGAACTGCGACTCCGGTCCTTGCTGCACAAGCAGGGGCTTCGCTACCGCGTCGGAGCACGACCACTGCCCGAACTGCGACGAACCGCTGATGTGTTGTTCCCCAAGCCCAAGGTCGCGGTCTTCGTCGACGGCTGCTACTGGCATGGATGCCCCGAGCATCTTCGGGAATCACAGAAGAACGCCGAGTTCTGGCGCAGCAAGATCGAGGGCAATCGCGCTCGCGATGCTGAGACCGACCGCCTGCTGGGTGAAGCGGGGTGGACCGTCGTCCGCGTCTGGGAGCACGAAGATCCTGTGGATGCCTGCGCTCGGATCGAGGGCATAGTGCGACAGGCGTCAAGGGACGCGACCGGTTAACGCCAGTGTCCGGGAAGGGCGTTCGCGGCTACGTGCTTGCCGCCACCATTGAGGCATGAGGCATGGCATGAACGATTCGATCGCTGAGTGGGCAGCACAGGTGGCGGAGGCAGAGCTCCGGAGCCCACTTCCCCGGCGGTGGGCGCATACACGAGGTGTGGCTAGTCGTGCGGTCGAAGTTGAGTCCGCTATGGGTAAGGACGCCGCCCTACTCGTCGCCGCCGCCACACTGCACGACGTCGGGTACGCGCCCCGGTTGGCCGTGACGGGGTTCCATCCGCTGGACGGGGCCCGGTTCCTTCGCGACGAGCACGGCGCCGACGAGCGGCTGGTACGGCTGGTCGCGAACCACTCGTTTGCGCTCCTGGAAGCCGAGGAACGGGGGCTGCGGGAGGAGCTCACCAGCGAGTTCCCCTTGCTGGAGGAGCCGCTGCTGGTGGATGCGCTCGTGTACTGCGACATGACGACCACGCCCGACGGTGGCCGGACGACCGCCGAGGAGCGTGTCGCGGAGATCCTTGGTCGCTATGGGGACGACAGCGTGGTCGGGCGGTTCATCCGTCGGGCGGCGTCTGAGATCTTCGCCGCCGTGGGGCGGGTGGAGGCTGCGCTGGCGGCTCAGCCGAGGTAGGGGTAAGTGCCGGCGAGGTAATCGCCGATCTGCTGGCGCATGCTGGCGTGGATGTCGTACTGGTCGAGGTCGCCCAGCTGGACGAAGCGGACGCCGTCGGCCTCATCGTTGATCGTGGGCTCGCCACCGACGGGGCGGCCGATGTAGGTGTTCTCGTACTGCTGGCGGATCTCGCCGTCGGTGTACGCCACGATGTGGTTCGGGTTGGTGTAGACGCCGAGGAAGCCGGTGATCTCGGCGACGATCCCCGTCTCCTCCAGGCATTCGCGTACCGCGCACTCGGCCGCCGTCTCGCCGATGTCCTGGGCCCCGCCCGGCAGTGCCCACTGGCCGGTGTCGCGGCGGCGCTGGAGCAGAATGGCGCCGCTGTCGTCGACGACCAGCAGGTTGCTGGCGGGGATGAGGGTGTTGGCCTTGGGGGCGTCGGGGTCGTTGTAGTACTCAGTCCTGCCCATGTGCGGCGGTCCCCTCCTGGTCGGGTGTCCACGGCCGTGCGCCGGCCCAGACGGCGTCGAAGCTCTGAGCGTAGTTGTCGAACCAGCCGCCTTCGGTTCCCTGCCTGAGGTGGAACAGCGGGTTGGCGCTGGCTGGACGCCCCCACACGTGAGGGTTGACCAACAGGTTCTCGTCGTAGAGGAACAGCGACGTATAGAGGGTCGTGTCGTGCAGTCGTACTTCGCATCCCGGCTTGCCCAGGAGCGAGCGGTAGTACGTGAGTGAGGCGCGGATCTTGGCCGCGAGAGTGTCGCCGATGCCTTCCTCCCGGCCTCGGACAGCCACCGACCCGCCGGTGGGGTCGCCGAAGCACAGGCGGACTCGGACGCCGGCGGACGCGCGCTCAGCGAGCATCCTGGCCACGTCGGGGTTGGATTGGGCGAAGAAGGTGCCCGAGAAAACGAGGACGCCGATCTCCTTCTGTGCTCCTCGAAGCAGCGAGATCCACGTCTCTCGGGGCACGCTGGCCCGGTTCGGGTAGGTGCCGACGAGTTCGCCGTCGGAGGCCGGCGCTGCCTGCGTCGTGCGGGACCGCTGTGGGGGCCAGAGGAAGGACTCCTCAACCCGCAGGTGCTGGGCAGCGGCAAATCGGTGGCGCCGGTGGGGGACGCGCCCGCCGAGCCAGCGGCCGATGGTCTTGGGGTCCACTTCGCAGATCTCGGCGAGCGACTCGATCGAGACGCCCCTCTGGGCGAGTACAGAATGCAGTCGCTCGTTCACACCGGTCATGCAAGCGCGGGCTGGTGAGGGTGGACAAGGACGTATTGGGACGTCTTCACCGGACCGCTCCCAGCCATCTCCCTACGCTGGCGCCATGCAGCTCATTGTTCTGTGGGACATCGACCACACGCTCATCGAGAACGCTGGGGTGAGCAAGGAGATCTACGCGACCGCGTTCTCCCTCCTCGCGGGAAGAGATCCGGACGGGCCGGCGCGGACGGAGGGCCGCACAGATCGCCTAATCATGCGGGAGCTGCTCGTTCGGCATGGCGTCCCCGTACCGGACTGGACCGTCGTGGAAGCGGCTCTCACCAAGGCCGGGGAAGGGCGCGAGGAGGATCTGCGGCGTCGCGGGAGCGCCCTGCCTGGGGTGCGCGAGGCACTCGCGGCAGCGGCTGGCCGACATGGCTGGATCTCGTCCGTTCTGACGGGGAACATCGCGGCCAACGCCGTTGTGAAGCTCTCCGCCTTCGGGCTCGACACGCTCCTCGACCTGTCCGTGGGCGCGTACGGCGCCGACGCGGATCTGCGACCGGACCTCGTGGAAGTGGCTCGTGAGCGCGCCCGCCGACTGCGAGGGGTTAGCGAGGACGTTCCTGTGGTGCTCGTCGGCGACACGCCTCGGGACGTCGAAGCCGCGCTCACGACCGGCTCGCAGGTCATCGCGGTCGCGTCCGGCATCCACGGCGAAGCGGAACTGCGGGCGGCGGGGGCCTCCGTGGTCCTGAGGGACCTGTCGGAGACCTCTCGGGTGCTGGATCTGCTGGAGCGCGCCGGCCAACGGTGAAACGTCCCAGGACGTCCTGCCTGGCGTCCGCAGACGCGGTGACGGTGTCCCCCTCTCCTTCCCCATCATCGGTCTCAGCACGGATCGCAAACCTGCGATCGCTCGAACGGGCGGTCGCTCGCCTCACGATGGGAGAAGGGGGCCATGAAGCGCGAATACGAAGTCCGGTTCCTGGATGTCGACGCCGCCGACATCCGCACCAGGCTCGACCGGGTGAGGGCCGTCCAGAGGATCCCCTGGGCGCTGCGTACGTGCTGGATCTTCGAGGGGGAGGTGCTGGATCCGGGTCTCTGCCTCCGCCTCTGTGGTCAGGGCGCCCGCGTCAGCCTCGCGCTGGGGTCGTCCTGTGCCTCCTCGGTGCTCCGGGGCAGCGCGGCCGTCGAGACCTTGGTGTCCGACCGCGCGGCCGCGGTGGAGATCCTTCGCAAGCTGGGCCTGCGCGAGACCCGCTATCAGGAGCACTTCCGCGAGGAGTGGCGGCTGGGCGAAGCCGCGTTCTCGATCGAGGCGTGGCCCGACCTCCCCGTGCTCGTCGCGGTCGCCGGCCCCGACGAGGCGTCCGTCCGGCAGGCTTCGGCATTGATCGGGTTCGACTTCGGCAATGCCCAGGTCGAGAGCGTCGAGCAGATCTACCTGAGCGCGACCAAGCGCAACGTGCTTGCCGAGCCCACCCTTCTCTTCGCCGATACCGCCCATGCCCGTGCGACGTGACCTGGTACGAGGGGCAGCAGCCGGGCTCGCCGCCGGCCGACCGCCGCGATGGCCTCAGCCACTTGGCCGATAAGCCTTCTATCGCTCAACTGCCTTGCGCAGAACGGGGTTACGGCGCCGGTAACCTCGGGCGGGCGAGGCGCTGAGCGCCTGCTATTTGGCCTGCCTGAAAGCTGAAAGGGAATCGATGGCCCAGGATCTGGAAAACACCGCGGAGCGCACGCTCGTCCTTCTCAAGCCCGACGCTCTGGTCCGTGGTTTCGGCGGGAGGATCATCTCCCGATTCGAGGACGCGGCACTGAAGATCGTCGGCGTGAAGATGAAGCAGATGGACGCCGAGTTCACGCGGCGCCACTACTTCGACCTGGAGGAGCGGCTCGGCCCGGAGGTCTACAACCTCACCGCGACCTTCATGCAGCAGGGCCCCGTCATCGCGCTCGTCCTGGAGGGCTTCGACGCGGTCGCGACCGTGCGGAAGATCGTCGGCAGCACGTACCCGAACGAGGCCCCCGCCGGCACCATCCGGGGCGACTTCTCGCACTACAGCCGTGGCGCCAGCGCCGCCTCCGGGAAGGCGGTGGCGAACCTCGTGCACGCCTCCGGCAACAAGGAGGAGGCCGACCAAGAGGTGGCGCTCTGGTTCGACAAGGACGAGCTGCACGACTACCGCACCCTCGCGGAGATCTTCACGTACTGACCCCGCACCGAGGTCACCTCTCGGAAGTCGACGCGTTGAACACCACCTAGCACCAACGAAGGAGAGAAGACCCATGACCAACCCGACCCGCGTCGCCTCCACAGCCGAGCTGGAGAGCATCTTCCAGCAGGAGCTGGCCACCGATCGCTGGGCCGCGGCGGAGACCGCCTTCGCCCTCGCCATCCAGAGCCGCGACGCCGGCGACTGGGACAAGTCCCGCGAGTGGGCGAGGCAGTGCCTGAGCCTGCTCGTCGGCTTCCCCAGCGACACCGAGGGCGACGTCGCCACCAAGAGGGTGGCCGTCGGCGGCGTCCTCCTGCCGAACTACCTGCACGAGGGCGTCCTGCGCGACCGCTTCGGCGACTTCGACTGACGTACGACCCCGGCGGCGGGGTGCGGCACCCGGCGACGGACCGCACCCCGCCGGCCGCTGACCAACCACACATCACGTCCAGCCGAGCCAGCCCCCATGCGCGGGATGGCTCGGGCGGACCACCCATGCCTGATTCCGGAAGGGAGCCCCTGTGGCCATCGAGATCGAGATGCGCGCCCGGTTCGACGAGGAGACGTACGAGAAGCTCCTCGTCCGCCTCGCGGCGGAGGCCGAGGACCTCGGCTGCGACGACAAGAACATCTACTTCTACGTGCTGCCCGACCAGCTGCTGAAGGTCACCGACAACACGGCCGCCGGCTCGGCGAAGATCACGCTCAAGGCCAGCAAGATCGGCCAGGGAGCCGCGTTCCCCGAGACGGAGTTCGCCATCGGCCGGGACGACGTGCCCGCCGCCGTGCGGATCTTCAACGCCCTCGGCTTCGAGGGCGCCATGCACCAGGCGTTCAACCAGCGGCACAACTTCCGCTTCCGCGGGGTCGAGATCGCCGTGAAGTGGAGCGAGGCGTGGGGGCACCACGCCGAGTTCGAGGTCCTCCTCGACGAAGGTGCCGGTGCCACCGCCCAGGAGGAGGCCACCGCCCGCATCCGCGGCGTCACCGACGAGCTCGGCATCCACCTGATGACCGAGCAGGAGCTCGCCGACTTCACGGCCGCCTTCGAGGCCGCCGAGCAGGAGCGCAAGGAGAAGGAGGCGGCGACCGCCGCCACCGCCAGCTAGGCATCCGCTGTCGCAGACCACCATGAGGAGGTGGGCCCGATGAGCACGACCCTGCCGGCCGACAGTCTGGTCGAGCTGGCTGCGCGCAAGCAGCTCCCGCACCACCAGTACACCGATCTCGCCACCGTCCGCTGGATCGCCGCCAACCGGCCGGACCTCCCCGACGGCCCGCCTCCTCCCACCCTGCGACCGAGCTCGCGACAGCTCGTGACCCGCGCGGCCCTGCCCGCCAGCTGGCTGGCCGAGGCCAGGTGCCACGACTCCCTCCACGGCATCCGGCACGCCGTACGGACCGCCGCCATGGCCGCCCTCCTCGCCGAGGCCGGTGGCCTCGGCGAGGAGGACACCGCCACCCTCGTCCTGGCCGCCGCGGTCCATGACTGCCGTCGGCTCCACGACAAGGACGACACCGGCCACGGCGCCCGCGCCGCCATTTGGCTCACGGACAACGCCGGCGTCGTCTGGGACCACTTCGGCCTCACCCCGACGCTCAGCCGCGTCACCGCAGCCGGCACGGCGGTCCGCCTCCACGACCTGCCGTACGAGAACTTCTCGCCGGACGACCACGCCGACCACGCCCGTGCGAGGACGATCACCGACCTCCTCAAGGCCGCCGACGCCCTGGACCGCTACCGCCTGCCCAAGCTCACCTGGTGGCCCGACCCCGCCCGCGTCCGCTCCGAGGCGTTCGCCGGCCTGCGCACCACCGCCTTCGAACTCGTCGTCCGATCCGAGTCCGAGTGGCTGGCCGGAGCCGACAGCGCGGAAGCCGTCCTCAGCAGCCTGGCAAGCATGGAGCTGATCAGCTGATGGACTTCCTCGACGCCTACGAGCAGTGGGCCGACGCCCACTCCTTCTTCGACACCACCCTCATCCCCAGCCCCACCGACAGCCAGGACCCGCTCGCCGCGCAGACCGCGGCCTGGGATCAGCGCTTGGCCGACACGCCCAACGGCCGGCTCCTGCGGGACAACGCGATGTTCCGGGCCTTGGGGACGGGCAACAAGCTCCACCTGCTCCACGTCACGCACGCCCTGGAGCAGATCAGCGAGCACGGCGCGCTGTACCCCTCCGGGGGCTGCTTGGTCGGCAGCGTCTACTGCGCGCCGCTCACGGCCTCCGAGCGCGGCTTCCGCATGCACAACCTCGGCGAGTACATCCTGACCAAGGAGGCTCCGGCCTTCGTGGCGAAGGCCGGAGTCCCCAAGCGGGAACCGACCCCGCTGATCTTCGAGGTCTCGCTCCCGCCGCAGGTGTACCGGGGCCTGGCTGGCGTGGACTACCTCCGTCTCGGCTCGATCCACCTGCAGATCTACAGCCGCCTGGAGTACCTGCTCTCCAAGACCGAACGCCACCAGTTGCGAGAGACCGTCGTCAGCCGGATCAAGAACTCCGCGTCCTTCCTCGCTCTGGCGGCTGCCGTCGCCCACCAGGGCGCCACGGTCTCGCCGGAGAACTTCCTCCGGCTCCTGGACGAGACCATCCCCCGCTTACCGATCCTCGGCTACGTCTACTTCGAGGCCCTGGCCGAGTACCTGATGCTGCACTCCACCACGGACGACACCCGCGAGCGGGCCGAGTACGGCGAGTTCAACAACTGGCTCTACAAGGACATGCTCTTCGCGTCCTTCCCCGACATGGCCGGCAAGTTCGACCTCGCGAAGTTCCGGCCCTCGCCCACCGGCCTGGCCACGCTCCTGGCCCGCATCGACCCGAGCCTCGACACGCGCCACGCCCGCTCCTACCTGACCGAGCGGATCAGCCACCTCGTCGCGGCCCGCCTCTTCACACCCGGCCAGATCCCCGAAGCCTGGCACCGCACCCGCTGGGAGTTCGACGGCCTCTCCACCCAGCTCGGACCGCTCCTCGGCCACCTCATCCACCGCGAGCTCCGTACCTTCGGCCGGTACCCGGACTTCTACTTCTACTACGACCAGCACAAGGCGCTCCAGGCGTGGAACTACTGGAACCACATGGACATCATCGCGCCCTTCAACGGCACGATCCCCAAGGGGGAGATCGGCATCAACCCCGCGTACCCCGATCTCGACTACCGCGTCTGGCGGGCCGAGCGGGACGACCACGGCCAGCTCCACCCCGCCGAGGAACTCGCGCTGACCATCGCCCCGCGTCTGGTGGACATCAAGTACACGCTCATGCGCAACAACAGCCGCTGATCAGGGCCGGCCCACACGACAGATCGTCGCCCCCCCTGTCCCCTCAACCCGCCGAAGTGGAGACGCATGTCGACCCACGAGCACGCACGTCCCACCCGCACCTGGCCCGCGCCTGCCCAGAACGCCGAGACGATCTTCACCGAGGTCTTTCGCTCCAACCACTGGGGATCTCCGGAGTCGGTCTCCGGGCCCGGATCCGAGCTCCGACAGACCGAAGCGGTCCGCGGCGCCCTCGCATCCGTCCTGGCGCGGTATCCGATCCGTACGGTCACGGACGCCGGCTGCGGAGACGTCAATTGGATCCGCCACGTCGACGGCTTCGACCGGCTGGACGCGTACGTCGGCCTGGACGTCGTTCCTGAACTCGTCAAGCTGAACCAGAAGCGGTACGGCAGCGAGCGGATGTCCTTCCAACAGGCCGACCTCAGCCGCGACGAGGTCCCGGCCGCGGATCTCGTCCTCACCCGCGACTGCATGGTCCACCTCACCCACCACGAGGTCCTGGCATTCCTCGCCCGAATCGCCGCCAGCGGCTCCACCTACCTCCTCGCCACCACGTACGCCGACCTGGCGGAGAACCGCGACACCACGGACGGCCACTGGCGCCCGCTCAACCTCCAGGCGGCCCCATTCCATCTCCCGTCGCCCATCGAGCACTTCGACACCGACTTCACCGACAACGGGCGACACCACCCGGGCAACGGTCTGGGGCTATGGCGGATCGAGCAGCTCGGCACCCGAACCACGTGAATCACACCCACCAACGGCGACCCAAGAAGCGAGACACGATGGCCACGCACGACGCCCAGATAGCGTCCCTCCTCGACCAGCTCGACCGCGCCCTCGCCTCCCCGGCGACCACGCACGGCCTCGCCCGCACGCTCAGGGCGGCCGCCAAGGAGGCCGAACTGCACCGCCACCACCGAGCCAGCCTCGCCGGCCTGCCTGACGGTGTCCTCCAGCCCAGCCCCGCCAAGGTCCAGATCGGTGGCGGCGGGCACCGCATCGACGGCTTCTTCAACATCGACATCGTCCCGCCGGCCGACCTTCTGTGGGACGTACGTGAGAGCCTGCCGCTCGCCGACGAGAGTGCCCAGGAGATCTTCTCGGAGCACTTCCTGGAGCACGTCGACTACCCCCGCTCCGCCAAGACCTACGCCCGCGAGGCGTTCCGCGTGCTCACGCCCGGCGGCCGCCTCATCACCGGGGTGCCGGACGCGGCCTTCGTGCTCGGCCAGTACCCGGCCGGCCCGGAGCAGGCCGAGGAGATGATCGCCCGCTGGTACGCCAAGCGGGACTGCCGCAAAGACATCAACACCTACCTCGACCTGATCAACTACGTCTTCCGCGACCAGGACGACGACCCCACGTACAACCCTCACTACTGGGCGTACGACTTCGAGAAGCTCAGCCAGCTGTTCACCGAGGCTGGCTTCGCCGCTGTCGAGCCCTGGACCTTCGATCCGAGCGTGGCCAACCCGAAGCGGCAGTGGGCGAGTGTCTACGTCATCGCGACCAAGTAGGCAGCCCGACGTGCTCACGGAACTCGCCTTAGGACACCGGGTGATCCCCGGCATCGCCAACTTCGCCCGCGGCGGTCGTCCGGCCCCGGCGACCACGGACGATGCCAACACGTGGGTCGACGGTTTCTGCTGGCTCTACTGCGGGCGGAGGTGGACGCGCGTTCTCTGGATCGGCCCGGCAACCGTCGCCGGCGCCCAGGCACCGATGTACGCCTGCGGTCCGTGCATCAGCACGCTCCACGAGCTGGTCTGGGAGTCCCTCCTCCTCGGCGACGCGCCGGCTGGCGCCCCGTCGCAGGACGAGCCCTCAGCCGCCGAACCACCCACCCCGCGGCGAACAGGCAAACACCGTGGCCGAGGCCGGCTCCTGCGCCGCCGTTAGACCCCCGCCCCGGACACAGAAGAGTTACGCCGCTCCCCCACGCCAACGCCCTGTGTCCGAGGCGGGCAAAGTGCATGCCAAGTTCTTCTCCCAATACGCCTTATACGCGGAAGTCACCTCAGGATGGGCTCCGTCGATCACGCCACCAGCGACGAAGACGAGCGGCCGGCCTGCGCCACGCATCGAAGAACTCGTCTACCTCGCGGCCGAGCTTCGCTCCGAGGCCGAGGGTCAAGCTGAGCAGCCCAAATACCGTGAAAGCTCCGAGGGTGACCTGGTCCAATGTCCAGCCCTTCTAACAAGGCCGGACCAAACACGCGCACGCTCAGTCCGGCCACCAATAGGTGACGAACTGAGATCGCGCCGGTGTAGCGACTCAGGTACTGCTCCCGGTTGCGGACCGGGTCTTCCTTCGCTTCGGGTCGGGACAGACCTGCGGTTGCTCTCCGCAGGAGAGGCGCGGCAAAACTCCTGGGTCGCCACCGGACAACCCAGAGTGGGCCCAACTGTGGGCCCCACCTCTAGCACCCTTCCGGGTGCCCACTGCCACCGGGCTGCCGCCCAGCAGCTAGGACTCTAGCGACAAACCGCGCACCGCGCGGCCCAGTCACACGATTGGGTGGGAGATCCGTCAGGGGGATTCCTCGCTCCCGACTTGCGGGACCGGTACCCCGCAGGTCGGCTGCCGTAGTGCGTGCTACAGGCGGGGACTTGGTTGTTGGGCGGCGGCCTGGGCACCTTCCGGGACTGTCAACGGTGCCGACGGTGTTGATCGGCGGAGGCTGTGGCTGCCGTGGCATGGAGGGGAGTTCGGACCAGATGCCCGCTGGGCGCGGGCGCCATGGTGGAGCGGCGGCGGGCGGCTTCGGCGCGGGGGTTGGGGGCGGGGTTGCGGCTGGTGTGCTGGATGCGGGTGATCAGGACGCGGGCGGGTTGGCGGGCGGTGGTGAGTTCGCGTTGGGCGGCGGCTTCCTTGAGGAGCTGGTGGGGTTTGTGGCCGCCGGCTTCGGCGTCGGCGAGGACGGTGGCGAGGGCCGGCCAGGTGGGGTCGGTGAGGATGCGGTCGGCGTGGTCGGGGACAGCGGCCCGGACGTCGTGGGCGAGGGTCTGGCGGGCCTGATCGCTCGGTCGGCGGGTGGCGAGGCTGTCGACGACGGGTGTAAGGGCGCGGTCGGCGGCGTTCTGGAGGTGGTGGAGGGTCTGGCGGGCGGCTTCGGTCTGGTGGGCGTGGTTCTTCGCCTCGTGCCAGCGGGCGGCGAGGATCGTTGCCCAGACGAGGGTGGCCAGCAGGGTCGTCAGGGCGCTGTCGTCGGGGCCGGTGGCGGTGTGGGCGAGGTCGCGGACGGCCTTGCGCAGGGTGTGGGCGGCCTGGTTCTCGGCTCGGATGTGGGAGCGCTGAGCGCGTGCGAATGCCCGTGAGGCTGCTCGTAGTTCGGCGTGGAGGTACTTGGGGGCTTTCTGGGCGGTGGCTTCGATGAGGTCGCCGAGCGCGGTGATGTGGGCCTGGGCGTGGGTGTCGTCGGCCATCCCCTGATGGAGGGTGTCGAGGGCGTCGGTGGCTTGGTGCCAGGGGGTGGCGGGATGGTCGCGGCGGGCGGTGGGGTGCTCCTCTGGCGCGGCCGTCTCCAGGCGGGCCTTGAGCTTGGGGAGGGTGAGATCGGGGGCGATCTTTCCTCCGGGGTGGAAGATCTGTGCGCCGTCCTTGTTGAGGTCGCCGGGGCGGCCGACGGCGTAGCCGAGGAGGTCGCCGGAAGGTCCGCGGCGGGGTTTGACCGCGATGTCCATGGCTTCGAGGTAGGCGAGGAGTTCCTCGGTGTTGCTGGCGTGGGGGATGGCGGCGCGGATGCGGTCCTGGAGCCAGTCGCGGCTGGTCTGCTCCCAGCCGAGGCGTTCGGCCTTGTGCATCTCGGCCTGGGTGGGCCGGCGCCCGGCGGTGCGGTCACCCTTCGTCAGCTGGCGCAGGCCGTAGTCGGTCTCGATCTGGCGGCAGGCGTCGCCGACGCGGATGCCGCTGTCGTGGAGCCTGGGGCGGCGGCCGTCTTCGCGGACTGTGGTGGCGAGGATGTGGATGTGGTCGTCCGCGTGGCGTACGGCGATCCACCGGCAGCCAAGATCGTCCCCGGCCGGGGCGATGCCGGCGGCTTCGACGATCCGCTGGGCGATGTCGGCCCAATCCGTGTCGGAGAGGCGGCGGTCTTCGGGGGCGGTGCGGACGGGGCAGTGCCAGACCTGGTCGGTGACCTTCTTGCCGAACTCGCTGTTCCGAAGATGGACGGGCTCGTCGAGGTGGCGGGCGAGCTGGGTGAGGGTGGCCTCGGGGTCGCGGCCGGGGTCGGGCATGCCGAGCATGGCGAAGCCGGCGACGATGTGCGGGTCGGCGTGCTCGTCGTGGCGGCCGGGGCCGTAGAGGTAAGCGAGCAGGCCGCGGGTGTTGGACCCGGCCGGTTTGATGGCGGCGATCACGCGGCCAGGTCCTTCCTGAATTCGGCGGGTTCGCGCAGGGCCTCGGCGATCAGCTCCAGCAGGCGGTGGAGCTCGTCGAGACGGTGGCGGACGTCGGGTGGGGTGAGGTCGCTGTTCAGCGCGCGGGCGATCTGGTTGACGTTGACGCCGATCCGGTTGAGCTCGCGCAGAACCTGGGCGCGGAACATGTGGATACGGCGGCGGTCCTCGGACAGCGGCAAGTTCGCGGTGAACCGGCCGGATACGAACGCGAGGACGATGTCGGCGGCGAAGCCGGATTCCCCCTTGTAGCCGTGCTCGGCGGCAGCCTCCTGGAGGCCGGCGTGCTCGTCGCCGGTGAACCGCAGCGGGCCGACGCGGACGGTCCGCTTGGTGCCGGTGAAACGGCGGATCGCCGGCTGCACGCTCTGCACCGCTCGCTCGCCGGCTGTCGGTTCGGTGGCGGGTGCGGGGCGGAGGATCTGCTGCTGGACGGCGTGGAGCTCGTCCGGGTCGGGGCCGCCCTCGGTCCCGACCTCCCGGCCCGGCGCCCCCTGGCGCTGGGCCGTCTCCGCCACCCCTGGGGCGGAGCTCCCCGAAGACCGGCCTTGAGTCGGACTCGGGGTACTACTGGCTCCGCCAGGGGCTGTCCGTCCGAACGCCTGCCGCAAACGGTCCATGAACGTAAACGACTTCGGCTGGAGGGACGCCGTGTCGGTACTGATAGTGGCGTCGTCGTGGGAGTCACGGAGCACAGGCGTTCTCCAATACGCGGGACGGGAGGCGGGCGCAGGGGCACGGGGAGGGCATGTGTGCGTATCCACAGGAGCGGCCCCCAGGGTGTGGACACGACCGCGGTCGGGGTGGTCGGAAGGGTTCCGACCACCCCACCCGGGCTCGGGGTTCGGAAGGTCAGGAGGTTTCGGAAGCGGCCTTCGCCTCGGCCCGGAGGATGTTCATGACCTCGGTCAGTCGCTTGCCGGCCATGCCGAGCCCCTGGGCTTGCACGGCCGTGCGTACAACCGCTCGGGACAGCTCGCCCTGCTCGGCGGCAGCGGCTCGGCCTATTTCGACCAGGTCCTCCAGCGAGGCGTCCGGTGGACGTCCGCCTCGCCGCTTGGCCTCCGTATCCCCGGCCGGCTGTTCCGGAGCCGCGATCGTGGTCTCGCGGGTGATCAGGATGTGGAGGTGGACCGCTCCGGCCAGGGCGAGCGGCGCGATGGTCGAGAGGACGCCCACTGTGGCGTCGCCCAGGTACAGGCCGTCGGATGTGACCTGTTGGTTGAGGCGGAGGGCGTGCAGGGCGTTCGCCCAGATGCTCGCCGTGGTCGCTTCCGAACAGGGTCCATATGTAGAGGCGGGCTCGGAACGGGGCGGTGCGCAGGACGAGGAGGGCTCGTACCCCGTAGGCGATGAACCCGTCGATCACGAGCGGGAAGAGGTAGGTGAGGAAGCCACGGACGTGGATGGCGACGGCCATCTGCTGCAGTGCGTCGTACGAGAGGGCACACGCGGCGGCGCCGAGGGCGAGGATCGCGGCGCGGTCCCAGCCGGTCGCCTGGTGGGCTGTGCGGTGGTGGGCGGGTATGGCAGGGGTGGTCAAGCGGGGTGCTCCTGTGGTGGTGGCGTGATGCGTCTTGGGCGTCTTGGCCGTTGCAAGCGCAGGTCAGGGCCGGTACGGCAGGCCCGGTCGGCGTCCGTCCTGGCCATGTCCCGGCGGGGACGGCACGGGTCTGACCTCCGTCTTGGCCTCGTAGCCGGTGACCTGCGGCGATACGGCACGTACGCGTGGGACGGCACGAGACGGATGCGGGCGACGTCCCGGCGGTCTACACGGGCGACGGTGATCGTTTTGCCGTCTTGGGCCCGGTTGCCGTCTTGCGCGTATGCCCTGTGACCTGCGCGATCACGGCAGGGACGGCGAGGACGGCAACGAGCGGGGGCGGGGCGGGGTCAGCCCTGGGGGAGGGTGGGTGTGGCGTCGACCGGGTGGACGGTCGGGCAGTAGCGGCGCCAGGGGTCGAGGAACTTGTTGCGCATGTAGCCCTTGCGCTGGGTTCCGTCGGCGATGCGGACGTTGCCGGGCTTGATGCCGAACTGCCGGAGCATCGAGCCGAGGTCGCGGGGGCTGAGCCCGCTGCGCCCCCACTCGGCCCACGGGTTCTCCGGGTCCTGGCGCAGGTGGTGGATCAGCTCCTCCGTGGAGAGGCTGTCGACCTCGCGCTGGGCGACGAAGACGCGCCGGATGTCGGCCAGGATGCGGGCCCCGCTGGGGTGGTCCTCCTCGGCCGCCGCCTCGGCGGCGACCATTCGCTCGCACGCGGTACGGGCACGGCGCGGCCAGGTGCCGGCCGCGAGGTCGGCGACGATGACCAGGGGCTCCCAGGTGTCGGCGGCCCGGTCCTCGACCGGCATCATCGGTTCCAGATCTGCGGCCTCGTCCACCAGGGGCGCCGCCCAGGCGGCGATGCGGTCGCGCAGGTCATGGAGGGACGGGATGTCCCGCCGCGACCGGAAGGGCCGGACGCTCTCGCCTTCCGCCCGTCGGCGCATGCGGATGACCACCGACCGGTCCATGATCGTGTCGGGCAGGTCGCCGATCCCGGCGATGGCCGCCATGGCGAAGGTGGCGAACCGGTGGGGCGTGTGGTCGTTGCCGACCACCCGGGTCACGTAGCGGTTGCGCTGGTGGCCGGCGTTCAGCAGGCCACGCATCTCCTCGTTCTTCTCCGCCTGCTTCGGAGTGCCGAAGATCGTGTCCGCCTCGTCCACCAGGAGCGTGGGCGGCTCCTCGGTGATGGAGCGGAAGACCGCCGCCGGCGTGGTGTTGATCGTGAGCATCGGCTCGTGGACCGTCTCGGTCAGCACGTCAAGCAGCCGCGACTTGCCGCACCGCTTCGCCGGCCCCACCACCGCCAGGCGCGGGGCGTGCTGCCACGAGGGCTGGAGATGCGTCGCCGCCACCCACAACGTGACGGCGTCGAGAGCCTGCTCGGAGGGCAGGATCACGAACTTCGCTATCCGCCGACGCAGTTCGTCCAGCAGGACCGATCCTGCGGTCGGCTCGGGGTCCGGTTCCGTCTCCTCGGCAGACTCGTCCGCCACGGCGCCCTCGACGCCGTCAGCGGTAGAAGCCTGGCCGATGTACTCGCCGGGCTTGCCGGGAGCGACCACCGGCGGCCACACGGGCTTGTCGGGGTTGGAATAGGGCTGGGGTTCGGGGTGTTCCACAGGGCAGCTCCTCGTCTGGCGGTGGCGGGCTCGCACGCCCTTGCCGCCGGGTTGGTTCTTCCAGGGCCGTTCGGGGTTGCTCGGGCCTCCGGCGTCGCACCGCCGGGGGCCCATCCCCTTCTCGCGGGCAGCAGGCCACCGCGAGGGAACACGGACAGTACGTCCACACCTGGCCACAGTCCAGCGCTTCTGTGTCAGCTCAGCGCAGAACTGCCTCCTATGTTGCTTCACCCTCAAGCGGCCAGCCCCAGCAGATTCAACAGGTCCGCGGTCACCACGCGGTACGCCTTGCCCAGGCGCAGAACCTTGCACGGGTACTCGCCCCGCTTGGCCAGCTCATAGCCCTTGCTCCGACCGAGACCCAGCGCACGGTTGCCCGTGTCCAGGTCAACGGCAACTGGAAGGGCCAGCAGTTCCTCACGGCTCATGCTCTTCGCCTGCTCGGCCATCGCCTCATCGCGCACGTAGCGCTCCTTTCGTCACAGCCCTCGGCGAACATGCCCAACACGTCCGGCTCCAGGCGGCTAGGAACCATCATGAGCGAGCTACTGTGTCTGCATGACACAACACGGTTTCGATGATGAAGAGGACGACGACTTCCCGGAGTGGGTGGACCGGATCAAGGCCAACGTGGCCGGCGAGGTCTGGCGACGGAGAAAGGAGATGGGATGGAGCGCACAGGACCTGGCCGACCAGTGCGAGCGGCTCGGGCACCCGATCCCGCGCAATGTGATCGCCAACATGGAGTCCGGACGCCGGGCCACCCTGCCGCTGGTGGACGTCATCGTGCTGGCCGCCGCCCTGGAGACGTACCCGGTCTGCCTGATCTTCCCGGTCGGGTACGTCGATCAGACCCAGGAACTCCCGTTCCAGAGCCTCGTCCCCACCTGGGACGCCCTACGGCGCTTCACCGGCGAACAGGAGGTGCCCGAACGCGACGCGGGCATGGTCCCCGACTTCGAGCTTCACGCCAGACTCACGCGCACCGCGCTCGCCGCGCTCGAAGAGGAAGAACGGGCACGGTTCGCCGCCAAAACGGCCACCAGCCGCGCCCAGCAGGAAGAAGCCGAACGCAGGCGGACCGAATACGCCGACCAGGCCATCTCCGCCAAGTACAACCTCCGCCACCTCCGCCGGGACATCCGCGACGAGGGAGCCACCCCACCCGACCTGCCACCCGCACTGGGCGATGTCGATCCGCCCGAAACCGACCCCAACACCACCATGGAGGAAAGCCTTTGAAGGGCTCCACCTACCGCCGCTGCTCCTGCCGTGACCCGAAGTCCGGCAAGGAACTCGGCTCCGCCTGCCCGAAGCGCAACAGCAGGAATCACTGCACCTACTCCATACGCCAGGAGCTGCCGCCCCGCGAGGACGGCGGCCGGCGGTCCTTCGCGCGGGGCGGGTACGACAGTCTCAAGGCCGCCCAGGCCGATCTCGACCACGTGCGGGCTCTCCTGGGGCTCGCCGAGGTCGACGACCCCGAGGGCATACAGCTGGTCGCCGCGATGCTGGCCGAGGTCAGCGGCGAGAAGCTGCCCCTGCCGGACGTGGAGGAGACCCGGCGCCGGCTCAGGGCCGGCCAGGATCTCATCGGCAGCCTGACCGTGGCCGAGTGGCTGGACCGGTGGCTCGCCGGCAAGCGCATCCGGAAGTCGGGCATCAGCCGGTACGAAACCGACGGCCGCGTGCACCTCAAGCCGCACATCGGCCACCGGCGTCTCGACCGGCTGCGCGTCAGCCACCTGAGCGACATGTTCACCGCCATCACCGACGCCAACGCCGAGATCCTGGAGCAGAACGCCCAGCGGCGTGCGGCGGTCGAGGAGTTGGCGACCGTCCCGTGGAAGGGTGCGGCGAACCGCGCCCGCCGCAAGGCCATGAAGGCCGCGATCGACGCGATGCCGCCCTTCCGCCGCGTCACCGGCCCCGCCACACGCCAGCACATCAAGGCGACGCTCCGCGCGGCCATGAACGACGCGATCGGGCAGCAGATCATCACGTTCAACCCGGCGGCCCACGTCGAGATCGACCCGGTGCGCAAGCCGAAGGCGCTCGTGTGGACGGACGAGCGGGTCTCCAAGTGGGAGCAGACAGGCGAGAAGCCCTCGCCCGTGATGGTCTGGACGCCGGAGCAGACCGGCGCCTTCCTCGACTTCGTCGCCGAGGACCGGCTGTACGCGATGTGGCACCTGATCGCCTTCCGCGGCCTGCGGCGAGGTGAGGCGTGCGGGCAGCCGTGGTCAGAGACCAACCTCGACCGGCACTCCCTCACGGTCACCGGCCAGCTCGTCCAGGACGGCTGGGAGGTCGAGGCGTCCGAACCGAAGACGGACAGCGGCTTCCGCGTCGTGGCCCTGGACGACGACACCGCCCACGTCCTGAAGCGGCACCGCGAGCAGCAGGAGGCCGACCGTGCCGAGTGGGGCGCGGCCTGGGTGAACACCGGACTCGTCTTCACCCAGGAGGACGGCTCCTGGCTCCACCCAGGCAAGGTCACCGACCTCTTCGAGCGCCTCGTCGCCGCCTCCGGCCTCCCGCCGATCCGGCTGCACGATCTCCGGCACGGCGCGGCCACGCTCATGCTGGCGGCCGACATCGACATCAAGATCGTGTCGGACACGCTCGGGCACAGCGACACCCGGATCACGCGCGACATCTACCAGAGCGTGCTCCCCCACGTCGGCAAGAGCGCCGCCGAGGCCACCGCCAAGCTGGTCCCCCTCCAACGCAAGGCCGACCAGGAGGAACAGGCCCGGAAGGCCGCCAAAGAGGCGAAGAAGGCCGAGAAGGCGAAAGCCAAGGGGAAGAAGAAGGGCAAGGCCAAGAAGACCGCACGCAAGGGCTGATAGCCGCTCCGCTCACGCATCGCTCACGCAAGCACTCCCACGGCATCCCCGTCGTGCGGCTCGGCATGCCCTGGGCATGAAAAAACCCCAGGTCACGGCGAGTGAGTCCTGGGGTAATTCCGAGCCGCCTTCGGGATTCGAACCCGAGACCTACGCATTACGAGTGCGTTGCTCTGGCCAGCTGAGCTAAGGCGGCTTGCCGTGCAGACCCATGTTGGGTGCAGCAGCGCCGCCAAGTCTACACAGTTTCCGGGGGTGCTCCGACCACCCCCGGATCATGCCGATGAGCAGCGCTTTCCGTCCTGCGGAGGCGTGCCTTCCAGGAGGTAGGCGTTGATGGCCGAGTCGACACAGTCGCTGCCCCGGCCGTACGCGGTGTGGCCGTCGCCGTCGTAGGTCAGGAGGATGCCCGAGGAGAGCTGGGCGGCCAGGGAGCGGGCCCACTTGTACGGGGTGGCCGGGTCGCGGGTGGTGCCGACGACGAGGATCGGGGCGGCGCCGTCGGCGGTGATGCGGTGGGGGCTGCCGGTGGGGCGCATGGGCCAGTAGGTGCAGTTGAGGGCCGCCCAGGCGAGGCCCTCACCGAAGACCGGGGAGGCCTTCTCGAAGGACGGGACCGCCTTCTCGGCGTCGGCGGGGCCGGCGTAGGCGGCCGGCAGGTCGAGGCAGTTCACGGCGGCGTTGGCGTACATCAGGTTGGCGTACGTGCCGTCCGCCTCCCGCTCGTAGTAGCTGTCGGCCAGGGCGAGCAGGCCCGAGCCCTCGCCGCCGATCGCCCGGGTGAGGGCCTCGCGCAGCTGGGGCCAGGCGCCCTCGTCGTACATCGCCGCGATCACGCCCGTCGTCGCGAGCGACTCGCCGAGCTCGCGGCTCTCGCCCGTCGGCACCGGCTTCGCGTCCACGTCGCGGAAGAAGGCCCGCAGCGCCTCGCCGGCCGCCGCGGCCGACTCGGTGCCGAGCGGGCAGTCCGGCTTGCGGACGCAGTCGGCGGCGAAGGCGCGGAAGGCGGTCTCGAAGCCGGCGGTCTGGTCGCGGTTGAGGTCGAGCGCGGACAGGGACGGGTCCATCGCCCCGTCGAGGACCAGCCGGCCGACCCGGCCGGGGAACAGCTCGGCGTACGTGGCGCCGAGGAACGTGCCGTACGAGGCCCCCACGTAGCTGAGCTTCTCGTCGCCGAGCACCGCCCGCAGGATGTCCATGTCACGGGCCGTCTCGACGGTGGAGACGTGCGGCAGGACCTCCCCGGAGTGCTTCTGGCAGGCCGCCGCGAACTCCTTGAAGGCCGCGCTCAGCCTGTTGGTCTCCGCCGCGTCGTCGGGGGTCTGGTCCACCTGCGTGTACGCGTCCATCCGCGGGCCCGTCAGGCACTCGACCGGCTCGCTGCGGGCGACCCCGCGCGGGTCGACGGCCACCATGTCGTAGCGGGCGCGGACGGGGGCGGGGTAGCCGATGCCCGCGTACCCCTGGAGGTAGCCGACGGCCGATCCGCCGGGCCCGCCCGGGTTGACCAGGAGCGAACCGAGCCGCTTCCCCGGGCCCGTGGCCCGGATCCGCGAGACCGCCAGCTCGACGTCACCGCCGTCCGGCTTCGCGTAGTCGAGCGGGGCCAGCAGCGTCGCGCACTGGAAGCCCGTGACACCACAGTCGCGCCACGTCGGTTTCTGCCCGTAGTACCTCTTTAGCGCTTCGCTCTCGGCCGAGGCCGAGGCGGAGGCGCGGGCGGCCGATGTCGTCGTCGTACGGGACGCGGCGGCGTCGCTTCCGCCCGTGCAGCCGGAGAGGATCAGTCCGGCGGCCGCGAGGGCCGTGGCGGACGTACGGAGCAAACCCCTGGAGTCCATTCCCGGAGCGTATCCGGACGAGTACGGACCGTGTCCAATCGTGCGGGTGCCCTCAGTCGCGGAGCGACATCGTCATCGCCTCCACCGCGAGCAGCGGAGCCACGTTCCGGTCGAGGGCGTCCCGGCAGGCCAGGATCGCCTCGATGCGGCGCAGGGTCCGCTCCGGGGTGGTGTCCGCGGCGATCCGCTCCAGGGCGTCCCGCACGTCCACGTTGGCGATGTCCGAGCGCGAGCGGAGCTGGAGCGCCAGCACGTCGCGGTAGAAGCCGGTCAGGTCGGTGAGCGCGAGGTCCAGGCTGTCGCGCTGGGTGCGCGTTTTGCGCCGCTTCTGCCGCTCCTCCAGGTCCTTCATCACACCGGCCGTGCCGCGGGGCATCCGCCCGCCCTGCGCGGCGCCGAGCGCCGCCTTCATCTCCTCGGTCTCCTTGACGTCGACTTCCTCCGCGACCTGCTTCGCGTCCTCCGCCGCCGCGTCGACCAGCTCCTGGGCGGCCTTGAGGCAGCCGCCGACGTCCCCGACCCGCAGCGGCAGCTTGAGGACGACGGCCCTGCGCGCCCGGGCCCGCTCGTCCGTGGCGAGCCGCCGGGCCCGGTCGATGTGCCCCTGGGTCGCGCGGGCCGCGGCGTGCGCCGCCGCCGGCTCGATGCCGTCGCGCCGCACGAGCACATCGGCCACCGCCTCCACCGGCGGCGTCCGCAGGGTCAGGTGACGGCAGCGGGAACGGATCGTCGGCAGCACGTCCTCGACGGAGGGCGCGCAGAGCAGCCAGACCGTGCGCGGCGCGGGCTCCTCGATGGCCTTCAGCAGGACGTTCCCCGCGCCCTCGGTGAGCCGGTCGGCGTCCTCCAGGACGATGACCTGCCACCGCCCGCCGGCGGGCGACAGCTGGGCGCGCCGGACGAGCTCGCGGGTCTCCTTCACACCGATGGACAGCAGGTCCGTACGGACGATCTCCACGTCCGCGTGGGTGCCGACGAGCGTCGTGTGGCAGCCGTCGCAGAATCCGCAGCCCGGGACCCCGCCCATCGCCCGGTCGGGGCTCACGCACTGGAGCGCGGCGGCGAACGCCCGCGCCGCGGTCGCCCGCCCGGACCCCGGCGGGCCGGTGAACAGCCAGGCGTGGGTCATCTTCGACGCCTCGGGGGCGGGCTCTCCGGCGGTATGGGCGGTCACGAGCGCGTCGGCGTCGCGCGCGGCGGCGCTGAGCTGCTCCTCGACCCGCGTCTGTCCGACCAGGTCGTCCCATACGGCCATGTCTGCCCCTCCTCAGGTACGCCCTCCATTGTGGGGCAGCGCTCTGACAACCCCCGCCGACCGGGCGTCAGGCCACGCCGCGGGCCCGAGCGCGGACGTGGGCTCGGGCTCGGGCGCGGGTCAGCCACAGGCCGACCGCGGAGCCGAGCACGAGCGCGCCCGAGCCGACGCTCGCCGTGGCGTGCGCGGCGCCGGTCCAGCCGGCGAACGTGTTGACGCAGGCGTTGGCGAGGACGCCCGCCGTGAACAGCAGCCAGAGCAGGAACCGCATGGGAATCTCCAGGGGTGTGGGGGTCGCGGGAAGTGCTGATTCGATCTTCGTCGCGTCCCCGTCCCCGCACAGCGGTGCCCACCCCCGGACCGATGGTGGAGCCTGCACCACCGTGCTGCCGAGGTCACAGCGGTATGGAGCCGGCTTCCGGGTGGAGGGTGGGGCTGGGCTGGCTACACCCTCCACCCGGAAACAGAGGCAGACTCAGCGGCGCCGGCGGCCGTCGTTCTCGTCGTCGTGCGGGCCGAACAGCTCGTCCGCGAGCGTCGGCAGATCGTCGAGCGGGGTCTCCTCGGCCCAGTCCGAGCGGCGGCGCGGCTGCCCGTTCTCGTCGAGCTGGGGCAGCTCACGGGTCCGGTCGTTCGCACCGTGGTCCTGCGCCTGTTCCTGCGACTGCGCCTGCGTCCGCCGCTGCCTCCGCTCGTCGCGGAAGATGCCCTGCGGCACCCGGTCGGCGGGGTCGGACGCCCGGGGATCCCGTACGGGAGGCAGGACGGCGGTCTCGTCGACGGCCCGCGGGTCCCGGATCTTCGGCATGACGGCCGTCTCGGCCTCCGGCCGCACGATCGGCGTGGCCACGGTGACCTCGTCGGGCGAAACGGTGGGTGCCTCGGAGTCGGCGGCCGGACCGGCGTCCGGCTTCACGACCGGCGTCTCCACGGTGACCTCGTTCGCCGACACCTCGGTGGCCCGAGCGGCCCGCTCGGCCGCCGCCCGTTCAGCCGCCGCCTTCTCGGCCGCCGCGCGCTCAGCCGCAGTCTTCTCCGCGGCCGCACGCTCAGCAGCGGCCTTCTCCGCGGCCGCCTTCTCCGCGGCGGCGCGCTCGGCCGCCGCCTTCCTCTCGGCCTCGGCGGCGGCCACGGCCGCCGCACGCTGTGCCGCCGCCTTCTCCGCCGCCGCGCGCTCCGTCGCGGCCTTCTCGGCTGCGGCCTTCGCTGCCGCCTCGGCGGCGACCTTCTCCGCCGCGGCCTTCACCGCGGCCTCCTCCGCCGCCTTCGCGGCGGCCGCGGCCTCGGCCATCCGGCGGGCCTCCTCGGCCCGGAGCAGGGCCTCCTCGGCCTTGCGCTGCTTCTCCAGGCGGCGTTCCTCCGCCTCGGCCCGGAGCCGCGCCTCCTCCTCGGCCTCCCTGCGGATCCGCTCCTGCTCCTCCAGGCGGGCCTTCTCCTCGTCGGCGAGCCGCTTCCGCTCCTCCTCGGCGGCGAGCTCGGCTGCGACCCGGGCCTCCTCGGCCTTCCGGCGGGCCTCCTCAGCCTGCCGCTCGGCCTCCAGGCGGCGCGCCTCTTCCTCCTCGCGCCGCTTGCGCTCCTCCTCCTCGGCGCGGAGCTTGGCGAGCTGCTCCTGCCGCTCGCGCTCCAGGCGCTCTTCCTCGGCCTTGCGGGCGGCCTCTTCCTCCGCGAGGCGCCGCGCTTCTTCCTCGGCCTTCCGGCGGGCCTCCTCGGCGGCCTTCACCTCGGCCTCGGAGAGCGGCAGCATCCGGTCGAGCCGGTGGCGTACGACGGTGGTGACGGCCTCGGGCTCCTGCCCGGCGTCGACGACGAGGTAGCGGCTCGGGTCGGCGGCCGCGAGGGCGAGGAAACCGGCCCGCACGCGCGCGTGGAACTCCGGCGGCTCGGACTCCAGCCGGTCGGGCGCCTCGGTGAAGCGCTCCCGGGCCGTCTCCGGGGAGACGTCGAGGACGACGGTGAGGTGCGGGACGAGCCCGTCCGTCGCCCAGCGCGAGATGCGGGAGATCTCGGTCGGGGACAGGTCGCGGCCCGCGCCCTGGTAGGCCACGGACGAGTCGATGTACCGGTCGGAGAGGACGATCGCGCCCCGCTCCAGGGCGGGCCGGACCAGGGAGTCGACGTGCTCGGCGCGGTCGGCCGCGTACAGCAGGGCCTCGGCCCGGTTCGAAAGCCCCGCCGACGACACGTCGAGGAGGATCGAGCGGAGCCGCTTGCCGATCGGGGTGGCACCGGGCTCGCGGGTGACGACGACCTCGTGGCCCTTCGCCCGGATCCACTCGGCGAGCGCCTGGACCTGGGTGGACTTCCCGGCGCCGTCGCCGCCCTCCAGGGCGATGAAGAAGCCGGTCGGGGAGGGCGCCTGGGCCGGGTCGGAGCCGCGCAGCGCGTCGCGCAGGTCGCGGCGGAGCGGGACACCGGCACGGTCGTCGGTCTTGGCGAGGACGAGCGCGGCGACCGGCAGCAGCAGGGCGCCCACCAGGGCGAGCGTCAGGGCCGCGCCGGCGTGCGCGAAGTCGGCGCTCTCCGAGGCCAGCCGGTACGGCCCGATGGCGGCGGCGAGCAGCGGGGCGGCGAGCGCGCCGACGGCCATGCCGACGCGGGCGTTGGCCTGGAGGTGCTCGGTGGTCCGGGCCCGGCGCGGCTCCTCGGTCTCCTGGTCGACGAGGGTGTGGCCGGTGTGGGCGGCGACACCGGCGGCGTACCCGGCGAGGACGGCGAGGAACAGCACGGTCGCGGTGTCCGGGACCAGGCCCATGGCGATCAGCGCGACACCGGTGACGGCGGTCGCGAGGGCGAGCAGCCGGCGCCGGGACAGGACGGGCAGGACCTTGCGCGCGGTGCGGATGCCGACGGCGGTGGCGCCGCTGAGCGCGAGGATCAGGAGCGCGTACGTGACGGGGCCGCCGCCCAGGTCGTACGCGTGGAGGACGGTGAGGGACGCGGCCGCGGCGATCGCCCCGGCGACGGTGGCGCAGGTCAGGACCAGCAGGGGCAGGACGCCGGTGCGGCCCTTGCCCTCCGCGCCGTCGGCGCCGCCCTTCCCGGCCGCGGGGCGGCGCAGCCCCTCCAGGGGCGAGCGGGGCCTCGGCGTCTGCCCGCCGGGCAGCGCCATCGCGTACAGGCCGGTGACGGAGGCGGCGAACAGGCCGGCCGCCACGTACGAACCGAGGGCGGCCTGGTGCAGCGAGAACCAGTCGAGTCCGGCGCCGAGCAGCTCGCCGACGAGCGTGGCGACGAGCAGCACCGCGGCCGCGGCCGGCACGGCGAGGAAGCCGGTGCGCTGGGACAGCCGGCGGAGCGCGCCAAGGTGGTCGGGGAGCGGCCGTACGGCGTCGCCCTCCAGCGGCGGGGCGGGCAGCAGCGCGGGCGCGGCACCCTCGCGGCAGATGGTCCAGAGCCGCTCGGCCGCACCGGTGACGAAGACGGTGCCGAGCAGGAACCAGAGCGCGCTGTCGGGGGTCCAGTCGATCCACAGGGGCGCGATGACGAGGAGCGCGATCCGCAGTCCGTCGGCGCCGATCATGGTCCAGCGGCGGTCGAGCGCGCCGCCGGGGCCCGTCAGCGCGGTGAGCGGGCCGAGGAGGACGGCCCCGAAGAGGACCGAGGCGAGCAGGCGCGTACCGACGACGGCGGCCACGGCGAACGCGGCGCCGCGGTATCCGCCCCCGAGCGCGCCCTCGGCGACGGCCGCCTGGAGGCCCAGGAGGACGAGGACGAGGAGGGCGAGGGCGTCACCGACGCCGCCGGCCACCTGGGCGCCCCACAGCCGGCGCAAGGGCTGATGGCGCAGGAGGGCCCGTACGGCACGCTCCTGGGAATCCGCGACGAGTGCGGCGTCGGAATCGCCGAGGCGGTCTGGCTGCTCTGCTCGCGTCATCCGTCCACCCTATCCGGACGCCCTCGCTCCCCGCGGCCTCCGACCGAACATCCGGACGAGCCTGTGACGAAGGCGGGGCGGGGGCCACCGGCCCCCGCCCCGCCTTCGTCACAGACCGCGCCGGCCGCGCCTACTCCGGCTGCGCGGCCGCCGTCTTCTTGGCCGCGGTCGTCTTCTTCGCCGCCGTGGTCTTCTTCGCGGCGGTCTTCTTCGCGGCCGTCGTCTTGGCGGCGGTGGTCTTCTTCGCCGCCGTCTTCGTGGCCGTCTTCGTGGCCGTCTTCTTCGCCGTCGTGGCCTTCTTCGCCGGCGCCTTCTTGGCGACCTTCTTCGCCGGTCCCTTGGCCCGCTTCTCCGCGAGGAGCTCGTAACCGCGCTCCGGCGTGATCGTCTCCACGCTGTCGTCGGTCCGCAGGGTGGCGTTGGTCTCGCCGTCCGTCACGTACGGGCCGAAGCGCCCGTCCTTGACGACCACGGGCTTCTCGCTGACCGGGTCGGTGCCCAGCTCCTTCAGCGGCGGCTTGGCCGCCGCCCGGCCGCGCTGCTTCGGCTGCGCGTAGATCGCGAGCGCCTCTTCGAGCGTGATCGAGAAGAGCTGCTCCTCGTCGGTGAGCGACCGCGAGTCCGTGCCCTTCTTCAGGTACGGGCCGTAGCGGCCGTTCTGCGCGGTGATCTCGACGCCCTCGGCGTCCGCGCCGACGACCCGCGGCAGGGACATCAGCCGGAGCGCGTCCTCCAGGGTGACGGTGTCGAGCGCCATCGACTTGAAGAGGGAGGCCGTGCGCGGCTTCACCGCGTTCTTGCCGGTCTTCGGGGTGCCCTCGGGCAGGATCTCCGTGACGTACGGGCCGTAGCGGCCGTCCTTCGCCACGATCTGGTTGCCGCTGACCGGGTCGGCGCCCAGCTCGAAGTCGCCGCTCGGCTTGGCGAGCAGCTCCTCGGCGTGCTCGACGGTGAGCTCGTCGGGCGCGAGGTCCTCGGGGACGTCGGCGCGCTGGTGGCCCTCCGCGTCCTTCTCGCCGCGCTCGACGTACGGGCCGTAGCGGCCGACGCGCAGCACGATGTCGTTGCCGACGGGGAAGGAGGAGATCTCCCGGGCGTCGATCGCGCCGAGGTCGGTGACGAGCTCCTTGAGGCCGCCGAGGTGGTCGCCGTCGCCGTTCCCGGCGTCCGCCGCGCCACCCTCGCCCGTGCCTCCGCCCTGACCGAAGTAGAAGCGCTTCAGCCACGGCACGGACTTGGCCTCGCCCCGCGCGATGCGGTCGAGGTCGTCCTCCATCCGCGCGGTGAAGTCGTAGTCGACGAGCCGCCCGAAGTGCGTCTCCAGAAGGTTGACGACGGCGAAGCTCAGGAAGGACGGCACGAGCGCCGTGCCCTTCTTGAAGACGTAGCCGCGGTCGAGGATGGTGCCGATGATCGACGCGTACGTCGACGGGCGGCCGATCTCGCGCTCTTCGAGCTCCTTGACCAGCGAGGCCTCGGTGTAGCGGGCCGGCGGCTTCGTCGCGTGACCGTCCGCCGTGATCTCCTCGGCGGTCAGCGCGTCGCCCTGGGCGACCTGCGGCAGGCGCCGCTCGCGGTCGTCGAGCTCCGCGTTCGGGTCGTCGGCGCCTTCGACGTACGCCTTCATGAAGCCGTGGAAGGTGATCGTCTTGCCGGAGGCGCTGAACTCGGCGTCCCGGCCGTCGGAGGCCCGGCCGCCGATCTTGACGGTGACCGAGTTACCGGTGGCGTCCTTCATCTGGGAGGCGACGGTCCGCTTCCAGATCAGCTCGTAGAGCCGGAACTGGTCGCCGGTCAGGCCGGTCTCCGCGGGGGTGCGGAAACGATCACCCGAAGGGCGAATCGCCTCGTGCGCCTCCTGCGCGTTCTTGACCTTGCCCGCGTAGACGCGGGGCTTCTCCGGCAGGTAGTCGGCGCCGTACAACTGCGTGACCTGCGCCCGGGCCGCCACGACGGCGGTGTCGGACAGGGTCGTGGAGTCCGTACGCATATAGGTGATGAAGCCGTTCTCGTACAGCTTCTGCGCCACCTGCATGGTCGCCTTCGCACCGAAGCCCAGCTTGCGGCTCGCCTCCTGCTGGAGGGTCGTGGTGCGGAAGGGGGCGTACGGGGAGCGGCGGTACGGCTTCGACTCGACCGACCGCACGGAGAACGCGGTGTCGGCGAGAGCGGCGGCCAGGGCGCGCGCGTTCGCCTCGTCCAGGTGGAGCACGCTGTCGGACTTCATCCGCCCGTCGGCGCCGAAGTCACGGCCCTGGGCGACGCGCTTGCCGTCGACCGTGTTCAGCCGGGCGACCAGCGAGGACGGGTCGGACGCGTCGCCGGAGCGGCCGGTGCCGAAGGTGCCGGTGAGGTCCCAGTACTCGGCGGAGCGGAAGGCGATGCGCTCGCGCTCCCGCTCGACGACGAGCCGGGTGGCGACGGACTGCACGCGGCCTGCCGACAGCTTCGGCATGACCTTCTTCCACAGGACCGGCGAGACCTCGTAGCCGTACAGCCGGTCGAGGATGCGGCGGGTCTCCTGGGCGTCGACCATGCGCTGGTTGAGCTCACGCGGGTTGGCGACGGCCTCGCGGATGGCGTCCTTGGTGATCTCGTGGAAGACCATCCGGTGGACGGGGACCTTGGGCTTCAGGACTTCCTGGAGGTGCCACGCGATGGCTTCGCCCTCGCGGTCCTCATCGGTGGCGAGGAAGAGCTCGTCGGACTCGGCGAGCAGCTCCTTGAGCTTCCTGACCTGCGCCTTCTTGTCGGCGTTGACGACATAGATGGGCTGGAAGTCATGCTCGACGTCGACTCCGAGGCGGCGCACCTCGCCGGTGTACTTCTCCGGCACCTCGGCCGCGCCGCTGGGCAGGTCGCGGATGTGCCCGACGCTCGCCTCGACGACGTAGCCAGGGCCGAGGTAGCCCTTGATCGTCTTCGCCTTGGCGGGCGACTCGACGATGACGAGTCGGCGGCCGCCGTGTGCGGTCTCGCTGGTCGGGGACAACTTCGCTCTTCTCTCCGGATCGACACTCTCTGGCACGTACGGCAGCGGCACGCACGGCAGCGGCACGGACGGTGACGCTCCCGTCGCTGCGGAGTGTGACGGTACAACCCGCCCCCGTGTCAAACGGCGAAAGCCCGCAACGGCCACTCGAACGGTAACCCGAGTCCTGGCCTTCCTGCCGCCCGGACTCCCGGTCGGGCGGGGCGGATGGACGCGCCGGAGCGTCGGAGCGGGACCGAGAGAGACCCCGAAGAGACCCGGCTCGGGACCCCGGAGCGGGACCCGAGAGGGACGGGAGAGGGACCCGGAGCGAGATGCGGAGCGGGATGCGGAGCGAGATTCAGAGCCTGCCGAAGCACCAGACGCCGAGGAGGAGGAAGGCGGTGCCGAAGAGGCTCGTGAACGCCAGGGCCGTCCGCGGGGCGACCCCGTACGCCACCGGCTCACGGTGCAGCGTCCGCACCGTCGTCCACAGCAGCAGCGCGGCCCCGAACAGCGTGAACGCCGCTCCCGCGAAGATCGCCGGCCCGCTCTCCATGCCCGTACCCCGTTCCGTCCACGTGCGGTGATCGTCTCCCGCAGCCGAGGCTGACACCTCCGGGCATCGTGGGCGCGAATTCCGGGTGAACGACGCGGACCGTCCCGTACGGTTTCACGAAGATGGCCGGTAGTGACCCACTCCTCACTCCCTCTCTTCCGTCACATCGTGTCGAGCGTGGCCCGGCGTCGGCTGCCGCGCTCGAAGACGGCGAGCAGGACGACGGCGAGCAACCCCCAGCCGGCGCCCACCGCGAGCTCGGTCCCGAGCAGGGCCCCGTCCAGGCCGCCACCCGCGGTCAGCCGCCGCGCCGCGTCCGCCGCGTGCGTCAGCGGCAGCAGCTCACCGGCGAACCGCATCCACTCCGGCAGCGACTCCCGGGGCACGGCGGCGCCCGTCAGGAGGAGCAGCCCCGAACTCGCCACGTTGGACACCAGGAAGACGTCGCGGAAGCGGAGCCCGAGCGCGCCCAGCGCGAGCCCGAAGGCCGAGCAGGCACCGGCCGCGGCGAGCAGCACCAGAGCGAGCCCGGGCAGCGCCCCGGCGGGCACGGGCAGCCCGAGGACGAGCGCGGCGGCGGTCAGCACGAAACCGCTGACGAACAGCCCGTTGAGGACGTACGGGAGGGCGCGCCCGATCCAGAGCGGGACCCGGTGCCGGGGCGAGAGCAGGACGGCGCCGAGCGTGCCGTACCGGCGCTCGTTGGCGACGGCCATCGTGCCGCCGTACACGCAGGAGGCGGAAGCTGCGAGAACGGCGTTGCCTACGAGATGGAAACGGTCGTCGGCGACGCCCAGTTCCCGGCCGAGGAAGACGAAGAAGAAAACCTGGAGAAGCGGCCCCACCAGCAGGGTTCCGATGAACATCGGCGGGGTCGTCCAGTTGAAGAGCGCCCGGTAGGAGATCGCCCCGCCGACGACGACGAGCCGGGCGGTGCCGGGGAAACGGAACATCTCTGTCTGGCCTTTCAGGTGAGGGCGAGGGTGGCGGCGGCGCGCGCCCGGCGCTCCACCCGCCCGAGGACGAGGACGGCGGCCAGGGCGTAACCGGCCCCGAGCGCGACGGCGGCGAGCAGCGGCGTGACCACGTCCCCGCCGGAGGTCGCCGCGTGCACGGCCCGCGCGCCCCACGTGGTGGGCAGCGCCCAGGACAGCGGGTGCGTCCAGGCGGGCAGCACGGTGACCGGCACGAGGAGCCCGGACAGCAGCCAGACGGGCGTGTCCAGCGGGTTGGCCAGGGCGTTGGCGTTGCGCAGCAGGACGAAGGTGGCGGCGAGGAGGAGCCCCATCATGCCGAGCGCGAGGACGCACACGGGCACGGCGAGCAGGAAGAGCAGCGGGTGCGCGAAGTCGAGCGGGACGCCGAAGAGGACCACGCCCCACAGGACCGTCGCACCCATCGCGTACGTGCCGATGACGGCGGTCGCGAGGGTGATCGGGAGCAGGACGAGCGCGAGCGGCGCGGGCGCCACGACCAGGGTCTCCAGCGTGCCGAGCCAGCGCTGGTTCTGCACGGCGCCGCCCGAACCGAAGAGCACCGAGCCCCAGATGCCCATCAGTCCGGCGCCGACGGAGGCGGTGAGCAGCCGGTCGGGGTCGCCCGCGGCCCGGAACAGGTAGACGGCGAGGGTCGCGTAGACGAGCGGGACGAGGACGGCGAAGGTGATCTCGATCGGGGAGCGCGACATGTACGAGACATGGGTGCGGACGCCGACGAGGATCAGCCGCGGGACGCGCCTCATACGGTCAGCTCCTCGGGCACGCCGTGGGCAGCCTCAGCGGCGCCCGAACCGTCCTTCGAGGACGCCTCCTCCACGATCGCGATGTAGGCGTCCTCCAGGGACGGTTCGCGGCTCGTGACCCGGCCGATCCGTACGCCGTCGAGGGCGTTCAGCACGGGCCCGTGCAGCTCGGCGGAGGACCGGCCGGTCTGCACGGTGACGATCTGCCGTGCGCCCCGGTCCTCGACCGACGTGCCCCGCACCCCGGCGAGGCGGCGCACCCGGTCGAGCCGCTCCTCGTCCACCCCGTACGCCTCGATCTCCAGCACGTCCCTGCCCCGCACGCGGGACTTGAGGCTCTCGGGCGTGCCGAGAGCGCAGATCCGGCCACCCGCGATCACGGCGATCCGGCCACAGAGCTCGTCGGCCTCGGCCATGTAGTGGGTGGTGAGCAGGACGGTGGTGCCGGCCGCGGACAGGTCGGCGACCGTGCGGCGCAGGTCGCGGGCGGCGACGGGGTCGACGCCGATGGACGGCTCGTCGAGGAAGAGCACGTCGGGGCGGTGGAGGAGGCCCCGGGCGATGTGGAGGCGCTGCCGCATGCCGCGCGAGTACCCCTCGACGCGCTCCTTCTCCCGGCCCACGAGGCCGACCAGGTCGAGGAGTTCGGCGATGCGCCGCTTCTGGTCGCGGGCCTCGACGCCGTACAGCTCGGCGAAGTAGCGGAGGTTGTCGAGCGCGGAGAGCCGGTCGTACAGGCCGCGGTCGCCGCCGAAGACGTACCCGATCCTGCGGCGTACGGCGACGGGGTCGCGGGCCACGTCGTGGCCGAACACCCGGGCCGTGCCGGAGGTGGGCAGGAGCAGGGTGTTGAGCATCTTGATGGTGGTGGTCTTCCCGGCGCCGTTGGGGCCGAGCAGGCCGAACAGCTCCCCCGGCGCCACCTCGAAGGTGACCCCGCGCACGGCCTCGGTCTCGGTCCGCCGGGGCTTCAGCCACCCGGTCCTGCTGGTGTAGGTGCGGCGCAGCGCGTCCGCCTCGATTGCGAGCATGCGGCGGACGGTAGAAGCCCGCGGCGGGGCCGGGCCATCGATTCGGGAGCCCCCGAATCGTCGTTCCGGCCTCGCGTCCGTCCCTCAGGCGACCGCGTGCAGCACGCCCTCCCCGGCGAGCAGCGCGAGCAGCGAACGGCCGGTGTCCGTGAGCTGGTAGTACACCGAGCGTCCGACGCGGTGCCGCGTGACGATCCCGGCCTCCGAGAGCACCGACAGGTGCTCGGAGACGGTGCTCGGCGCGAGGCCGAGCCGGTCGGCGAGCCCCGCCGTGGTGAGCGGCCCGCCCAGCTCGCGCAGGACCGCCGCGCGGCCCCGGCCGAGCATCAGGCCGAGCCGGTCCTCGGCGACGGGCTCGGGCGGTTCGCGCAGGGCGGCGGCGCCCCGGGCCTGGAAGCTGAGCGCGAACACCTCGGGGTCGTCCGTCGAGTACTGCCGGCAGCCCTCGGCGAAGACCAGCGGCACGAGCACGAGACGCCGCTCCCCGGGCGCGTACTCCGCGTCGATGTGCTTGGTCAGTTCGAGTACGGGGGGCTGCCACCGCCCCCGCGTCTCCAGGCCCGCGAACAGCGCGTCGACGCCCTCCGTCGCGAACGTCCTGGCCCGGACGAGCACTTCGTCCTCGACGAGCCGCCGCATCGTCGGCCAGTACGGCTCGATCGCGCCCTCCCAGTAGGCCGCGTACGCGTCGGCGAGCGCCGCGCAGGCCGCCTCCGGGTCCTTCAGGTAGGGCTTCGCGAAGGGCTCGTCGGCCATGCCGGGATAGCAGACGTCCACCTGGGCGCGGACGAACTCCGGGTCGGTGGCCCGCAGCGCGGCCAGCTCCTCGTGGACGCTGACCGTGCCGAACGGCCGGGGCAGCAGGAAGTCGGAGACCTCGCCCCGCCCCTCGGCGAACAGGTCCCACAGCGGGCGGAGCCGGTCGTCCTCCCGCCACACCTCGCGCGCCTGCCCGACCCACTCCTGGTACGGCCAGGACGGGTGGCGGTGCGGCAGCGCGAGGTGCATCGAGCAGAACGCGTCCCGGAGCGGGCTGATCGCGATCCGGGTCGCCCCGAGCGAGGCCTCGTCCAGCTCGATCCGTATCAAGCGCGGCTCTCCTCGCCGAAGGAGGCGTCCCCCTCCTCGCCGGCGGGCAGCAGGAAGCCCTCCTCGACGAGCAGCCGGATCGCCTGCGGGGTGCGGTCCCGCAGTATGACCGGGTCCTCCCCCATCAGCTGCCCGATCGCGTCGAGGATGCGGCCGGCGCTGAGGGTGCCGTCGCACACGCCGGCGAACCCGGCGCCGACGTGGTCGACCTTGGTGGCGCGGCGCATCCCGCGGTTCTGCCGGAGCACGACGTGCTCGGGGTCCTCGGCGCCCGGCAGCCCGACCTGCTCCTGCATCACCTCGGGCGCGAGCGTGAAGCGGTCGGCGAGCAGCGCGGCGTCGTCGTGGCTCCGCAGGTAGTCCTGGCGCGCGAAGTGGGCGCGGATGGTGTCGCCGAGGGGCTGCTCGACCGGGTGCGGCCACTCCTCGATCAGGATCGAGGGCTCGGCCTCGCCCGACTCCACCGCCGCGTTCCGCCGGATCGTGATCCAGCCGAAGCCGATCGCCCTGGTCTTGCGGGCCTCGAACTCGTCGAGCCAGCGCCCGTACGCCAGCCGGTACGCGTCCGGGTCGCCGCGGTGGTCCCCGCTGTCCCGCAGCCAGAGCTCCGTGTACTGGGTGACGTCCTGGACCTCGCGCTGCACGATCCAGGCGTCGCAGCCGCGCGGCACCCAGGACCGCAGCCGGTCCTGCCACTCCTCGCCGTCCACGTGCTGCCAGTTGGCGAGGAACTGGGCGTATCCGCCGTCGTTGAGCCGCTCGCCCGCCTGCTGCACGAGCGTGCGGCACAGGTCGTCGCCGCCCATCCCGCCGTCCCGGTAGGTGAGCGTGGCGCCGGGGGAGATCACGAACGGCGGGTTGGAGACGATCAGGTCGTACGTGTCGCCGTCGACGGGCTCGAAGAGCGAGCCTTCGAGCAGCTCGGCCTCCCGGGCCCCGGAGAGGGCGAGCGTGAGCCGGGTGAAGTCCAGGGCGCGCGGGTTGAGGTCGGTGGCGGTGACCAGCGTGGCGTGCTGGGCGGCGTGCAGCGCCTGGATGCCGGAACCGGTGCCGAGGTCGAGCGCGGAGGACACCGGCGTACGGACGGTGATCCCGGCGAGCGTGGTGGAGGCGCCGCCGACGCCGAGGACGACGCCCTCGGCCTTCTTCCCGATGCCCCCGGCTCCGCCGACGGCGCAGCCGAGGTCGGAGACGATGAACCAGTTCCCACCGTCCTCGCCGCCGTAGGGCCGGACGTCGACCGTGGCGAGCACGGCGTCGTCCTCGCGGACCACCCAGCCGTCGGCGAGGGCCTCGTCCAGCGGGAGCGCCGCGGCGGCCCGGTCGTGGTCGACGGCCCGCTGGAGCAGGAAGAGCCGGACGAGGGTCTCCAGCGGCGAGTCGCCGCGGGTGGCGCGCAGGGCGGGCACGGTCTCGCTGCGGGCGAGCGCCGCGTAGGCGGGGGCGCCGAGCAGGTCGAGCAGACCGTCGGCGGTGTAGTCGGCGGCGAGCAGTGCCTCGCGCAGACGGGCGGCGTGCGCGGGCACCGGGAGGCGGGGAGGCAGGCTGGTCGTACTCACGGATCCCATTGTGACGGCCGCCACCGACATCCGGGCGGCCGACCCGGCGGCAGACGAACGGTCGCTGCCGCCGGAGAACCGTGGACCTACTCCGTGGACTTCTTGGTGGGCTTGGCGGAGGCCTTCTTGCTCGGCGTCGAGGAGCCCGCATCGGCGTCCGAGCCCGCGTCCGAGCCCGAGCCCTTGTCCGAGCCCGCGGCCGCGTCCGAGCCCTTGTCCGACGAGGTCGAGCCGGGCTTCGGCGAGGCCGTGGCCGAACCGGAGGTCTTCGGCGGGACCGAGGCCGTGGGCTTCTGGCAGCCGGGCTGCTTGGCCATCGCCTGGCCGAGCTCGCCCTCCTCCAGCTTGGCCAGCGCCGCCTGGTCCATCTTCTCGATCTTGGTCAGTCCGTCGGCGACGTCCTGAAGGCCGTCCGCGAACTTCTGCTGGTTGCTCGGGTCCAGCGCGTCGACTTCCTTCTTGAGCCCCTCGTAGGCCACCGCGGTGGCGTTGAGCTCCTTGATCGCGTCCTGCTGGACCTTCTGGCCGTTCTCGACGGGCGGGACCCCGGCGGCCTCGACGGCCTTGGCGAGCGCGCGGTCGGCGTCGGCGATGTCCTGGAACGCCTTCGAGTCGGCGGCCTGGATCTCGGCCGGCTTACTGTCGGCAGCCGTCGAGATGATGATCTGGTGGGCGTTGGCCCGCTTCTGGATCTGGGGCTTCGCCTGGTCGCAGAACGTCTTCGCCCAGTCCCCCACCTTGTCGCCCTCGTCATCGCTGCAACCGGACAGCGCGAGCACCAGTACCGCGCCGCCGGACAGCGCGGCCGCAAGCTTCTTGTTCACCGGATCGGTCCCTTCCAAGGCTCTCGGCCCCGGAACATACACGCCGAACGGGCTACTTCCACCTTTCGTGGGAGGGATTCATCCCACATTGCAGTCGTTTGAACCAAGGGAGAGGGTCCCTCGGACATCTCCTGTGCCCGGGAAATGAGACGGACGACACGTCAGGAGACGGTCACCGAACGCCGCTTGGAGACCCGGACCGCGACGACCACGACGAGGACCGCGAGCCCCGCGACCGCCGCCCTCACCCAGTCGCTGGCGTCGTCCCCGTAACCGAACTTCACGACCGCGGGGGCGATCAGCAGCGCGACCAGGTTCATCACCTTCAGGAGCGGGTTGATCGCCGGTCCCGCCGTGTCCTTGAAGGGGTCGCCGACCGTGTCCCCGATGACGGTCGCCGCGTGCGCCTCGCTGCCCTTGCCGCCGTGGTTTCCGTCCTCGACCAGCTTCTTCGCGTTGTCCCACGCACCACCGGAGTTGGCGAGGAAGACCGCCATCAGGGCGCCCGTGCCGATCGCTCCGGCGAGGTACGAGCCGAGCGGTCCGACACCGAGCGCGAAGCCGACCGCGATCGGGGCCGTCACGGCGAGCAGCCCGGGCGTGGCGAGTTCGCGCAGCGCGTCCCTGGTGCAGATGTCGACGACCCGCCCGTACTCCGGCTTCTCGGTGTACGTCATGATCCCGGGGTGCTCGCGGAACTGCCGCCGCACCTCGTGGACCACCGAACCGGCCGACCGGGACACCGCGTTGATCGCGAGCCCCGAGAAGAGGAAGACGACCGACGCGCCGAGGATCAGCCCGAAGAGGTTGTTGGGCTGCGAGATGTCCATCGAGAGCGTCAGGACGTCCGCCGCCCCGCCGATCGCGCGGACCCCGCCGGCCTCGGCGACCGCTGTCTCGATGGCGTCCCGGTACGAGCCGAAGAGCGCCGCGGCCGCCAGGACGGCAGTGGCGATGGCGATGCCCTTGGTGATGGCCTTGGTCGTGTTGCCCACGGCGTCGAGGTCGGTGAGGACCTGCGCGCCCGCGCCCCGGACGTCCCCGGACATCTCCGCGATGCCCTGCGCGTTGTCGGAGACCGGGCCGAAGGTGTCCATGGCGACGATCACGCCGACGGTGGTGAGCAGACCCGTCCCGGCGAGGGCGACCGCGAACAGCGCCAGCATGATCGAGGCGCCGCCGAGCAGGAACGCCCCGTACACCGCCAGCCCGATCAGCAGGGCCGTGTAGACGGCGGACTCCAGGCCGAGGGCGACGCCCGCGAGGACGACGGTGGCGGGTCCGGTGAGCGAGGACTTGCCGATGTCCCGGACGGGCCGCCGGCCGGTCTCGGTGAAGTAGCCGGTGAGCTGCTGGATGAGCGCGGCGAGCACGATGCCGATGGCGACCGCGACGAGGGCGAGGACCCGCGGGTCGCCGGCGTGGTCGTTGATGCCGGGCTCGGTGACGCCTTCCAGCTCGGCGTACGAGGACGGCAGGTACGTGAAGGCGGCGACGGCGACCAGCAGGAGCGAGATCGTCGCCGAGAGGAAGAAGCCCCGGTTGATGGCGTTCATCCCGCTGCGGTCGGCGCGCCGCGGAGCGACCGCGAAGATGCCGATCACCGCCGTGACCACGCCGATCGCCGGCACGATCAGCGGGAACGCGAGGCCGTGGTCGCCGAAGGCGGCCATGCCGAGGATGAGCGCCGCGACCAGCGTCACCGCGTACGACTCGAAGAGGTCGGCGGCCATGCCGGCGCAGTCGCCGACGTTGTCGCCCACGTTGTCGGCGATGGTGGCGGCGTTGCGCGCGTCGTCCTCGGGAATGCCCTGCTCGACCTTGCCGACCAGGTCGGCGCCGACGTCGGCGGCCTTGGTGAAGATGCCGCCGCCCACCCTCATGAACATCGCGATGAGCGCGGCACCGAGTCCGAAACCCTCCAGGACCTTCGGCGCGTCGGCGGCGTAGACGAGGACGACGCAGGAGGCTCCGAGCAGTCCGAGGCCGACGGTGAACATGCCGACGACCCCGCCCGTACGGAAGGCGATCCGCATGGCCCGGTGCGCGACCTCGGTGAGGTTCTTCTCGGGTTCGCCCGGCGCCGGGGTGGCCTCCCTGGCCGCCGCGGCGACCCGCACGTTCGCCCGGACGGCGAGGCGCATGCCGACGTATCCGGTGGACGCCGAGAAGAGCGCCCCGACCAGGAAGAACAGGGACCGTCCCGCGCGCTGCGACCAGTCGTCGGCGGGCAGCAGCATCAGCAGGAAGAACACGGCGACCGCGAAGACGGCGAGGGTGCGCAGCTGCCGCGCGAGATAGGCGTTGGCGCCCTCCTGCACGGCGGCGGCGATCTCCTTCATCTTCTCGGTGCCCTCGCCGGCCGCGAGCACCTGGCGGACGAGGATCTGGGCGACGACCAGCGCGCCGAGGGCGACGGCCGCGACGACGACCACGATCGTCCGGTTCCCGCTCGTGAGCACCGCCGCGGCGAGCGAAGAAGTGGGGTCCATGGAGACGGATCATAAGGAGACGAACCCGTGCAAACGGGGACCCTGCGGAGCCACCGCGCGGATGCACCAATCCAGGCGGCCGCCGAGGCGGCGAGGGAAACGAGAAGAGGCCCTGCTCAGGGCAGGGCCTCTTCTCGTCGCGCTTGTACCGGTCGGGCGATGTCAGGACAGGACGTCCGCCGGGCTGGTCGGCCAGCTCATGCGGATGGTGCCGCCGTCCTCGCCGGCGCTCACCTCGACGTCGTCGACGAGCCCGCGGATCACCGCGAGACCCATCTCGTCCTCGCCGTCGGCGTCATCGAAGTCATCGGCCGGAGCCGAGGACCGCGCACCGGGCACTCCGGCGGCATCCGCCGCCGCCACGCCCGCGCCCGGCACCTCGTCGCCGACCTCGATGGAGAACGCCTTTTCCTCTTCGGTCAGCACGACCCTGATGGGGGTCGTGACGCCGTTGCTGCGATGCAGCCCGACCGCACGGGAACAGGCCTCACCGACGGCGAGACGCACCTCGTCGAGGACCGCCTCGTCCACTCCGGCCCTGCGGGCGACCGCGGCCGCCACCAGGCGAGCCGTACGGACGTGCTCGGGCTGAGCGCTGAATCGGAGTTCAACGGTGGCCATGCGATCCCCCTCGGTCAGTCGACCGCGTTGACGGCCTCGTCGACCGACGTGTGGATCGGGAACACCTTGGTGAGCCCCGTGATCCGGAAGATCTTCAGAATGCGCTCCTGGTTGCAGACCAGACGCAGCGAGCCCTCATGCGCGCGGACGCGCTTGAGCCCACCGACGAGCACACCCAGGCCGGTGGAGTCGAGGAAGTCCACGCCCTCCATGTCGACAACCAGGTGGTAGCTGCCGTCGTTCACCAACTCGACCAACTGCTCGCGCAGCTTGGGCGCGGTATACACATCAATCTCGCCACCGACCTCGACGACCGTACGGTCGCCACCAGCGCCGGACACATTGCGAGTCGACAGGGACAGGTCCACGGATCCTCCAGCACCTTGCTATCGGGCGATCGCCCCCTCGGGCCTCCCAGGCGGAGCCAGGGAACTGATCGCCAGCCGCAATGGCATTCAATCACTTACCGGCAGCCATGCACGACGCCTTGGAAGCATTGTCCGTCCTGGCAGTGACACACTCGGTGCCGATGGCCAAGAATCAACGCCCCCGTCGTCCAGCCGGGGACACGGGCAGTCGCCCCTCCCCCGGCATGGTCCTCGACCGGCTCTCCGCAGGCGAGAGTCGGGCCGCGCGCATCACTCATACGGAGCACATGCCCGCCCGGGAGGGCCGTCATGCCGTCTGGCCGCACCTCATCCGTCCCGAGGTGATCAGCGCCATCCAAGCGGCCGGGATCGAGCACCCGTGGGCGCACCAGGCGGAGGCCGCCGAGCGCGCCCTGAACGGCGATTCAGTGGTGATCGCCACAGGAACCGCCTCGGGCAAGTCGCTCGCCTACCTCGCCCCGGTCCTGACGACCCTCCTGGACGGCGCGGAGGCCCCCAACGGACGCGGGGCCACCGCCCTCTACCTCTCGCCCACCAAGGCCCTCGCCGCCGACCAGCGCCGCGCCGTACGGGAACTGGCCGGCCCGCTCGGCACCCGGATCCGCCCCGCCGTCTACGACGGCGACACGCCGGTCGAGGAGCGCGAGTGGGTCCGCCAGTACGCGAACTACGTGCTGACCAACCCCGACATGCTGCACCGGGGCATACTCCCCTCCCACCCCAGGTGGTCCTCCTTCCTGCGCGCCCTGCGCTACGTCGTGATCGACGAGTGCCACACCTACCGGGGCGTCTTCGGCTCCCACGTCGCCCAGGTGGTGCGCCGCCTGCGCCGGATCTGCGCCCGGTACGGCTCCGATCCCGTCTTCCTCCTCGCCTCGGCCACCTCCGCCGAACCGGCCCTGGCCGCCGGCCGCCTCACCGGACTGCCGGTCACCGAGATCTCCGACGACGCCTCCCCGCGTGGCGAACTGGTCTTCGCCCTGTGGGAGCCGCCGCTCACCGAGCTCCACGGCGAGCGCGGCGCGCCCGTGCGCCGCACCGCCACCGCCGAGACCGCCGACCTGCTGACCGACCTGACCCGCCAGGGCGTGCGGTCGGTCGCCTTCGTCCGCTCCCGGCGCGGCGCCGAACTGATCGCGGTGATCGCCCAGGAACGGCTCGCCGAGACCGACCGCGCCCTGGCCCGCCGGGTCGCCGCCTACCGGGGCGGCTACCTGCCCGAGGAGCGCCGCGCCCTGGAACGGGCCCTGCACTCGGGCGAGCTCCTCGGCCTGGCCGCCACGACCGCCCTGGAGCTGGGCGTGGACGTCTCCGGCCTGGACGCCGTCGTGATCGCCGGCTATCCGGGCACCCGGGCCTCCCTGTGGCAGCAGGCGGGCCGCGCCGGCCGCTCGGGCGAGGGCGCCCTCGCGATCCTCGTCGCCCGGGACGACCCGCTGGACACCTTCCTGGTCCACCACCCGGAGGCGATCTTCGAACAGCCGGTCGAGTCGACCGTCCTCGACCCCGACAACCCCTACGTCCTCGCCCCCCATCTGTGCGCCGCCGCCGCGGAGCTCCCGCTGACCGACCCGGACCTGACGCTCTTCGGCCCGGCCGCGCCCGGCCTGATGCCCCAGCTGGAGGGTGCCGGACTGCTGCGCCGCCGCTCCACCGGCTGGTACTGGACCCGCCGCGAGCGGGCGGCCGACCTCACCGACATCCGGGGCGGCGGCGGCAGCCCCGTCCGGATCGTGGAGGCCGGCACCGGCCGCCTGCTCGGCACGGTCGACGAGGCCGCCTCGCACACCGCCGTCCACGAGGGCGCAGTCCACCTCCACCAGGGCCGCACCTATCTGGTGCGGGAGCTCGACCTGAAGGACTCCGTGGCCCTCGTTGAGGAGGCCGTCCCCCCGTACTCCACCACCGCCCGCGACACCACCTCCGTCTCCGTCCTCGAAACCGACACCGAGATCCCCTGGGGAGCCGGCCGCCTCTGCTACGGCTCCGTCGAGGTCACCAACCAGGTCGTCTCCTTCCTGCGCCGCCGCCTGATCACCGGCGAGGTGCTCGGCGAGACCAAGCTCGACCTGCCGCCCCGCACCCTGCGCACCCGGGCCGTGTGGTGGACGGTCACCGAGGACCAGCTCGACGCCGCCCGGATCAACCCTGAGATCCTCGGGGGCGCCCTGCACGCCGCCGAACACGCCTCCATCGGCATGCTGCCGCTCTTCGCCACCTGCGACCGCTGGGACATCGGCGGCGTCTCCGTCCCCCTCCATCCCGACACGCTGCTGCCGACCGTCTTCGTGTACGACGGCCACCCGGGCGGCGCGGGCTTCGCCGAGCGCGCCTTCCACACGGCCAGGGCCTGGCTGACCGCCACCCGCGAGGCCATCGCCTCCTGCGAGTGCGAGGCGGGCTGCCCCTCCTGCGTCCAGTCCCCGAAGTGCGGCAACGGCAACGACCCGCTGCACAAGCGCGGCGCGGTCCGACTCCTCACGGAACTGCTGCGGGAGGCCCCGGAGGCCCCGCCCGAGAGCTGACCTCCGGCCGGTACGGCCCACGCACCACCGTGGCGGTCACCTCGGCGAGTTCGCCGCGGACGGCGCACCGCAGCAGCTCGGTGCCCTGCGCGGCGGCCACCCGGGAAGCGGCGGCACACGCCTCGGCCTCGCCCCACAGGGCCCGGTCGGCCGCCGCGAGCGCGGCCAGATCGGCGGCGCCGCCGGCCCGGTGCCGGGCCGCCACCGCCTGCCCGAGCGCGAGCACCACCCCGAACACCACACACAACGCACAGGCCGCGAACGCCGCCCACACAGTCGCCGCCCCCCGATCACCCCGATCACCCCGACCAAACCGACCACCCCAGCCGCCCCGCCCGCCCTTCCGAGCTCGCCAGGCCAGCGAGGCCTGCCAGTCCCAGACGACCCGCCCGACCCACTCGGCCCGCCCGACCCGACCGGCCCGCTCGACCTGACCGGCCCGCTCGACCTGACCGACCCGCTCGACCTGACCGACCCGGCGCCCCGCCGTCATGGCGGGCTCCCGGACGACAGACCCTCGCCCACCGTGTCCTCCGCGAGGGCCGCCGCGCCCGCGCGCAAGGTCAGTCCCATGCCGCGGGGGCCCGGGGCCGCCACCTCCACCGTCACCCGCCACAGCTCCCCCGAGCGCGTCACCGACACCCGGGCGCCCTCGGGCGCGGCGGCCCGGGCGGCCCCCTCGGCGGCGGCGACCGGTTCGGAGCGGGCCGCCGCCCTGGCCCCCGCCCGCGCCGCGTCCACGCACCGGATCTGCGCGGCGGCCGCGGCCAGCGCCCAGAGCAGGGTCACCGTGAACAGTGCGAGGACGGGCAGGACCATCGCCGCCTCCACGGTCACGAACCCCCGGTCAGAACGGCGCATCGAGGGCCCGGCCGATCATCGACTCGAGCGCTCCCGAGACGGTCCCGCTCGTCACGATCTTGTAGAGCACCGCGGCGAAGGCCGCCGCGGCGATCGTGCCCACCGCGTACTCGGACGTCGTCATCCCCGCGTCGGACCGCGAGGCACGCCGCCGAGCACGCCACCACCCCCGCACAGACGCCGCCTTGCCCGCCTTACCCGCCTTGCTGTCCATGCTTGCCTTGCTCTCCATGCTCGCCGTGCTCGCCATATCGATCTCCCTGTCTCGCTTTGCCGTTGCGTTCATCGGTCCATCAGTCCCGTCGCCAGCCCGATCACCACGGGCGCCACCCCCACCGCCAGGAACGCGGGCAGGAAGCAGAGCCCCACGGGCGCGCTGATCAGCACCTGCGCCCGGCGTGCCCTCGCCGCGGCCGTCCGGGCCCGGGCGGCCCGCAGGCCGGCCGCGTGCCGGGCGACGGCGTCCGCCGCGGGCGCGCCCGAGGAACCGGCCCGTTCCATGCAGCGGGCCAGCCCTTCGGCGCCCGGTATCGCGCCGAACCTCCGCCACACCTCGGCCGGTTCACCGCCGAGCCGCAGTTCGGCCGCCGTGCGGATCAGGCGCTCGCCCAGCGGACCGCCGAGCGAGCGGCCCACGGCCTCCGCCGCCTCTCCCGGCCCAGCCCCCGCGGAGGCACAGGACGCCAACAGATCGGCCGCGAGCGGAAGGTGACGTGCCGCCACCTCGTCACCGTCGGACGACGCGGCCGGCGGCTTCCGGGCCCGCCGCCACCGCGCCCCGCAGGCCGCAAGAACCCCCGCACACAGGCCTCCGAACGCACCGAGCAGCACCCAGCCGACAAGCGCCACCGCGAGCGGCACCGCCCACCACTTCGCTCCGGTCGACCACCCGCCCCCGGCTCTCCGGGCCACCTGCGTCCCGGGCCCTCGCACGGGCGTCGCCAGCAGGCTCCCCACCCGCCTCCGCATCCTCCGCGCCCGCCGCTCACGCACCACCGCGCGGACGGCCTGCCCACACAGCACCATCGCCGGTGTCAGCAGCGCCGCGATCTGAACGACCCCCCTCATGCCCGCTCCCCTCCCCGGACGATCCGCGCGGCCCACCACAGGCCGGCCGCCTCCAGCGCACCGCCCACCACCAGGCACCCCAGACCCGCCGGCGTGTGCAGCAGCACCCGCAGCGGATCGGCGCCCAGCGCCGCGCCGAGGGCGAGTCCGGCCGCCGGCAGCACCGCGAGGACCGTCACCGTCGCCCAGGCCCCGGCCAGTTCGGCCCGCAGCCGCTCCCGCTGCTCGTGGTGGTCCCGCAGGGCCGCCTCCAGCCGGTCGAGCCCGGCCGCCAGGCCCGCACCACCGTCCACGGCCACCTGCCAGCAGGCCGCCAGGCCGGCGAGCCCGTCGGCGCCGTCCTGCCGGGCCGCCCGCCGCAGCGTCTCCGGCACGTCCCCGCCGAACCGGGCCGCCGCGAGCACCACCGCCTCCTCGTCGCCCAGCCCGCCCGTCTCCCGGGCCGCGAAGGACAGCGCCTGCGCGGGCTGCCAACCGGCCCTCAACTCCCCGGAGGCGGCACCGCACAGGGCCGCCACACGCTCGGCGCGCGCCTCCCGCGCCTTCCGCCGCTCAGCCGCCCGCAGCCGCCGTGCCACCAGCGGCACCGCGACCACCCCGGCCCCCAGCGGCAGCGGCGACCCGCCCAGCAGCGCGACCACCCCCGCCACCGGCAGGCACAGCCATGCCCGCCGCCCGCGCGCCACGGCCCACCACCGCACGGCCGCCGCCCGCCACACACGGCGTTCGACCCGCTCTCCGGACCCGTCCGGCACGACACCCGCGAGCACCGCCCGGGCCCGGGCCGTCCCGCGCCGCCACTCGACCAGCCGCCACAGGCCGAGCCCCGCGCAGAACAGCGCCGCCCCCTCCGCCACCGCCCGCACCGACACCAGCTCCGCGATCACCACGTCCCGCCTCCGATCAGCGACCGCAGCCGCTCCCAGCCCCGCTCCCGCTCGAACCCGGCCGCGCCCCACCGCAGTGCCGGAACCGTCCGTACGAGTCCGTCCCGATCCCGCTCCAGGACGTGGATCTCGGCGATCCGCCGCCGCCCGTCCCGGTCCCGTACGAGGTGGAGCACCACGGACAGCCCGGCGCCCAACTGGCTGTGCAGGGCGGCCCTGTCGAGCCCGGCGGCGGTCCCGAGCGCCTCAAGACGGGCCGGTACGTCCGCCGCCGTATTGGCGTGAACAGTGCCGCAGCCGCCTTCGTGGCCGGTATTGAGGGCGGCGAGCAGGTCCACCGCCTCGCCGCCTCTGACCTCGCCGACCACCAGCCGGTCGGGGCGCATCCGCAGCGCCTGGCGGACCAGGTCCCGCAGGGTCACGAGACCGGCGCCCTCCTGGTTGGCGGGCCGCGCTTCGAGCCGCACCACGTGCGGGTGGTCAGGTCGCAGCTCCGCCGAGTCCTCGGCGAGCACGATCCGCTCCCGCTTCCCCACGAGCCCCAGCAAGGAGGCGAGCAGAGTGGTCTTCCCCGTCCCCGTGCCGCCGCTGACGAGGTACGACACACGGGCGTCGATCAGCGCCCGCAGGACGCGGGCCCCGCCCGGCGGCACGGTGCCCGCGTCGGCCAGCTCGTCCAGGGAGTAGGCACGCGGGCGCACGACCCGCAGCGACAGGCAGGTCGAGCCGACCGCCACCGGGGGCAGCACCGCGTGCATGCGGGTGCCGTCGGGCAGCCGCGCGTCCACCCAGGGCCTGGCGTCGTCGAGCCGGCGTCCCGCCACGGCCGCGAGCCGCTGCGCGAGCCTGCGGACGGCGGTGGCGTCGGGGAAGGACACCGGGGCCCGTTCGAGACCGGCGCCGCGGTCCACCCACACCCGGTCGGGCGCCGAGACCAGGACGTCGGTGACCGCCGGATCGGCGAGCAGCGGCTCCAGCGGCCCGGTCCCGATCAGCTCGGACCTGAGCTCCTCGGCCGCGCCGAGCACCTCCACGTCGCCGAGGAGTCGCCCCTGGGCCCGCAACGCCGCCGCCACCCGCGCCGGAGTGGGCTCGGCGCCGCTCGCCGCGAGCCGCTGCCGCACGGCGTCGAGCAGCCCCGCACCGCCGCCCCCGAGCCCGCCGCCGGGTCCGATTCCGTCGCCGCCCGCGACGACGGTCCCGGTCATGCCGCACCGCCGGGGACGAGGGCGCGCTCCCAGAAGGCGGCGCAGAACCGGCCGAGCGCCCCACGGGGCTCCGCGCCCGGCGGCACGCCGGCGTCCTGGTCGGCGACGATTCCCGGGTCGTAGGGCAGTTCACCGGCGAGCGGCAGCCGCAGCGCGTCGGCGATCCAGCGCTCGTCGAGCCCCGCCGCGTACGGCCCGCGGACCACGGCCCGGAGGTCGCGCACGACCATGCCGAGGACCGAGGCCACCCGGTGGGCCGCCGCGACGGCCCTCAGCTCTCCCGGGACGACGAGCAGTCCGAGGTCGAGCTGGGCCAGGGCCTCGGCGGCCGCCTCGTCGGTCCCGCGCGGCAGGTCGACCACGACGACCCCGCCGCGACGGCGCGCGGCGGCGAGCACGGACCGCACGGCCTCGGGCGGCACCGGCGCCGCGGGCTCCCTGCCCCAGCTGAGCACCCGCACGCCGCGTACGGCGGGCAGCGACTCCTCCAGGGCGCCGCCGGCCAGCCGTCCCTTCGAGGCGGCGAAGTCGGGCCAGCGCCTGCCGTCCTCGCGCTCGCCGCCGAGCAAGACGTCGAGCCCCCCGCCCAGCGGGTCGCCGTCGACGAGCAGGGTGCGCCGGCCGATCCGTGCGGCGGCCAGCGCGAGACCGCAGGCCAGGGTGGAGGCGCCCGCGCCGCCCCGGCCGCCGACGACCCCGACGGTCAACGCCTGCCGCCCCACGCCCTCGGCCGCGTCGGCGATGCGGTCGACGAGGACGCTCTCGGCTTCCGGCAGCCGCAACACGCACTCCGCGCCGACCTCGACGGCCAGCCGCCAGACCCCCGGATCGTCCTGCGCGCGGCCGACGAGGACGACCCCCGGACGACGAACCGCCCCTCGGCAGCGGACCGCCGCGTCGTCACCGACCAGGACGAGCGGCGGGTCGGTCCAACTCGCCCGCCGCTCCGGCACCCGGTGATGCACCTCGGGCTCGACTCCGGCCGCCGCGCACAGCCGAAGGAGGTCGTCGAGGAGCGCGAGGTCCTCGGTGACGATCAGCGGCCCCGCGCGGCGCGGCTCGTCGGCCGCCCCACCCGGGGCCTCGGCGCTCGCGGGCGTCCTCTCCCCGGTCCTCCCCGCAGCCCTCGCCGCAGTCCTCGCCGCGCTCCTGGCCCCGGAAGTCCTTGTTCCCTCCACCGCGCGCACCCCTCTCGTGATTCCTGTCGTCCGCGAACTTCGCGTCAGGAATCACCGTGGGGCCGCAACGGGAATCTCGGAGATCTCACCGAAAAACTGTGGATAACCGCCGCCCTGTGAATATCCGCGCCACCCCTCCGGGGACTCCCCGGAACGCAGTCTGTCGGTTACTCTGAGTGACGAATCGAGTGCTCGACGACAGACCGGCCGGATCGCGGCCGAGACACGGGGAGAGAGGGGCTGACGATGACACGGAGGGCCAAAACGGCTCCGGACATGCGACGACCCCCGCCGGGGGGGAGAGCGGGGGTCGTCTTTCCGGCCGACTCGGGGGGGGAGGAGCCGGACCGGGTTAGCACGGTCGCGAACGATCCGTGACTTCCATGGTGTACCCGAGAGCCTTCTCAGGCAAACCCACGCGCCCCAGCGTACGCCGAATGGCGGGCACCTATGCTCAGGCTTGTGGAAAACCACTCCTTGCCGCGCACAGCCGCCTTCTTTGACCTGGACAAGACGGTCATTGCGAAGTCCTCGACGCTGACCTTCAGCAAGTCCTTCTACCGGGGCGGACTGATCAGCCGCCGCGCCGCCCTGCGGACGGCCTACATCCAGTTCGTGTTCCTGGTGGGCGGAGCCGATCACGACCAGATGGAGCGGATGCGTGAATATCTTTCCGCGCTCTGCAAAGGCTGGAACGTCGCCCAGGTCAAGGAGCTCGTCGCCGAGACCCTGCACGACCTGATCGACCCGATCATCTACGACGAGGCCGCCTCCCTCATCGAGGAACACCACGCCGCCGGCCGCGACGTCGTGATCGTCTCCACGTCCGGCGCCGAGGTCGTCGAGCCGATCGGCGAGATGCTCGGAGCCGACCGCGTCGTCGCCACCCGGATGGTGGTCGGCGAGGACGGCTGCTTCACCGGTGAGGTGGAGTACTACGCCTACGGGCCGACCAAGGCCGAGGCCGTCCGGGAACTCGCGGAGTCGGAGGGCTACGACCTTTCCCGCTGCTACGCCTACAGCGATTCGGCGACCGACATCCCCATGCTGGAGGCCGTCGGCCACCCGTTCGCCGTCAACCCCGACCGGACACTGCGCCGCGAGGCCGTCGCCCGCGAATGGCCGGTGCTCTCCTTCGACAAGCCGGTACGCCTCAAGCAGCGACTGCCGGCATTCCGAATGCCGCCCCGCCCCGCACTCGTCGCCGCCGCGGCCGTCGGCGCGGCGGCTGCGGCCGGGCTCGTCTGGTACGCCTCCCGGCGCCGCCAGGCGCTCACCCATCGCCTTGCCGGTGACTTTGCCCGAATTTGAGCAATGAGCAAAGAAGCGGAGTCAGCACTTTCGCTTCCCCGCCGACAGGAGTAGAAAGGAATCAGGCCCGCGAGACCGAGGACATCCGAGAGGATCACCTGTTGAGCATGAAGGCCCCACGGACCTAGCACAGAAACCGAGCACCCACGCGACGTCGACCCGTCGATTACGGGCCAGCCGCACCAGGCCAAGGGCAAAGTTCCCGGCCTGATGGGCACTTATCGAGGACGCATGGTAACTGGGTAGACGTGCCAGCGGCGGTACCAGACCTGGTGCCGCCGCAACCCGTTTCCGGCCCGGCTCCGGATCGCAACCGAAGCCGGTGCCGGAAACGGCCCGGCAACCGAGGACGGATCCGCCTCAGGCCGCGCCGCGCTGGAGCGCCTCGCAGACGGCCGTCGACTCCCGGACCCCCAGCTCGACCGAGCGCCCGCAGTGCGCGATCCAGGCACCCACACCCTCCGGGGTGCCCGACAGGTACCCCTCGAACGCGGCGAGGTACGCCGCCCGCCCCTGCTCGGCGTGGCCGACTTCCGCCGGGCAGACCGCCTTGGGGTCGAGGCCGCTGCCCACCAGCACGATCCGCTCCGCCGCCCGCGCGACGAGGCCGTTGTACGAGGTGAAGGGGCGCAGCGCGAGAAGTTCGCCGTGCACGACCGCGGCCGTCACGAGCGCCGGGGCGTCTCCACCCGCGACGATCAGCTCCGCGAGCCCGTCGAGGCGGCCGGCCACCTCGGAGGGCATCGGCAGCGGGGCCTCGATCAGCGGCTCGTCGACGGTCTCGCCGTCCAGCCGGGGCCGCCCGACCGAGTCGCCCACGACTCCGGCACCACCCGCACCACCCGCGCTGCCCGAGACCCCCGCGTCGCCCGCGGCGACCAGGTGGAGCCGGGCCAGTACCCGCATCGGCGACTGGCGCCAGATGGAGAGGAGCTGCCCGGCCTCCGCGCCCAGGCGCAGGGCGGCGCCGACCGTGCGAGCCTCGGCGTCGGCACTGAAGTCGGTGCGCCGGCGAACCTCTTCCAGGGCCCAGTCGGCACCGGAGAGGGCGGCCGAGCCGCGCGCCCCGCGCAGCGCCGCCTCGGAGGAGATCTCGTTGCTGCGGCGCCGCATCACACGGTGGCCGTAGACCCGGTCGACGGCCTTGCGTACGGAGTCCACCGCGTCGGCGACGCCCGGCAGGGAGCCGAGGGCGGCCAAGGGGTCAGAGGCGTGCGTACTCATAAGTAGGGAGGCTACGCGCCCCGGCGGCCCGCCCCACGATGGAGTGGTCTTCTTCACGCACCTCGACCACACCGCGCACGCATGCCACTACGCTAGGTGAACATGAAGATCGCTTTCGTGGGGAAGGGCGGCAGCGGCAAGACCACGCTGTCCTCGCTCTTCATCCGCCACCTCGCCGCCACCGAGTCCCCGGTCGTCGCCGTCGACGCCGACATCAACCAGCACCTGGGCGCCGCGCTCGGCCTGCCCGAGTCCGAGGCCGCCGCGATGCCCGCGATGGGCGCGCACCTGCCGCTCATCAAGGAGTACCTGCGGGGCTCGAACCCGCGGATCGTCTCGGCCGACACGATGATCAAGACGACGCCGCCCGGGGAGGGTTCGCGGCTGTTGCGGGTCCGCGAGGACAACCCGGTGTACGAGGCCTGCGCGCGCACGGTCGGGCTCGACGACGGCGACATCCGGCTGATGGCGACCGGACCCTTCACGGAGTCGGACCTCGGGGTGTCCTGCTACCACTCGAAGGTCGGCGCGGTGGAGCTCTGCCTCAACCACCTGGTGGACGGGGCCGACGAGTACGTGGTCGTCGACATGACGGCGGGCTCGGACTCCTTCGCGTCGGGCCTCTTCACCCGCTTCGACATGACCTTCCTGGTGGCCGAGCCGACCCGCAAGGGCGTCTCGGTCTACCGCCAGTACAAGGAGTACGCGCGGGACTTCGGCGTCGCGCTCAAGGTCGTCGGGAACAAGGTGCAGGGTCAGGACGACCTCGACTTCCTGCGCGCGGAGGTCGGCGACGACCTGCTGGTGACGGTGGGCCACTCGGACTGGGTCCGCGCGATGGAGAAGGGCCGCCCGCCCCGCTTCGAGCTCCTGGAGGCGAAGAACCGCATGTCGCTCCAGGCCCTCCAGGACGCGGCCGACGACTCGTACGCCCACCGCGACTGGGACCGCTACACGCGCCAGATGGTCCATTTCCACCTGCGCAACGCGGAGAGCTGGGGCAACGCCAAGACGGGGGCCGACCTGGCGGCGCAGGTCGATCCCGGGTTCGTCCTCGGCGAACCGCTGGCCGTCCCGTAGCCCGGCCGACGACGCCTCGGACCGGACGCCGCCGGACGGAGTCCGGCGCGGCGCCCCGAAGCCCGCGAGGCGCCCCCAGCGCCCCCGGCGCGAGCGGCGCAAAGACAAGCGGCCCGCGGCCGACCTGGCAGCGCAGGTCGACCCCGGGTTCGTGTGGTGCGAAGGGCTCAGTGCCGTTCAGCCTGCTTGACGCCGGTCGCCGGGGCGCCCGCCGGGGCGGGCGGCTGGGCGGCCAGGAAGGTCTGCCAGCCGCCCTGCGGGGCCTCGCCGACCTTCAGGGTGCGCATCTTGGCGATGACCTCGGGGTCCTGGGCGTCGAGCCAGTCGGCGAGCTGACGGAAGGACACGCACTTGACGTCCTTCTGCACGCAGACCGTCGCGATGGTCTCCTCGATGGCGCGCATGTACGTGCCGCCGTTCCAGGACTCGAAGTGGTTGCCGATGATCAGCGGCGCGCGGTTGCCCTTGTAGGAGCGTTCGAAGGCCTGGACCAGGCCGTCCCGCATCTGGTCGCCCCAGTACCCGTGCTGGGACGGGTCACCCTGGGTCGTGCCAGGGGACTGGTTGACCAGGAAGTTGTAGTCCATGGAGAGCGTCTGGAAGGCGCGGCCGGGGACCGGTACCAGCTGCATCGACAGGTCCCACAGGCCCAGGTCCTTCTTGGGCCAGATCTGGTCGTTGACGCCGCTCGTGTCGTAACGGAAGCCCATCTCGCTCGCCGCCTGGACGAAGTTCTTCCGTCCCTCCAGGCAGGGGGTGCGAGCCCCGACGAGTTCCTTGTCGTAGTCGAAGGGCAGCGGCTGCTCCGCGCGTAGGCCGGCGTTCGTCTTCCAGTTCTTGACGAACGACTTGGCCTGGTTGATCTCGCTCTTCCACTCCTCGGGCGACCACTTGCCGACGCTGGTGTCCGTCCCGCAGAAGTGCCCGTTGAAGTGGGTGCCGATCTCGTTGCCCTCCTGCCACGCCGCCCGCAGTTCGCGGACGGTGGCACGGATCCCTTCGACGTCGTTGAAGCCGATGTCGGAGCGGCCCGCATTGTGCCGCGGCGGGTCGTAGAGCTTCCGCTTCTCCTCGGGCAGCAGGTACACGCCGCTCAGGAAGTACGTCATGGACGCGCCGTACTTCCTGCCGACCGAGCGGAAGTGGGAGAACAGCTTCTGGCTGTCCTCGCCCGCGCCGTCCCACGAGAAGACCACGAACTGCGGCGGCGTCTCCCCCGGCTTGAGCCGCTGCCAGACCGGCTGGTGGGGCTGGGCGCCGGTGAAGGCCGTGGAGCCGTCACCGATCAGGCGGACCGCGTTCGGCGGAGCCGCGGCCGGGCCCTTCTTGGCACCCGAGCCACCCGGCGTGCCCTTCGTGGCAGCGCCGTCGGAGCCCGAGCAGCCGGCGAGGCCGGTGATCAGGGCGACGGCGAGGGCACCGGCGGCGAGCGCCTTCTTGTGGACTGCCTTGTGGATTGCGGTCCTTCTCCCGGCGGCTGGCATCCGCCCACCTCTCCTCAGAGCACGTTCCGTACGAGCGGCGTCCCGTACGGGCGGCGTCAACGTCGCACCACACCCGCCGGGGAGATGAAACGACAAGCGGCATTCCGCTCACTTATCACCGGAACCGGTGAATCATTGCCCTGTTTGCCCCGAAAATAATGCCGGAGACTTTACTCTCCATTACGATCCATTTACCGAGCGTTGATCCTCCCCATCCCGGGGATCCCGCCGGAATCCCGCCGCTGCACGCCGTGACCCACGGCCGCGACCCCCACGTTCGTCCCGCACGAGCCGCGACCGCGCTGCCCCGGAGGAGACGGGAACATGACCCTCTGCACCCCTGCCCGCAAGACCACACGCAAGACCAACCGCCGGAAAACCAGCCGGCCCCACGTCCAGCGGCCCCACAGCCCGCCGGACGGCCCGCACCGCTTCCGCGTCGCCGGCGCGGACCTGTCCGCCTCGGTCGCCGTCTTCCTGATCGCCCTGCCGCTCTCGCTCGGCATCGCGCTCGCCACCGGAGCGCCGCTCCAGTCCGGCCTGGTCGCCGCAGCCGTCGGCGGCATCGTCGCCGGCCGGTTCGGCGGCTCCCCCCTCCAGGTGAGCGGGCCCGCCGCCGGCCTCACCGTGGTGACCGCCGAGCTCATCCAGCGGTACGGCTGGCGCACCACCTGCGCCATCACCGTCCTCGCCGGACTCGCCCAACTCGGCCTGTCCGTTCTGCGCGTGGCCCGCTCCGCCCTCGCCGTCTCGCCCGCGATCGTGCACGGCATGCTGGCCGGCATCGGCGTCACCATCGCCCTCGCCCAGCTCCACATCGTGCTCGGCGGCACCCCGCAGAGCTCCGCCGTGGACAACGTCCTCGGCCTGCCCGCCCAGTTGACGGACATCCACCCGTCCGCGCTCGCCATCAGCGCTCTCACCGTGACCGTGCTGCTGTCCTGGCCGAAGCTTCCGGGGCGGGCCGGCCGGCTCGTACAGAGGGTGCCCGCCGCACTCGTCGCGGTGGCCGGGGCGACGGCGGTGGCCGTCGTCGCCGGGCTCTCCGTGCCGCGCGTCGACCTGCCCTCCTGGAGCAGCCACGCGCTGCCCGGCCTGCCCGAGGGGCCGGTCCTCGGCATCGCCGCCGGGGTGCTCACGATCACGCTGGTGACGAGCGTGCAGTCGCTGCTCTCCGCCGTCGCGGTGGACAAGCTGGTCGCCGCCCGCCCGGACCGCGGCCGGAGCGTCCCCCGCTCCCACCTCGACCGTGAGCTCGCCGGACAGGGCGCGGCCAACATGGTCTCCGGCGCGCTCGGCGGACTGCCGGTCGCCGGGGTCGCGGTCCGCAGCGTCGCCAACGTCTCGGCGGGCGCGGTGAGCCGCGCCTCCACCATGCTCCACGGCCTGTGGATCGTGCTGGCGGCCCTGCTGCTCGTCCCCGCGCTCGACCTGATCCCGCTGGCCGCGCTCGCGGCGCTCGTCATGGTGGTCGGCATCCAGATGGTCAGCATCACCCACATCCGTACGGTCACCCGGCACCGCGAAGTCGTCGTCTACGCCGTGACGCTGGCCGGTGTCGTCCTCGTCGGCATCCTGGAAGGCGTCGCCCTCGGCATCGCCGTCGCCATCGCCGTCGCCCTGCACCGGCTGGCCCACACCCGGATCAGCCGCGAGGAGCGGGACGGAAGCCAGCTGCTGCACGTACGGGGCCAGCTGACCTTCCTCGCCGTCCCCCGGCTGAGCCGCGCCCTGCACCAACTGCCCCAGGGGTCCCATGTCGTGGTCGAGCTGGACGGATCCTTCATGGACCACGCGGCCTACGAGACGCTGAGCGAGTGGAGGTCCGGGCACCTCGCCCGCGGCGGCACGGTCGAGACGACCGGTCCGTCCGGCGCCCGGATCGCCGAACCCGCCCCCGATACGGCCTCCGACCCCGCCGCGCCCGCCTGCTCCCGCCCCTGGACCGCGTGGCACAACCACCAGTGCGGAGAACGGCCGGCCGACGGGCACGCCGAGACCGACGGGCCGGACGCGGCCGCTGAGCCCGCCGGGGCCCGGAGGACCTCCGGGCTGCACTTGGCCAGTGGCATCGGCAAGTTCCAGCGGAACACCGCCCCGCTCGTACGGGACGAACTGGCCCGGCTCGCCCGCGAGGGCCAGCGCCCCTCACAGCTCTTCCTGACCTGCGCGGACTCCCGCCTGGTCACGAGCATGATCACCTCCAGCGGCCCGGGTGACCTCTTCACCGTGCGCAACGTCGGCAACCTCGTCCCCCTCCCCGGCGAGGAGAGCGGGGACGACTCGGTGGCCGCGGCGATCGAGTACGCGGTGGACGTGCTCCGGGTCCAGTCGATCACCGTGTGCGGCCACTCCGGCTGCGGCGCGATGCAGGCCCTGCTGGGCAAGGGCCCGGACGATCCGGCGACACCGACGACCCCGCTGCGGCGCTGGCTGCGACACGGCCGGCCGAGCCTGGAGCGGATGGCGAGCCGGCGGCACGCCTGGGCCCGTATCTCCGGACGGCTGCCGGCCGACGCGGTCGAGCAGCTCTGCCTGACCAACGTGGTGCAGCAGCTGGAGCACCTCAGGGCGTACGAGTCGGTGGCGCGCCGACTGGCCGACGGCAGTCTCACGCTGCACGGCATGTACTTCCACGTGGGCGAGGCGCAGGCGTACCTGCTCGCAGGCGCGGACGAGGTGCACAGCTACGACGACGTCTTCACCCGGGTCATGCCGACGGCCCTCGCGGAGACCGACCGCACGGAGACGGCCCACGCGGAGACCGACCACACGGAGACGGCCCACGGGGAGACGGCCCACGGGGACGCCGGGCAGGCGGAGGCGGTCCCCCTGGAGACCGCCCGCGCGTCCTGAAACCTTCGGCGCGATCCCGTCCCCGCGCGTTCTGAACCATCGGCTCCGGCCGTCCGTGAGACTGTGTGGCCCCTTCTCCCACCGCCCGGGAAGGAGGGGCCACCGCACGTCGTACAGCTCACAGGTCTAAACCAATTACCTGGATGCTCTTGTCACCCGGGCATCTGACTGGTGAGGTATGACGCGGGACACATACGCACAGAGGACGCCCTGGGAAAGGGAGATGTCGTGAGCAACGAATCCTTGGCCAACCTGCTCAAGGAAGAGCGGCGGTTCGCGCCGCCTGCCGAGCTGGCCGCGGACGCCAATGTGACGGCGGAGGCGTACGAGCAGGCCAAGGCGGACAGGCTGGGCTTCTGGGCCGAGCAGGCCAAGCGCCTGACCTGGGCCACCGAGCCGACCGAGACGCTCGACTGGTCGAACGCGCCGTTCGCCAAGTGGTTCGCGGACGGCGAGCTGAACGTGGCGTACAACTGCGTCGACCGCCATGTCGAGGCCGGTCACGGCGACCGGGTCGCCATCCACTTCGAAGGCGAGCCGGGCGACAGCCGCGCCATCACCTACGCCGAGCTCAAGGACGAGGTCTCGCGGGCCGCCAACGCCCTGACCGAGCTGGGCGTCCGCAAGGGCGACCGGGTCGCCGTCTACCTGCCGATGATCCCCGAGGCGGCCATCACGATGCTGGCCTGCGCCCGCGTCGGCGCCGCCCACTCGGTGGTCTTCGGCGGCTTCTCGGCCGACGCCGTGGCCTCCCGCATCCAGGACGCCGACGCCAAGCTGGTCGTCACGGCCGACGGCGGCTACCGCCGCGGCAAGCCGAGCGCCCTCAAGCCGGCCATCGACGAGGCCGTCGCCAAGTGCCCGCAGGTCGAGCACGTCCTCGTGGTCCGCCGTACGGGCCAGGAGACCGCCTTCACCGAGGGCCGCGACGTGTGGTGGGACGACATCGTCGCCCGCCAGTCCGCCGAGCACACCCCGGAGGCCTTCGAGGCGGAGCACCCGCTCTTCATCCTCTACACCTCCGGCACCACGGGGAAGCCGAAGGGCATCCTGCACACCTCCGGCGGCTACCTCACCCAGGCCGCGTACACGCACCACGCCGTCTTCGACCTGAAGCCGGAGACGGACGTCTACTGGTGCACCGCCGACATCGGCTGGGTCACCGGGCACTCGTACATCGTCTACGGCCCGCTGGCCAACGGCGCGACGCAGGTCATGTACGAGGGCACCCCGGACACCCCGCACCAGGGCCGGGTCTTCGAGATCGTGCAGAAGTACGGCGTCACGATCCTCTACACGGCGCCGACGCTGATCCGCACGTTCATGAAGTGGGGCGACGACATCCCCGCGAAGTTCGACCTGTCCAGCCTCCGCGTGCTGGGCTCGGTCGGCGAGCCGATCAACCCCGAGGCCTGGGTCTGGTACCGCGAGCACATCGGCGCCAACAAGTGCCCGATCGTGGACACCTGGTGGCAGACCGAGACCGGCGCGATGATGATCTCGCCGCTGCCCGGAGTCACCGAGACCAAGCCGGGCTCCGCCCAGCGCCCGCTGCCCGGCATCGCCGCGACCGTCGTCGACGACGAGGCGAACGAGGTGCCGAACGGCGGCGGCGGCTACCTGGTCCTCACCGAGCCGTGGCCGTCGATGCTCCGCACGATCTGGGGCGACGACCAGCGCTACATCGACACGTACTGGTCCCGCTTCGAGGGCAAGTACTTCGCCGGTGACGGCGCCAAGAAGGACGAGGACGGCGACATCTGGCTGCTCGGCCGGGTCGACGACGTCATGCTCGTCTCGGGCCACAACATCTCGACCACCGAGGTCGAGTCGGCGCTCGTCTCCCACCCGTCGGTGGCCGAGGCGGCCGTCGTCGGCGCCGCCGACGAGACGACCGGCCAGGCCATCGTCGCCTTCGTCATCCTGCGCGGCTCGGCCAGCGAGACGCTGACTTCATCCGCTGACGCGGTGGAAAACCTCGTCGCCGACCTGCGCAACCACGTCGGCGCGACCCTCGGCCCGATCGCGAAGCCGAAGCGGGTCCTGCCGGTCGCGGAGCTGCCGAAGACCCGCTCGGGCAAGATCATGCGCCGTCTGCTGCGCGACGTGGCGGAGAACCGGGAGCTGGGCGACGTCACGACGCTCACCGACTCCTCGGTCATGTCGCTCATCCAGACCCAGCTGCCGACGACGTCCAGCGAGGACTGAGCCGCAGCAGCAGCCGTACGACGCGAGACCGCCCGCCCCGATCCGTTCGGGGCGGGCGGCTTCGCGTGTCGGGCCCCGAGGGGACGAAAGGCGCGGATATCCATAAAATGAATCCCGCCGGACACCACCCGCGCTCGTTAGGTAAAGTAAGGATCGCGTCAGGAACGCGAGAGAAATACCCAGGTGCGCCGGGAAGTCTGGTCGGCATGTGCTTCGCCCTGCCCGCCCGACGGAGGTTTCCCACGTGTCCGCACCCACGCCCACACCCACCGACCGCAAGTTCCTCGGCCGGCTCTCCCTGCCCGAGCGGCGGTACCTCACCGACGCCCTGCGCACCGAGACCGTGGGCGGCGTGCTGCTCCTCCTCGCCGCCGTCGCCGCCCTCATCTGGGCCAACACCCCCGCGGCCGAGAGCTACAAGTCCGTACAGGACTTCCACATAGGCCCCGCCGCCCTCGGCCTCGACCTGTCGATCCAGCACTGGGCGGCCGACGGCCTCCTCGCGATCTTCTTCTTCGTCGCCGGCATCGAGCTCAAGCGCGAGCTCGTCGCGGGCGAGCTGCGCGACCCCAAGGCCGCCGCGCTCCCCGTCATCGCCGCGATCTGCGGCATGGCCGCGCCCGCCCTCGTCTACGCCCTGGTCAACGCCCTGGGCAACGGCTCGATGGACGGCTGGGCCGTGCCCACCGCGACCGACATCGCCTTCGCGCTCGCCGTCCTCGCCGTCATCGGCACCTCGCTGCCGTCCGCGCTCCGCGCCTTCCTGCTCACCCTCGCCGTCGTCGACGACCTCTTCGCGATCCTGATCATCGCGGTCTTCTTCACCAGCGACCTGAACTTCGCCGCGCTCGGCGGCGCCCTCGCCGGACTCGTCCTCTTCTGGGTCCTGCTCCGCAAGAACGTCCGCGGCTGGTACGTGTACGTCCCGCTGGCCCTCGTCATCTGGGCCCTGATGTACAACAGCGGCGTCCACGCCACCATCGCCGGCGTCGCCATGGGCCTGATGCTGCGCTGCACCACCCGCGAGGGTGAGAAGCAGTCCCCCGGCGAGCACATCGAGCACCTCGTACGACCGCTCTCCGCCGGCCTCGCCGTACCGCTGTTCGCGCTCTTCTCCGCCGGTGTCAGCGTCTCCGGCGGGGCGATCGGCGACGTCTTCACCCAGCCGGTCACCCTCGGCGTCGTCCTCGGTCTCGTCGTCGGCAAAGCCCTCGGCATCTTCGGCGGCACCTGGCTCGCCGCCCGCTTCACCAAGGCCGAACTCAACCCCGACCTGACCTGGCCGGACGTCTTCGCCGTCGCCTCCCTCGCCGGCATCGGCTTCACCGTCTCGCTGCTCATCGGCGAACTCGCCTTCGCCGAAGACGCCGCCCTCACCGACGAGGTGAAGGCCGCCGTCCTCATCGGCTCCCTCATCGCGGCCGTCCTCGCCTCCGTCCTGCTGAAGCTCCGGGTCCGCAGGTACCAGGCACTCATCGCCGACGAGGAGCGCGACGACGACCACGACGGCATCCCCGACATCTACGAGCAGGACGACCCGGCGTACCACGCGCGCATGGCGGAGATCTACGAGCGGAAGGCCGCCGAGCATCGCGAGCGCGCCCAAGCGGCGGGGGCATCGCGCGACGAGGCCGACCGTCCGGCATGATCTGACTCGGACCGTAGAAGTAGAAGAGGACTCGCACCGTAGAAGAGAACCTCTGACCGCAGAAGAGAAGAGGGAGCAGCGATGAGCGACCCGTTCGACGGAACCGAGCGCAGCCTCGGCCAGCTGGTCGCCTCGGCGACCGCCGAGATGTCCGCGCTGGTGCACGACGAGATCGCCCTGGCCAAGGCCGAAGTCAAGCAGGACGTCAAGCGCGGCGTGATCGGCAGCGTCGCGGGCATCGCCGCCGGCGTCGTGCTGCTGTTCTCGCTGCCGATGCTGAGCTTCGCGCTCGCGTACGCCATCAACACCTGGACCGGCGGGCACAACGGTAGCGGGGGGTGGAACCTCGTCTGGTGCTTCCTGCTCTCCTTCGCGGCGAACGTGCTGATCGCGGGGCTCCTCGGCCTCCTGGCGTACGCCAAGTTCAAGAAGGTCAAGCCGCCGGAGAAGTCCATCGCCTCCGCCAAGCAGACGGCCGCGATCATGCAGAACGCGAAGCCGCACCCCCGTCCGGAGCAGCGCCCGGCGCTGGACAAGGCCCCCGCTGTGGCACGCTCGTCCGTATGACCCTCCCCGAGAGCAGCAACGGCAACGGCGGGCCCGTCCGGCTCGACGGGCCGTGGACCCATCGCGACGTGGCCGCCAACGGCGCCCGCTTCCACATCGCCGAGATGGGTGACGGCCCGCTGGTGCTGCTCCTGCACGGCTTCCCGCAGTTCTGGTGGACCTGGCGCCACCAGCTGCCGGCCCTCGCCGACGCGGGGTTCCGGGCCGTCGCGATGGACCTGCGCGGGGTGGGCGGCAGCGACCGCACACCCCGGGGTTACGACCCCGCCAACCTGGCTCTCGACATCACCGGCGTGATCCGCTCCCTCGGGGAGCCGGACGCGGCGCTCGTCGGGCACGACCTGGGCGGCTACCTCGCCTGGACGGCGGCCGTGATGCGGCCCAAGCTGGTGCGCCGCCTGGCCGTCTCCTCGATGCCGCACCCGCGCCGCTGGCGCTCGGCGATGCTCGCCGACTTCGCGCAGTCGCGGGCCGGTTCGCACATCTGGGGCTTCCAGCGGCCGTGGCTGCCGGAGCGCCGGCTCGTCGCGGACGACGCGGCGCTCGTCGGGGAACTCATCCGGGACTGGTCGGGGCCGCGCCCCGCCGACGAGGAGGCCGTGGAGGTCTACCGGCGGGCGATGCTGGTTCCGTCGACGGCGCACTGCTCGATCGAGCCGTACCGCTGGATGGTGCGGTCCCTGGCCCGCCCCGACGGCATCCAGTTCAACCGGCGCATGAAGCGGCCCGTACGGGTGCCGACGCTGCACCTGCACGGCTCGATGGACCCGGTGATGCGGACCCGCAGCGCGGCCGGCTCGGGCGAGTACGTGGAGGCGCCGTACCGCTGGCGGCTCTTCGACGGCCTCGGTCACTTCCCCCACGAGGAGGACCCGGTGGCCTTCTCGACGGAGCTCGTCAACTGGCTGAAGGACCCCGAGCCCGATCGCTGACGCTCCGTCTGCACCGGTGCCCGGCCCCCCTTCTGACGCACGGACATCCGTCGAACGGCCATGTGCCCGGCGCATACTCCGATTGGCGGGCCCCCGGGCGGTTACCGACCTTGGGGCACGGGCAGACGTCGGGGTATGGGCTGGACGCACGACTACGGTGACACAGCACGCAACCGCCGCTCGGCCGCTGGGCCGGGCTCCCGAGAGAGGGGTGGCCCGCAGGACCAGGGCCACGCGCACGCCGTGCAAGAGGTAGGGATCTCGCGCATTCTGCGCCGCCGGGCCCGCTGGGTCTCGGCGCGGCTCCGGCATCCACGCGACACCCCCTAGGGGTCCGGGGGGCCGGGGGGTCCAAGGAGATCCGAGGAGATCCGAGGGGACTAGAGGGCGCAGCCCTGGGTGTCGACCTGCTGGCCGGCGGTCAGGCCGCGCTCGATGTCCTCGCGGATCTCGTCGACCGTCAGGGCGTAGCCCGTGTTCACGTCGTCGAGGGAGCGGGCGAAGATCACGCCGTACACCTCACCGTCCTCGGTGAGGAGCGGGCCGCCGGAGTTGCCCTGGCGCACCGTCGCGTACAGCGAGTACACGTCCCTGCGCACCTCGTCCCGCTGGTAGATGTCGGGGCCCTGGGCGCTGATACGGCCCCGCACGCGCGCCGATCGCACGTCGTACGAGCCGTTCTCCGGGAAGCCGGCGACGATCGCGCCGTCGCCGCTGCGGGCGTCCTCCTCGGTGAAGTTCAGCGGCTCCGCCTTGAGGTCCGGCACGTCCAGGACGGCGATGTCGCGCTGCCAGTCGTAGAGGACGACCTTGGCGTCGTAGAGCTTGCCCTCGCCGCCTATCTGGACGGTGGGCTCGTCGACGCCGCCGACGACATGGGCATTGGTCATGACGCGGCGGTCGGAGAAGACGAATCCGGTGCCCTCGAAGACCTTGCCGCAGCTCTGCGCCGTGCCGACGACCTTCACGATGGAGCGCTGGGCGCGGGCGGCGACCGGACTGTCGGCGAGGGCCGGGTCGGGCGGTGTGACCTGGGTGATCGGCTCGTTGGCGAAGGGGCTGAAGACCGGGGGGAGGCCACTGCGGGCCAGGGTTCTGCTGAAGTCGTCGAACCAGCCGGAAGCCTGATCGGGCATCACCTGTTCCACGCCGAGCAGGACCTTGGAGTTGCGCACCTCCTTGCCCACGGTGGGCAGCGAGGTCCGGGCCAGGGCCGAGCCGATCAGCCAGGCCACGAGCAGCATCGCGACGACGTTGACCAGCGCGCCTCCGGTGGCGTCCAGGGCGCGTACCGGTGACCAGGTGATGTACCGGCGCAGCTTGTTGCCGAGGTGGGTGGTGAACGCCTGGCCGACCGATGCGCAGACGATGACCACCATCACGAAGACGATCGTCGCCGTGGTCGAGACCTCGCTGTTGTCCGTCAGCTGGTCCCAGAGGATCGGGAGCAGCAGAACCGCGACGAGACCGCCGCCGAGGAACCCGACCACCGACAGGATGCCGACCACGAATCCCTGGCGATATCCGATGACGGCGAACCACACGGCGGCGAGCAGCAACAAGATGTCCAGCACGTTCACCGTCGTTAGCCTCGCAAATTCGTTTCGGTCGCCGGGGTCAGCCTGTCATGAGCGCCAGTCGAGCGGGACCTGCTTGGCCCGGTCCCAGGGGCGCTCCCAGCCTGCGTAGTGCAGTAGCCGGTCGATCACTCCGGCCGTAAAACCCCAGACCAGAGCGGACTCGACCAGGAACGCCGGGCCCTGGTGGCCGCTCGGGTGGACGGCCGTCGCACGGTTCGCGGGATCCGTGAGATCCGCCACGGGCACGGTGAAGACGCGGGCGGTCTCGCCGGGGTCGACGACCCCGACCGGGCTGGGGACGCGCCACCAGCCGAGGACGGGGGTGACGACGAAGCCGCTGACCGGGATGTAGAGCTGCGGCAGCACGCCGAAGATCTGGACGCCCGCCGGGTCGAGCCCGGTCTCTTCCTGGGCCTCCCGCAGGGCTGCGCGCAGCAGCCCGCCGTCCGCCGGGTCGCCGTCATCGGGGTCGAGGGCGCCGCCGGGGAAGGAGGGCTGGCCGGCGTGCGAGCGGAGGCTGCCGGCGCGCTCCATGAGGAGCAGCTCGGGGCCGCGCTCGCCCTCGCCGAAGAGGACGAGGACGGCGGACTGGCGGCCGGCGCCGCTCGCGGGCGGCAGGAAGCGGCTCAGCTGCTCGGGCGCGACCGTGCGGGCGGCCCGGTCGACGGGGCCGAGCCAGCCCGGCAGGCCGTCCCTGTCGAGCAGGCCCCCGGTGCCGGGGCCGTGGCCCCGTTCGCCGTGGACGTGCTCGCCATGGACGTGCTCGCCATGGACGTGCTCGTCGTGGACGTGCTCGCCGTGGATGTCTTCGTCAGTGCGCGTCATAGGCACCCCGTGTTTCACAACGCGATCGATGGACGGGTTCGTTCCCCCGCTGGGCGGGTGTGGTCTCAGCCGCCCGCGCCCAGCGGCGGCGCGGGGCGGCCCGGGTAGCCGGGCGGCGGGTCGAGCCGCTGGCCCGGGAAGCCGCCCATCTCGTACTTGAGCAGCTTCCTGGCCTTCTCCGGGTCCGTCTCGCCCTCGCCGTACGAGGGGCAGAGGGGGGCGATCGGGCAGGCCCCGCACGCGGGCTTGCGGGCGTGGCAGATCCGGCGGCCGTGGAAGATCACCCGGTGCGAGAGCATGGTCCACTCGCTCTTCGGGAAGATCTCGGCGATCTCCGCCTCGATCTTGACCGGGTCCTCCTGCTCGGTCCACTTCCAGCGCCGCACGAGGCGCATGAAGTGGGTGTCGACAGTGATCCCAGGAACCCCGAAAGCGTTGCCAAGGACGACGAAGGCGGTCTTGCGGCCGACGCCGGGGAGCTTGACGAGGTCCTTGAGGCGGCCGGGGACCTCTCCGCCGAAGTCGTCCCTGAGGGCGGCGGCCAGGCCCATGATCGACTTGGTCTTGGCCCGGAAGAAGCCGGTCGGGCGGATCAGCTCCTCGACCTCCTCCGGCACGGCGGCGGCGAGGTCCTCGGGCGTGGGGTACTTCGCGAAGAGGGCGGGGGTGGTCTGGTTGACCCGCAGGTCGGTGGTCTGCGCGGAGAGGACCGTGGCGACGAGGAGCTCGAAGGGGTTCCGGAAGTCGAGCTCCGGATGGGCGTACGGGAAGACCTCGGCCAGCTCGCGGTTGATCTTCCGCGCCCGCCGGACCATCGCGAGCCGTGACTCGGGCTTGGCGGACACCCTCTTCGGGGCGCCCGTAATCTTCCGATTCGAGGCTTTCACCTGTTTCGACACGCCGTGTTCGCCCACGGCGGAATTACCTTCGGCCGACACTCTTTCAGCCCCCTTGGCCTGCGCTCTCACCGGCGAGTTGGACACCCGGCCAGCCTAGGGGCCACCACCGACATCCGCCCCGGGCACGGCCGATCGCACCCCAATCGGGCCCCTGCCGTACGCACGGGTAGCCAAGTGCGTCAGACTTGTTGTGATTGATCGCACTGTTTTGTGCGTCCGGCATCATGGGACCCAGGTCCTTTGAGCAGGTCGACAGTATGGAGAGAACTCGTGGACGACGTTCTGCGGCGCGCCCCGCTCTTCGCGGCGCTCGATGACGAGCAGGCCGCCGAGCTGCGCGCCTCGATGAGTGAGGCGACGCTCGCCCGTGGCGACGCGCTGTTCCACGAAGGCGACCCCGGTGACCGCCTGTACGTGGTCACCGAGGGCAAGGTGAAGCTGCACCGCACCTCCCCCGACGGCCGCGAGAACATGCTGGCGGTCCTCGGCCCCGGCGAGCTCATCGGTGAGCTGTCCCTCTTCGACCCGGGCCCGCGCACCGCGACCGCGACGGCGCTGACCGAGGTCAAGCTGCTCGGCCTCGGCCACGGCGACCTCCAGCCCTGGCTGAACGCCCGCCCCGAGGTGGCCACCGCGCTGCTCCGCGCGGTCGCCCGCCGGCTGCGCAAGACCAACGACCAGATGTCCGACCTGGTCTTCTCCGACGTGCCGGGCCGGGTCGCCCGCGCGCTCCTCGACCTGTCGCGCCGCTTCGGCGTGCAGTCGGAGGAGGGCATCCACGTCGTCCACGACCTCACCCAGGAGGAGCTGGCCCAGCTGGTCGGCGCCTCCCGCGAGACGGTCAACAAGGCGCTCGCCGACTTCGCCCAGCGCGGCTGGCTGCGCCTGGAGGCCCGCGCCGTGATCCTGCTGGACGTGGAGCGCCTCGCGAAGCGCTCGCGGTAGGCACCTCCGTACGCATCCCGTACGCATCCCGTACGCATCCCGTACGTACGCAAAGGCCGCCCCGGTCCGACGACCGGGGCGGCCTTTCGCGTACGCGGTGGTGGGTCAGCGCTTCGAGCCGTCCACGATCACCGGGGCGGAGCCGCCGTTCGCGCAGGGCACGGTGTAGATCGGGTTCTTCGCCGCCGCCTCCTTGAAGGCGTCGATGCACTGGTTCATGAGGACCCGGTCCGTCAGCGAGTCGTTGAGGATCTTGTTGGCTCGGGCGATGCCCTCCGCCTCGATCCGGCGCCGGTCGGACTCCGCCTGCGCGGTACGGGCGGCCTCCAGGGCGCGCTCGGTCGCCTGCTGCTGCTGGATCTTGCGGTCGATCTGGCCCTGGAGCGAGTCCGAGGGCTTCACGTTGCGCAGGTTGACCGTGGTCACGTCGATGCCTCGCGGGACAAGGCGCTCCTTGATCAGGGAGCCGATCTCGGCATTGATCTTCTCGCGGTCGGAGGCGTACCCCTGCTCGCTGGTGTAGCGGGCGAAGACGTTACGGACGATCTCCCGGCTGTCCGGGTAGACGAGCCGCTGCTGGATGGCGTCCTCGCTGCCCGCGAGCTTGTACAGCTCGACGGACTTGGACGGGACGACCGCCCACTTCACCGTCACCTCGGCGTACATCACGCCGCCCTGCGAGGAGCGGACCTCGACCACGTCCTTGTCGGAGAGGTTGAGGTCGACGGGGCGGGTGGAGAAGGTCGTGACGTCGGTGAACGGCGACTTCACGTGCATGCCCGAGGTCATGGGCGAGCCCACCTTGCCGAAGGCGACCGGCACACCGACTTCGTACGCGCTGATCACGTACGTCATGCTGACGACGAGCGAGAAGAGGCCGGCGACGACCGCGCCGACGGCGCCGAGCTTCAGCCCCTTCGAGTCCTGCGAGCGGGCGACGAAGAAGAGCACCACTGCGGCGATGAGCAGCAGAATGGCGATGACGAACACGGGCGTTCCCCCCGAAAGCTACGGCCAGAAGTAAGCGGAGCGTAAAGCACGGGTCAAGAGCACCGAAGGGTCGGGGTCCGCCTCGGGACAGGATCGTGACGAGCGCCCGCAGACGAGCGCCTCCAGGCGATCGCCTGCGGGCGAGCGACTGCGGGCGAGCGACGGCGGGCGAGCGACGGCAGACGGGCGCCTACAGACGGAGCGCCTACACCAGGCCGCGCGCCCGCAGGTACTCCAACTGCGCCCGCACGGACAGCTCCGCCGCCGGCCACAGCGAGCGGTCCACGTCCGCGTACACGTGCGCGACGACCTCGGCCGCCGTCCGGTGGCCGCTCTCGACCGCCGTCTCGACCTGGGCGAGCCGGTTCGCCCGGTGGGCCAGATAGAACTCCACGGCGCCCTGCGCGTCCTCCAGGACCGGACCGTGTCCCGGCAGGACCGTGTGCACGCCGTCGTCGACGGTGAGCGAACGCAGCCGCCGCAGCGAGTCCAGGTAGTCGCCGAGCCGCCCGTCCGGATGCGCGACCATCGTCGTGCCGCGCCCCAGGATCGTGTCCCCCGTCAGAACCGCCCGGTCGGCGGGCAGATGGAAGGAGAGCGAGTCCGAGGTGTGACCGGGCGTCGGGACGACCCGCAGCTCCAGGCCGCCGACCGTCACCACGTCCCCCTCGCCGAGCCCCTCGTCGCCGAGCCGCAGCGCCGGGTCGAGAGCCCGTACGGCGGCCCCGGTCAGCTCGGCGAAGCGGCCCGCGCCCTCCGCGTGGTCCGGGTGGCCGTGGGTGAGCAGGGTGAGCGCGACCCGCTTGCCGAGCTTCTCGGCGGTCTCGACGACATGGCGCAGATGGCCCTCGTCGAGCGGCCCCGGATCGACGACGACGGCGAGGTCGGAGCCGGGCTCGGAGAGGAGCCAGGTGTTCGTGCCGTCCAGGGTCATCGCGGACGGGTTCGGCGCGAGGACGTTCACGGCGCGGGCGGTCGCGGGCCCGGAGACGACGAGCCCGCGCGGCTGCCCGGGCAGGGCGGCGGCGTCGCTCATCGCGTACCCCCGGCCGGGATGATCTTGGTGAACTCCTCGTGCCCCGGCCAGCTCAGGACCAGCTCGTCGCCCTCCAGGCGCGCCTGTGCGAGCACGGGGGTCATGTCCTGGACCCGGGCCGCCCCCAGCGCCTCGGCGGCCGTGCCGTACGGCTCCAGGGTGCGCAGGGTCGAGATCGTCGGCGGCATCATCGTCAGCTCGCCGCTGTCATAGCCGGCGGCTGCCTCCGCCGGGCGGATCCAGACCGTGCGGTCCGCCTCCGTGGAGGCGTTCCGGGTGCGCTGCCCGGCCGGCAGCGCGGCCACGAAGAACCACGTGTCGTACCGCCGCTGCTCGAACTCCGGGGTGATCCAGCGGGCCCACGCGCCGAGCAGGTCCGAGCGCAGGACGAGCCCGCGCCGGTCGAGGAAGTCGGCGAAGGACAGCTCCCGGGCGACGAGCGCCTCCCGGTCCCGCTCCCAGTCCTCGCCGGTGGTGTCGCCGACCACGCGGTCCGCGGTCTCCCCGGCGAGCAGGACGCCCGCCTCCTCGTACGTCTCGCGTACGGCGGCGCAGACCACGGCCTGGGCCTGCGCGGGGTCGTCGAGGCCGAGGCGCCCCGCCCACTCGGCGAGCGAGGGCCCCGCCCAGCGCACCGGATGCTCGTCGCGCGGGTCGACCCCGCCGCCGGGGTAGGCGTACGCGCCGCCCGCGAAGGCCATCGAGGCGCGACGGCGCAGCATGTGCACATCGGGCCCCCCGGCTCCGTCCCGCAGGAGGAGCACGGTGGCGGCGCGCCGGGGACTCACCGGGGTGAGCTCGCCCGCGGCGAGGGCGCGGATGCGGTCGGGCCATTCCGGCGGGTACCACTGACCGTTCGGCTGAGCATTCGACATGGGCGGCATGGGCGGATGCTATGCGCAAGCACCGAAATGCACGAGGGCCGGAAGGGCCGCTCCCCGGCCGGTGGGGAGCGGCGGGAACGCACGAGAGCCGGTTCCCTCGCACGAAGGAACCGGCTCTTCACGAACCGTACGGAGCGACGGGAGGTCAGGCCTCGACGAGCTCCACCTGGACCTCGACCTCGACCGGCGCGTCGAGCGGCAGGACGGCCACGCCGACGGCGCTGCGCGCGTGCACGCCCTTGTCGCCGAGGACCGCGCCGAGCAGCTCGCTGGCGCCGTTGATGACGGCCGGCTGCCCGGTGAAGTCGGAGGCGGAGGCGACGAAGCCCACGACCTTCACGACCCGCTTGATCCGGTCCAGGTCACCGGCGACCGACTTCACGGCCGCGAGGGCGTTCAGCGCGCAGGTGGCCGCGAGCTGCTTGGCCTCCTCGGCGGTGACCTCGTCGCCGACCTTGCCGGTCACCGAGAGCTTGCCCCCGACCATCGGGAGCTGGCCCGAGGTGTAGACGTACACGCCCGACTGCACGGCCGGCTGGTACGCGGCCAACGGGGGCACGACCTCCGGCAGTGTCAGGCCGAGCTCGGCGAGCTTCGCCTCCACGGCCCCGCTCACGATTTGGCCCGCTTCAGGTAGGCCACGAGCTGCTCGGGGTTGTTCGGCCCGGGCACGACCTGGACGAGCTCCCAGCCGTCCTCGCCCCAGGTGTCCAGAATCTGCTTCGTCGCGTGCACCAGAAGCGGCACGGTGACGTACTCCCACTTGGTCATGGAGGCGACTGTATCCGCTGCAGTGGGGCGGCCTCCTGATTGGGCGCCGCCGCCAGTGGTTAGGCTCGACAGCGTGAGCAGGCTCCAGGTCGTCAGCGGAAAGGGCGGTACCGGTAAGACGACGGTCGCCGCCGCCCTCGCGCTCGCCCTCGCGACGGAGGGCAAACGCACCCTCCTCGTCGAGGTCGAAGGCAGACAGGGCATCGCGCAGCTCTTCGAGACGGAAGCGCTTCCGTACGAGGAGCGCAAGATCGCCGTCGCGCCGGGCGGCGGCGAGGTGTACGCGCTGGCGATCGACGCCGAGCGCGCGCTCCTCGACTACCTCCAGATGTTCTACAAACTGGGCAGCGCGGGGCGGGCCCTGAAGAAGCTCGGCGCGATCGACTTCGCGACGACGATAGCCCCGGGGGTACGGGACGTCCTGCTGACCGGCAAGGCGTGCGAGGCGGTCAGGCGGCGCGAGAAGCACGGCGGCCACACCTACGACCACGTGGTCATGGACGCGCCGCCCACCGGCCGCATCACCCGCTTCCTCAACGTCAACGACGAGGTGGCGGGCCTGGCCAGGATCGGCCCGATATACAACCAGGCGCAGGCCGTCATGCGGGTCCTCAAGTCGCCCGAGACGGCGGTGCATCTGGTGACGCTCCTGGAGGAGATGCCGGTCCAGGAGACGGCGGACGGCATCGCGGAGCTCCGCGATGCCGAACTGCCGGTGGGGCGGGTCGTGGTGAACATGGTCCGCCCGCACGTCCTCGACGAGGCGGCGGTACGGGCCGCCTCCGGCGACCACCGGGACGCGATCGCGCGGAGCCTGGCCTCCGCCGGCGTCGCGGGCGGCACGCGGCTCGTCGAACCGCTCCTCGACCAGGCGGCCGAGCACGCCCGGCGGGTGGAGCTGGAGCGGGAACAGCGCGCGGTCCTGGACGGCATCGACGTGCCCTCGTACGAGCTCCCCTTCCTCGGGGACGGCGGGGACATCGCAGGGCTCTACCGGCTGGCGAAGGAACTGCGGAAGCAAGGGGTGGGCGCGTGACGGAGAAGGCGACCGGTCCGAAAACACCCGCCCGCGACACGGCCGGGCCGAACACGGACACGGCAGGGCTCGACGCGGACGGGACCGGGGCGGCCGGGCTCGGGGCGGCCGGAACCGGGGCGGACGGGCTCGACACGGCTGGGCTCGGGGCGGACGGGACCGGGGCGGACGCGCTCGACACGGCTGGGCTCGGGGCGGACGGGACCGGGGCGGACGGGACCGGGGCGGACGGGCTCGACACGGCCGGGCTCGACGCGGTCCCCGTCCTGGAGCTCGATCCGCTCATCGACGACCGGGGCACCCGCATCATCGTCTGCTGCGGCGCGGGCGGGGTCGGCAAGACGACCACGGCGGCGGCCCTCGGCGTACGGGCGGCGGAGCGCGGCCGACGCGTGGTCGTGCTCACCATCGACCCGGCGCGCCGCCTCGCCCAGTCCATGGGCATCGACTCCCTCGACAACACGCCCCGCAAGGTGGACGGGATCAAGGGGTCCGACGGCGGCGAACTGCACGCCATGATGCTCGACATGAAGCGGACCTTCGACGAGATCGTCGAGGCGCACGCGGACCCCGAGCGGGCCCGGGCGATCCTGGAGAACCCCTTCTACCAGTCCCTGTCGGCCGGTTTCGCCGGTACGCAGGAGTACATGGCGATGGAGAAGCTGGGCCAGCTCCGGGCGCGCGACGAGTGGGACCTCATCGTGGTCGACACTCCGCCGTCCCGTTCCGCCCTGGACTTCCTGGACGCGCCGAAGCGGCTCGGGTCCTTCCTCGACGGGAAGTTCATCAAGCTGCTCATGGCCCCGGCGAAGGTGGGCGGCCGGGCCGGCATGAAGTTCCTCAACGTCGGCATGTCGATGATGACGGGGACGCTCGGAAAGCTGCTCGGGGGTCAGTTCCTCAAGGACGTGCAGACGTTCGTCGCGGCGATGGACACGATGTTCGGCGGCTTCCGGACCCGCGCCGACGCCACGTACCGACTGCTCCAGGCCCCGGGCACGGCCTTCCTCGTCGTCGCCACGCCGGAGCGGGACGCGCTGCGCGAGGCCGCGTACTTCGTGGAGCGGCTGGCGGCCGAGGAGATGCCGCTGGCGGGTCTCGTCCTCAACCGTGTCCACGGCAGCGGCGCGGCCGGCCTCTCGGCCGAGCGGGCGCGGGCCGCCGCGGAAAATCTTGACGAGGGGCGCATGACGGATCGGGGGGACGGGAAGACTGGACGGAGTGGCTCCCCGGCCACGTCGCCCGAGCTGTCTGACCTCGCCACCGCCGCCGCCGTATCTTCCGTACCCGAGGCTGCCCCCACAGCCGAACCGGCCGCACAGCACCCAGACGTAGACACAGACGACGTAGACACAGACTCAGACGTCCATGACGCCGTAGACGTGCACGACGACGTAGACGTACGACATCTCACCGCGGGACTTCTGCGCCTGCATGCCGAGCGCATGCGGGTGCTCGCGCGTGAGCAGCGCACGCGAGACCGCTTCACCGCGCTCCACCCGGAGGTGGCGGTGGCCGAAGTGGCCGCCCTGCCCGGCGATGTGCACGACCTCGCCGGGCTGCGGGCCATCGGTGACCGGCTCTCGACCGGGCGGATGCCCTCGGCCTGAGCTGAGCCACCGTCCCCGTACCTGCCGGTCGGGGACTAGCCGACCGCGGCGTACGCCTCGTATGTCGCGTCGTCCTCGATCGCCACGGGCAGCAGGCCCGCGCCACGCTCGTACTCCGTCCGCGCGGTCTCCAGGAGCCGGCGCCACGAGGTGACGGTCGGTCGTCGACGCAACAGGGCACGGCGCTCGCGCTCCGTCATGCCCCCCCACACACCGAACTCCACGCGGTTGTCGAGAGCGTCGGCGAGGCACTCGGTCCGCACCGGACATCCGGTGCACACCGCCTTTGCCCTGTTCTGTGCCGCTCCCTGAACGAAAAGTTCATCCGGATCGGTAGTGCGGCAGGCCGCCTGCGCACTCCAGTCAGCTACCCAGCCCATACCGGCGCCGTCCTCTCCCGAATCGAGGCTCCCCCACGGCGGCAGCGGCATATTCACCGCTGCCAGTTGGGACGTTACGGAAGGTGGGCACAGCGCAACACCCCCTTCGGGCCCAATCTTGAATGGCCCGAACGGACTATGCGTACGCGTCAGATCACCCAGGGGAGTGACCGAAGGACATGCGTGTGATAGCGGACATATCCCCATGGATACGCCCTTCCTCACCGGCGCCACTTCGGGCACCGGGTGACGCATGATCCGGAAACGGACACGAGCTTCCCGTGTTTCGGGTCACGGGAATTCATGCCGATGTCACGCACGGGTCTTGATGCGAGACCGCACTGCTGTGACAGTTGTGAGCAGCTTAGGCCAAGGCATATACGCGTGTCCGGCGAATGAGAACGTAGGCTGCCCCCATGGCAAAGAAGCGCTCGGGCGGTGGTCTGACCGGGACCCAGCAGGCCGCCAAGTTCCTCGGTGTCAGTGTGCTCTCCGGAGCCGTGCTGGCGGGCATCGCCCTGCCCGCGGCCGGAGCACTCGGCTTGGCCGCGAAGGGCACGGTCGAGGGATTCGACGAGATCCCCTCCAACCTGAAGACCCCGCCGCTGAGTCAGCGCACCACCATTCTCGACGCCGAGGGCGGACTCCTCGCCACGGTGTACTCGCGGGACCGGAAGGTCGTCCCGCTGGACAAGATCTCCCCGTACATGCAGAAGGCGATCGTCGCGATCGAGGACGGCCGCTTCTACGAGCACGGGGCGATCGACCTCAAGGGCGTGCTGCGCGCGATCAACCGCAACGCGCAGTCGGGCGGGGTCGCGCAGGGCGCGTCCACGCTGACCCAGCAGTACGTGAAGAACGTCTTCGTCGAGGAGGCGGGCGACGACCCCGAGAAGGTCGCGCAGGCCACCCAGCAGACCATCGGCCGCAAGGTCCGCGAGCTGAAGTTCGCGATCCAGGTCGAGGAGGAGCTGGGCAAGAACAAGATCCTGGAGAACTACCTCAACATCACGTTCTTCGGGCAGCAGGCGTACGGCATCGAGGCCGCCTCCCAGCGGTACTTCTCCAAGGCTGCGGCCGATCTGTCCCTGGGCGAGGCGGCGATGATGGCCGGTCTCGTCCAGTCGCCGAGCCGCTACGACCCGATCAACGACATCCAGGAAGCCACCAAGCGCCGCAACGTGGTCCTCCAGCGGATGGCCGACGTGAAGGACATCAGCCAGGCGGAGGCGGACAAGGCGAAGGCCGCTCCGCTGAAGCTGAAGGTCAAGACGCCGAAGAACGGCTGCATCACCGCCGTCGACGGCGCCGGCTTCTTCTGCGACTACGTCCGCAAGACGATCCTGAGCGACCCGGTCTTCGGGAAGACGGCCGAGGAGCGGCAGAAGCTGTGGAACCTCGGCGGTCTCACCGTCAGGACCACGCTCTCCCCGAAGGCTCAGGCAGCGGCCAACGAGGCCGCGGTGGCCAAGGTCAACAAGGACGACGGGGTCGCGACCGCCGTCGTCCAGGTCCAGCCCGGTACCGGCAAGATCCTGTCGATGGGCCAGTCCCGCCCGTACGGCCTGGACCAGAAGCAGCACCAGACGACGCTCAATCTCGCCGTCGGCAGCAAGATGGGCGGCACCACGTTCGGCTTCCCGGTCGGCTCGACCTTCAAGCCGATCACGGCCGCCGCCGCGCTGGAGAAGGGTCTGAGCCCGGCGCAGAGCTTCGACACGCCGTGGAAGATCACCATGAAGGAGCGCGACTTCACGCGCTGCGACGGCAAGCCGGCGGGCTACGCCGACTGGCCCGTCCAGAACGAGCTCAAGTCGGAGAAGGGGGCGTACGACATGACGAGCGCCCTCGGCAAGTCCATCAACACCTACTTCGCCAAGCTGGAGCAGATGGCCGGCCTGTGCGAGACGCTGACGATGGCGAAGAAGGTCGGCTACGAGCGCGAGCTGGGCAAGCCCATCATGCAGAGCCCGTCGGCCACGCTCGGCAGCCTGGAGAGCACCCCGCTCGACATGGCCTCCGTCTACGCCACCTTCGCCAACCGCGGCATCTACTGCCTTCCGGTCGCCATCGAGTCCATCAGGGGCGCCGACGGCGGCAAGCTGAACGTGCCGCAGACCAAGTGCACGCGCGCGATGTCCGACCGCACCGCCGACACCATCAACCAGATGCTGAAGGGCGTGGTCGAGGACGGCACCGGTACGCGGGCCGGTCTGAGCGACCGGGACAACGCGGGCAAGACCGGTACCACCGAGGGCCGCAAGGACGCCTGGTTCGTGGGCTACACGCCGAACCTGTCCACCGCCGTCTGGGTCGGCGACGACGTCGGCAAGCGCGACGAGATGTTCGACCTCACCATCGGCGGCGTCTACTACGACAAGGTCTGCGGTGGCTGCCTCCCCGGCCCCATCTGGCGGATCGCGATGACGGGCGCCCTGGACGACGAGAAGCCGCGCTTCAACCCCATCTCCGTACCGCGGGCCGAGAAGCCCAAGGACAAGGAGAAGGAGGGCGACGAAGCCCCGAACAAGCCGAAGAAGCCGGGCGACAGCAAGCCGGGCGACACGAAGCCGCCGACGAACCCGTTCCCGGGGATCACGATCCCGCCGGACATGTTCGGTGACGGCAACGGCAACGGCAACCGCCGCGGCGGAAACCGCTGACCCAGCCGTAGACACGAGGAAGGGCGCCCCACTTTCGGTGGGGCGCCCTTCCTCGTACGTGCTCCGCGGCGGCGGATCAGCCCGCGAGCAGCTTCTTCACGGAGGCGGCGACACGGCCGCCGTCGGCCTGGCCGGCCACCTTCGGGTTCACGATCTTCATGACGGCGCCCATGGCACGCGGCCCCTCGGCGCCCGCCGCCTTCGCCTCCTCGACGGCCGCCGCGACGATCCCGTCGAGCTCCTCGTCGCTGAGCTGCTTCGGCAGGTACGCGTCGAGGAGGACGCCCTCCGCGCGCTCCCGTTCGGCGGACTCGGCACGGCCGCCCTGGGCGAAGGCCTCCGCGGCCTCGCGGCGCTTCTTCGCCTCCTTGGCGATCACCTTCTGCACCTCGTCGTCGGAGAGTTCGCGCTTGGTCTTGCCCGCGACCTCCTCCTTGGTGATCGCGGTGATGGTCAGCCGCAGGGTCGAGGAGCGCAGTTCGTCGCGCTCCCTGATCGCGACGTTGAGGTCGGCCTTGAGCTTCTCCTTGAGCGTGGTCATGGGGTCAAGTGTGGCAGGTGCCCCACCCCACCCGCCCGCACATTTCCGCCCGCCGGGTCTGCGACGATGGTGCGATGCGCGCACGGTACGGGATCCCCCTGAAGGTCACGGCAGGTCTCACGGCTACGGCCGCGGCCGGAATCGTCTACGCGGCCGGCTTCGAGGCCCGCTCGTTCCGGCTCCGCCGCGTGACCGTGCCCGTACTCCCGCGCGGCATGCGCGACCTGCGGGTCCTTCAGGTCTCCGACATCCACATGGTCAGCGGCCAGCGCAAGAAGCGCGCCTGGCTCCAGTCGCTCGCGGGGCTCCGCCCGGACTTCGTCGTCAACACCGGCGACAACCTCTCCGACCCCGACGCCGTGCCCGAGGTCCTGGACGCGCTCGGCCCGCTGATGGAGTTCCCGGGCGTGTACGTCTTCGGCTCCAACGACTACTACGGCCCGAAACTGCGCAACCCCGCCCGCTACCTGATGGAGAAGGCCCAGGGCCGCCACGGCCTCAACGGCAACAAGCCCGTGGTCGGCGCCGTCCACAACCCGTGGGAGGGCATGCGGGACGCGTTCGACGCGGCGGGCTGGGTGAACCTCACCAACACCCGCGGCACGCTCAAGCTGCCCGCGGCCGAACTGGCCTTCACCGGCCTCGACGACCCGCACATCAAGCGCGACCGGTACGAGCGGGTGGCCGGCGGCCCCGACGCCTCGGCCGACTTCACCGTGGGCGTCGTCCACGCCCCGTACCTGCGCTCGCTCGACGCGTTCACGGCGGACGGGTACGAGCTGATCCTCGCCGGGCACACCCACGGCGGCCAGCTGTGCATCCCCTTCTACGGGGCGCTCGTCACCAACTGCGACCTGGACACGGACCGCGTGAAGGGGCTCTCCACCCACACGGTCGCCGACCGCACCTCCTACCTGCACGTCTCGGCGGGCTGCGGCACCAACCGCTTCACCCCGGTCCGCTTCGCCTGCCCGCCCGAGGTCACCCTGCTCACTCTCACGGCGCGCGCGTAACCACCTACGGTGGGGGAATGCTCACGCCCCGCTCCGCACGCTCCGCCGGCTCGTCGGCCATACCGGCCTCCGCCGTCATGCCCCCCGCCCAGCGCCGCCCCTTCGTGGCGGCGTTCCGGGGCCTGATCGCCCTGTGCGCGGCGACGGGACTCGTCATCGAGTGCGTCCACGGAAACGTACTCGTCGTCCTGAGCTTCTTCACGATCTGGTCGAACATCCTGGTCGCCGTGGTCTTCGGCTGGGGCGCCCTCCGCGCCTGGAACCGCCGCCCGCCGCTCCCCGCCCTCTGGACCGGCGGCGTCCTGCTCTGCATCTCGGTGGTCGGCCTCGTCTTCCACCTGGTCCTCGACAACGAGGCGAGCGAGTTCAACCAGGCCGCCGAGATCGCCCGCCTCACGGGCGCGAAGGCCGTCGCCAACCAGCTGCTCCACACCGTCACCCCGATCGGCGCGGTGCTCGACTTCCTCCTCCTCACCCTCCCCGGCGCCCTCCGCCCGCGCCACGCCGCCCAGTGGCTCGCGGCCCCGGCCGTCTACTTCGCCTTCGCCCTGATCCGCGGCGAACTGATCTCCCCGGACGCCCCCACCCGCTACACGTATCCGTTCCTCGACGTCACCGTCCACGGCTACGCCGGCGTCCTCACCAACGCGGTGGTGCTGGGCGCGGTCTTCTACGTCCTGGGCCTCGCGATCGTCGGCCTCGACCGCGTCCGACCTGCGGTGCGGCTCTCCGAAAACCGGATTTCGCCTGAGCGCGCGCGTGGGCTAAAGTAAGCGATGTCGCCGCGACGTGAAGAACAGAGCAGCGACATCGGGGTGTAGCGCAGCTTGGCAGCGCGCTTCGTTCGGGACGAAGAGGTCGTGGGTTCAAATCCCGCCACCCCGACAGCTGAAACACCAGGTCAGGGGCCTGATCCGCGAAAGCGGGTCGGGCCCCTGAGTGGTTTCCGGGGTCAGTTTGAGAGCCATTGGGGAGCCCTCTCCCGAGTGACGGAGACCCTCTGCTCAGCATGGACTGGCACGGGCCGTGCCTCCTGGGGTGCCCTCTTCGGGTACCAGCCGGAGACCGCCGGGGTGAACAGCGAGGTAGCAAAGCCGTTTCGGCGCCAGTGGGCCGCGTGTTCGGAGACCGTGCCGCCGCGTACGAAGCCGAGGTCCGCGATGGCCTGTTGGCATCCGCATGCCGGTAGCGCGTTCGTAGGGGCTACTCGGGCCACCGCCCGCTCCCCAGCTCTCATCAACGCCGTACGCCGGGCCGTCGGACCGGACATCGCCGTGGAGAACACGTTCCTGGTCGCCGCACCGCAGGCGCCTGTCTGCCTCAACCGGGTGGAATCTTTCCCTCTTAACGGGGATCGATGCTGGCCACATGGGGTGAAAGCGCCGCGTGGCTCGTTTCCCGTCCCCAGGTGGGAGGCGTTGATGGGGATGTGAGTACCTCAAGCACCGCCCCGATACTGCCCGCTCCCCACGCCGCCCCTGCCCCCACTTCCGTGCACGACTCGGGCGCGGACGCCGCGCCCGGCGTCATAGTCGTCGAGTCCTGCACCACCCTCGGCAGCGCCCTGGTCATCGACCTCGCCGGGGAGATCGACCGCTACAGCGCCGCCCCGCTACGGGCACTGCTGGCTTCGGCCGCCGACGGCGGCTGCACCGACGTCGTGTTGGACACCGCCCGGGTCGCCTTCTGCGACTCCGGCTTCCTCGCTGTCCTCGACTGGTGGCCCAGGCACGGGCGCCGCCTCAGACTCGCGAACCGCTCCCGGGCCGTTCAGCGCCTCCTGGACGCGGCCGCCGCCGCGGGTCAGCGGACGGCCCAGGCCGGCTCGCCGACGGCAGCGGCCACGTCATGACGTTCATGCTCCTGACGTGCGTTCCGATACTCGCGGCGGTTCTCCTTGTCCAGTGGGAGCCCAGCGAGCCGCCCCACAGCCGTCCGGCATGCCCTCCCCGGCCGGCACCTCGCAGGACGTTGATCCACTGCCGCCTGGCGCTCCCGCTTCCGGGGGCCGCGGCGTAGGCAGGGTGAAGGTGTGGGGGGCCGGTGTCAGGCCCCCCACACCTTCACCGCCCACCCGCTGCGCCGTACTGACGCTGCTCTATGCACCGGGCGGCGAGCACAGCTCCTGGCCACAACGACAAGCGAGTTCGGCCGCGTCGACAACGGTGATGGCGAGAGCGCTCCGGGGACGGCCGGGCCGGTACACCCGGTCGGGGCCGGCGCCTTGGTGCCGAGGGAGGAGGGCGCAGCCTCCGGTGCCGCCCCCGTGGCGCAGGCCGGCATCTGCCCCGACAAGCGGCGGTTGACCCGGCGCGACCGCGCTGTGCCCCCAAGGGCGTCACTGTTCGAGGTCGATTACCTCACTGCCGGACACGCAAAAATCTATGTCGGCCGGGGTAGACATTGGACAGTGGCGTGGTTATGGTTTCTCTCGTAGCCCAGAAAGACAGCAGGGCCTGGCAGAGACGAACTGCCGGCAAGCGGTACCAGCAGTACAGGTAGTTGCAGTACGCAGGGCGGTGCGGCGGTGGAGTTTCGAAGCCAGGGTTGTTGCAGGACGGCGACGGGACTGACGGCCGGACCGGGTGGCCCGCAGTGATCAGGGGCCGCCGTGAGCGGGACCGCGGTCATGACAGATGCGGTACCCGCGAGTGCAGTTCGCAGTACCCCGCAGTGCAGTCAGTGAGCGGTACCCCTGGTGAAGGCGTCGGCTGCGGACGCGCGCACCGGGAAGTTCGGCAGTGGGGTTCTAAGCCAGAGCAGACGCAGGACGGGCAACGGGGCTGGCTGCCGAAGAGTGACGCTGTCACAGGTCGCTCAGCAGTGCGCAGTACCAGTAGTACGCAGTACCGGCAGTTCGCAGTACCAGCAGTAGGCAGTACCCCGAAGGTAGGAAGTTGATCACCGAGGGAAGAACGGAGGAACGAAGCACCATAGGGATCGCCCGGACAGAAGTCTCGAGTCCGGGTACCGCAGGACATCGATAGTGAGGTGGTCTCCGGTCAAGCAACCGCGATCCCCGCACTCCCGACAGCGACTGGGTCGGGTAGGCGGACACAGAAGGCCGGCGCGGTATCAGGGTCGGCACGTGGTGTAGAAGTTCCTTCGGGGCCCTGGTGCCGTACGGCACCAGGGCCCCTCCACGCGTTCACCAGAGAGGTGCCAGTGACAGCAGACGACTCGTACGGCCGTCTCGACGACGACGACTACCCCGCCTACACCATGGGCCGGGCCGCCGAAATGCTCGGTACCACGCAGAGCTTCCTCCGCGCCATCGGAGAAGCCCGCCTCATCACACCCCTGCGCTCCGAGGGCGGCCACCGCCGCTACTCCCGCTACCAGCTGCGCATCGCCGCCCGCGCCCGGGAACTCGTCGACCAGGGCACCCCCATCGAGGCCGCCTGCCGCATCATCATCCTCGAAGACCAACTCGAAGAAGCCCAGCGCATCAACGCCGAATACCGCCGCGCCGCCGAATCGACGGACCCGCCGGCCGCGGCCTGAGACGGTGCGCGCCCCGCCGTACCTCGGCGGGCCCGCTCCCACCTGGAGGAGCCGACCTCCACTGTCGACGCCGCTACGCCGTGGTTTCGGTGATGAGGATGGCAGCGGTCGTCGGGACCCGGACGTCACTCGTGGCCGCTACGGTCACGGCGTTCCGGACGGCCCGGGCGACTTCCAGGGGATGGCAGCCGGGTACGACCGCGAGCTGGACCTGAATGTGTCGGGCGGGCGGATCGTCCTGGTGCGTCACCCTGACGGGGTGGCCGCCCAGTGGGGCGGTGAGGCGGGCAACGCCCGGCACGGCCGACACGACGTCGGCCAGCTCTCCGATCGGCCCCTTCAGGGGTTCTGTTTCGGTCACGGGGGCCGAGCTTCGCGTGGTCGCCTTTCGGGCCGGGGGCGCCATGACGTCCTCGGCGGTCTGCGATCCTCCGCCTGCCTCCGTGCCCTCGTGGAGATCCGTGACGCGCAGATCGACCGTCACAGCGCTCAGGCCGAGTTCTTCGTCGGCCGCCTTGAGCAGAGTCGTCCTCAACTGTTCGGCGGCTTGAGGTACGGGCAGTGTCACGGACCCGGTGAAGGCCGCCTCGATCCTGAGCGGGCCGGGCGGGAGCGCGCCGGCAGGCGGGCGAACGGCCGATTCGAGCACGGGTTCGTGCGGGACCGGCCCGATGCGCATGCTCTCCGGTCGAACGCCGGGAACCCCGGCGGCCTTGCGCCAGAGAGCCCGGACGGCCGCCTGTTCGGTGATCCACGTGCCGTCGTCCGGCCCTCCGAGAGGCAGCAGTCGCCCCAGGCCGAGCCGACCACGTACTGACTGCATCAACGCCTCGGTCTTCACCTCTCCGCCCTCTCCCTCGACTCATGAGAGCCGTATAAAACGGCCTATAGCGAATATAATTCGAATAAAGGTGCACGGCTGACTTCTCGAGGGAGGAGTGCCTGATGACTGAGCACACCGGCGCAAAGTATGGCGGCGCGCCCGGTTCTCGTGGCCGGACGTCCATCGCCGATGTGGTGGTGGAGAAGATCGCCGGGATGGCGGCACGGGACGTGCGCGGCGTCCATGCCCTGGGCAGCGGGTTCGCGCGCTCGATGGGATCCATGCGGGAGCGGATGCCTGGCGCCGGTAGTGGCAAGTCCGTCACCCGCGGGGTCAGTGTCGAGGTCGGAGAGGTGCAGACGGCCATCGATCTGGAGCTCGTCGTCGACTACGGCGTCTCGATCACGGACGTGGCCGGGGCAGTGCGGGAGAACGTGATCTCCGCGGTGGAGCGGATGGCGGGTCGGGAAGTCGTGGAAGTCAACATCATGGTCGGTGATGTGAAGCTGCCCGACGAGGAGGACGAGGAGGAGGACGACGACGGGACGGAGCGGCAGCGGCTCCGGTAGCCGGACGGATTCGGCTACCTGGTGAAGGAGCGTGTCATGAGCAGATCCGTGGTGGGTTTGGCCGCCGGAATGGCGCTGGGTTTCGCCGCGTACTTCGGTGACTTCTGGGCCTTCTTGCTGGTGCTGGGGCTGGGTGTCGTCGGACTCCTAGTCGGGCGTTTGATGGAAGGCGATCTCGAACCCGGCGACTTCGTCCGCCGCCGGGACGATCAGCAACGTATTCGTGACGACCAGCGCCGGGCCCGGAGAGACTGGCGGCAGTGAACAGGGAAGCCGGTAGGCGCCCGGCCGTGCCCCGCCGGGAGCGGGGTGCGACCTCGGTCGCCGACCGGGTCGTTGCGAAGATCGCCGCCCAGGTGGCGCGCGAGGCGCTGAGTCGTTTCAGCGAGCCGACCCGTCATGTGCCCCCTGGCCACCGCACACCGCACGTGACGGCGGAGGTGCGGGGGGCGCCCGAGAGGAACGGTTCGGAGAGGGCAGGCGGTCCTGCCGAGAGCCGACCGGTGCTCGGGCAGGTGCGGATGCGCATCGCCGTGGAACTGGGCTATCCGTCGGACATCGGGGCGCAGTGCGCGGCGGTGCGCCGAGAGGTCACCGAACGCGTCACGGCATGGGCCGGCGTGGAGGTGTCCGACCTCGTGGTGGCCGTCGAGAGGCTGCACTCGGCCCACTCGCGGCGGACAGGACGGGAGAGGGTGAGATGAGCGCGCACACGGGGCGGCGACTGCCCGGTGACAGCGACCTTCCCTCGGAGCCGGCGAAGACGGATTCCTCCGCAGGGCACCCGGACACCGGCGCGATATCGACAGCCCGTGCATCGCCGCGTCGTTTCTGGTCCGCGCGGCGGGTCCCTGCGGTCATCGTGGCTCTGCTGTCCCTCGCAGCCGTCGGGCTGCTCCTGTACGACGTGGTCTCCGTGCGGGCAGGCGGGCCCGGGATGGGCTGGCGACGCCGGCTCGCGGGTGAACTGGCCACACGGCCGCTGGACGACGTCTGGATGATCGTCGGGGCGGCGGTGGCGATGGCCCTCGGCCTGTGTCTCGTCGTGCTGGCGGTGACACCGGGACTGCGCAGCCTGCTTCCCATGCGGCAGCCCACCAGCGCTGGAGGAACAGGCGAGGTCAGGGCCGGTCTCGACCGTCGGGCGATCGCCCTGATCCTGCGTGACCGGGCCGTACGGGTGTCCGGTGTCGCGTCGGCTCGGGTCGATGTCGGTCGTCGGAAGATCAAAGCCCGGGCGCAGGTGCATTTCCGCGATCTCGACGAGGTCCGCGCCGACCTCGATGCCGCGCTGGGCGAAGCCGTGGCGAGCCTGGGTCTCGACCGGCCGCCCACGCTGGCCGTCCACGTCCGACGCCCGAAGAAAGGCTGACGCTGATCCCGATGATCAAGACAGTGAACCGGGTGCTGTTGGGGCTGCTCGGCCTCGGGCTGTTCGCTCTGGGCGGCGGCGTGCTACTGGGCGGGCTGGATCTGCAGCGCCGATGGGGTTTCGACGTGCCGGGCTGGTGGCCCTTTCGCCACCCGGCCGATGTCGTCCTGGGCAACGAGGGACGCCTTCGGTGGCGGGCAGAGGACTGGTGGTGGCCGACCGTCATCACGGTGCTCGCCGCGTTGCTGGCGCTGCTGCTGTGGTGGCTCTGGACACTGCTGCGCAAAGACCGGCTGCACCAGGTCCTTGTCGACAGCCAGGACGGTACGACGGCCCGCCTCGACGGCCGCGCCCTGGAGGACGTGATCGAGGAAGACGCGCAATCCTTGGACGGAGTCGCGCGGGCACGGGTGCGCCTGAGGGGCCGACGTACCGCCCCGGTCGCGCGAGTGCGGCTGTGGCTGGAGCCTCACGCGGCGCCGGAACGGATCCTGGACCGGCTCAACCGGGACACGCTCACACATGCACGGGACTCGGCAGGCCTGGACCGTCTCCCGGCGGAGGTCAGCCTCCGGGAAGTCCGCCACCGCGCCCATCGGGTCGACTGAGAATCCTCCGCCGCGTCCAGGGACGGAACCTCACCCGCCGGCTCGCGGTCGCCGCGGCCGTCACCTCGCGCCTGATCGGCTTGCCGATCAGGCGGCTTCTGTTCCTGCCCACTGGAAGGGCAGGAGAGTGACAGCCTGACAGGCCACCTCAGCGGGATGCGCCTACTCTGGAATCGAGGTACCTGCGAGGCCGGAGGTCACCATGATCATTCTCGGGATCATCCTGCTTGTCATCGGGTTCGTGGCCAGCATTTCCATCTTGTGGACGATCGGGATCGTCCTGGTCGTGATCGGGGTCATCCTGTGGATCCTCGGCGCGGTCGGTCACGCGGTCGGCGGACGCCGGCATTACTGGTAGTCGGCTCGGCGGCGTCGCGGTAGGTCGTGGGTTCACATCCCGCCACCCCGACAGCCGTAAGACCGGTTCAGGGGCCCGATTCGAGAAATCGAATCGGGCCCCTGAGCGGTTTTCCGGTCAGCTCCGCGGAGGCGCGGCGGTCATGAGGCGAGGATCCGGCTCTTCTGGGCCGCGAATTCCTCCTCGGTCAGTACGCCTTGTTCCTTCAGCTGTCCGAGTTCCTTGAGCTGAGCGATCTTGCTGCTCATGTCGTCGGCCGGTGCGGCGGGCGCCGGTGCCGGGGGAGGCGCCGGGGCACGCTCTTCGGCTGCCGCCGCTTCCTGACCGGCCCAGCGGCCCGCCTGGCGCCGTGAGACCCGGTTGGAGACCGCGGTCGCCGTCCCGGCCACCACGGCGGTGCGTGCCACCCCTCGAAGCAGTCCTGGCATGTCGCTCCTCCTCGCTTCCGTCGGCTGAATCCGTCAGGCAGCGGGCCTGTCGCCCTCTGTCGCGTCCGCGGCGTCGAGCGAGGCCAGGAGGGCTTGCACGGGGATCCGTCCGCCCGCCACGAGCTGCGCACCGCCGCGCCGCAGGGCTCGCGCGAGGGGAGCGGCCCAGAGGTTCTCGTAGACCAGGATTCCGGCCGCGTTGCCCGGTTCGAGCGCCATCCCGGCCTCTTCGATGTCGTCCTGGCCCAGGAGTCCGGACGACACGCCCTCGAACACGGACAGGTCGAGCCCGCCGTCACCGTCCAGATCCGCCAGCTCGAGACCGACGACACTCCCGTCGTCGTCCTTCCGTACGAACAGGAGGTCGAGGATGCGGATGACGCCACGGTCCACCAGGTCGAGAAGCAGGGGGAAGCCTTCCCCCGTCATGCGGTTGCCCGGGAACTCGACGACCAGGAAGTCGACCGGTCCCATGTCTTCGATGAGGTCGCTCATGACCACTCCCTTCCACACACGCCGCTCGGAGGAGCCGGCCGAATCCGGCCTCATCCCGCTGCTGTGGCCCGCGCAAGGCGTGGTCGGACAGAGCCCTCCGTCCATTCCAGCATTGGCCGGAACGCTTCGCATGTTCGCGGAACGGAGCCCGGGGTACGTCGCCGGTGGCGGCGCTAGATGATCGGGGGGCGGCCCAGGCGGGTCATGCGGACTACCGTGGACCAGCGCATGGGGCGGCGGGGGCCGCAGGGGCGGCGGATGCCTTCCGCGAAGCCGGCGAACCAGGCCGCGAGGCCCGGGAGGGAGCGGGTGCGGGCCAGGGTCAGGAGGGTCCAGACGCCGAGGTAGACGGGGACCAGCGGGAGGGGCAGGTTGCGCTTGGCCAGCCAGACGCGGTTACGGGCGGTCATCCGGTGGTAGACGGCGTGCCGGGCGGGGCTGGTCTTGGGGTGCTGGAGCAGGAGCTCCGGCGCGTACAGGACCTTCCAGTCCGCGTCGAGGGCCCGCCACGCGAGGTCGGTCTCCTCGTGGGTGAAGAAGAAGTCCTCCGGCCAGTCGCCGATCCGGTCGAGCATCGGCATCGACAGTCCGTGGCCGCCGCCGAGGAACGTCGTCACCTCGCCGCCGAGCAGCGGGTCCTTCGCCCCGAGGCGCGGGACGTGGCGGCGCTGCGTCTCGCCGGTCTCGTCGGCGATGCGGAACGAGACGATCCCGAGGGCCGGGTCGGCCTCGTACAGGTCGGCGAGGCGGCGCAGGACGTCCGTGTCGACGAGCAGGCCGTCGTCGTCGAGGTCCACCACCACGTCGACGTCGCCGCACGCGCGCAGCGTGTCGATGGCGACGTTCCGGCCGCCCGACACTCCCCTGTTCTCGGGGAGTTCGACTCCGGTGACGCCCTCGGGGAGCTCCGGGAGCGAGCCGGTGCCGTTGCCGACCACGACGATCCGGGCGGCCGGTTCGTCCTGCCGTGCCACGGCGTCGAGCAGGGCCCGCAGCTCGTCGGGGCGCGTGCCCATCGTCAGTACCGCCACACCCATACGCGGTCGTGTCACGACCCACTCCGTCCCACGCTCAGAGACAACGCCGTGATGCTAACGGTCGAAGGACACCTTCCGTTCACCCGCGTCATGGGCGCCATACACCGGGCGGAGCAGTCGTCAGAGCAGGCGGTCGTTGCGGTGGTGGCCCAGTGCGCGGCCGTAGCGTTCGGAGACGGCCGGCATGAGGCTCTCCCCCTCCGCCGGACGGTCCAGGCCGAAGACGTAGCCGGGGAAGTCCAGGTCCTTCTGCGTCTCCCAGATCTCGCCGTGGTCGTTCGGCGGGAGGATCCGTGCCGGGTCGCCGACCGCGACCCAGCCGATCGGGACGGTCGAGTCGGCGGGGAGCACCGTCCGCAGGTGCACGATCCCGTTGATACGGACCTCCGAACGCGTGCCGATCCGTGCTCCGTTGAACACCCGGCTGCCCGTGGCGAGGAAGACCTCGTCCTCCACCGTGCAGCCCGCGAGGGAGGAGGTCGGTCCGATCAGTACGTGCCGGCCCAGGGTCAGGGGGTCGCGGCGGGTGCCGCGCAGGACCGCGTTCTCCATGACGATGCAGCCCTCGCCGAGCTCCACCGGGCCGCCCTCGGCGGTCAGTACGGCTCCGAAGAGGATCCGGCAGCCCGGGCCGACGCGCACGTCGCCGGAGAGGGTCGCCGTCGGCGCGACATACGCGGTCGGGTGGACGGTCGGCGCGTGGCCGTCGTGTTCGATCAGCATCCCTTCATCATCTCGCGCGGGGAGGGAGAGGGGTGGGAGGCGGTCCGGAGGGGACGCGCGGCGAAGGGTGCCTCCGCGCGGCTCTACGCTGGTTCCCTTCCGTCAAGTTGATCGATCGTCGAAAGGGTGGTCTCCAGGTGCTGGTCGCGGACCGATATCGGCTTCATGTGTGTATCGGCCGGGGCGGCATGGGCGAGGTGTGGCAGGCCACCGACGAGGTCCTCGGCCGGTCCGTGGCCGTGAAGCTGATGCTGGGCCACGGCTCCGACCCGTCCGCGAGCGACCGCTTCCGGCTGGAGGCGCAGACCGCCGCCCGGCTGAGCCACCCGCACGTCGTGGGCGTCTTCGACTTCGGTACGTGGGACGGAAAGCTGTACCTCGTCATGGAGTTGGTCGAGGGCGACAGCCTCGCGGGCAGCCCGTCCGATCCGCTGGTCCTGCCGGCCGAGCGGGTCGCCGTGGTCGCCGCCCACGCCGCCGCCGGGCTCGCGGCCGCCCACCGGCAGGGGGTCGTGCACCGCGACATCAAGCCGGGGAACCTGCTGGTCGACGCCGAGGGCACCGTGAAGCTGGCCGACTTCGGCATCGCACGGTTCGTCGACGACCCTTCCGGGGCGCTCACCACGACGGGCCAGATCGTCGGCACCGGGCTCTACCTGGCGCCCGAGCGGGCCCTCGGACAGTCCGCGTCGTCCGCCTCCGACGTGTACTCGCTGGGCTGCGTGCTCTACCAACTCCTCACCGGACGGCCGCCGTTCCGCGCGGACACCGCCACGGCCCTGCTGTACCAGCACATCGACACCGCGCCGATGCCGCCCGGCCGGCTGGGAGTGGCGCTGCCGCCCGCCTTCGAGACGTACCTGCTGAGCCTCCTCGCCAAGCAGCCCGAGCAGCGGCCCTCGGCGCAGGCGATCGCGGACTGGTTCTCCTCCGGCGCCTGGCGCGGCTATGCCCAGCCGGCCACCCATCAGCCGCACCAGTCCCAGCAGTCCCATCAGTCACAACAACCGCATTCGTCGCATCACCCTCAGCAGTCGTATCAGCTGCCTCAGCCTCAGCAGCCGCATACGTCGCATCAGCCTCAGCAGTCGAATCAGCCGCCTCAGCCGCATCACCCTCACCCTCAGCAGCACGTGACTGCACCGCACGCCCCTCAGCTGCACGCGCCCGCGCACCAGCCCACCCCCCGTCATCACGTGCCCCCCGCCGCGACCTCCTCGCGGCGGCGGGAGCGCCCCGCGGCGGGCGTCGGCACCAGCACCGGCGGCCTCGCCGAGCTGTCCCGGCGCCGCCCCCGCAAGACCGCCGCCGTCGCCGGTGCCATCGCCTTCGTCGTCTTCCTGATCATCGGCATGGCCTGGCTCTCCTGAGCGTCAGTACAGCCTCGGCGCCATCACGTGCGGCTCCCCGTCCGCCGTCGCGAGCAGCAGGCAGCGCGGTACGCCGGGCCCCAGGGTCGCCCGTACGGACACGGCCGTCGGCGGGTCGGTCGGCAGCTCGATCGGGACGGTCACCGGCCGGTCGTCCTTCGCCGTGGCGTGCCCCGTCTCCTTGCCGTCGACGAGCACCTCGACGACGGCAGTGTGCCCGGTCTGGACGGTCGCGGAGACCGAGTGCCCGAGGTAGTCGATGTGGAAGTGGTGGCGTCGCCTCATGGGTCACCTCCGTACCTCCAGAGTAGGTACGGGGCGCCGCTCCCGCCGCTCCCGCGGGTCGTGCGGATCTTCTCCGAAGTGCGGTCGTAGTGCGCCGGTGTTCAGATGGATCGGAAAGCCGATCACCGCCCTCGCGGAACGGAGCACCCCGTACATGAGCGACACCCTGCCCTCCTTCGAGGACACCACCGACTTCGAGAACGCGGACCGGGGCTTCATCGGCGCCCTGGTACCCGGCACGGTCACGGCCTCGGACGGCAGGACCGTCTGGGACGGCGACGCGTACGACTTCCTGAAGGCGGACTGCCCCGACACCGCGCATCCGAGCCTGTGGCGTCAGGCCCAGCTCTGCTCCCGGCAGGGTCTGTACGAGGTCACCGAGGGCATTTACCAGGTGCGGGGCCTGGACCTGTCGAGCATGACGATCGTCGAGGGCGACCGAGGGATCATCGTCATCGACCCGCTCATCTCCACGGAGACCGCCGCCGCCGCGCTCGCGCTCTACAAGGAGCACCGCGGGGAGCGGCCCGTCACCGGCATGATCTACACCCACTCGCACGGCGACCACTTCGGCGGCGCGCGCGGCATCCTGCCGCACGGCACCGAGGGCGGGGTGCCGATCATCGCCCCGGTCGGTTTCCTGGAGCACGCGGTCAGCGAGAACGTGTACGCGGGCAACGCGATGACCCGCCGCGCGGCCTACATGTACGGGGCGAACCTCCCCAAGGCCCCGGACGCCCAGATCAGCGCCGGCCTCGGCCAGACCACCTCGCTCGGCACCATCAGCCTCATCCCGCCGACCGTGGACATCACGGACACCGGCCAGGAGGTGACGGTCGACGGCGTACGGATCGTCTTCCAGCTGACGCCGGGCACCGAGGCCCCGGCCGAGATGAACTTCCTCTTCCCCGACCTCCGTGCCCTGTGCCTGGCCGAGAACGCCACGCACAACATGCACAACATCCTGACCCTGCGCGGGGCGGTCGTCCGCGACTCCCGCATCTGGTCCGCGTACCTCGACGAGGCGATCGAGTACTTCCACGGGATGTACGACGTCGGCTTCGCCTCCCACCACTGGCCGACCTGGGGCCACGACAACGTGGTGCGGTTCCTGACCGAGCAGCGGGACCTCTACGCGTACATGCACGACCAGACGCTGCGGCTGCTCAACGAGGGCCTCACCGGCCCGGAGATCGCCGAGCGGATCGAGCTGCCGCCCGCCCTCGCCACGTCCTGGCACGCGCGCGGCTACTACGGCTCGCTGAGCCACAACACCAAGGCGATCTACCAGCGCTACCTGGGCTGGTTCGACGGCAACGTCGCCCACCTCTGGGAGCACCCGCCGGTCGAGACCGCGAAGCGGTACGTGGCGCTGGCCGGCGGCCCCGCCGAGATGCTCGTCAAGGCCCGCGAGTACGTCGACGCGGACGACCTGCGGTTCGCGGCGACCCTGCTCAACCACCTGGTCTTCGCCGAACCCGGGAACGTCGAGGCGAGGGAGGCCCTGGCCTCGGTCTACGACCGGCTGGGGTACGGCTCCGAGAACGGCACCTGGCGCAACTTCTACCTCACCTCGGCGCTGGAGCTCCGCGAGGGCATCGTCAAGACGGATCTCGACACGAGCAACCCCGAGATGGCGATGGCCCTCACCGTCCCCATGCTCATCGACTCGATCGCCGTACGGATCGACGGGCCGCGCGCCTGGCACGAGGAGCTGACCGTCGACCTGGTCCTGACGGACGGCCCCACGGGCGCGGGCACCCGCCGCCGGCTCACCCTGCACAACGGCGCTCTCACCCACCGGGAGATCTCCGACCCCCTGACCCCCGCCGGGCTCACGCTCACCCTGGCCAAGGCCCAGCTCCTCGGCCTGCTGGCGGGCCAGAGCGTCCAGGAGCTCGGAATCGGCGTGGAGGGCGACCCGGCACTGCTCGGGCGGCTCTTCTCGTACGTGACGACGCCCGACCCGCAGTTCCCGATCGTCACCCCGTGAGCCGCATGGGCCCTGTGAGCCACACGAGCCACGTCAGTGGTGTGGGTCAGCGGGCGAACCACGCCACGACGCCGAGCAGGATCAGCGCCGCGCAGATCCCGAGGTTCACCACCTTGTACTGGAGGAAGACCGCGACGAACTCGCGCATGATCGCCGACGGCCAGAAGTAGGCGGCGGTGGGCGAGCCGACGACCTGGCCGTCCACCCCCGCCCGCCGGGCCATCAGCGCGGCCCGGAAGGCGTGGAAGTTGTTGGTGACGATCACGCAGGAGGAGCCGGGTCTGTCCCGCTCCATCAGTTCCTTGCTGAAGAGCATGTTCTCCTCGGTCGTGCGCGAGCGGTCCTCGCGCACGACCGCCCCCGCCGGAAAGCCGCGCTCGACGAGGTAGTCGGCCATCGCGTGGGACTCGGGGACTTCCTCGTCGGGGCCCTGGCCGCCCGAGGTGATCAGGACGGGCGCGTCCCCGCCGCGCGCGGCCAGCGTCTCGTACACCTGCCGACCCCGGTCCAGACGGCTCGCGAGGAGCGGCGGCACCCGGCGGCCGCCGATCAGTCCGGAGCCGAGGACCACGACGTAGTCGGCGTCGCGGCGGAGCCGCATCCGTCCGTACAGGAACGCGTACCCGACGAAGCAGAGGAACAGGAACGAGACGTACCCGAGCACGAGGAGGGTGGTGACGGCGATCAGGCCCAGGGCCCACGAGTGCGTGACGACCGCCGCCGCCATCAGGCCCATCACCCCGAACATGCCGAGGCCCGCGAGGAGCGAGAGCAGGTTCGCCGGGCGTCTGCCCTCCTTGCGGACCATCTTCACGCCGTTCGCGCAGAGCAGGCCGGCGAGCACGACCGGGCCGAGGCCGAGCACGAGCAGCACCAGGATCATCACGGTCTCGGAGACGCCGGGCGGGGCGGCGTCGATCGCCGCGAGGAGACCGAGCCCGAGGAACGTGACGGCCAGGCCCAGGTACACGGCATTGCCGAAGCGGCGCCGGTCGCGCAGCACACCGGCCCCGAAGAGCAGCAGGAAGACGGCGGCGACGACGAAGGCGAACATTCCGCCATCGTAGACAGCGCGACTGACAATCCGACTGTCGACGGAGCCGGTACGGACGGACCTCGCCTGCTCTTCGTCTACTCCTCGCCCGCCAGGGCGAACAGGCCCAGCCGCGCGCCCTCTTCGTAGGCGCGGCGCAGCTCCCGGTCGTCGAGCAGCCGCCGCAGAAGCGTTTCACTGCGGTCGCGGGAGGTCGCGCAGTACTCCGCCGGGCGGTACGACTCCTCGAAGACCGAGGACCGCAACAGGTCCGCCGCGCCCAGGAGATGGGCGGCCGAGGTCATCCGGCCGACCATGACCCTCATCTGGGCGAGGAGTTCGGCCGCGCAGGCCGCCCCCACCGCCGTGCCGAGGGACAGATGGGCGCGGAGCGCGCGCCGGGCGTGCTCGGCGGCCCGCTCGCGCTCCCCGTCCCAGGCGAGGAGTTCGGCCCGGGCGTGGTGCGCCCAGGCGTCGGCCCACAGATCGCGGCCCGTCCAGGCCCGCCGGGCCGCCGTGTCGAGGACGGCCTGGTCCAGGGCCTCCTGCGCGGCCTCCGGATCGGTCCGGCTGAGGGTGAGGGCGAGGGCGACCCAGCACAGCTCCCGGCTCGGCCCGAACTCCGGGTGCTCCTCCATGAGCGTGAGGGCCTCCCGGAACTCCGTCGCCGCCGCGCGCGTACGCCCCTGGAAGAGGGCGGTCGCGCCGCGCAGATGGGCCAGCATCCCGAGGCACCGGTCGTCCCCGTCCCGTACGGCCGCCGCCCAGGCCTGGACGAGGAGCGGGTCGGCGTCCTCGGGGCGGCCCGACTCCAGCTCCAGGTAGGCGGCGAGCCACAGCGCGCGGGCGGGCGGCGGTCCGGAGTGCAGGGAGAGGGCGTGCCGCAGCCGGGTCCGGCCCTCGGCGACCCGCCCGCAGGCCACCCACAGGAACCACAGGGAGACGGCGATCTCGATGGACGTGTCGGCCTCGGCACTCGGCGAGAGCGGGGCGGTCGTCGGGTCCATCGCGGCGGCCAGGTCCGGGAGTTCCCGCAGGGCGAGGTTCCTGGCGTCGATCTGGCGACCGCTCTGCCACCAGTCGGCGGCCTGCCGGGCCAGCTTCACGCACCACCTCCGGTGCGGCGTGACGACGGCCCAGCGGTCGCCTCGTTCGGTGAGGCGGCGGGCGCCGACGGCCCGCATCGGGTGCGGCATCCAGTAGCGGGGCGCGCCGTCCTCGCCGTCGAACAGGTCGTCGACGGGGAGGAGCGCGAGGGGGGCGAGCCGGTCGAGGACCGCCTGGATCTCCGCCGCGGGCAGCAGGCCGGAGGCGCAGACCTCGCGGACGGCCTCGCGGCCGAAGGCGCCCTCGAAGACGGAGAGCCGTTCCCACAGGAGGCGTTCGGCGGCGCCACAGCGCTCGTAGCCCTGCTCGGCGGCGGTCAGTTGGTCGGGGCTGACCGGTTCGCCCCACAGCAGCTCCGCATCCGGCGACTCCTCCGCCGCCGCGCACGCGGTGATCCTCGTGCTCCCCGCCATGCGTGTGCTCGCGGGGAGCCTCGTACTACCCGTGCCTCCGCTCCCTCTGGTACTCCTGGTACTTCTCGCACTCCTCGTACTCCGCGGGCTCTTCGGATTCCCCATGTGCCCCATGGATTCCATCCCCCGTACCACCCTGTCCCGTTCTGTCCTGTCTTTTCCTGTCCGTTTCCGGGACTTATGCCGACCTTAATGGCGAACAATCGCCACTACGGCTTGAATGCATATGCCCCAGTCCACATCCTGGGGCGCCCTGTCGCCCACACCCACGGTTTCCCAGGGATCGGCCAAGGAGGCATATGCGTACCCGGGAATCCGTCCTGGGAGAGGCGGATCTGTCATTGATCCACGCATTGCAGATCGCGCCGCGCGCCAGCTGGACCCAGCTGTCGGCCGTCCTGGGGTCGAGCCCCGACACGCTCGCCCGGCGCTGGGACCACCTCACCACGGGCGGCTGGGCCTGGAGTTCACTGATCGCCGCCCGCGGCGCGGACACCACGTTGCACGCCTGGGTCGAGCTGGAATGCGCCGCGGGCGCCGCCGAGGCCACCGCGATCGAGCTCACGGACGATCCGTACACCCTCGGCGTCCACCAGGTGACCGGCGACGCCGACCTCGTGCTGCTCGTGGTCTGCCCGGATCTCTACGCTCTCGACGCCTACCTCGCGGGCCGGGTGCGCCCGCTGCCCGGCGTGCTGCGCTCCCGTACGCAGGTCGTGACGCGGCTGCACAACCGCCCGTACCGGTCACGGATCGAGCAGCTCGCCCCGGGACAGGTCCAGCACCTCGCGGAGGCCACGGGCGGGGACCGGCGGGTGCGTTCGCCCGCCCGCTCGCAGACTCCCCTCACGGACCTCGACCGCAAGCTGGTCGCGGAACTGGCCGGGGACGCCCGCCGCAGCGCCGCCGAGCTGGCCCGGCAGTGCGACACGAGCGAGTCGACGGTACGGCGCAGGCTCGACGCCCTCATGGCGGCCGGCGCGATGCACCACCACTGCCTGCCCGCCCCGAGGTTCTCCGGGCGCCCGGTGTGGGCGCTGGTCACGGCCGACGTCCCGCCCCTTGAGGTGGCGGCGACGGTGGCGGCGCTGATTCGGCTGCGCCACACCCGTGTGATCACCTCGGTGACGGGACCGCACAACCTGGCGCTCGCGATGTGGCTCCGTACGGTCGAGGAACTGCACGAGGTGACGGCGACGCTCGTACGGGCCGCCCCCACGCTGCGGATCACGGGCACCCAGGTGTCCCTGCGCACCCACAAGATCGGGGCGCAGGTCCTCGGCCCGGACGGACGGCGCACGCACCACATACGGCCCGACGTGACGATCTGAGGCCGGTCGGTCCGCCCGTTCCTCCGTACCGCCCCGCGTGGTCTCATGGGGCCATGGGATTCGCCGTGTTCGTGACGCTGCCCGGCCTCGTCATCCTGCTGACCGTGGTGGCCTTCGCCGACCAGCTGCTGCGGGCGACCGGGCGCGGCAAGCGCACGGGCCAGGTCTCCTCCACGGGCTTCGAGCAGCTGCACGCGACGTTCTCGCAGGGCAAGCAGAACGAGCTCAAGGAGCGGCAGAGCTCCCTCGTGATGCGCGACGACGAGCAGGACGGCGCCCCGCCGCACCACTCGACGGTGGATCTGACGGGCGGGCGCGCCGTCATCAGGCTCGGCCGGTCGTAGGGGTCGCGCTCTAGGCGAGGCGGGTCGTAGGGGTCGCGCTCTAGGCGAGGCGGGTCGTAGGGGTCGCGCTCTAGGCGGGGCGGGTCGCCTTGATCGAGTACATCAGGGGGATCCGGGGACGGTCGGCCGGGAAGCGGTAGTAGCCGTCCTCGTGCCGCTGGAGCGCGCCGTAGCGCGGGTACAGCGAGGCGTCGTGCTCGCGCAGCGACTCGATGCGCAGGCCCGCCCGAGCGAGCGCCGTGACGACCTCGCCGACCGGGTGCACCCACTCCACGCTGCGGTTGTGGACGGTGTCGGCGTCGAGGTCCGCGTACGTGCCCGGGGTGGTGTCCACCCACGGCTCGCGGACGAAGTAGTCGTTCACGATCCGGCTGCCGGTCTCGTCGTCGAGCGAGTCGGTGAGCGGATGGAACTCGGCCACGTAGAGGAAGCCGCCCGGGGCGACGAGGGAGGCGGCGGTCTCCGCCCAGCGCTCGATGTCGGGCAGCCAGTTGAGCGCCCCGGTGCCCGTGTAGACGATGTCGTACGAGCTGTCCGGGACGGCCTCTGCGGCGTCGTACACGTCGGCGGCGACGAAGGCCGCGCGGTCCTGCGAGAACCCCAGGTCGGCGGCGAGCGAACGGGCGGTCTCGACGGCCGGCTCGGAGAAGTCCAGGCCGACGACGTGCGCGGCGCCGTGCCGGGCCCAGGAGAGCGTGTCCAGGCCGATGTGGCACTGGAGGTGGAGCAGGGAGCGTCCGGTGACGTCACCGACCTCCGCGAGCTCGAAATCCCGCAGGGCGTCCTTGCCCGCCCGGAAGGAGTCGAGGTCGTAGAAGGAGCCGGAGGCGTGGATCGGGACGCGCTCGTCCCAGCGTGCGCGATTGGCCTCGCGCCAGTCCTCAGGGGTCGGGGAGTACATGTCCGCGAGGTTATCCACAGGTTGCGGACGACGCGACCGGATTGTCGGCCGGGCGGAGCATGATGGGTGTCATGACTGAGAGCAACGACTTCACCCGGACCCCGGCGTGGGAGCAGACCCCTGTGTGGGAGCAGCGGTTCCGCGCACCGCGCGTCTCCCTGCCCGAGTGGGCCGAGGAGGCCCCGGACCGTTCGCTGTTCGTCTCCAACGCCACGGGGACGTACGAGCTGTACGCCTGGGACCGGGCGAGCGGTGAGCAGCGGCAGGTCACGGACCGGCCGAACGGCACGACGGACGGCACGCTCTCCCCGGACGGCGCGTGGATCTGGTGGTTCGCGGACACCGACGGGGACGAGTTCGGGGTGTGGATGCGCCAGCCGTTCGGGGGCGGCGCGGACGAGCCCGCCGTACCCGGCCTGGACGCCTCCTATCCGGGCGGTCTCGCCATCGGCCGGGAGGGGACGCTGGTGATCGGCCGTTCCACGGACGAGGACGGCTCGACGGTCCATCTCGTACGCCCGGGGGCCGGCGCCCCGGTCGAGATCTACCGGCACCGCGAGTCGGCCGGGGTCGGCGACCTCTCGCACGACGGGTCGCTGATCGCGATCGAGCACACGGAGCACGGGGACGCGATGCACTCGGCGCTGCGCGTCCTGCGCGCCGCCGACGCGAGCGTGCTGGCCGACCTCGACGACACCAAGGGCGGCACGGAGGAGCTCGGGCTCGCCGTCCTCGGCTTCGCTCCGCTGGCGGGCGACTCCCGGCTGCTCGTCGCGCACCAGCGGCGCGGGCGCTGGGAGCCGATGCTCTGGGACGTGGCGGCGGGCACCGAGACCGACCTGCGGCTCGACCTGCCGGGCGACGTGTCGGCCGAGTGGTATCCGGACGGCTCCGGCCTGCTGATCGTGCACAGCTTCGAGGCCCGCAGCGAGCTCTTCCGGTACGAGATCGCCACGCGCGCCCTGGTCCGGGTGGACACCCCGGCCGGTTCGGTGTCGAGCGCGACGGCCCGGCCCGACGGCAGCGTCGAGTACCTGTGGTCCTCGGCGGCCGAGCCGCCGGTCGTGCGCTCCACGGACGGCGGGATCGTCCTCGACCCTCCCGGCCCCAAGGCGCCGCCGTCGGTGCCCGTGGAGGACGTGTGGGTGGACGGGCCCGGCGGCCGGGTCCACGCCCTCGTACAGCGCCCCGTCGAGGGCGAGGGGCCGTTCCCCACGGTCTTCGAGGTGCACGGCGGCCCGGCCTGGCACGACAGCGACGCCTTCGCCTCGGGCCCGGCGGCCTGGGTGGACCACGGGTACGCGGTGGTGCGGGTCAACTACCGGGGTTCGACGGGCTACGGCCGGGAGTGGACGGACGCGCTCAAGCACCGGGTCGGCCTGATCGAGCTGGAGGACGTCGACGCGGTCCGCGAGTGGGCGGTGGCGAGCGGGCTCGCCGACCCGGCGCGGCTGGTCCTCTCCGGCGGCTCGTGGGGCGGCTACCTCACGCTCCTCGGTCTCGGCACGCGGCCGGACGCCTGGGCGGTCGGTCTCGCCGCGGTCCCGGTCGCGGACTACGTCACGGCGTACGAGGACGAGATGGAGGCCCTCAAGGCGCTGGACCGGACGCTGCTCGGCGGCTCGCCCGAGGAGGTGCCCGAGCGGTACGCGGCCTCGTCGCCGCTGACGTACGTGGACGCGGTGAAGGCCCCGGTGCACATCTCGGCCGGCGTCAACGACCCGCGCTGCCCGATCCGGCAGATCGACAACTACGTGGACCGGCTCGCCGCCCGGGGCGCCGTCCACGAGGTGTACCGGTACGACGCGGGCCACGGCTCGCTCGTGGTGGAGGAGCGGATCAAGCAGGTCGCCCTGGACCTGGCCTTCGCCGCGAAGCACCTGGGGACCGTCTAGGGTCTGTCGTTTGGATCAGGCCGGATCAGGGAGCGGCGTCTGGTGGCGTGCATCGCAAGGCGGAGGAGGGAGTCGACGTGGTGGGGGTACCTCCCGTGCCCGAAGGGCTACGGGGGACGTCGGCGAGTGACGACAACGCGGCGAGGCGCGGTGCCAGGCGCCGCGAGCCCGGCATGATCCAAACGACAGGCCTTAGGGCCCCCCGGGGACCCGGCCGTCGGGGAGCGGGGCGCGCTTGCGTACCGTGGGGGTGTGTACCGGTTCCTGGCAACGCCCCGCTGGTGGGGGATCAACGTCTTCGTCCTGCTGGCGATCCCGTTCTGCGTGTTCATGGGGACCTGGCAGCTGGGCAAGTTCGAGGATCGCGTCGACTCCCATCAGGAGGCCGAGCAGCGGCCCGCCGCGAGCTCGCTGGAGGCGGCGCCGCTGGACACGCTCCTGCCGGTGGACCAGAAGACGTCGGGGCGGCCCGCCGAGGCGCGCGGCCGGTTCGGGGAGCAGTTCCTCGTCCCGGAGCGCGACCTGGACGGCCGGACCGGTTCGTACGTCCTGACGCTGCTGAAGACGGACGGCGGTCTGTCCCTGCCGGTGGTGCGGGGCTGGCTCCCCACGGGCGCGAAGGCCCCGGCCCCGCCGGCCGGCGAGGTCACGGTGGTGGGCGCGCTCCAGGCCTCGGAGAACCCGGGCACGAAGGGCGTCCACACCGCGGGCGGCCTGCCCGAGGACCAGCTCGGCATGATCAGCGCGGCGGCTCTGGTGAACGTGGTCACCGACGACGTCTACGACGCCTGGATCACCCTCACGGACTCCCCCGCCGGGCTCACGCCGGTCCCGGCGGCGGCCGCCGCGGGGACGAGTCTGGACGTGAAGGCCTTCCAGAACCTCGGCTACACGGCGGAGTGGTTCGTCTTCGCCGGCTTCGTCCTCTTCATGTGGTTCCGCCTCGTGCGCCGCGAGGCGGAGGCTTCCCGGGACGAGGCGCTGGGCCTGTAGGACCGGCGCGCCGCCTCAGGGGCCCGCGAGGATGCCGGTCCGGTAGATCGTGCCCGCGCAGGCGTTCGGGACGGTCGCCACGGCGACGGGGCCGCCCGGCTCCGCGGTGTGGCTGACCGAGACGCTACCGTCCGCCGGCCCGCCGTCCTCCCGGAGCAGCTGCGGCTCCACCCCGGCCTCCGCGTCCGTGCCGGTTCCGGTGTCCCCGCCGGTGCCCGTCCCCGTACCGGGGTCCTGGGTGGCCGGTTCCGTCGTCGCGGGCGTCGTGGTGGGCGGCTCCGTCGGCGTCGGCTCCGTCGGGGGCGTCGTGGTCGGCGGCACGGTCGTCGGCTCCGTCGGAGTCGGCTCGGTCGTCGGGGTCCCCCCGGCCGTCGGACAGGTCGAGCTCGGCAACCAGGCGAACCGGACCTCGTAGGAGCCGTTGGGCTTCAGGAGGAGCACGGACGCCTCCTGCGCGGGATCGGGCAGCCCGCTGCCGTCCCCCGCGGTGTGCCGGACGACCGAGATGCGGCCCGGGTCGGCGGCGCCCCTGGCCTCGAAGCTGACGATGCCGCTGCCGTCCACGACGCAGTTCTGCCCGGAGACGTTGGCGACGCGGAACGTGCCGTACACGCTCCCCGAGCCGTCGGGGCCGCTCGTCTGGGTCGCGCTGACGCCGAGCTGGTCGGGCTCGCACCGCGGCGAGTCGCCGATCACCGGGATCTCGGAGGCGCGCGGTCCGGTGGTGCTCGTGCCGCTCTCCGTCCGCTCCGGCTTGCCCGTGGCCCCGTCGGCCGTGCCCTGGCTGGGGGAGACGTGGGTCGCCGGGGACTGGGAGGACTGGCCTCCCTCGACGCCCGTCTCGGCTCCGGTGCCGCCCTGGGCGTCCTCGCCGTGGCCCGCGTTCACGGGGTTGGCGGCGGTGATCCCGCCCGAGTTCGCGACGTGCACGAAGGCGGGCACGGCCGTCCCGATGAGGACGGCGGCAGCGGCGGCGCCGACGACGGCCTGCCGCTTGCGGGCGCGCCGCGCGGGCACGGCACGGCGCAGGTGGTCCAGCGAGCCGGTGGTGGGCTCCAGGCCCGCGACGGCGCCGTGGAGCAACCGCCGCAGCGCGAGCTCGTCACCGAGGTCGCTCACATGGCTCACATCGCCCAGGTCGCGCACGGAACCCGGACCGCTCACGGCACCCACGGCATCCGCGCGCGACTCGGCCCCGGAGTCGTGCTCCGCGTCCGGCTCGGAAGCCGGCGCTGAGTCCGGCTCGGAATCGGGCTCGGAATCGGGCTCGATGTTCGGCATCCGTCGTCCACTCAGGTCGTCACGTTCATCACCGGCGTCGCCCTCGGCACGGGGCTCGTCCTTCTCGTGGCTCATGCGTTCGCCTCCATCGCGACGCGCAGCGCCGCGATGCCCCGCGAACCGTACGCCTTCACCGAACCCAGCGATATCCCGAGCGTCTCGGCGACCTGGGCCTCCGTCATGTCCGCGAAGTACCGCAGCACGAGCACCTCGCGCTGCCGCCGCTGAAGCCCCTTCATCGCCTTGATGAGGTCGTCCCGCTCCAGCTGGTCGTACGCCCCCTCCTCCGCGCTGGCCATGTCCGGCATCGGCTTGGACAGCAGCTTGAGGCCGAGGATGCGCCGGCGCAGCGCGGACCGGGAGAGGTTCACGACGGTCTGGCGCAGGTAGGCGAGCGTCTTCTCGGGCTCGCGGACGCGCTTGCGGGCGGAGTGGACGCGGATGAACGCCTCCTGGACCACGTCCTCGCAGGAGGCCGTGTCGTCCAGGAGGAGGGCCGCGAGGCCCAGCAGCGACCGGTAGTGGGCGCGGTAGGTCTCGGTCAGGTGGTCGACGGTGGTGCCGGCGGCCATGGCCCCTTCAGCGCTCGTACGGGGAGACGGGATGCCTTCCACCGCTATCGTGCGGGATCCGGCGGGCACGGGGGCGATCACCGGCATCCCGCCGAGTCCGCGCGGACGTCCGAACGGACGGACCGCGGAGCCGCGTACGGGGATGACGGCGGCGCTCCGCACGGGGAGCACCGCTGTGCCCACGCCGCGCAGCGGAGCGATGGTCGCGATGTCGAGTACCTCTGCCACGCCTGTTGGACACGCCTCCCCCCGCCAGGGTTGTACGCGTACGCCACCGAAATCGACGGTGACCCGTATGTCCTCATGCGTACCCGTTCTCCCCCGATACCCCGCTTTCGCAGCGTGTTCCGCGCCACACGATGGTGAGTGAACGCAGAGACGCGCCCCAGCCAACTCGTGGTTGCAACACGGGGGAAGAGCATCGTCGAACACGGAATCACCGCAGTTCAAGAGGTATCTGACGCCTTTTTGCTCACAGCGCCTTCACAGATCCTACAAATCTGTGACAACCGATTCCGCGATCTGCAGCGCGTTGAGCGCCGCGCCCTTGCGGAGGTTGTCGGCGCAGACGAAGAAGTCCAGCGCGCGCTCGTCGTCCATCGAGCGCCGCACCCGTCCGACCCACGCGGGATCGGTGCCGACGACGTCGGCCGGGGTGGGGAAGTCGCCCGCCGCGGGATCGTCGTACAGCACGACGCCCGGCGAGGTCGCCAGGACCTCGTGCGCGCGCCCGACGGTGACGGGGTGTTCGAAACGCGCGTGGACGGAGACGGAGTGGCCGCTCACGACGGGCACGCGCAGACAGGTCGCGGCGATCCGCAGCGCGGGCAGCCCGAGGACCCTGCGGGTCTCGTCCCGGACGCGCTCCTCCTCGGAGGAGCCGCCGTCCTCGCCGGCCGTGCCCGACCAGGGCAGGACGTTGAGCGCGAGGGGCCCGGGGAACGGCCCGTTGTGCTCGCCGACGGCCCGGCGTACGTCGCCGGGCTGGGTGCCGAGCTCGCCGCCGCCTACCACCAGGCCGAGCTGTGTGCGGAGCGCGTCGACGCCCGCCTGCCCGGCGCCGGCACCGCTCGCCGCCTGCTGGGCGGTGACGACGAGTTCGGCGACCCCGAACTCGGCGTGCAGGGCGCCCACGGCGGCGATCAGCGCGAGGGTGGTGCAGCCGGGGCTCGCGACGATGCCCCGGGGGCGTACGCGCGCGGCGTGCGCGTTGACCTCGGGGACGACGAGCGGCACGTCCGGGTCGCCCCGGAACGCCGCGGAGGTGTCCACGACGACGGCGCCCTTGGCGACGGCGACGGGCGCCCACCGCGCCGCCACCGCCTCGGGCACGAGGAAGAGCGCCAGATCGACGCCGTCCAAGGACTCCTCGGACTCCTCGTCGAGCGCGAGGATCTCGCACTCGACCCCGCGGACGGCGGCCTTGGAGCCGACCGCCGTCCCCGGGCCCGGGATGTCGAGCAGGCGTATCTCGCCCCAGACGTCCGCGTGGTGCGTGAGCATCTGGAGCATCACCGAGCCGACGGCTCCGGTCGCACCGACGACCGCGAGCGTCGGCTTCGGCGTCATCGGCCGGAGCCTCCATAGACGACGGCCTCGTCCGAGTCGCTGTCCAGTCCGAAGGCGGAGTGGACGGCGCGCACGGCCTCGTTGACGTCGTCGGCGCGGGTGACGACCGAGATGCGGATCTCGGAGGTCGAGATGAGCTCGATGTTCACGCCCGCGTCGGAGAGCGCCTTGAAGAAGTCCGCGGTGACGCCCGGGTTGGTCTTCATACCGGCGCCGACCAGGGAGATCTTGCCGATCTGGTCGTCGTAGCGGAGCGAGTCGAAGCCGATCGCGCCCTTCGCCTTCTCCAGGGCGTCGATGGCCTTGCGGCCCTCGGCCTTGGGGAGGGTGAAGGAGATGTCCGTCAGGCCGGTGGAGGCGGCGGACACGTTCTGCACGATCATGTCGATGTTGATCTCGGCGTCCGCGACGGCGCGGAAGATGGCCGCGGCCTCGCCCGGCTTGTCCGGCACGCCGACGACGGTGATCTTCGCCTCGGAGGTGTCGTGGGCGACGCCCGAGATGATGGCCTGCTCCACCTTGCGGTCCCCTTGCGGCTCGTTGCTGACCCACGTGCCCTGCAGCCCCGAGAAGGACGAGCGGACGTGGATCGGGATGTTGTAGCGACGCGCGTACTCGACGCACCGGTGCAGCAGCACCTTGGAGCCGCTGGCGGCGAGCTCCAGCATGTCCTCGAAGGAGATCCAGTCGATCTTCTTCGCCTTCTTCACGACGCGCGGGTCGGCCGTGAACACACCGTCGACGTCGGTGTAGATCTCGCAGACCTCGGCGTCGAGCGCGGCGGCGAGCGCCACGGCCGTCGTGTCGGAACCGCCACGGCCCAGCGTGGTGATGTCCTTCTTGTCCTGGGACACACCCTGGAAGCCGGCGACGATGGCGATGTTTCCCTCGTCGAGGGCGGTGCGGATCCGGCCCGGCGTGACATCGATGATGCGCGCTTTGTTGTGGACCGAGTCGGTGATGACACCTGCCTGGCTGCCCGTGAACGACTGGGCCTCGTGGCCCAGGTTTTTGATCGCCATGGCCAGCAGGGCCATGGAGATCCGCTCTCCGGCGGTCAGCAGCATGTCGAACTCGCGCCCGGCAGGGATCGGGGATACCTGCTCGGCGAGATCGATCAGCTCGTCCGTCGTGTCGCCCATCGCGGAAACCACGACGACCACCTGGTGGCCGTTCTTCTTGGCATCCACGATCCGCTTGGCGACGCGCTTGATGCCTTCGGCATCGGCAACGGAGGAGCCTCCGTACTTCTGCACGACAAGGCCCACGTGCGCTCCTCGCTCAGTGTGTGCCGCAGCCGGCGCTGCGATCGGCTCAGTCTAACGAGCGGCCCGAGAACGCCTACGTGATATCGGATGGTGAGACGATGCGCTCACTGGGTGATCATTCGGGGCCCTGCGCGCCGCTTGGCCCCTGCGCGCCGCTTGGCCCCTCCGCGCCGCTTGGCCCCTCCGCGTGACTCGGCCCCCGCGCGTCGTCCAGCCATGGCGCGTCGAGGGCCTCGCGTACGTGGACGGTGTACGGGTGGTCGTCGCCGAGGAGGCGTACGCAGACGGTCAGCAGCTCCGCGTAGTCGGCGCGGGCCCGGTCGGTCACGCCGGCACCGGCGTACAGGCCGGCCAGGTTGATCCGGGTGACCAGGGTGTCCACGTCCTCCTCGCCGAGGACCACCCTCATCTCGGCCGCCGTGTACGCGCCCAGCGAGACGGCGTCGCGGGTCCGGTTCAAGGCCCGGTAGATCCCGGCGAGCTCGGCGCAGGCCATCAGCGTCTCCCGGTCCTTCGCGCCCAGGACACGGACCATGTCCTGGAGCACGCTCTCCTGAAGGGCGACCGCCCTGTGGAGCAGCCCGGCCTGCACATGGGCCTTCGCGAGGGAGCACCGCGCCTTGAACGTGTTCGTGTCGTCGGCTCCCAGCACCGCGGTCGTGCGCCGCACCACCGCGGCCGCCGCCTCGATCGCCTCGTCCGCGCGTCCCGCCGAGGCGAGGGTCTCGGCCAGCGCGCCGCGCAGCCCGAGAACGGTCGGATCGTCCGGGCCGAACAGCCGCTCACAGCCGACCAGTGTGCGCTCGGCCACGGCGACCGCCTCCTCGTACAGCCCGTTCAGACTCAGGTACCCGCTCGTGGCGGCCAGCACGGGAAGCAGGGTCTCGCCGTCCCCCGCGGGGTCGGTGCACCTCAGGTACGCCTCGACGTGCGGGAACAGCACCCGCCACGTCTCCCAGTGGGCCGGGTCCACGTCGTCCAGCGGTGCGGCGACCCCGAATGCCGTCTCCGCGAGCCTGCGGGCCCGCTCGATCGCCTCCCGCTGCTCATGCTCGTCCCCGGGGGGCGGACGGCGGGCGACGGCCTGCACGAGCCGGTGGACGGACACCGAGCCGTCCTCGTGCAGGGTGATCATGCTGTGCCCGGCCAGCTCCCCGAGCGCCTCTCGGACGCCGGGGAACGGCGGCAGGAGCAGCGCGGGAATGCGGTCGGGGGCGAACCAGCCGAGCAGGCGGAGGATCCCCGCCGCGTACGGGACCGTGGCGGAGAGCCGGTTCAACGTGACGCGCAGGGTCCGGGCGACGGCCTCCTCCGCGTTGCCGAGTCCGCCGCTCCGGCCCAGCTCCGCCAGGTAGTCGAGCGGGGGCGTGGCCGTGCGCCCGCAGTACGCGGCGGCGATCTCGACGGCCAGCGGCAGCTGCCCGAGGGTCTCGCAGAGCCGCTCGGCGCCGGTGGTGTCGCGGGGGCCGGCGTGGGTGGCGACGCGGGTGAACAGCTCGACGGCTTCGGCGGCCGGCAGGACGGGCAGCGTGAGGACCTGCCCGATCCCGTACCAGGCGTCCGTCGTCCGGCTCGTGACGACGATCCTCCCCCGGCCGGTCCGGGCCAGCAGGCCCGCGACGTCCCCGGGGTCGGTGACGTTGTCGAGGACGAGCAGCCAGCCGTCGTGGGCCGACAGCCACTGCAACGCCCGCTCGCGCAGGGCCTCCTGCGGGAGTACGCCGATCAGCGCGGGCTGCATCGCGCCGGCGAGGTCCGCGAGTCCGGCGTCCACGTCGGCCCGGCTCTCGGCGGTGATCCACCAGACGGGGTTACGGTGCGCCGCCTGCCGGAGGGCCCAGCGGGCGGCGAGCGACGACTTGCCGACGCCGCCGAGGCCGCAGATCACGACGGTCTCCGCCTCCCGGTCGAGCAGGTCGCCCTCCTCGCCGCGTCCCACGAAGTGGGCGGCCTTGCGGGGCACGCTGACGAGCCCGGGCGGGCAGACCACCGGCCCGAGGGCCTCCGGAGGCAGCGTGGTCACCCGGTCGCCGGTGTGCACCCACCCGATGTCCCCACCGGCCGCGACGGCCCGGTCCCCGGAGGCGGAGACGCCCCCGCTCACGCGTCGCCGGTGGACACGCTCCCGATGTCACCGCCCGCCGCGACGGACCGGTCACCGGATGCGGTGACAGAGCCGGGGGCGGGGGCGGGGGCGGGAGGAACGGCGGGGGCCGTGGGAGTCGGGGCGGGCGTCGCGGGGACGGGTGCCGGGCTCGTACCGCTGCCCGTCGCCGCGGACCCGATGCCGCCGCCGGCGGCGACGGCGCCCGCGCCCGAGGCGGTCACGACCGGGGCGGCGGCCGGAGCCGGTGCGGTCGCACCACCGCCCCCGAACTGCCCCCAGAGGGAGAGCCCGAGACCGACGGCCGCCAGGACGGCGCCGAGGACGCTCGCGAGCTGGTCCGCCTTCCCCAGGTCGACGACCGCGACGGCGACCAGCGCGCCGATCCCGACGACGCCGACGCCAACGCCCGTCCACAGCACTGCCTTTGACCGTCCCCGCATCTGCGCTGCCATGCGTTCATGATGGCAGCACAGAGGATGCGCCGTGGGGGCTTAGGGGATCGTCTCCCGCACCAACCGCGTCAGTTCGCACTCCCCGATGGTCCGAAGGCAGTCCTCCAGCAGCGCGTCCCTCAGCAGGCGGGCACGCTCCACCTGCCCGCCCTCGACGAGGACGTCGACCTCGGCCAGACGCGGCAGGAAACTACGCGAGTCCTCGGCGCCGTAGCGACGGCGGGAGTCCTCGATGGCCTCCGCCGCGAGGACGAGTGCGCGCTCCATGTCCCCGGCGATGGAGAGGCGGGCCATCAGGGCACGCTTGATGACGTCGCACAGGGTGGGTTGCCGGGGATCCGCGCGCTCGGCGTCGGCGACGAGCTCCTCCAGCGCCGTCACCTCGACGTCCTCACCGGACTCGGCCAGGAGCAGTTCGTAGCGGGCCTGGATGGTCTGCGGATGCCTCGGGCCCAGGACACGGTGGCACTCCCCGGCGTTCTCCCGGAGCAGTGCATCCGCCCGCTTCGGTTCGCCCATCCGCAGCACGCGGGCCAGGTGCCCACGGGCCGACAGCGTGCGCGGATCGTCGGGTCCGAGGACACTCAGCCAGTTGGCCAAGCCCTCCGTCAGCATTTCCGTGGCCGCCCGGCCCCCGAGCTCCTCGATGTTCAGGGTCAGGGCGAGGCTCTGCACCGCGTCCAGGGTTTCCGGGTGGTCCGGGCCGTGGATCCGGCGGAGGGATTCCACCGCACGCGCGCAGAGAGGCAGGGCTCGGCTGACGGCCGTGTCCATGCCGAAGAACGTGCCGGCCACCTGGAACAGCTTGGCCTCCACCGCGATGTCCTGCTTCGGATCCGCGTGCCCGGCCAGCGCCTCCACGTGGATCATGACGCGCCGGTCGGCGCCGACCTCCGAGCTGACGATGCCCGCCTGAAGCAGGTTCGCGGCGAGCTCGCGCACGATCCCCGTCACCTTCCTCGGGTCCGCCCTGACCACCGCCTGCACCAGCCGGTGAACGGACAGTTCCCCGCCCCGGAGCGTGATCATGCTGTGGGCGGCCAGCCGCCGTACGGCTTCCGTGACCTCCAGCGGCGTCCCCAGCGGGTCCAGGAGCCAGCGCGGAATCCCCTCAGGCGCCCACCAGGAGATGACGTGGAGCACGGTGACGGCCCGTGGCGTGTCCTTGAGCCGGTCCAGCGTCACCTGCCAGACACGGGCCAGCGTCCGCGCCGCCTCGCCGCCCTCCGCCGTCGCCGCGAACATCTCGCCCGGGTACTCGGCGAGCAGTCCCAGGTACGTGCGTGGCGTGATGCCGGCCTCCGCACAGTAGGCGGCGGCCTGCTTGAGCGCGAGGGGCAGGTACCCCAACTCCGCGCAGAGCGGCCCCAGTCCGTCGTCGGCCGCCTCGCACACCCCGGTGAAGAGCTCCGCCGCCTCCTCCGGCCCCAGGACGTCCAGGACCACCGTCCGCGCGACGTCCTGCCAGCCGCTCGACCGCCGCGAGGTGACCACGATCCGGCCGCGCCCCACCCGTGCGAGGAGGGGGCGCAGGTCGGCCGGGGCGGAGACGTTGTCGAGGACGAGGAGCCAGTCGTCGTGCGTGGCCAGCCACTGCAACGCCCGCTCGCGCAGGGCGTCTTCGGGCAGGGCACCCACGACGCCCGGCTGCATGGCCCGGGCCAGGTCGGCGAGTCCCGCGTCGAGTTCGGCGGGCGTCTCGGCCGTGATCCACCAGACGACGGTGTGGTCGGCCACCCGGTCCGCCGCCCAGCGCGCCGCGAGCGTCGACTTCCCGATGCCGCCGAGTCCGCAGATGACCTGGAGGTCCGAACCCTCGTCCAGCAGGGCCAGTTCACGGGCGCGGCCCACGAACAGCCGTGTGCGCTCGGGGAGATGGACCAGCCCGGACGCGGAGACGGTGAGCGCTTCCGACGGCAGCACGGTCACGCGGTCGCCGGTGTGCACCGACTTGATGTCCCGGCCCGCCGCGACCGACCGGTCACCCGACGCGTCCACCGTCCCTGCCATCAGCCCATGATGGCAGGGAGTGGCACGAGAGGTCCGCTACTTCCTGACCGACCGCAGGCCCAGCGGCGCCGCGATCTCCTCCAGCATCACGCGCCCCGCCTCCTCCGCGAGCTGCTCCTCCGCCAGGTCCTCGTCCGTGTCGAGGCCGTCCAGCTCGGCCAGGGGCTGGTCGAGGCGGACGTGGGCGACGAGGGACTGGAGGGCGCGGAGGGTGGCCGAGGCGGTGGGGCCCCAGTTGGAGAAGTACGAGAACTGCCACCACCACAGCGCCTCGCTGACGCGGCCCGCGCGGTAGTGCGCGAGGCCGTGCCGGAGGTCGGTGACGATGTCGGCGAGGTTGTCGGAGATCCGCGCCGGGACCGGGGCCTTGCGCGGCTCGTACGGGTCGAAGACCTCGGAGAAGACGTCGACCGGGTCCAGCATCACGGCGAACCGCTCGCGCAGGTCGTCGACGTCCGGCTCCGGACCGGTGTCCGGCTCGTACCGCTCGTCCGGGACGATGTCCTCGTGCGCGCCGAGCCGCCCGCCCGCGAGCAGCAGCTGCGAGATCTCCAGGAGCATGAACGGCACCGCGCTGTCGGGCTCGTCGCCCTTGGCGACCTCGGTGGTCGCGACGATGAAGCTCTCGATCGAGTCGGCGATCTGGACCGCGAAGTCGTCGGGGTCCTGCGTGACGGAGTGAAGCGTGGCGTCAGACATCGAGCAGCCTTCCTCGGGGCGCACCAGCGTGGGCTCGGTCCTCGTCATACATCTAGCAGTCGCCGCCCCTCGAAGGCGCGGCCGAGGGTCACCTCGTCGGCGTACTCCAGGTCGCCGCCGACCGGGAGCCCGCTCGCGAGCCGGGTCACCCTCAGGCCCATGGGCTTGAGCATCCGCGCCAGGTACGTCGCGGTGGCCTCGCCCTCCAGGTTCGGGTCGGTCGCGAGGATCAGCTCGGTGACCGTGCCGTCCGCGAGGCGCGCGAGGAGCTCCCGGATGCGCAGGTCGTCCGGGCCGACGCCCTCGATCGGGCTGATCGCGCCGCCGAGGACGTGGTACCGACCCCGGAACTCGCGCGTCCGCTCGATCGCCACGACGTCCTTCGGCTCCTCGACCACGCAGATGACGGTCAGGTCGCGCCGCGGATCCCGGCAGATGTTGCACTGCTCCTGCTGTGCCACGTTGCCGCAGACCGCGCAGAACCTGACCTTCTCCTTGACCTCCAGGAGCGCGTGCGCGAGCCGCCGTACGTCGGTGGGCTCGGCCTGGAGGATGTGGAAGGCGATCCGCTGCGCGCTCTTGGGACCGACGCCGGGCAGCCTGCCCAGTTCGTCGATGAGGTCCTGAACCACGCCTTCGTACAACGGAACGCCCTTCTCGGGGGTGCTTGATTCTTACGGTAGTGGCTGAAAGCGAGCCTTAGAAGCCCGCAGAAGGCCACAAAGGGCCCGGCCCTGATGGGCGGGGGTCAGAAGCCGAGGCCCGGCATGCCGCCCAGGCCCTGTGCCAGCGGGCCCAGCTTCGCCTGCTGGAGCTGCTGCGCGTTCTCGTTGGCCGCGTGCACGGCGGCCACGATCAGGTCGGCCAGCGTCTCCGTGTCCTCCGGGTCGACCGCCTTGGGGTCGATCACCAGGCCGCGCAGCTCGCCGGAGCCGGTGATGGTGGCCTTGACCAGGCCGCCGCCCGCCTGGCCCTCGACCTCGGTCTTGGCCAGTTCGTCCTGGGCGCGGGCGAGGTCCTGCTGCATCTTCTGGGCCTGGAGGAGAAGCTGCTGCATGTCGGGCTGGCCACCACCGGGAATCACGGTCACTCCTGAGGTTCGGTACGTCCGTATGTCGGGTACGCCCGAGCCTACGTGGTCGCCGCCCGCCCTGCCTCCATCACTCTTTCGAGTGAGAAACTTCGGGCTTCTCTACCTGATCAACACCCTCTTGCGGGCGGAAATCCCGGGATTCCGGGCCCGCCGCCCACCATTCGGCGGTAGGAAGGGCAGGCACCACGTGCACCGCACGTCACAGAAGGACACGCGCGCTGAGCTGAACAGAGGAGTCCCCCGGTGAGCCAGCAGCCGGACATGCAGCCGCCGGGTCAGTCCGGGGAGAAGCCGGGTCACGCCGGGGAGAACGGGGAAGACACCGAGCGGCCGGACCGCGACCTCACCGGTACGCCGTTCCCCCTGGGCGACTGGGGCGAGCCCGCCGAGCGGCTCGACGAGCTGTACCGCTGGGTCGAGTCGAATGCCCTGCGCACGGCGGAGTGGTACCTCTCCGACCGCGTCTGGAAGCGCCGCTGCGCCCGGATCCTGCGGGTGGGCACCGCCGCCGGCGTGATCGCGGGCGCCGCGCTGCCGCTGCTCGACCTGACCGGGGCGGCCGAGGGCGCGGTCGGCTGGGGCTATCTGTCGCTGCTGATCGGCGCGGCCTGCCTGGCCTGCGACCGGTACTTCGGGCTGACGTCCGGCTGGATACGGGACGTGGCGACGGCACAGGCCGTGCAGCGCCGTCTCCAGGCCCTGCAGTTCGACTGGGCCTCGGAGAGCGTCCGGGAGGTCCTGGGGCCCACGGAGGGCACGGCGAGCGAGGCGGCCGAGCGATGTCTCGGCGTGCTGCGCCGCTTCTCGGAGGACGTGACCGAGCTCGTACGGGCGGAGACCGCGGACTGGATGGTCGAGTTCCGCTCGGGCCCGGCGCCGCTCATGCTCCAGTCGGTGGGCGTGGTGCCCGCGCGCGCGGAGAGCTCCCACCCGTCGGGCCGCTTCCCGCTGCCGCCCGGCACCCGGCCGAACATGCCGCGCCAGCGGCCCCCGGAGGCTCGCTGAGCCTCCGGAGGGGCCGCCCGGGGCGGCGCGGGGGCCAGGACCTGTCCGGTCCTAGCTCAGGATGATCATCGAGCCCTGGGCGAGGCTCCTGGTCGCCGCCGCGTGCAGTCCCAGCCACACGTGACGCTCCCGCGCGAAGGGACTGTCGTCGTACGGAATCGGTCCGGCCGGCTCCTCCAGGGAGGTCGGCCGCTCCGGCGGTACCGGGGTCGCCGGCGGGTTCATCGGGTCGATGCCGATCGAGGGCGCCACGAACTCGAGCTCGCGCAGCAGCCCGTACGAGGAGCCGAGCGGGCCGCCCCGCTCCAGGAGCTCGTCGCTGGAGAGCGGCGCGGGGAAGTCGACGGGCACGTACGAACCCGCGTGGTCGTAGTGCCAGACCAGGTGCGACTGCTGGGCGGTCGACTCGAACATCTCCAGGAGCTGTTCGTAGTCCCCGCCGAGCGCGCCGACCGGCTCGACCGGCAGCCCGCACACCCGGAGGAGGTACGCGCGGCGCAGGAAGTGCAGGGCCTCGTAGTCGAAGCCCGCGATCGGGGCGACGTCGCCGGAGAGCCCCGGCATGTACGCGTAGACGGGCACGGTCGGCAGGCCGGACGCGCTCAGCACGGCGTCGTAGGCCGCTATCTCTTCGGCGAAGGGGTTGTCGGGGCTGTGGCACAGCAGGTCGACAAGGGGGACCAGCCACAGGTCACAGGCCAAGGGAGGCTCGCTCTCCGTCAGGTGCAGGGACGGCCAGGGTAGTCGGCACGGCCGACGACGCCCACCCGCTCAGGAACTGCCCCCGGACGCCCCGCCTCAACCCGAACTCCGACCCCGGCCCAACGCGCCCCGCCGCTGGTACACGCCAGCCCACCCCGGCCTCAGCGGGCCCGAGCCTCCAGACACCCCGCCGCTGGCACACCCCAGCCCACCCCGGCCTCAGCGGGCCCGAGCCTCCAGATACCCCGCCCAGTCCAGCGAGTGCGTGTTGTAGTCCCGTACGACCGCGACGGCCGCTTCCGCGTCGCCGCGCGTGACCGCGTCCACCAGGTCGACGTGTCCGCTCCACAGCCAGCCGTGCATCTCCCGCTCGGAGCGCAGGTAGGGCACGGAGAACACCCAGGCCTGGACGCGGAGCCGGTGCAGGAAGTCGGCGATGTAGTCGTTCGAGGCGACGAGGCGGGCCAGTTCGCGCCAGTAGCGGATGTCGTACCCGATGAGGACGTCCAGGTCCCCGGCGCGGGCGGCGCGGGCCGCGGCCTCGCCCCTGCGCCGCACGGAGACGAGTGCGACGCCGATCCCGAGGTCGGGTTCGGTGGCCGCCGTGCGGGGCGGCACCATGGCGGCGTCGCGGCGGAAGATGCCGTCGACGACGAGCATCCGGGCCTCGACCATCCGCCGGTAGTCGTCGACCGAGTACTGGTGGACGCGGAAGCCGCGGTGCTGGTCGGAGTCGAGGAGCCCTTGCGCGCAGAGGTCGACGAGGGCTTCCCGTACGGGCGTCGCGGACACCCCGTACTGCTCGGCGATCTGCTTGACCGTGAATTCCTCGCCCGGCTGGAGACGCCCCGCGAGCACCTCGTCACGCAGCGCGTCCGCGATCTGCTGTCGCAAGGTGTTGCGGGTGACAGCTCCGCTCGCGGGCATGTGGTCGGTCCCCTCCGTCCGGCTTCGGACACCCTAGTCCAAACGGAGGGAACCTCCCCGTATCGCCTTGACGTGACGATCCGGTTACTCGATTACACGGTTATCCGGTTACTCGGATACTCGGTTACTCGCCGTACGGCGCTTACGCGGTGTACTCGTCGGCCACCGAGAGCGCCGCGTCCAGGGCCGCCAGGCCCTCCTTGACCTCCGCCTCGGAGACGTTGCAGGCGGGGACGGCGTGCGTGCGGTTCATGTTGACGAAGGGCCACAGGCCGTTCTTCTTCGCCGCGGCGCCCAGGGCGGCCATCGGCGCGGCGGCCTCGCCGGCCGCGTTGTACGGGACGAGCGGCTCGCGCGTCTCGCGGTTCCTGACCAGCTCCAGCGCCCAGAAGACGCCCATGCCGCGCACCTCGCCGACCGACGGGTGGCGCTCGGCGAGCTCGCGCAGGCCGGGGCCGAGGACGTTCTCGCCGATGTGGGCGGCGTTCTCGACGACCTTCTCGTCCTCCATCACGTGGATGGTGGCGACGGCGGCTGCGCAGGCCAGCGGGTGACCGGAGTAGGTCAGACCGCCCGGGAAGGGCCGCTTGTCGAAGGTCGCGGCGATCTCGGCGCTGATGGCGACGCCGCCGAGCGGCACGTAGCCGGAGTTCACTCCCTTGGCGAAGGTCATCAGGTCGGGCACGACGTCGTAGTGGTCGGCGGCGAACCACTTGCCCGTGCGGCCGAAGCCGGCCATGACCTCGTCGAGGATGAAGACGATGCCGTACTTGTCGCAGATCTCGCGGACGCCGGCGAGGTAGCCGGGCGGCGGGGTCATGATGCCGGCGGTGCCGGGCACGGTCTCCAGGATGATCGCGGCGATCGTCGCCGGACCCTCGAAGGCGATCGTGTCCTCCAGGTGCTGGAGGGCCCGCGCGCACTCCTCCGCCTCGGTGGTGGCGTAGAAGGGCGAGCGGTAGAGGAACGGCGCCCAGAAGCGCACGACACCGGCCGAGCCGTTGTCGGAGGCCCAGCGGCGCGGGTCACCGGTCAGGTTGATCGCGGTGGAGGTGGCGCCGTGGTACGAGCGGTAGGCGGAGAGCACCTTCGTGCGGCCGGTGTGCAGCCGGGCCATGCGGACGGCGTTCTCGACGGCCTCGGCACCGCCGTTGGTGAAGAAGATCTTGTCCAGGTCGCCCGGGGTGCGCTCGGCGATGAGGCGTGCGGCCTCGGAGCGGACGTCGATGGCGAAGGCGGGCGCGAAGGTGGAGAGCTTCCCGGCCTGCTCCTGGATCGCGGCGACGACCTTGGGGTGCTGGTAGCCGATGTTCGTGTAGACGAGACCGCTGGTGAAGTCGAGGTAGCGGTTTCCGTCGTAGTCCCAGAAGTACGAACCCTCGGCGCCGGCGACGGCGAGCGGGTCGATCAGACCCTGGGCGGACCAGGAGTGGAAGACGTGCGCGCGGTCGGCGGCCTTGACGGCCGCGCCGGCCTGGGGATCGGGTGCGGCGACATGAGGGGTCATGCGGTCGAGGGTAAGTAATCGCTGATGAGGTGGGCCATGGCCATCTTGTCCACCGAGACCGGGCCGGACGCGACACCTTGCTCCGTAACGTTTCGCGCCGGGCCGGAGCCTCGGAGGAACCCACATCCCCATTGACAGCAAGCTGTCATCATGACAGTCTTCTGTCATGGGAACCGAGACTGACACCAAGACCGTTCATCTCGCCGTCTACGACACCCTCGCCGACTGGGAGACGGGCCACGCCACGGCCTGGCTCGCCCGCGCGGGCTACACGATCCGGACCGTCGGCCCGGTCGCCGGAGAGCCCGTCACGACGATCGCCGGGATCCGGGTCGTCCCCGACCTCGCGCTCGCCGACCTCGACCCCGAGGACAGCGCCCTGCTGATCCTTCCGGGCGCCGAGAAGTACGACGAGGGCGACGAGCTCGCCCCCTTCACGGCCAAGGCCCGCGCCTTCCTCGACGCCGGTGTGCCGGTCGCCGCGATCTGCGGCGCCACGGCGGGCCTGGCGAAGGAGGGCCTCCTCGACGACCGCCCGCACACGAGCGCCGTCTCGTTCTACCTGGCCGCCACCGGCTACAAGGGCGGTGACCACTACGTCGACGCGGACGCGGTCACCGACGGGGACCTGATCACGGCGGGCCCGACGGAGCCGGTCGCGTTCGCCCGCGAGATCTTCGCCCGGCTCGGCGCGTACGAGGGCAAGCGGGACGCCTGGTACCGCCTCTTCCACGACAGTGACCCGGCGGCCTTCGTCGAGCTGAACTCGTGAGCCGCCTGGAGCAGGACGCCCTGTCCCGTACGGCCCTGGGCGTCTTCCGCCTGAACGGCCAGTTCCTCGCCGTCTCGGAGAAGCTGGCCGAACCGGCCGGCCTGACCGCCGCCTGGTGGCAGGTCCTCGGCGCCGTCCTCCCCGAACCGCTGCCGGTCGCCGGGATCGCCCGCGTCATGGGCATCACGCGGCAGAGCGTCCAGCGGATCGCGGACCTGCTCGTACGGGAGGGCCTGGCGGCGTACGAGACGAACCCCGCCCACCGGCGCGCCAAGCTCCTCGCGCCCACGGAGGCGGGCCGGGCGGCGATCGACCGCATCGAGCCGGGCCACGCGGAGCTGGCGGCCCTGCTCGCGCGGGAACTGGGCGGCCAGGAGGCCTTCGACGAGACGGTACGGGTGCTGGAACGGCTGTCAGCGGCGCTGGACGCGGTCAGCGCAACGTACTCGGCTCCTGAGGCAGCCGACTAGGGATGGGCGAGCAGCACATGGACAGTGACCTGCGGCAGGCGGCCGTCGCGGCGCTCGGAGCGCTCGGGCGGAGCCACGACTACCGCGACCGGGCGGACGCCGGTCACGGTCTGGCAGCCTTCGCCGGGACGCGGGAGGCCGTCGGGCCGCGGGTGGAGCTCGTACTCGACCCGGACGACACGTTCGTCACCCGGGTGACCGCGGAAGCCCTGCTCCGGCGGCAGGACAGGGCGGGGCTGGCGATCGTCGCGACCGCGCTGACGGACGGCCGACCCGAACCACGGGGCGGCCGTTCAGCGGCCGATCACGTCCACCGGGCAGCGGATGCCGGAGGCGCGGGCCAGGCGTCCGTCCGCGGTGACCAGCGCACAGCCGTACGCTTCCGCGGCGGCGACATAGGCGGCGTCGTAGGCGGTGAGGTTCCCTCGTAGCTCCCACATGCGGGGCAGGAGGACGCGCGACAGCGGAACGACGGGCTCCAGCTTCGCGAGGGCGGCGACGGCGTCCTCCGCGTGCTCCTTCGAGATCTTCCCGCCGAGCAGATTGCCCCGGATGACCGACAGCACCTCGATCGTCCAGTGCTCCGGCGCGATCCACCTGCTGTCGGCGGCGAGGACCGCCCTGCAGCGGCCGCCGATGGCGCCTTCGTCGAGCAGCGAGAACGCGAAAACCGAAGCATCGACGACGATCACTCGTCGCCCTCCGGCACACCGAGGACGATGTCGCGCTCCGTACGCCCGCCCCGCAGGGCGTCCAGCACATCGGCGGTGTCGAGCCGCGCCCCGTACCGCCCGGCGGAGAACCCCTCAAGGACGGCCAGATTGTCCCGGCGCCGCACTTCGTCGCTCAGCACGTCGAAGAGGTACGCCTGCAACGACTGGCCTCGCTCACCCGCTATGGCCGCCAGCCGGTCACGCATGTCCTCGGGCACGTCACGAATCTGCAGTGCAACCATGCACACCATGGTTGCATGCACATCTGCATGCACGCAATCGCCCGAACCGCTACGGGCCCGTCTCGCCCGTGAACGGGCGGCCATCTCGTCACCGAGCGCGAGCTTCCGGGGCCTGTCGATCACCCCGCGCTCGATCCAGGTCGCGAGGACCGAACAGGCCGCTCACCCGTCCGGAGCGCTCGTGTCCGCGTACGCGTACGGGTCGGCGAAGAGCTCCGTCACGGCGCTCCGCAGGAGCAGCGTGTGCACGAACCGGCCCGGCGCGGTCGGCGGGAACCGCCACGACAGTGGCCAGGTCCGCCCCGCCAACGCGGGCACCGGGACGTAACTCACCTGGGCGGGTCCGGCGTTGAACCGGGTCACTCCGCGCGGCCACGACCGGTGCGCCGTCGACCCCGGCGGCACGAGGAAGTACACCCCGCGCCGGCCGTTCGCCTCGATGACGACGGGCCCGGGGTCGCCCCCGGTGAGCACCTCTATCCAGTCCGCGAGCCGCCGCCCCTCGTCGCCGTCGACGCGGACCGCGTCGAATTGCACTCCGGCCTTGCGGAGTTGGAATCCGGAAACAGGAATCCAATCCACGTTTACTTCCCGATTCTCTTCATTCACAGGGACATGTTCCCGCGCCGACGCTAGCGTTTTCCACGACTGCGGTGGGCGCGTCGGTAACCCCTTGACCTGCACCAACGCACCTTGTGGGCAGTCGAATTCGGCGGGGAGCAGTTGAGACCGGTTGAGACCGGTTGAGTTCGGATGGGGATCGCGATGGCGCGAGAAGAGAACAAGGAAACGGTGGGACCCGCGGCGAGGATGGCGGCGGCGGTGGCGAAGAGAATGCGGGTGAAGAAGGGCCTGACGCAGGAGCAGTTGGGCGCGCAGATGGGCTACAGCGGAGCGGCGATCAGCGCGATGGAACGGCTCCTGCACGCGGTGAGCGACGAGATGCTGGCACATCTCGAAGGCTCCCTGGGCGGCGGGACGGGCATCTTCGAGGAGATGCGGGAGCTCGTACGACTGGAGAAACTCCCGGAACAGTTCCGTGGGTACGCGCCGATCGAGCAGAAGGCGCTGGCGCTGTGGCTGTACGCGAACCACGTCGTGCACGGTCTGTTCCAGACGGAGGCGTACGCGCGGGCGCTGATCATGGGCAGCTACCCGGAGCCCACACCGGAGCGGGCTGAGGAACTGGTCGTCGGCCGGATGGCACGGAAGGCGCTGTTCGACCGGAATCCGGTGTGCCAGATCGAGCTGGTCCTCGATGAGTCGGTGCTGCGGCGGCCGATCGGGGGCAAGGAGGTGATGCGGGAGCAGCTGGTGTACCTGGCGGAGTGCGCGCGGAGGAGGAACGTGAACCTTCAGGTGCTGCCGCTGGACGCGGGGTTGGGAGGTGAGTACTCGGGCGACCGAGGCAACCTGACCGTCATCGAAACCCCGGCCCACGACCGCGTGACCTACCTGGAGATCCAGGGGGAGAGCCTGCTGATCACCGACCGGGCGAAGCTGAGTACGCACCTGCAGCGGTATGCGAAGATCCGGGCACAGGCCCTGGATCCGCGCACGTCGCTGGGGCTCATCGAGGAGTTGGCGGGAGTACGGAGATGAACGACAACACCCTGCACTGGTTCAAGTCCAGCTACAGCGACGGCGGTGGCGGCGAGTGCGTCGAGGTCGCCTTCGACTGGCACAAGTCCTCCTACAGCGACGGCGGCGGCGGCAACTGCGTAGAGGTAGCCACCTGCGCCCACGCCGTCCACCTCCGGGACTCGAAGGTCAGCGACGGGCCCACGTTCGTCGTGGAGCCCGCCGCCTGGACCGAGTTTCTCGCCTGGCAGGACTGACTAGCAGTACAGGTTCGCGCCGGTGGGGACGCCCAGGATCTGGGTGAACTGCTGGTACTTGGTGACCCGGCTCTGCACCTGGGCCGGGTTGCCGCCGTTGCACTCCAGGCTGCCGTTGATCGCCCAGATGGTCTGGCCGAATCCGGCGCCGTTGACCATGGCGTTGTGGGCGGTCATCGTGCCGGGGCCGTTCTGGGTGTTCCAGTACCAGAGGCCCGTCTGCATGGCGACGGCCGGATCCTGCTCGACCCGCCAGGGGTTGTTGAGCAGGTCGATGCCGAGGGCGTCACCGGCCGCCTTGTAGTTGAAGTTCCAGGAGAGCTGGATCGGGCCGCGGCCGTAGTACGCGGCCTGGCCGGCCGGGCAGCCGTAGGGCTTGCCCGCGTCGCAGTAGTGCGGGTAGTTCGCGGTGTTCTGCTCGACGATGTAGAAGAGGCCCGCCGTCTCGTGGGAGACGTTCGCGAGGAAGGCCGCGGCCTCCTGCTTCTTCACCGTGTCGCTGCCGGTCTTGGCGAAGCCGGGGTACGACTTGAGGGCGGCGGTGAGACCCGCGTACGTGTAGAAGGGGTTCCTGTTCGGGAACATCTGGTTGAACTGGGCCTCGGAGACGACGAATCCGGAGGGGTCCGGGTCCGTGCCGCCGCCGGTGCCGCAGGTGCCCTCGTCGCGCCAGACGTCGGAGGAGCCGGGACGCTCGTTCTGCGTCCACCACTTCGCGTACCAGTTGTGGCCGTTGTACGAGGCGGTCATGCCGCCGGTGTAGACGCTGCCCGAGTTCCAGGCACCGACGCAGGCGGGGGCCGCGCCGGCGGTCGCGGAGGGGAGGAGTACGGCGAGTCCGACGGCCGTACAGAGAGCGGCGATCAGAGTGATCAGCCTTCGCAGCATGAGCTGTCCTTCCGGGTGGGGTCCGGGTGGGGAAGGCCCAGCGAAGCGCGATTGGTCTGGACCTGTCAAGGTCTAGACCAGAACTTGTGACAGTTGGGGTTCCGGTTGCATACAAAGCGGCCCCGGGGCTCGGAGATCCGAGGCCCGGGGCCGACGTGAGGCGCGTAACGCCCGTACTGCTACAGCAGGTTGTACGACTGGTAGCCGGTGCCGATCTGGGTGGGCGCCTTGAACGGGGTCGCGGCGATGCCCGTGCCGTAGTAGCGCATCAGCTGACCGCCGGGCTTGCGGGCGAGCAGGTCCGCCTTGCCGTCGAGGTTGATGTCACCGGTCGACACCAGGCGGTCGTACGCGTTCCAGCCCTGGCCGATCTTCGTACGGCCGCTGAAGGGGGCCTTCCAGTTGCCCGTGCCCTTGTAGAGGTACAGGTAGCCGGTGGACTTCTCCTTGGCGACGACGTCGGGCTTGCCGTCACCGGTCAGGTCGCCCTGGCCGGCGATCTGGTTGTACGCGTTCCAGCCGCCGCCGACCCGCACGCGGGTGGTGGTGGTGCCGTTCGGGTACGTGAGGTAGCTCCACAGCACGCCGTTGGCGTCGACGCCGATGAGGTCGGCCTCCTTGGCACCGCCGATGTTGCCGGGCGAGAGGACCGTCTTGTAGATGTTCCAGCCCTTGCCGACGACGCTCGTGTCCTCGGGGCCCGAGTTGGGGCCCCAGAAGTCCAGGCGCCCGTTCTTGTAGACGGTCCACTCGCTCTCGCCGTGTCCGTCGTTGTCGTTGTCGGCGACGACGATGTCGGCGATGTCGCCGCCCTCGGCCAGAGGACCGACCTTCTCGAAGCCGCCGTTCCCCACGGGGTACCACACGTGGAGTTCCTGGGTCGTCTTGTGGACGCCGTACATCTCGAACGTGGGCTGCACCGGCAGCTCCGCCGCGGAGGCCGTACCGGCCACGGTCGCCGTGGCGACCGCGACGGCGGTGGCGACGAGCGCGCCCTTGAGCGCACGACGACGAATGATGTTCATCGAAAATCCCCCCTGGGACTCTTCGGCGGCGCACTTCACACGCCGCTGATTTTCGAATCCTGCCACAGCTGTTCGATAGCTTTGCGCCACATAAAACAGCCCCGGGGCGGCGGCTTGCCGCCCCGGAGCCGTCGGGGGGAGAGAGAAGCGGGCGCCCTAGAGGGGCAGGGCCGAGGTGACGTTGCCGAGCGCGGCGGGGTTCGCGGCGTCCGTGACGGCGCCCAGGGGGGAGTCGGACTGGCTGGCGCCGGTGACCGGACCGAGCAGGCCGGTCGCGCCCGCCAGGGGGTCGACCGCGGCGGCGGCGCCCGCCCCGAGACCGATGGCGGAGGCGGCGAGGGCGAGGGCGGTGAGGACACGCTGGGAAGAGTTCATGTCCCGGCTAACGATTCCCCGCGCGCCAGGTACCGGTGCATCCGACATCCACCCCGGGCGGGGGCACCCGGGGCGGACGAGGTTGACCGATGGGAACCGGCCGGAACCGGTCAGATCATCAGGACGATGCGGCCCGGGCGGTGGCCCGACTCCGCGCGGCGGTGGGCCTCGGCGGCCTCCTCCAGGGGGAGGACGTCGGCCACCCGGGTGATCACCTCGCGGGCCGCCACCTTCTCCAGCGTCTCCTTCAGGCGGGCGGCGTCCGGCCTGGCCCGGACGGTCTCGACGCGGATGTTCCGCTCCGGGGTCGGGACACGGTCGGGGGCGAGCGCGAGGAAGACGCCGCCGTCCTTCAGGACCGGGAGCAGGCCCTCGCCGACGAGCGCCCCGTCGAAGACCGCGTCCACCCGGTACGGGTCGCCCTCGATGACCCGGGCGACCACGTCCTCCGCCGCACCGCGCGTGACGACGTGGTCCGCGCCGAGGACCCTCAGTTCGCTCTCGTCGCCCTCGTAGGCCACCGCCACCACCCGCAGGCCGGCCGCCGAGGCGTACTGCACCGCCAGCCGGCCCACCACCGCGCTCGCACCCGTCACGAGCAGCGCCGCGCCCGGCTGGAGCCCGAGCCGGTCCAGGCCCTGCTGGGCCGTGGCCGAGGCCAGCGGGACGGACGCGGCCACGGTGAAGTCCACGTCGTCCGGGATCGGGGCCAGCCACTCCGGGGCGACCCGTACGACCTCCGCGTACGTGCCCTCGCCGGTCAGCTCCTCGTACCAGGGCACGAAACCGGCCACACGGGTCCCGGGGGCCATGCCGGGCACGGGATCGAGCAGCTTCCCCGCGAAGTCCGTCCCCAGGACGAACGGGGGCTTGAGCGCGCCGACCGCGTCCGCGTACCTGCCTGCCCGGATCCGCAGGTCCGCCTGGTTCACACCGGCGGCCTTGAGCCGCACGCGCACCCTTCCCGGGACGTCCCCGGCCTCCGGCTCGGGCCGGCGGGCCATTCTGAGGACCTCGGGTCCGCCGTAGGCGGTCACTTCGACGACACGCATGGGGTACTCCTCAGACGGAAGGCCCCCTCGTGGCCATTACACCCACGCCCGACACCCCCCAGCAACCCCTGTTGACCCGCCCGCGAGCCCCCGGCCGAAGGAGCCGTCCGAAGGACCCGCTGAAGGAAGGGAGAACTCCGGGTGACGGGGGACTACGCCTCGCACGGAACCGCACACACGTGCGTACCGTCGCGCGGGTGGACTGGCTCACCGCTGAGAACCTCATCGCCCTGGTCACCGCCCTCCTCGGTGTCCTCGTCTCCACCGGCGCCGTCTGGTACGAGCGGCGGGTGCCGCACCAGCGGCGGATCGGCTACCGCGTCCAGCTCGACACGACCATCGGGAACGCCGCCGCGAACGGGGCGGTGACCGGCCCCGGCGCGGCCGTGCGGCGCGGGTTCTTCAACGCGACCCCGGCCCTCAGGGACGCCACCCTCGTCCTGCTCCGGATCGAGAACGACGGGGCCCTGTCGATCGGCGCCGACCACTACACGGACGGTGACGACCACGGACTCACGGTCGAGTTCGAGCGCCGCCGGGTGCAGGCGGTCGTCGTGACCGCTCCCGACCACCCCCGGCTGCTCAGCCACTTCTCCGACAGCTGGGTGGGCCCGGCGGAGGGCGACGCCACCATCCAGCTGCCCAAGGTCCCGCTCAACCGCGGCGCCCACTACAAGCTGCTCGTCCTGCTCACCGGCGGCCCGATCGGCGACCCGGTCTCGGTCGACGGCAACGTCGCCGAGGGGCACGTCCACGTCAACCACAGCACGACCCCCGACGACAAGCCGCCCGTCTTCAGCCGGGCCGCCCGCACGGTCACCGTCGTCCTCACCGTCTGCGTCGTCGCGCTCGCCGCGATCATCGTCCGCGAGCAGACCCCGCCGCCGATCGGCTGCGCCAGGGGAACCCTCACCATCACCGGCTCGACGGCCTTCGCGCCGGTCGTACGGGAGCTGGCGAAGAAGTACGAGAAGGACTGCGCGGGCTCGACGGTGAACGTGACCGCGCACGGCTCGACCGCCGGGATACGGGAGCTGGAAGCGTCCGGGGCGAAGTCCGCCAAGGGCTCCCCCGCCGTCGTCGCCCTCTCCGACGGGCGCAAGCCGGGCGGCTATCCGCAGCTGCGGGAGAGCATGGTCGCGGTCTCCCTCTTCACCCTCGTCCTCAACGACGGGATACCGGTGGAGAGCCTCACCCTGGACGAGATCCGCCGCCTCTACCGGGGCGAGATCACCAACTGGAAGGAGCTCGTCCCCAGCCTCGACCAGCCGGTCCGGCTGATCAGCAGGGACGCAAGCTCCGGTACCAGGGAGGTGTTCCAGCGCCGGGTCCTCGGCCGCAACGAGCTCGCCAACTCCTCCCTGAACTGCGAGAGCATCGACGACCCCGCGTCGAAGGTGGTCCGCTGCGAACTCGACTCCACCGAACAGGTCCTCTCGACCGTCGCCAAGCTCCCCGGCGCCATCGGCTACACCGAACTCCGCAGCGGCAGCGGCCTGAAGGGGCTGCACCGGGTGGCCATCGACGGGCGCAGACCCGTCGTCGAGGAGATCGGCGAGTCCAGCTACCCGTACCGGGAGATCGAGTACGCCTACACCTGGGGCCGGCCGCCTGCCGACTCCCTGACGTCCAGCTTCCTCAACTACCTGATCCGGGGCAGCGGCCAGGACGTCGTCCTCACCCACGGCCATCTGCCCTGCTCCACCCCGAAGGGGCTGCGGATCTGCGGAGGCGGCTGACGTCGGATCGCGGGGACGGCCGACGTCCGTGGGGACGGCTGACGCGCGGTCTGGCATGCTCGTCGCCGTGGAGCCATTGAACGCGGAAGACCCGGTCACCATCGGTCCGTTCCGTCTGATCGGCCGTCTCGGGGTCGGGGGGATGGGCCGGGTGTTCCTCGCGCGCTCGGCCGGCGGCCGGACGGTCGCGGTGAAGGTGGTGCACGCCGAGCTGGCCGCCCAGGAGGAGTTCCGGCGGCGGTTCGCCCGCGAGGTCGCCGCCCTGGAGCGGGTCGGCGGGACGGGCACCGCGCCCGTGCTCGGCTCCGACACGTCCGCCGACCCCCCGTGGGTGGCCATCGGGTACGTACCGGGCCCTTCGCTGCGGACCGTGGTCGGCGACGAGTACGGTCCGCTGCCGCCCGCGACCGTACGGACGCTGGCCTCCGGGCTCGCCCGCGCCCTCGTCCACATCCACGACGCCGGGCTCGTCCACCGCGACCTCAAGCCGTCCAACGTGCTGCTGACCGTCGACGGGCCCCGGCTCATCGACTTCGGCATCGCCCGCGCCGTCGACACGGTCGCCGACGGCGGCGGACTGACCACCACCGGCGCGGTCGTCGGCTCCCCCGGCTTCATGTCGCCCGAGCAGGTCCGCGGCGACCGCGTCACGCCCGCGTCGGACGTCTTCTGCCTCGGCTCCGTCCTCGCCTACGCGGCGACCGGCCGCTCCCCCTTCGGGACGGCCGACAGCGGCGTCCACGCCACGATGTTCCGCATCGCCCACGACGAGCCCGACCTGACGGACCTCGCGCCCGAGCTCTCCGGCCTCATCCGGGCCTGCCTCGCCAAGGACCCGGAGGCACGCCCCTCGGCGACCGAGATCGTCGAGACCCTGCCGGTCGCCGATCCCTGGCTCCCGGCGGACGTCCTCGCCCGGCTCGGCCGCCACGCGGCCCGGCTCCTGGAGGCGGAGGCGGGGACGGGGGTCGGTGCGGTGGTCGGTCCGGTGGTCGGTCCGGTGGTCGCTCCGGTGGCCGGTCCGGTGGCCGGAGGAGCCTCGGTGGCTGCCGCCGCCGGTGACCCGACGCCCGCCACGCCCCTGCCGCCCACCGTCCGCACCACACCCCGTCCCCGCCGTCGTACGGCCCTGATCGCCGCCCTGGCGACGCTCGTCGTGGCGGCCGCGGCCACCGCCACGTACACCTTCTGGCCCGACCCGAACACCGGCGGCGACGAGCAGAAGAACCGCGGCAGGGGCGAGACCGACGGCGTCTCCGCCCGGCCCGCCGGGATCGTCCCGGGCGGCTTCCTCGGCGCCTGGGAAGGCGTCATCCAGGGGACCGCCGACCACCCCCGGGAGACCGCCCGCATCGAGATCACCCAGGGCGCGGCCGGCGCCAAGAACGCCGTCTACGTCCAGGTTGCCGAGGGGCGGCTCTGCATGGGCCGCTCCCGGCTCGTCTCGGCCGACGAGGACAAGGTCGTCTACGGCGAGTCCGACGTCACGAGCAGCGTGCCCGCGCAGCGCTGCACCCCCGCCGCCCACCAGACCCTCACCCTGCGCTCCCCCGACGTCCTGGAGTGGACCTCGGGCGCCGCGAAGGCCACCTTCCGCAAGGCACCCACCGGCACCGCCGTCGTCCCCGCCCGCTTCCTCGGCCGCTGGCGCAGCAAGCCCATGCCGGAGATCTACGGCGACAACGACGACCGCTTCACCACGGAAGTCACGGTCACCCAGGGCCCGATCGGCACCCAGCTCGTCCGCTTCACCGACGTCTTCCCGCGCATGAACGACGCCGGCGAGATCACCACCGACGTCGTCAGCTGCTCCTCCACCGCCGTCCTCGCGGGCGTCGGCGACCTCCTCGTCGTCGGCCCGCAGGCCAAGGACGCGGGCAGTACGGACGCCGAATGCCCCGAGGCCGGCTCCAGCTATCTGGTCGTGGACAAGTGGGAGGGCAAGGACCGGCTCCTCGTCTATCCGATGATCGACGCGGAGCCGGGTGAGTTCCTGCGGTTGTAGGGCTATTCGGGGATACGGGCCGCGCAGGTGCTGAACGGCTCGTTCGCGACGCAGTCGAAGAGCTCGGCCCAGTCGCTGCTGGTGTCCGCGGCGCCCGCCTTCACGGTGTCCTCGCAGGACTTGTCGGTCAGACCCCAGAGGGACCCGTCCGGCCAGCCGGCCTGCTGCGTCCGGGTCTGCACGGCGTCGAGGCAGGCCTGCGGTGCCTTCAGACGCTTGAGCTCCTCCACGAGGTCCAGGTACTTGGCGTCGGTCACCGCCCGGGCCTGCTCGTCGAGCGTCGCCTTGGCGGCGGACCGCTCCGACTCGGAGGAGTCCGCGCTCTGGTAGACCTTGAGCGCCGCGGCGTTCTGCTGCAGCTTCTCCTGGACCTTCTTCTTGTCCTCCGGCTCCGTCGGCGCGGTGCCGGGCTGCTGGGCAGCCAGCACACCGCCGAGGAGCACGTCCGCGTACTTGGAGTAGAGCACCTTTTCCTGCACGGTCAGGTTCGGGTCCGTGAGTTTCGTGAGGACGGTGTTCAGGTCCTGGAGGACCTTGAAGTAGACGAGCCGCTCGGCGACGGAACCCTTCCCGTTGAACTTCTCCAGCGCTGTGGTCACGCCGAGGACGAGCTTGGCGTACCTCTCCCGGTCCTCCTTCGGGGTGTCCGCGTCCTTGCTGAGCCTCAGCGCTTCGGCCAGCCCCTTGGCGAGGGCCTTGGCGTCGTCCTTCTCCTGCTGCGTCCCGTTCCCGTTGACGATGGCTTGGAGGTCGTCCAGCTGCTTCTTGACCTTCGCCTTCTCCGCGGCGGAGAGGTTGGAAGCCGCGAGGTCGGCCTGCGCCTGCTTGAGCTCGCCGGCGGTCAGGGTCTGGATCGCGATGTTCTGGGCAGGAGGCGCTTCGTCGCCCTCAGCAGGCAGCTCTCCGGGCTGCGCGGCCGGGTCCGCTTCCTCTTCCGCCGGGTTCGGTTCTTCCTCCTCGCCGGGAGGCACTTCCTCCTCGGCGGGCGGTGGCACTTCCTCCTCGGCGGGCGGCGGCACCTCCTCCTCGGCGGGCGGCGGCACTTCCTCCTCGGCAGGCGGTGGCACTTCCTCCTCGGCGGGCGGTGGCACCTCCTCCTCGACAGGCGGCGGCACCTCCTCCTCCGCAGGTGGTGGTGGCGGCGTCGGCTGAGCCCTTCCGGTTTCAACGGCCTGAACCTGCGCCGGGGCTGCCGGGACCGCCATGGCGCCCATGCCTGACGACAAGGCCAAGCCGGCCGCCAGGAGGGACGCGCTCGCAGCCCGGACGACTCGTCGCTGGGCGGATGTGGTCATGGTGCATCCAGGTGGCTGTCGGTGTGCTGCTTCGTCCGCGGGGGCCGACCCGCGAAGGCGGCCCAAGGTGACCGGAGTTCCACGACTCAACGGTGCACAGGAATCACAGGAACCACTCTTCTCCCGTGGCCCCGAGTCGGCAACTCGGGGCCACGGCACCCGAACACGCTCTGTGAGCACCACCCCTGGAGGGGCCCTAGCCGCCTACGCCGAGTAGTTCCAGGGCGGCGCGGGCCGAGTCGAGGAGCGGCGCGCCGAGCGTCCCGAGCAGCGCGGCGATGCCCGCGACCGTCACCAGGGCCCGGCGCCGTACGGGCGTCTCGACGGCCGCGCCGGTCGCGTCGGCGGCGAGGACGGGCAGCGCCTCGTCGAAGGACCGCCGGTCCTCGGGCGCCACCTCCGCGCGCAGCTCCCGCATGAGCGTGACGACGGTCCGCAGCGCCTCCTCCAGGGTGGGCTGCTGGGACGGGGCGTGGTGGTTGTGGACGATGCCCGTGTGGCCTTCGCCGCCGAAGATGTTGACCGTGTCACGACCGCCGCCGCCGTGGCTGTCGCCGCCGCGGTTTCCGTCGCCCGTCACTTCAGGATCCCCTTGTGTCCGTGGCCGCCGAAGATGTTGACGGTGTCCCCGGTGTAGTTCTTCATGTTGACCGTCACCTTCTGGACCTGTACGTGGAACTCCGTGTCCGGGTTCTCGATCGCGCGCGCGATCCGGCGGACGAGTTCCGTCAGCACGCCCGGGTCACGGTTGGTGAGCAGGGCGAACGCCGTCCCCGTGGTCTCGATGGCGAGGACCGTGTGCGGCGCCCCGAAGAGGATGATCAGCAGGTCCACGAGGGAGTAGACGAGGAACGCGAGGCAGAGGAACCGGATGACGCCCAGGTCCTCGCCGTTTTCCTGCTCGTAGGCGCCGACGAAGGCCAGCACCAGCAGCGTCGGGGCGAGTCTCTTCAGGAACGTCATCAGCGCCGCGCCACGGTCGGGCGCGACGACGAAGGTGTGGACGCGGGCGATGTTCTCCAGCGGATAGCACGCCCTGTCCACCCATAACAGGCGCTTGCTGACGCTCACGTCGACGGTGCCGACGCTTTTGGGAGGGACGGGAGGGGTGGGTGGCGTGGGCGGGGTGGCCGGCGTGGGTGGGGCGGGAGGACCGGGCGGTGGCGGAGGTGAGGCGGGAGGTGTGGGCGTGTCCATGCTTCCCCCTGAGACGGAACCGCACGTGAGTGGAGCCCTATTAAGCGCCCAACACCTGTAGCTGACAAGGGCAGTTCAGGACTCACGGGGGCAGAGTTCGGCCGCCGCGCGGGCGTAGCCGTGCACCAGGGGGCGGGTGTCGTCGGCCCGCCAGGCGAGGACGAGACGGCTCGGGGTGACGCCGCGGACAGGCCGGATCACGACACCTTCGCGGGCGAGCAGCGGCACGTTCCCGGCGGCGACCAGGCAGACGCCGAGGCCGCCGGCGAGCGCCTCGTACGTCTCGTCCACCCCGCCGATCTCGGCACCGATCACCGGCGGCCGCCCGCCTCGCGCATCCAACGCCAGCCAGTAGTCGCGCAGTTCGGGCCCGCTGTCCGGCAGCGCGAGGAAGGGCTCGTCGAGGAGGTCGGCGAAGTCCAGGCTCTCTCGCGCGGCCAGCGGGTGGGCCGCGGGGAGCGCGACGAGCCGGGGCTCGGCGGCCACGACGACCCAGCGGAACCGGTCCGCGCCCGCCAGCGGCAGCCAGACGAAGGCGACGTCGGTGCCGCTGTCGGCAAGCCCGGCCGTCGGGTCGTCCCAGGCCACCTGGCGCAGCTTCAGCCGGGCCCCGGGATGGGCCTCGGTGAAGCGGGAGCGGATCGCGGGCAGCAGGCCGCCCCGCCCGGGGCTGGTGCTCATGCCGACGACGAGGGTGCCGTCCGCGGCCTCCCGCGCCCGCCGCACCGCCTGCCGGCCCTCCTCCCAGGCGGCGAGCGCGGCACGGGCGTGCGGCAGCAGGGCCGTACCGACGGGGGTGAGGGAGACGCCCCGCCGGTCGCGGTCGAAGAGGGGGGCGCCGAGCTGCCGCTCCAGGGCCCGTATCTGCTTGCTGAGCGCGGGCTGGGACACGTACAGCTTCTCGGCGGCGCGGGTGAAGTGGAGCTCCTCGGCGACCGCGAGGAAGTACCTCAGGTCGCGGCCGTGGACGTCACTGGTCGTCATGCCCATGGGTTATCACGGCAGGTCTTGGACGGCCAGGGGCCGGGCGGCGCAGCCTTGTCGTGCCAGTACGGAACAGCCGCGAGGGAGTACGGACATGAGCAAGGTCTGGTTGATCACGGGCGCCAACAGCGGATTCGGGCGGGCCTTCGCCGAGGCGGCGATCGCCGCCGGCGACGTCGTGGTCGCCGCCGCCCGCCGCCCCGGGACCCTGGACGAGCTGGTCGCCGCCCACCCCGACCAGGTGGACGCGGTCGCCCTGGACGTCACCGACACGGCGGCGGTCGACCGGGTCGTCGCGGACGCCGCCGAGCGGCACGGGCGCATCGACGTCCTCGTCAACAACGCGGGCCGCACGCACGTCGGTTCGGTCGAGGAGACCGCCGACGCCGAGCTGCGCTCCCTCTTCGACCTGCACGTCTTCGGTCCGGCCGCCCTCACGCGGGCCGTCCTGCCGCACATGCGGGCCCGCCGCTCGGGCGCGATCGTGCAGCTCAGCAGCGTCGGCGGGCAGGCGTCCATGGCGGGCTTCGGCGCGTACAGCGCGACCAAGTTCGCCCTGGAGGGCCTGTCGGAGGCGCTCGCCGCCGAGGTCGGCCCGCTCGGCATCCGGGTGCTGATCGTGGAGCCGGGCGCCTTCCGTACGAGCCTGTTCGGCAACCACAGCCTGAGCGGTGACGGCATCGCCGACTACGCGGACACGGTGGGCGCGACGCGGGCGTTCGTGGAGACCGGGGGCGGTACGCAGGCGGGCGACCCGGCGAAGGCCGCGGCGGCGGTGCTCAAGGCCCTGGACGCCGACGAGACCCCGTTGCGGCTCGCCCTCGGCGACGACTCCATCGACGCGATCCTGGGCCACCTGGAGCAGGTGCGGGGCGACCTCACGGCCTGGGAGAAGGTCGGCCGGGACACGAAGCTGGACGCCTGACCGACACGAGGAAGGGCCCGCACACCGGTTCGTCGCCGGAGTGCGGGCCCTTCCTCGTGCGTACTCCTACAGGAAGGAGTTGATCTCGATGGTCTCGGTGCGGCCGGGGCCGACGCCGATCGCGGAGATCGGGGCGCCCGACATCTCCTCCAGGGCCTTCACGTACGCCTGCGCGTTCTTCGGCAGATCGGCGAAGGTCTTGGCCTTGGTGATGTCCTCGGACCAGCCCGGGAGCATTTCGTAGATCGGCTTCGCGTGGTGGAAGTCGGTCTGCGAGTAGGGCAGCTCCTCGACGCGCTTGCCGTCGATCTCGTACGCGACGCAGACCGGGATCTGCTCCCAGCCCGTCAGCACGTCGAGCTTGGTGAGGAAGAAGTCGGTCAGGCCGTTGACGCGGGTCGCGTACCGGGCGATGACCGCGTCGAACCAGCCGCAGCGACGGTCACGGCCGGTGGTGACACCGCGCTCGCCACCGATGCGGCGCAGCGCCTCGCCGTCCGCGTCGAAGAGCTCCGTCGGGAACGGACCGGCGCCGACACGGGTCGTGTACGCCTTGAGGATGCCGATGACCCGGCTGATCTTCGTCGGGCCCACGCCGGCACCGGTGCAGGCGCCGCCCGCGGTCGGGTTCGAGGAGGTGACGAAGGGGTACGTGCCGTGGTCGACGTCGAGCAGGGTGCCCTGGCCGCCCTCGAAGAGCACGACCTTGTCGTCGTCGAGCGCCTTGTTGAGGATCAGCGTGGTGTCCGCGACGAACGGCTTGATCTGCTCCGCGTACTGGAGCATCTCCTCGACGATCTGGGCGGCGTCGATCGCGCGACGGTTGTACAGCTTGGCGAGGAGCTGGTTCTTGCCCTCCAGCGCCGCCTCGACCTTCTGGACCAGGATCGACTCGTCGTACAGGTCCTGGACCCGGATGCCGACGCGGTTGATCTTGTCGGCGTAGGTCGGACCGATGCCGCGACCGGTGGTACCGATCTTGCGCTTGCCGAGGAACCGTTCCGTCACCTTGTCGAGGGTGACGTTGTACGGAGTGATCAGGTGAGCGTTACCGCTGATCAGGAGCTTCGACGTGTCGACGCCGCGCTCGTTCAGTCCGCTCAGCTCGGAGAGCAGGACCGCCGGGTCGACGACGACACCGTTTCCGATCACCGGGGTACACCCCGGCGAGAGGATTCCGGAAGGGAGAAGATGCAGCGCGTACTTCTGGTCGCCGACGACGACGGTGTGGCCGGCGTTGTTGCCGCCCTGGTAACGCACTACATAGTCAACGGATCCACCGAGGAGATCGGTGGCCTTTCCCTTGCCCTCGTCACCCCACTGAGCACCGAGCAGCACAAGTGCGGGCACAGGCGTACACCCCTTCCGGGTGGGGCATGTCCAAGGTCAGGGGCCGAGGCCGCCTCACCGGTGTGCCCCGGAATAGACGAAGCCCCTGGCGCAATAGCGCAAGGGGCTCTTGCACAAAGATGCTACCCGAGGAAGGACCGAGGTGTCGGATCACGACCAGCTGCTGGTCATCGTCGACCCGGTCGCCCGCCGAAGTGACGGCGAGTCCGTACGGATCGCGAAGGATGTCCTGTCAGCGCGCGCGGAAGCGAAGATCTGCCTGCCGGACAGCCCGGAGGAATTCACCCGAGCCCTGGCCCGGCGCGGCTCCCGGCACCCCGTGGTGCTCGGCGACGACCGCGCGCTGCTCCGGACGGTGACGCTGCTGCACCGGGAGCGGGGGCTCGCCGAGGGGGCGCTCTCCCTCGTCCCGATCGGCCCGCCGGACGCTTTGGAACTCGCGCACGCGCTCGGCGTGCCGCGCTCCACCCCGGCGGCGGCGCGGGCGGTCCTCGACGGGGCGGTGCGCCGCCTCGACCTGCTGGTCGACGACAGCGACGGGGTCGTCCTCGGCGACCTCTGCATCCCCGGCGTATCGACCGTCCGCACCCTGGCCGTGCCGACCTCGTCCGTCTGGGGCACCTGCCGCTCCCTGGTCCGCACGCTGGTCCGCCCGGCCCCGACGGCCTTCGCGGTCCGCACCCACCGGCTGCGGGTGGAGGCGGACGGGGTGCTCCTCGCGGACGTGGACACGCCGGTGGAGGGCGTCTCGGTCCGCTCGGTCGCGGGCACGGCGGAGGTCACGGTCCACCCGGCCCACGCGTCGCCGGACGACCACTCGCCGGGCCACCCTTCCCTGGCCCGCACCCTCACGGTCTCGGGCCCGGACTTCCGCTACCGCGCGGACGGCCGCATCACGGGCCCGGTCCGCCGCCGCACGTGGACGGCCCGCGCGGGAGCGTGGGGGCTGACGCTTCCCCGGGACATCGCGGGGCTCTAGCCTCCCGGGGGCGGAACGCCGCCAGCGGCGGTGGGGCGTCCGGCGGTGGGGCGTCCGGCGGTGGGGCGTCCTGGTCGCCGCCGTCAGCATGGGAACGTCCGCGCCTTCGCCGGCGGGCGCGGGTGGGTGCTGATGGGTGCTGCTCCTGGCGCTGACGACGAGCCCGTACGAGGGGATCGGCTCACACCTCCACGAGCAGCTCCTCGAAGCCCCGGATCACGTACCCCGGCTTCCACACGGGCTCCGCCGCGAGCCGCAGCCCCGGTGCCTGGCGCAGCAACTCGCCGAAGACCGCCTCCAGTTCGAGGCGGGCGAGCGGGGCGCCGAGGCAGTAGTGGATGCCCGCGCCGAAGGTGATGTGCGGGTTGTCGGCGCGGGTGAGGTCGAGCTCGTCGGCCGTCGGGCCGAAGCGGGCCGGGTCGCGGTTGGCGGAGCCGAAGAGGAGGGCGACCTCGGAGCCGCGCGGGATGACCTGGCCGCCGACCTCGATGTCGTCGAGGACCCAGCGCTCGAACATCTGGAGCGGGGTGTCGTACCGCAGAAGTTCTTCCACAGCTGTGGACAACTTTTCGGGATCCGGACGGACGCCCTTCCGGAAGAGCGTCCACCAGCCGTTGACCGTGGTGTTCACGGTGGCCTCGTGGCCCGCGTTCAGGAGCAGTACGCAGGTGGAGATCATCTCCTGCTCCGTCAGCCCCTCCACCGCGACGAGGCCCGAGATCAGGTCGTCCCCCGGGCTCTTCCGGCGCCGCGCGATCAGCTCCCGCAGGTAGTCCGAGAACTCGATCGAGGCCGTCACCGCCCGCCGGGCCGTCTCCTCCGAGGGGCTCAGCTCGAACATCCCGCAGATCGCCGCCGACCAGGGCCGCAGCCGCCCCCGCTCCTCGTCGTCCTCCGGGATGCCCAGCATCTCGGCGATCACCGCGACGGGGAGGGGTTCGGCGACCGAGGCGAGCAGGTCGCCGCCGCCCCGCGCGACCAGGTCGCCGACGAGCCCGGCGGCGAGCCGCCGTACCGTCGGCGCCAGGTTCTCCACCGTCCTCGGCGTGAACGCCTTCGACACGAGCCGCCGGATCCGGCTGTGGTCGGCCGCCTCCAGATCGAGCAGCCCGTGGTCGTTGAGCGTGTGGAAGGGCTCGTACGCGGCGGCCGGCGCCCCCCGCCCGAACTCCTCGTGGGTGAACCGGTGCGTGTACGTCCGGCCCAGCCGCCGGTCCCGGAGGAGCGCCGACACGTCCTCGTAGTGCGGGATCAACCACTGCCGGGTGGGGCCGTGCCAGTGCGCGCGGCCGGCGGCGCGCAGCCGGGCGTAGGCGGGGTACGGATCGGCGACGAACCCGGGGGACCAGGGGTCGTACACGGCGTCGACATCGACAGCGTCCATGGCGTCCATGACCGGACGCTACCCCCAGGACACCGCTAACCGCCGACCCGCACCAGGCCCGCCTCGTACGCGAAGACCGCCGCCTGCGTCCGGTCGCGCAGCCCCAGCTTCACCAGGACCCGGCTCACGTGCGTCTTGATCGTGGACTCGGCGACGACGAGGTGCTCGGCGATCTCGACGTTCGACAGGCCCTGCGCGATGAGCACGAGCACCTCCGTCTCCCGCTCCGTCAGCTCCCCGATCTGCGCCATCGCCGGCGGGCGCGGCGAGCTGCCGGGTGCCTTGGCGAACTCGGTGATCAGCCGCTTCGTGACGGTCGGCGCGAGCAGCGCCTCGCCGGCCGCGACCACCCGCACGCCCTCCGCGAGCTGCCGGGCCGAGGCGTCCTTGAGCAGGAAGCCGGACGCCCCGGCGCGCAGCGCCTGGTACACGTACTCGTCGAGGTCGAAGGTGGTCAGGACGAGGACCTTCGCGTCCTCGTCGGCGGCGACGATCTCCCGGGTGGCGTCGATGCCGTTCAGCTCGGGCATGCGGATGTCCATGAGGACGACGTCCGGGCGGAGGGCGGCGACCTGGGAGATCGCCTCCCGGCCGTTGACGGCCTCGCCGACGACCTCGATGTCGGGCATCGCGCCGAGCAGGACGGAGAAGCCCTCGCGGACCATCATCTGGTCGTCGACGATCAGCACACGGATCACTGGTCGGTCTCCTCACGGGTCTCTTCACGGGCCTCTTCACGGCTCACGGGGATGAAGGCGGCCACCTCGTAGCCGCCGTCCGCCGTCACCTCGGCGGTCATCTCCCCGCCCAGCATCGTCACACGCTCCCGCATGCCGGTGATGCCGTGCCCGGCCCCCGGCGACGGCTTCACGAGACCGCGTGCCGGACCGTTGGCGACGCGCAGGCCGAGGCCGCCGAGGACGTACGACACCTCGACCTTGGCCGCCGCGCCGGGCGCGTGCCGCAGCACGTTCGACAGGGCCTCCTGGACGATCCGGTACGCGGAGAGCTCCACGCCCTGGGGCAGCTCGCGCACCGCGCCGGTCACCGTCTTCTCGACGACGAGCCCGGCCTCGGTGACGTTGCGGACGAGGGAGTCCAGGTCGCCGAGCGTCGGCTGCGGGGCGTCGGGGGCCTCGTAGTCCTCGGCGCGGACGACCCCGAGGATGCGGCGCAGCTCGGTCAGCGCGGCGACGGCGTTCTCGCGGATGGTGAGGAAGGCCTGCTCCAGCTCCGGCGGCGGGTTCTCGACCCGGTAGGGCGCGGCCTCCGCCTGGATGGCGACCACCGACATGTGGTGGGCGACGACGTCGTGGAGCTCACGGGCGATGGTGGTGCGCTCTTCGAGGACGGTCCGCTTGGAGATCTCCTGGGCGGTGACGGTCTGCTGGGCGGTGACCTCGCGGTTGGCCCGGCTGCGGGTCTGGATCATGGAGACGGTGAGCAGGGCGAGGGCGGCGACGAAGAGCATCGGCATCGAGTCGGAGCCGTGCCCCACCCCGAGGAACATCTCGGCGAAGAAGGCGTAGCCCGCCGTCCCGAGCCACATCCACCACGCGGCTCGGGGCCCGGTGCGGGCGGCGACCACGGTGAGGACCACCAGATGGGCGGCGAACGCGTTCTCCGTCCAGGGCCACCCGCCCCAGTAGCCGCCGAGGAACGCCAGGAAGGGCGTCGAGGCGAGCGAGGCCCAGAAGGCGAAGACCGGCCTGATCAGCGTGACCAGCACGATGGCGGGCGACACCCAGGCGAACACGAGCCCCGCCAGTCCGAAGCCGTCGTTGATCCGGTCGTACCCGATCAGGAAGACGATCAGGGCGAGGAAGGCGACGGTCGCGTGAGGCAGCAGGCCCATGTAGGGGCGTATCCGCTTCGGCAGGCGGCGTGCGGGCCCGCTGTTCACGTCCATGCGCGACAGCGGGCGGTAGGCGAAGGCGTCGTGGAAGAGTTCCTGCCGCAGTCCGCCGAGGGCCACCTGCACCAGGCGGAACTCGGGGCTGCGGCTCGTCTCGGAGGTCTGTGTCTGGGTCACGCGAACCACGGTACGGGGGCGGGTGACCCCGGTCGTCCCGCTCGTTACGGATCCTCCGGCGTCCCCCCTGAGGACTACGTGCGGCCCCGCAGGTCCGTCAAGGCCTCACCAGGCGAGCTGGGCGATCTCCTCCGAGACCACCGCGCAGGCGTCCGCCGCCGGGTCGATCAGGGGGAAGTGGCCGACGCCTTCGAGCAGGGTGAAGCCGGCTTCCTCGCCGGCCTTCGCCGCCGCCTCCGCGTACGCCTCGGCGACCGTGTGCGGGACGACGACGTCCTCACGGCCCTGGACGATCGTGGTCGCGATGCCCGTCGGGAGGAGGACGGCCGGGTCCGCGAAGGCCGCCCGGTGCGCGTACTCCGCCTCGCCGCCGAGGAGTTCGGTGACCGCGCCGCCGCACACGCCGAGCTCCACCGCCCGCCCGAAGTGGGCGATCGGGGCGAGGGCGACGACCCCTCGCAGCGCGGGCGGGGCGGGCAGCCGCCACGGGGAACCGGCGGGGAGGACGTGGCGGGCCGCAGCCCAGAGGGCGAGGTGCCCGCCGGCGGAGTGGCCGGTGAGGACGATCCGGGCGGTGTCGGCCTGCGGCAGGTGGACGGCGGCGAGCGCCGGTACGGCGTCGAGCGCGGCGGCCACGTCGTCGAAGGTCTCCGGCCAGCGCCCGGCGACCGGGGCCGTACCGCCCTGGCGGGGGATGTCGCTGCCGCGCCGGTACTCGACGCTGGCGACGGCGAAGCCGCGGCGGGCCAGGAAGTCCACGAACGGGGTCAGGTGCTGCCGGTCGTACGGCGCCCGCCACGCGCCGCCGTGCAGGGCGACGACGAGCGGGGCCCGGGTGCGGCCGTCGCGCGGGGCGTAGAAGTCGACCACCTGGTCCGGGTGGTCGCCGTACGCGGCGGAGGCGTCCGGGGCGACGGCCGGGTGCGAGAAGGCCGACGCTTCTTCGGCAGCATCGCGCGCGGCGGGGTCCGGCATGCTGTTCCAACCTCTCGGTGACGCGGCCGAATTGGCCTGACCTGCGGGGACGGTACCAGCACCGGAGCCCCCGCAGATCAGGCGATCATCGGACCGTCGCCCCTCAGGCGGGGAGGTCGGCCAGGACCTCCCCGAGGACGCGGGCCGCCCGCTCCGCGTCCGCGAAGCCCACGTACAGCGGCGTGAAGCCGAACCGCAGCACGTCCGGGCGGCGCAGGTCGCCGACGACTCCGCGCTTGATCAGCTCCGCCATCACGGCGGGCGCGTTCTCGCAGCTCAGCGCGACCTGGCTGCCGCGCTCGGCGCGCGCTCCGGGCGTCACCGGGACGACCCGGCCCTCGGGCGCGTAGGCGGCGACACACTCCAGGAAGAAGTCCGTCAACGCGAGGGACTTGGCGCGCACGTCCTCGATCGCGACCCCGGCCCACACGTCGAGCGCCGATTCCAACGCCAGCATGGAGAGGATGTCGGGCGTCCCGACGCGGCCGCGCAGGGCGCCCGCGGCAGCCTCGTACCCGGGCGTCATCGCGAACGGGTCCGTGTGCGAGTTCCAGCCGGGCAGCGGGGAGTCGAAGGCCGCCTGGTGGCGCTCGGCGACGTACAGGTACGCGGGCGAACCGGGGCCGCCGTTCAGGTACTTGTAGGTGCAGCCGACGGCCAGGTCGACCCCGTGGGCGTCCAGGCCGACGGGCAGGGCGCCCGCGCTGTGGCACAGGTCCCAGACGGCGAGCGCGCCCGCCGCGTGGAGCGCGGCGGTGAGGCCCGGCAGGTCCTGGAGCCGGCCCGTGCGGTAGTCGACGTGGTTGACGAGCGCGAGGGCCGTGCGCTCGCTCACCGCGTCCGCCATGTCGGCCGGGTCGCACGCCACGATCTCGTGACCCGTCATGCGCGCTGCGGACTCCGCGATGTACCCGTCCGTGGGAAAGGTCGTCGCGTCGACGAGGATCTCGTCCCGCTCGTCGCCGTTGATCCGGGCCGCGGCGACGACCGCCTTGAAGACGTTCACGCTCGTGGAGTCGCCGACCACGATCTGCCCGGGGGCGGCGCCGACGATCGGGGCGATCCGGTCGCCGATCCGCTCGGGCGCGGTCCACCAGCCCGACTCGTCCCAGGAGCGGATGCGCAGCTCGCCCCACTCACGGGTGATCACGTCGGCCATGCGGGCCGGGACGTGCGCGGGCAGCGCGCCGAGCGAGTTGCCGTCGAGGTAGACGGTCCCGGCGTCGAGGGCGAACTTCTCGCGGTGCTGGGCGAGGCCGTCGGCGGCGTCGAGTTCCAGGGCCTTCTGTCGCGGATCAGACATGGCTGCGCGCCGTCCAGAGCTCCGGGAACACGTTCTTCTGGGCCCGCTTCTCCAGCCAGGCCACGCCCGCAGAACCGCCGGTGCCGGTCTTCGCGCCCATCGCGCGCCGGGTCGCCACCAGGTGGTCGTTGCGCCATCGCCACACCAGCTCGGCGACGTCGCTCAGGGCCTCGCCGAGCCGGACCAGCTCGGTGTTCTGGTCGGTGTCCGCGTAGATACCGGCCCAGACGGCCTCGACCGCCGGGGAGGGCTCGTACCGCTGCGCGAGGTCACGGCCGAGGACCGACTGCGGCACGGGCAGACCGCGCCGGGCCAGCAGGCCGAGGACCTCGTCGTACAGGCTCGGCTCGTGGAGCGCCTTCTCCAGCTCGGCGTGGACGCGGGGCGCGCCCCGGTGCGGGACGAGCATCGACGCGGACTTCTCGCCGAGCAGGAACTCCATGCGGCGGTACATCGCCGACTGGAAGCCGGAGCCCTCGCCGAGCGCGGCCCGGTAGGCGTTGAACTGGCCGGGGGTGAGCTGGGCGAGCGGCCGCCACGAGTGGTTGAGCGCCTCCAGCTCGCGCACCGAGCGCTTGAGCGCGTCCATGGCGACGGGGACGCGGTCCTCGCGCAGGGCGCGGCTCGCGGTCTCCCACTCGTGGACGATGACCGTGAACCACAGCTCCATGACCTGGGTGGTGACCAGGAAGACCATCTCGCCCGGGTCGTCCGAGCGGAGGTGCTGGAGGTGGGTGAGGACGTCCGCCTGGACGTAGTCCTCGTACGGCGTGGTACCCGCGAAGTCGAGGTTCGGGTCGACGGCGACCGAATCGGCTCCGGAATCGGGGGAACCCGGGATGGGTGACATTTCTGTCTCCTCGATACGAACTACCGGGTAGCGGTCTGCTCCACCGCGCGCGCGTTCTTCCCTGCGGCACGGGAGCCCCGGTCCCCTCGGGAGGCGGGCTTCGTCGCGCGCCGTCCCAACCGCATCATGACACGATCGGGCCCGTGATGTAGCTCCCGTCTTCGTCATACGGAAACGCGTTCGAACGGCAGCCGTTCAAGCCCTTGATCTGCTGCATCATCGCGGGCGCGAGCTTGCCCGGACCCGGGCAGCCCATGTGCTGCCGGATGCCGATCTCGTGCCCCACCTCGTGGTTGATGATCAGGTGCCGGTACTCGGCCGCCTCCCCCGCGAAGGTCGGCGAGCCGAGCATCCACCGCTTGAGGTTCACCACGACGCCGTCGGTGGTCTCGCAGTTCAGCTCGCCGCGGGTGTTCAGGCCCTGCCGTGCGCAGAGGGAGTCCGCCGTGTCCGGGGTGGCGATCCGGATGACGAAGTCGGCGTTCTGCGAGACCAGCTGGAAGCGGCCCCGGCCGTGCGCGGCCCAGCTGCGCGGATGGGCCAGGATCCGCTGGATCTCGGCGGCCGCCGAGTGCGCCGAGAGCTCGATGCCGTCCTCGACCTGGACGCGGTAGCGGCGCAGCGAGCCGCCGGTGCCGACCGCGTCGCCGGAGGCCTGTGCGGTGGTGAAGGTCCCGGCGCCGGACTGCGGCACGGTCGTCTTCTTCGGCGTGGGCGTCGGCTTGGGTTTCGGCTTCGCCGTCGTGGCCTTCGGCTTCGGCTTGGCCGTGGTCGGCCGGGGGGTGGGCGCGTCCGTCGTCGGATCCGCGGTGGCGGTCGCGGTCGTCGCCCGCGGCGCGGGGGCGGCCGAGTCGTCGACCGCCTGGCCGTTGAAGTGCGCGAGGGCCGCGCCGCCGCCGAGCGCGACGGTCATCAGAACCAGGACCGGCAGCGCGAGCCGGCGCACGGGGCCGCGTCTGCCTCTGCCCCGCCGGCGGCTCTGTGTCCCTCGCCGTCCTGCGGGTGCGGCACGCTTGCCCACGACAGTCTTCTCCCCTGCGTCGGCCGGTGTGGGGGAGGAGGAAGTGGGGCCTCGGAAACCGGCGTTCTCGGTGCTGCGGTCCCCGGGATCGTACCGGCCCTCTTCGAACATCCTCGAACGCGCTCGGACGCGCGGAGAGGTCTGTCCCGATTTCCCCCCACCTGGCGGGACGGGGGAAAATCGGGACGGATCAGGTCGTTCGAAGGGCTGCCCGGAAGGTCATCCGGAGGGCCTCCGGAAGGTCGTCAGGAAGATCATCCGGAGGTTGTCCGGAAGGTCGTCCGGAGCGCCCGGAAGGTCAGCCGACAGGTGAGCCAGAAGGTCGGCCGGAAGGTCAGCCGAGCGTCTCCGCCGCGGTCTCCGAGGAGTCCCGCAGGAAGGTCGTGCAGCGCTCGAACTCCTCCTTCTCGCCGATCGCGCCGGCCGCCCGGGCGAGGGCGTGCAGCGCGCGCAGGAAGCCGCGGTTCGGCTCGTGCTCCCACGGCACCGGGCCGTGGCCCTTCCAGCCGCTGCGGCGCAGCGAGTCCAGGCCGCGGTGGTAGCCCGTACGGGCGTAGGCGTACGACTCGACGACCCGGCCGCCCTCGAAGGCGTCGTCGGCGAGCTGCGCCCAGGCGAGCGAGGAGGTCGGGTACTGCGCGGCGACCTCCGCCGGCGCCGTACCGTTCGCGAGCAGTTCGCGCGGCCCCGGGTCGTCGGGCAGGTGGGTGGGGGCCGGTCCCCCCAGAAGGTTCTCGTGGATGGCCATGGGGACACCCTAGGGGGTGTCCTGTCGATCAGGCCTGGGCGTCCCGCCGGCCCGGGTCGAGCGGCGGTGACGTCACCCCGCAGTGGACCCGGCACTCCGGGTGGCACGTGGCTCCCGCGGGCGGGGTGCGCATCGTGGTCCAGGCGAGCACCGCCCCCACCACCAGGATCCCCGCGCACATCGGCATCGCTCGCCGGAAGGTCTCGTCGAACTCCTCCGCCGAGAGGTACGCCTCCGGGCCCATCCCGGCGAGCAGCGGCAGCGCGGCCACCGCGAGCAGCCCGGCCGCCCGCGCCGCCGCGTTGTTGATCCCGCTCGCCAGGCCCGCCCTGGCCACGTCCACGGAGGCCAGGACGGTCGCGGTCAGCGGCGCCACCAGGGCCGTCATGCCGAGACCGAGCACCGTCACGGCCGGCAGCACGTCCTGGACGTACGAGGCGTCCTCCCCGACCCGCAGCATCAGCAGCATCCCCGCCGCGCACAGCAGCGGCCCCACGGTGAGCGGGATCCGGGGCCCGATCCGCTCCCCCAGCTCCCCGGACTTCGCCGAGAGCAGCAGCATGAGCACGGTCGTCGGCAGCAACGCCGTACCGGCGCCGAGCGCCGAGTAGCCCGAGACCACCTGGAGCTGGAGCGCGGCCAGGAAGAAGAACCCGCCGAACGCCGCGTACACGCACAGGGTGACCAGGTTGACCGCCGTGAACAGCCGGGACGCGAAGATCGACGAGGGCGCCATCGCGCGCTCGCCGCGCCGCCGCTCCACCACCACGAACCCCGCCCCGAGCACCACCCCGGCCGCCCCCGCCCACCAGGCCTCGCCGATCAGCGCGTACGTCACGAGCCCGAGCGCCGCCGCGCCCAGGACCGCGCCGAGCACGTCGAAGCGGCCGTGCGCGGTCTCGTCCCGTGACTCCGGCACATGGCGCAGGGCGACGGGCACACAGAGTGCGGCGAGCGGCACGTTCAGCAGGAACACCCACCGCCAGCCAGGACCGTCCACCAGCCAGCCGCCGACGAACGGCCCGACCGCCGCGCCCACCCCGCCGAAGCCGGACCACAGACCGACCGCCTTGGCCCGGTCGTCCTCGTGGAAACTGGCCTGGATCAGCGCGAGCGAGCCGGGCGTGAGCAGCGCCCCGCCCACGCCCTGGAGCGCGCGGGCCGCGATCAGGATCTCGGCGTTCGGCGCGAGCCCGCACAGCAGCGAGGCCAGCGCGAACCACACCACCCCGATCACGAAGACCCGGCGCCGGCCGTACCGGTCGCCGAGCGCCCCGCCGAGCAGGATCAGCCCGGCGAGGGCCAGCATGTAGGCGTTGACGGTCCACTGGAGCGCGCCGAGGTCGGCGTCCAGGTCCTCGCCGATGTGCGGCAGGGCGACGTTGACGACGGTGGAGTCCAGCAGCACCATCCCGGAGCCGAGGACGGTAGTGAACACGATCCACCGGCCGGTCCTCGAGGCCATCCGCACGTCCCGCTCACCCATGCCTGCCATGGTCCTCGCGGGGGCGGCCATGTGCACCCCGATGTGGCATCCGTCCCTGTCCCCGACCTCGTCCGGAGGGGCCCCCGGCCCCGGTCAGGCCGGGTGGGCACACCGGGGCGGCGCCCCGACGGGCACAGGACGGGCGAGTACACCGGGGCGCCCCGACGGCACGTCCGCCCCATGCCTCTGGCGCACACGAGACCGGCTCCCCGTGTCAGGCCGTGCGCAACCGGTTCGCCGCGCGAACGAGCGCGTCCACGCCCCGCTCGGCCTTCTTCCTCGGGCAGCCCACGTTCAGCCGGACGAAGCCGGGCGTCCCGTACACCCCGCCCGGCATGATCGCGACCTTCTCCACGGACACCAGCTCCTCCTGGAGCCGGGCCTCCTCGATCCCGAGCGGCCGCAGGTCGATCCAGGCCAGGTAGCCGGCCTGCGGGGGCTCCCAGACGACGCCGGGCAGGCCCGTGGCCAGTCGCTCCCGGAGCAGCTCCATCGTGCCCGCGACATAGCCGCGCAGCTCGTCCAGCCAGGGCGCGCCCTGGCGGTAGGCGGCGATGTGGGCGGTCAGCGAGAGGACGGCGGGCGAGGCGAGGCCCTCGCCGGTCTCCATGCGCCGGACGAAGGCCTCGCGGGCGTCGGGGTCGCCGACGATCCCGTACGAACCGGAGAGCGCGGGGAAGTTGAAGGCCTTCGTGCCGGAGGTGACGAGCGCCCAGCGGCGCCCCCGGCCCGGCTCCGCCACCCGCGTCCACGGGACGTGGCGGTGGCCGTCGGTGGTGAGGTCGGCGTGGATCTCGTCGCTGACGACGGCCGCGCCGTGGCGCTCCGCCAGCTCGGCGAAGACGGCGAGCTCCTCCTCCGTCCACACCCGGCCGGTCGGGTTGTGCGGGGAGCAGAGCAGCAGCATCCGGCTGTCGGGGCGGGCCAGCTCCCGCTCCAGGGCGTCGAGGTCCCCGAGCGGCACGCCCCGCAGCTCGCGCCCGAGCCCGGTGACGGCCTTGCGGAAGCCGTCGTAGGTGGGGGTGTGCACGACGACGCCGTCGCCGGGCTCCGTCCACATCCGCAGGAGCTGCGAGAGCTGGTTGAGCACGGACGGCGCGTACACCAGCGCCCCCGGGTCGATCTCGGTCGCGTACCGGCTCGCGTACCAGTGCCGGATCGCGTCCCGGAAGTCGCCGAGCCGCCAGTCCGTGTAGCCGAAGACCCCGTGGTCGACGCGGTCGCGCAGGGCGGCGAGGACCTCCGGCGGCGAGGCGAAGTCCATGTCGGAGATGGTGAAGGGGAGCAGGTCGGCGACGCCGAAGCGGTCCGCTATCCCGTCCCACTGGACCGACCAGGTCCCGTGCCGGTCCGTCTCACGGTCGAAGTCGTACATCAGGCCCTGCCCCTCTCGTCGACGCACGAGGGCCCGGCACCTCGCGAGGTACCGGGCCCGTCGTTCACACGATGACTTGCGTCAGCTTCGTGGACTTACTTCAGCTTCGTGCCGGTCGAGCGCAGCGCGGCACACGCCTCGGTCACGCGGACGGCCATGCCGGCCTCGGCCAGCTTGCCCCAGGTGCGCGGGTCGTAGGTGGACTTCTTGCCGACCTCGCCGTCGACCTTCAGGACACCGTCGTAGTTGCGGAACATGTGGTCCACGACCGGACGGGTGAAGGCGTACTGGGTGTCGGTGTCGAGGTTCATCTTCACGACGCCGTTCTCCAGCGCGGTGGCGATCTCCTCGGCCGTCGAGCCCGAGCCGCCGTGGAAGACGAAGTCGAACGGGTTGACCTTGCCGAACTTCTCGGCGACGCCCGCCTGGAGGTCCTTGAGGAGCTCGGGGCGGAGCACGACGTTGCCCGGCTTGTAGACGCCGTGCACGTTGCCGAAGGACGCGGCCAGCAGGTAGCGGCCCTTCTCGCCCAGGCCGAGGGCCTCGGCGGTGCGGATGGCGTCGTCGACGGTGGTGTACAGCTCGTCGTTGATCTCGTGGGTGACGCCGTCCTCCTCGCCACCGGTCGGGGTGATCTCGACCTCAAGGATGATCTTGGCGGCGGCGGCCTTCGCGAGCAGCTCCTGGCCGATGGCCAGGTTGTCGGCGAGGGTCTCGGCGGAGCCGTCCCACATGTGCGACTGGAACAGCGGGTTCTGACCGGCCTTGACGCGCTCGGCGGAGATGTCGAGCAGCGGACGGACGTAGCCGTCCAGCTTGTCCTTCGGGCAGTGGTCGGTGTGCAGAGCGACCGTGATGTCGTACTTCGCGGCGACGATGTGCGCGAACTCGGCCAGGGCAACGGCGCCCGTGACCATGTCCTTGTTGTACTGGCCGCCCAGGAACTCGGCTCCGCCGGTCGAGATCTGGATGATGCCGTCGCTCTCGGCCTCAGCGAAGCCGCGCAGCGCAGCGTGCAGAGTCTGGGTCGAGGTCACATTGATGGCCGGGTAGGCGAACTTGCCTGCCTTCGCCCGGTCGAGCATCTCGTTGTAGACCTCGGGGGTTGCGATGGGCATTCGTCCGCTCCTTGTGATGTGCGGGGTGTGTGCGTTGCTGTCCCTGACCTGGGGGCGACGTCATCGTCGCCCCCATCCTTCCAGACTCTTGTCCGGGCTCCCACGGGCGCGGCACGACAAGGGGCGGGGTGTTTCACGTGAAACACCCCGCCCCTTGGTGAAAATGCAGGTCAGGACCGCCTTCGCCGGGGCCCGGGACCTAAGTCACGACTTCGCGGCGGTTACGCCAGCTCAAGGTCGCCCAGCTGGTAGCCGGTGAGGTACGGCAGGCCCGCGTCGGCGATCGCGCCGGCCGCGCCCCGGTCCACGATCGTGGCCACGGCGACGACCTCGCCGCCCGCCTCGCGGACGGCCTCGACGGCCGTCAGCGGGGAGCCGCCGGTGGTCGAGGTGTCCTCGACCACCAGGCAGCGGCGGCCCTTCACGTCCGTGCCCTCGATACGGCGCTGCATGCCGTGCGCCTTCTGGGCCTTCCGTACGACGAAGGCGTCGAGGCGCTGTCCGCGCGCGGCGGAGGCGTGCAGCATCGAGGTGGCGACCGGGTCGGCGCCCAGGGTCAGGCCACCGACGCAGTCGAAGTCCAGGTCGGCGGTGAGGTCGAGCATGACCTGACCGACCATCGGCGCGGCCTCGCCGTCCAGCGTGATGCGGCGCAGGTCGATGTAGTAGTCGGCTTCCAGACCCGAGGAGAGGGTCACCTTGCCGTGCACCACGGCCTTGTCCTTGATCTGCTGGAGCAGCTCAGCACGTACGTCAGTCATGGTCAGCAGCTTAAGGGGCGTCCCCGCACGGTCGCCCCTCGTCGACTACAGCCGCCGCCAGCTCCAGACGCTCTCGACCTCCAGGGGGTCGATCGGGGTGACGAGACGCGGGTGGGTGTTGAGACCGTTCGGCGGGCCGGACTGCGGCTCGACGCAGACCGCCTCCGCCGGCTCGTCGTAGATCACGACCCACTCGGCGCGGCTGCTGACCTTCAGCTCCAGTTCCTCCGGCCAGGTGAGGGTGACGTCGACTCCGTCGGGCATCCCGAAGCAGTCGTCCCAGGGGCCGGGGAGGGGGTCGATCCGGCGGCCGGTGGGGAGGTGGTTCTCGCCGCGCTCCTCCTGCCAGCCGGGGGCGAAGTCGAGCCGCACGTCCTGGCCGCCGTTGCCGAGGTTGCGAAGGAACCAGGGGTGCCAGCCGGCCTGCGCCGGGAAGGAGTCGTCGTAGGTCTCGACCCCGAAGCGGAGGGTGAGGGAGTCCTCGGCCAGCTCGAAGACCTGGGTCACCCTGCCCTTGTACGGCCACGGGTCCCCGAGCTCGCAGGTGAAGACCGCCTCCGTCTCGGAGACCCGGGCGGTCTTCCAGGCGAGGTCGCGGACGGTGCCGTGGATGGCGTGCGGGGGCGCGTTGACCGGCAGCTGGTGCGTGGTCGCCCCGTCGAGGAAGCGGCCGTTCTCGGTCCGCCCGCACCAGGGCACCATCGGGAAGCTCCCGAACCGCTCGCCCTGGCGCAGCACCTCGGTGCCGCCGATGCGCAGGCCCCCGATCCGGCAGCCGTGTTCGGGGCTGATGGTCAACTCGGCGTCGCCCGCCGTCAGTCGCGTCTGCATGCTCACGCCCCGACCCTAATCCTGCCGGGCCGATTCAGCGGCGTCGGCGCAGAGCCCGGCCGACGACGACGGCGGAGGCGATGGCGAGCGCGGCGGCGGGGGCGATCCAGCGCAGGGTGGCGGTCGCGCCGGAGGCCTCGGGGGCGGGGACGGGGGCGTACCGGCCGCGAGGCGGGGCGTGGTCGACCTCCTCGGCGCTGCGCCCGATCATGGTCCGCCGCGCGTGGGCGGCCTCGACGGCGGGCTGCGGGGCGGGGAAATCGATCGGAGTGGTGCCGAAGTCCTCGTCGAGGAGGGGGTCGAGGGAGGGGGGCGGGACGGGCGCGTCGAAGACGGGGGAGCGCGCGGGCTCCTCGACCCCGTCGTCCACACCGTCGTGATCGGAGTCGGAGTCGGAATCGGAGTCGGAATCGCTGTCCTCAGGTCCCTCCCCCAGTCCCTCCCTCTCCCCCGTCTCCCCCGGCTCCCCCGGCTCCTCCGCGAGCGCCGTCAGCGCCTCCGCGAACTTGTCGAGCAGCTTGGCGCCGGCCGTGGCCCGTGCCTCGTCCGTCGCCTCGGCGAGTCGGCCGGCCACCGTCAGGGCGCCGCTGAAGCCGATGCTCGTGCCCTCGTCCACGGGGGTGAGGACGACGGTCAGGGTGAGCTCGGCCGAGCCCTTGCCCCGGGCCTCGGTGCCCTGGCCCTCGTACGTGATGGCGCCGTCCCGCTCGACGACCCGCAGGGCGCCGCGGTAGGTGATGGTGTGGCCGCCGACCCGGACCTTGAGCCGGCCCGCGAGGGGGCCCGCCTCCGCGTCGGCGTCCCGCTGGAGGCCGGGCACGCAGCGCACCACCCGGGCCGGGTCCGTGAGCGTCGCGCGCAGGGCCTCGGCCGGTACCGGAACGAACACCTCATGCTCCATGGAAGCCGAGCCTACTCAGGCCGGGGCGCGGCGTCGCCTCTTTGCGCCGGGGCCCGCGCGCCCCTGCCACGGACCTCCTGCCGCCCTCGCCCCGGCCCGGGCAGCGCCCTGGCCCCGCTGTCAGCTGCCGTACCTCGGGTGCACCAGGGTCGAGGGCGGCAGCTCGGCGCCCCTGGCCCGCTCGGCGCGGCGGGCCGCGGCCTCCAGGGTGCCCGCGCCGAGGGAGCGCAGCCGGGGCGCGTCGGGTGCGAGGCCGAGGGCGGGCGGCCGGTCGCCCGGGACCGCGAGGAGGAAGCCCCAGTCCCCCGGCCCCTGCTCCGTACCGCCGGTGCGGTCGGCACGGTCGGGGCCCGCCGCGAAGCCGGGGGTGCGGCCGCTCGCGCTGTACGGGCGGGTCGCGAACCCGGCGGCACGCAGGGTGGCGTCCACGGTCCAGTAGGTGTGCGGCCGGTCGGTGACCGATCCGGCGTGGACGGCGAACCGCCCCGAACCGGTGAGGACGCGGGCCACGAGACCGTAGAACTCCTCCGAGTAGAGCTTGGTGCTGGGGGTGATGCCCGGGTCCGGGAGGTCGGAGATCACCACGTCGTACCGTTCCTGCACACGATCGGCGGCGCCCCGGAGCCAGTGGAAGGCGTCCGCGTAGACCACCCGGACGCGCGGGTCCCGGAACGCCTGGGCGTTGAGCGTGGCGAGCGCCGGATCGGTGCGGGCGAGGCGGACGACCCCGGGGTCGAGCTCGACGACGGTGACGGAGGTGACGCCGGGGTAGCGCAGCGCCTCGCGGGCGGCGAGGCCGTCCCCGCCGCCGACGATCAGTACGCGCGCGTGCGGGCCCTTCATCGCGGGGTGGACGAGCGCCTCGTGGTAGCGGTACTCGTCCTGTCCCGCCACCCGCAGCCGGCCGTCGAGGAACAGGCCGGGCGGCCCCTCGCGGCCTCCCGTCACCACCACCTCCTGGAGGTCCGTGTGGACGGCGACCCGCACCTCGTCCCCGTACACGGCCCGGCGCGCGGCCTCCTCGAAGTCGTCGACGAGCACGGTCGCCGTCGCCAGGACGGCCAGGACCGACACGTTCACCCCGATCAGCAGGGCGCGGGAGCGGGCGGTCAGGTCGCGGCGGAAGACCCACAGCACGAGCCCGCCGCCCGCGATCGCGTTGACCGCGCCGGTGACGAGCGCGCCGGTGAGCTGGCCGAGCCAGGGCAGCAGGAGGAAGGGGAAGGCGAGGCCGCCGACGAGCGCGCCGACGTAGTCGGCGGCGAAGAGGTCGGCGACCGTCCCCGCGGCGTCGTCCTGCTCGCCGGCCGGGGCCTGCCGTCGCGGGCCGGTCCCGGCGGCCCGCTGTATGAGGGACATGAGGAGGGGGATCTCCGCGCCGATGAGCACGCCGATGGCGAGCGAGAACGCCACGACGACGTACCGCGACTCGCCGAGCCAGGCGAAGGCCGCGTACAGCGCGAGGGCCGAGCAGCCGCCGATGAGGGCGAGCCCGGCCTCGACCAGGCCGAAGCCGACGGCGGCGCGGCAGCGCAGCCGCTTGGCGAGGAGCGAGCCCACTCCCATCGCGAAGACCATCACGGAGAGCACGACGGAGGCCTGGGTGACCGAGTCGCCGATCAAGTAGGAGGCGAGCGCGACCAGTTCGAGTTCGTAGACCAGGCCGCAGGCGGCGCAGACGAAGACCACGGCGAGGACCGGGAACCGCACCGCCTCGGCCGACCGCGGCGGCCGTCGTGACCTGGGAGGCCTGGGCGACCTGGGCGGTCTGGGCGGCCGCTCGCGCCGCCGCACGGGCGGTTGTCGCACCCTGGTGGGTGGCATGGTCACGGTCGGCTCGATCATGAACGTAACGCTACGTCACGAATTACACACCCCTTGTCACCCACACGAGTGCATCTGGAGCTCTGGAGGGGCGTATCAGAGTGTTGCAGGCATACGTGCGCCGATCCGGGTCCTGGTCACCACCAGCTGCCCTTCCTGCGGGTAGGCGTGCCAGGTGCGCCAGCGCACCTGGCCCTCGTGGCGCTGCGCCAGCATCGCCGTGAAGGCGTGCGGGGAGCCGGGGAAGGTCCCCGCGAGGCCGTTGGGGTGGTCGGCGACGAGTGCGAGCAACTCCTGCGCACGGCCCGCGAAGGAGCCGCGCGAGAGCGTCTCGACGCGCGCCGCGAATTCGTACTCCCATTCGCCGACGCGCTTGGAGACGCCGAGCGGGAGGGGAGTGCTGCTGCCGGGCATACACGCGACGGTCTCCGAGCAGCTGCGCCCCTCCTCCTCCAGGAGTACCTGGTGGGAGGCGCCGAGCAGTCTCAACTGGAGTCTGGCGCCGGAGAGTTCGAGGTCGAGCACGGCCAGGGCGGGCAGCGGCTCACGCCCGAGGGCCCAGGCCAGATCGGCCGCGCGGGTATCGGTGTAGGACGTTTTCAGGGTGGTGAGCATGGGTCGGCTCCGCAAACACGGTTTGACGGGTGGGCCGGGGGCGCCCCGGAGAGGGTCCAACGGGAGTGGGGGATCGCCGGCTCGGTTCCACACACGATCCGAGGGCTGTCTTTGTCAGGAGCGAGAGAACCACGGACGCCGGGCGACTCGCAGCGTTTTTACCCAACTTGCCGTGTTTTCCAACCCCTTCGGGGACCCCACAGTTCAATTGTTCAATCAGAATCGATCGACAAGATCCGCCGAAATGCCAACGTCACGTGCCTCCGGGTCCGTTGCGCCGCGGCCCGCGCGCCTCAGCTGCCGCCGCAGCCGCCCCCTCCACAGCTGGAGCCGGAGCTGCAGGAGCTTCCGCCCCCTCCGCAGCCCGCCGTGCCGCCGCCGCCGCCGTCGGCCCAGCTGCGCCCGTTCTTCCGGCCGCCGCGCCGCCCGGCCGCGCCGGTGACGCGGCGGACGGTGGAGATCAGGCCGATGAGGATGACCGCCCCCATGCAGACGATGAAGAGTTCCATCAGTACTACCCCCGTTCTTCTGTGCGAGGGAGATGCCCTCTGTGGCGCCCCCTCAAAGACGACTTGAGCGATTCCAGAGCTTCAGCTGCACGAGGACGAGGAGCTGGAGCAGGAGGACGAGGAACACGACGAGCTGGAGCTGGAACAGGAAGAAGAGGACGACGACGATGACGACGAACACGAGAACGAGGACGAGGACGAGGACGACGAAGTCGACGATCCGGCCCACCAGCTGTCGGCACCACTCGCGGTGCCACCGGAACCGCCACCGGAACCGCCACCGGAACGCACCGTGCCGCGCATCGACAGCGCGACGACCCACACCACGATCGCGATCACGAGCGCGATCCCGAGGATGAAGAATGCGATGTTCATGCCAGGGCGATCCCCCCGGCGCTCCCTCGCCAAAGCGCACTTGAGGAAGTCCAGAGCTTCCCCCCAGGATGGCGGTCATGACACGACCGCTGCTCAACCGCCGGCTCGCCGAATTCGGGACGACGATCTTCGCCGAGATGTCCGCGCTGGCGGCCAGGACCGGGGCGATCAACCTCGGTCAGGGCTTCCCCGACACCGACGGCCCGGAGGAGATCCGCGAGGCCGCCGTCCGCGCGCTGCGGGACGGCCGCGGCAACCAGTACCCGCCCGGCCCCGGCGTCCCCGAGCTGCGGCAGGCCGTCGCCGACCACCAGCGCGAGTGGTACGGCCTCGCGTACGACCCCGACACGGAGGTACTGGTCACCGCCGGCGCCACCGAGGCGATCGCGGCCACCCTGCTCGCCCTCGTGGAACCGGGCGACGAGGTGATCGCCCTGGAGCCGTACTACGACTCGTACGCGGCCTGTGTCGCGATGGCCGGCGGCACCCGCGTCCCCGTCACGCTCCGCCCGCACGAGGGCGCCTACGTCCTCGACCTGGACGAACTCCGCGCCGCCGTCACCGACCGCACCCGGCTCATCCTCCTGAACACCCCGCACAACCCCACCGGCACCGTCCTCACCCGCGACGAGCTGACCGCCGTCGCCGAGCTGGCGATCGAGCGGGACCTGCTCGTCGTCACCGACGAGGTGTACGAGCACCTGGTCTTCGACGACGCCGAGCACATCCCGCTCGCGAGCCTCCCCGGCATGCGGGACCGCACGGTCACCATCGGTTCGAGCGGGAAGACGTTCTCCTTCACCGGCTGGAAGGTCGGCTGGATCACCGCGAGCCCCGAGCTGACGTCGGCCGTCCGCTCGGCCAAGCAGTTCCTCACGTACGTCTCCGCCGGCCCGTTCCAGTACGCGATCGCCGAGGCGCTCCGCCTCCCCGCCACGTACTTCGACGGTCTCCGCGCCGACCTCCGGGCCAAGCGGGACCTGCTGAGCGAGGGCCTGGCGCAGGCGGGCTTCGAGGTCTACCGCCCGGCGGGCACCTACTTCGTCACCACCGACATCCGCCCGCTCGGCGCCGACGACGGCTTCGCCTTCTGCCGCTCCCTCCCCGAGCGCGCGGGCGTCGTCGCCATCCCGAACGCCGTCTTCTACGACCACCGCGAGGCCGGCGCCCCCTTCGTCCGCTTCGCCTTCTGCAAGAAGACAGAGGTCCTGGAAGAGGCCGTCACCCGCCTCAAGCGCCTCGCCTGAGGCCAGCGCCTCCTGGCGGCTGAAGGACCTCGGCCACGAGACGCACGCGAAGCCCTCCTCCCGAGGGCCGGATCCGCGACGATCAGGCGGGCCGAGAGCGGGTCCGTACTGATCACCGTGACGTGCCGGCCTCTGCGGGCCAGGCCGCGCTCCAGGGGCTGGCCTCCTTCTCGTCCCGTCATCCCTCGTCACGCCGTCGCGGCCCCCGAGCGGGACGTGCGGCAAACGGGTGAACGATCACACGAGGCGGCGAGCGTTCCGCCGCCCGCGACTCCGGGCCCCCGACTGCCGGCCCGCGACTCCGGGCGTGCGACTCCGGGCGCGCGACTGCCGGCCCGCGACCCCGGGCGGGCGACTCCGGGCGCGTGACTGCCGGCCCGCGACTCCGGGCGTGCGAAAGCCCGGCGCGGGGCCGTGGCCACGAGGGGCACGGCGCCGGCCGGGCTTCGGCGGGTGGCGAGGGGCGGGAGGCTCAGGCCTCCTCGTCGCCCGCCTTCTGCTCGGGGGTCTCCAGACCGAACTGCTCCACGACCCACTTGTCGAACTCGATGGAGGCGCGGACCCAGCTGACCGTGGAGGACACGAAGTGCTCCAGGGCGACGCCGGTGCCGATCAGCATCTGGGCCTCACCGATGAGGCGGAGGGTGGCGGAGCCGTCCTCCTCCTCGTGCAGGTGGGTGTAGACCTTGGGCCACAGGGTGCGGCGGTTCCAGTCGTCGATCGCGTCGAGGACCCTGGCGCGGTCGTCGGCCGAGTGCGGGCGGTCGTAGAACGTCCGCACCGAGAAGACCTGCTGCTCGTCCTCGCCGCGGAACATGAAGTACGTGCGGAATTCCTCCCACGGCGCCGCGAGGTCACCCTCGTCGTCGACGACGTACTTCAGCTCCATCTGCTCGAGGAGCTGCTTGACGAGGTCCTGGTCGGGGACGACGGGGCCCGCCGGTCCTGCGGCCTGAGGCTGGGGCTGGCCCCCGAAATTCGGAATCGAGGACGGGTCGATGCTCACCGTGAATTTCCCTTCGTACGGATGCTCGCCATCCTCCCCCATGTCGGCCGGTTCAGGGGAGCCCCACCAGCCGCGATCCGCTGCGGGCTGACAAAGAACCTCGCCCCTTACCGTGCCGGGCCGACGATCAGACCGCCCTCGAAGCAGTCCACCCTGACCGTGTCGCCGTCCACGACCTCGCCCGCGAGGATCTCCTTCGCGAGCCGGTCGCCGATCGCCGTCTGGATCAGGCGGCGCAGCGGCCTCGCGCCGTACGCCGGGTCGTTGCCCTCCTCGGCGAGCCACTCCAGGGCCTCCGGGGTGACCTCCAGGGTGAGCCGCCGGTCGGCGAGCCGCTTCGCGAGCCGGTCGATCTGGAGCCGCGCGATCCGGCTCAGCTCGGCCCGGTCGAGCGCGGAGAAGACGACGAGGTCGTCGAGGCGGTTGAGGAACTCCGGCTTGAAGCTCGCCCGGACCACGTCCATGACCTGCTGCTTCTTCACGTCCTCCGAGGTCAGCGGGTCGACCAGGTACTGGCTGCCCAGGTTCGAGGTGAGGATCAGGATGGTGTTGCGGAAGTCGACCGTCCGGCCCTGGCCGTCGGTGAGGCGACCGTCGTCGAGGACCTGGAGCAGGACGTCGAAGACCTCCGGGTGCGCCTTCTCCACCTCGTCGAGCAGGACCACGCTGTACGGGCGGCGGCGGACCGCCTCCGTGAGCTGGCCGCCCTCCTCGTAGCCGACGTAGCCGGGAGGCGCGCCGACCAGCCGGGCGACGGAGTGCTTCTCGCCGTACTCCGACATGTCGATGCGGATCATGGCCCGCTCGTCGTCGAAGAGGAAGTCGGCGAGCGCCTTCGCCAGCTCGGTCTTGCCGACGCCGGTCGGGCCGAGGAAGAGGAAGGAACCAGTGGGCCGGTCGGGGTCGGCGATCCCGGCGCGCGTGCGGCGCACGGCGTCGGAGACGGCCTGCACGGCCTCGGACTGGCCGATCAGGCGCCGGCCGAGCTCGTCCTCCATCCGGAGCAGCTTCTGCGTCTCGCCCTCCAGGAGGCGGCCGGCGGGGATGCCGGTCCAGGCGCCGACGACGTCCGCGATGTCGTCGGGGCCGACCTCCTCCTTGACCATCGTGTCCTTCGAGGACTCCTGCTGGGCCTCGGCCTCGCTCGCCTCCGCCAGCTCCCGCTCCAGGGCCGGGATCTCCCCGTACAGCAGCTTGGAGGCGGCGTCGAAGTCTCCGTCGCGCTGGGCGCGCTCGGCCCGTCCACGGGCCTCGTCGAGGCGCTCCTTGAGCTCGCCGACCCGGTTGAGGGACTGCTTCTCCTTCTCCCAGCGGGCGGTGAGGCCGCGCAGCTCCTCCTCGCGGTCGGCGAGGTCGCGCCGCAGCTTCTCCAGGCGCTGCCTGCTCGCCGCGTCCGTCTCGTTCTTGAGGGCCAGCTCCTCCATGCGGAGCCGGTCCACGGACCGCTGGAGCTCGTCGATCTCGACGGGCGAGGAGTCGATCTCCATGCGGAGCCGGGAGGCGGCCTCGTCGACGAGGTCGATGGCCTTGTCGGGGAGGAAGCGCGAGGTGATGTACCGGTCGGAGAGGGTCGCGGCGGCGACCAGCGCGGAGTCGTTGATCTGCACCTTGTGGTGCGCCTCGTACCGGCCCTTGAGGCCGCGGAGGATCGCGATGGTGTCCTCGACCGTCGGCTCGGCGACCAGGACCTGCTGGAAGCGCCGCTCCAGGGCGGGGTCCTTCTCGATGCGCTCGCGGTACTCGTCGAGGGTGGTCGCGCCGACCATCCGCAGCTCGCCGCGGGCCAGCATGGGCTTGAGCATGTTGCCCGCGTCCATGGCGGAGTCGCCGCCGGCGCCCGCGCCGACGACCGTGTGCAGCTCGTCGATGAAGGTGATGATCTGGCCGTCGCTCGCCTTGATCTCGGAGAGGACGGTCTTCAGTCGCTCCTCGAACTCGCCGCGGTACTTGGCCCCGGCGACCATCGCGCCGAGGTCGAGCGAGACGAGCCGCTTGTTCTTCAGCGACTCGGGTACGTCGCCCTTCACGATCCGCTGGGCGAGGCCCTCGACGACGGCGGTCTTGCCGACGCCGGGCTCACCGATGAGGACCGGGTTGTTCTTGGTGCGGCGGGACAGCACCTGCACCACGCGCCGGATCTCGTGGTCCCGGCCGATGACCGGGTCCAGCTTGCCCTCGCGCGCGGCGGCCGTGAAGTCCGTGCCGAACTTCTCCAGCGCCTTGTACTGCCCTTCCGGGTCGGGTGTGGTCACCCGGCGTCCTCCCCTGCTCTTCTCGAAGGCGTCGAGCAGCTTCGATGCGCTCGCGCCCTGCCGGTCGAGGATCTCACCGGCCCGGCCGCCCCTGGCGGCGATCCCGATGAGCAGGTGCTCGGTGGAGAGGAAGTCGTCGCCGAGCTCCTTGGCCTGCCGGTCGGCGTCGGCGATGACCGCGAGGAACTCGCGGTTGGGCTGCGGGGGCGCGACCGTGGACCCGGTGATGCTCGGCTGGGCGGCGATCAGCCGCTCCGCACCGGCGCGCACGACCGCCTGGTCGGCCTCGACGGCGGCGAGCAGGTCGGTGATGTTCGCGGATTCCTGTCGTCCCTGACCCGCCAAGAGGGCCAGCAGCAGGTGCGCGGGGGTGAGATCCGGGTTCCCCTCGGACACGGCGCGGCTCGTGGCCGCGTTGATCGCGTCCCGGCTCCGGTTGGTCAGTTCGACGTCCACGTGCGGTGTTCCTCCTCGGTATACGGCTACAGGTATACGGCTACACCTCTTCTATGACCCTTCCAGCGTACACAAAGTTGAGTGCATTCCACTCAAGCTTTCGGAGGGAGTTCTCCCCCGGGTAGTTTCCGGGGCATGGCCACAGACCCGAGGAACCCTTCCGACTCGTACCTCAGCTTCTGGCGCGAGTACCACATGTGCACCCTGACGACCCCGCGCGCGGACGGCACCCCGCACGTCGTGGCGGTCGGCGTCACGTACGACCCCGAGGGCGGATACGCCCGGGTGATCACCAACAAGCACAGCCGGAAGGTCGCCAACGTCCTGGCGGCGGGCGCGGACGGCGCGCGCGTGGCGGTCTGCCAGGTCGACAAGGGGCGCTGGGCCACCCTGGAGGGCGTCGGGCGCATCCGCACGGAGCCCGAGGTCGTCGCGGACGCCGTCGACCGGTACGCCGAGCGGTACGGCCGCACGCCGGCCCCGAACCCGGACCGGGTCGTCATCGAGATCGCCCTCACGCGGGCGATGGGCCGCGCCTGAGAAGCGAGAAGGACGCGGAAGCGAGCCCGGAGGAGACACGGGCACAGCACAGCGGCGCCATCGCGTTTCAGGTCCGCGATGGCGCCGCTGTGTGGGGGAAGTGCCGGAGCGATCTACAACGACGGGGGAATCGCTCAGGCACTGCGGGGGGTGGCGGTGATGGTCTCTGGTTCGATCAGCTGGTGGTCCCGCTGGTCGAGGTTGACGAAGATCATGCCGTACCGGATGGCACAGCGGATGGGCTGCGGGGCACCCCGCGGGCGGCGGAGACAGCGGTAAGCACGGACGTCCTCGTCCTGCTCGCGTGCCACGACGATCGGTTCTCCGAAGAGGGTGACCTTCAGCGCGTCGCCACGGTGGGGGATGGCCGTGGCGAGGTCGACGAAGTGCCAGCCGGAGCGATAGGCCGAGGCCATCTCCCGGCGGAACCTGGGGTCATCGGGAACGTTCATGCGCCCGTCTAGCTCCAGCCGGGATCCTGTGCGGGGGCCACGCTCCAGCCCGGGTCACCGAGGAGCGCGGAGGCCGCGTGCCAGCCCGGGTCGAGCGGTGCGGCCCGCACCTCGGCCGGCGCCGTGTGCCAGCCGGGGTCGTGGGTCACTCCCACGGCGCCCAATGCGACCCCCGCGATGAAGGCGACTCCGGCCACCGTGCGTATGAGCTTCTTCATCATCACCGAGCAACCTCACTTGAAGGCAACGTCTCTTTTCCAACCCCCGCGAGTAAGACGATGGCTTACTCTCTGCACCTGCACCACCAAACCCAGGCATCATGTTCCTGAGATGCAGGAGCCTGGGGGTGTACATATGCGGAAACAAGCGGACGAAACCGGTCACCCGCATTCGTATGCCGAGCTCTGCAAAGCCGGCTCCGAGCTGTACGCGGCCGCCCTGCGGACCGGGCGAATACCCCGGTCAGAGACCCTTGAGGCCCCCTGCCTCCTCGATCTCTCCCTGCTCCACCCCGACCCGGACGACGCCCGCTGGCTCCGTCCGGTTCCCCCGTCGGCCGCTCTCGCCCAGCTGCTCCAGCCGATCGAGCGGGAAATACTCGACCGCCGCCGGCGCACCGTCGCCCTTTCGGACGCTTTCGAGCCGTTCATGGCCATCAGCGCCCACGACTCCCCCACCACGCACGCCATCACCGTGCTCGAGGGCATCGACCGCATCAACTCGACCCTCGACCGCGTCGTCGCCAACTGCCGCCACGAACTGCTCACCGTCCAGCCCGGCGGCGGCCGTCCCGCGCAGGCCCTCAGCGAAGCCCTCGACCGCGTCTCGCCCCTGCTCGGGCGCGGCATCAGCATGCGCACGCTCTACCAGCACACGGCCCGCCACACCGAGCTCACCCTGACCTACCTGGAGCACGTCGGCCCCGAGGTCCAGGTGCGCACGCTGGAAGAGATCATCGACCGGCTGATCATCGTCGACCGCGAGGTCGCCTTCGTCCCGGCCCGCAGCGACCGCCAGGTCGCCCTGGAGCTGCGCCACCCCGGCCTGGTCGCCTATCTCGGCGGCGTCTTCGACCAGTTCTGGCATCTCGCGGTGCCGATCCGGGAGGAGATCCCGTACGACATCAAGACCGACGGCATCGGCGGCGTCCAGCGGTCCATCGCGAAGCTCCTCGTCGAGGGGCACGTCGACGAGGCCATCGCCCGGCGCCTCGGCATGAACGTCCGCACCTGCCGCGCCCACATCGCCAAACTCGCCACCGCCCTCGGCAGCGGTAGCCGGGCGCAGCTCGGCTACCTCATCGCCCAGTCCGGCATCCTCGAACGGGACAACTGACCAGCGTGTACGTACAGATCGACCTCGACGGACCCGCGGGGACACTCCGGGTCTCCGGCCACGGGCTGCCCACCGTGGAGCTCGTACGGGCCCCCGGCGCCGACCCCGACGCCCACACCCCCATCGGGACCCGCAAACGCGCCCTGCTCGCGCTGACCGTCGACGGGGAACCGGCCGTCGTCCGGCCCGCGCGCGGGCGGCTCCTGCGGCGCTCCTACCGCGTGGACGTCCGGACCGGCGGCGTCCGCTACCGGCTCGTGCCCTGCGGGTACGTGGACAGCCGGTTCACCCGCGACGGGCGCCGGATCGGCATCCTCACCTCCTCGGGCGACGGCAAGGTCATCGACGAGTGGGACGGCGACCCCACCCCTCACGACCTCGCCCTGGGCATCGCCCTCGCCGCCGCGTTCGGCACCGGCGCCTCGCCCTGGTGGGAGACCCTCGGCGACATCGTGGGCGAGCTGATCCCGTAGGAATCCGCCGGACACGCGACGAGGCCCCCTCCACCGCGGTGGAGGGGGCCTCGTCGTACGTGCTGTGCGGAGCTATTCGCCGCGCTTGGGGCGCCAGACCACCAGCGCGCTCGCCTGCTGCACGTCCTGGTACGGCACCAGGTCGCGCCGGTACGAGGCGTGCACCTGGGCCTCGCGCTGCCGCATCGCCGCCGCCGCGCCGTCGACCGCGGCCGACAGCTCGGCGATCCGGCTCTGCAGCGCCGCGACCTGGTTCTCCAGTTCGATGATGCGCTTGATGCCGGCGAGGTTGATGCCCTCGTCCTGCGACAGCTGCTGCACCTGACGGAGCAGCTCGATGTCCCGGGCCGAGTAGCGCCGCCCGCGGCCCGCCGTGCGGTCCGGGGAGACCAGGCCGAGACGGTCGTACTGCCGCAGGGTCTGCGGGTGGAGACCGGAGAGCTGGGCCGCCACCGAGATGACGTACACCGGCGACTCGTCGGTCAGTTCGTACGGATTGCGTCGGCGCCCGTCCACGGGGTCACGCTCCCTTCGCGGCCTGGAACAGCTCCGCCCGGGGGTCCTCGGAGGCCGTGGCCTCGCGGAAGGTCTCCAGGGCCTCACGTGCCTTGTCGTCCAGCTCCTTCGGCACCGCGACCTCCACCGTGACGAGCAGGTCGCCGCGGGTGCCGTCCTTGCGGACCGCGCCCTTGCCACGGGCGCGCATGGTCCTGCCGTTCGGAGTGCCCGCGGGCAGCTTGAGCGTGACCGCGGGGCCGCCGAGCGTCGGCACCTTGATCTCGCCGCCGAGCGCCGCCTCCGTGAAGGAGACCGGCACCGTGACGGTGAGGTTGTCGTCCTTGCGGCCGAAGACCGCGTGGTCGTCGACGTGCACGACCACGTACAGGTCGCCGTGCTGCCCACCGCGCTCGCCCGGGGCACCCTTGCCGCGCAGCCGGATCCGCTGCCCGTCGGAGACACCCGCCGGGATGCGGACCTGCATGGTGCGGGAGGACTTGGCCCGCCCGCTGCCCTTGCAGACCTCGCAGGGGTTCTCGGCGATGAGGCCGCGGCCCTTGCAGTCCACGCACGGGTCGGTGAGCGAGAAACCGCCGCCGCTGCCGCGCGAGACCTGCCCGGTGCCGACGCAGGTCGGGCACACCCGGGGCGTGCCGTTCTTGTCGCCGGTGCCCGAACACGCCGTGCACGGCTGCTGGCTGGACATCCGCAGCGGTACGGTCGCGCCCTCGACGGCCTCGATGAAGCTGAGCGTCACCTCGGACTCGATGTCCTGGCCGCGGCGCGGCTGGGTACGCGTACCCGCCCCCGCCCCGCGGTTGAACAGGCCGCCGAAGACGTCCCCGATGCCGCCACCGCCGCCGAAGCCGCCGGCTCCGCCGGGGCCGCCCTGGGCGCCTCCGAAGAGGTCGCCCAGGTCGAAGTTGAACGAGCCGCCGCCCGGGCCGCCGGCCCGGAAGCCGCCGTTCCCGAAGAGGGCGCGCGCCTCGTCGTACTCCTTGCGCTTCTTGGCGTCACCGAGGATGTCGTTGGCCTCGGAGATCTCCTTGAAGCGCTCCTCGGCCTTGGTGTCGCCCTTGTTGGCGTCCGGGTGGTTCTCGCGGGCGAGCTTCCGGTACGCCTTCTTGATCTCGGCCTCGGTGGCGTCCTTGGGGACGCCGAGAACCTTGTAGTAGTCCTTCTCGACGAAGTCCTTCGTGCTCATCGACGTCCCTCCTTCCGGACGATCGTTGCGTCACCCCTCGTCGGGGGCACCGCTCTCCTCGTCGGCCTTCTCTTCCTTGGTGCCGGGCGTGGCGCCCGGCTGGGGCTCGGCCACCGCGACCCGGGCGGGCCTGATGGTCCGCTCGCCGATCCGGTACCCCGGCTGCAGGATCGCCACGCAGGTCGTCTCGGTGACGTCCGGCGCGTACGAGTGCATCAGGGCCTCGTGGATCGTCGGGTCGAAGGGCTCGCCCTCCTTGCCGAACTGCTGCAAACCCATCTTGGCGACGACGGTCTCCAGCGATTCGGCCACCGACTTGAACCCGCCCGTGAGCTCGCCGTGGTCCCGGGCCCGGCCGACGTCGTCGAGGACGGGCAGGAGCTCGGACAGGAGCGTCGCGACGGCGATCTCCTTGACCGTGACCCGGTCCCGCTCCACGCGGCGGCGGTAGTTCTGGTATTCGGCCTGGAGCCGCTGGAGGTCCGCGGTGCGCTCGTCGAGCGCGGAGCGCACCTGGTCCAGCTGGGCCGTGAGGCCCGCGGTACCGGCCGACTTCTGGTCGCTTGCGTCCCCGGCCGGGGCCGCCTTCTCCTCCTTGGAGGAGTCGGCGGCCTCGGCGGCGTCGTCAGGGGTGGCGCCGGAGGGGACGTCGGGCTTCTCCTCGAAGCCCGGGGTCTCCTCGGTCACGCCTGACCACCCTTCTTGGGCTCGTCGTCGATGATCTCGGCGTCGACGACGTCGTCGTCCGCCTGCGCCTGACCGGCACCGGCGTCGCCGCCCGCGGCCTGCGCGCCCTGCGCGTCGGCGTAGAGGGCCTGGCCGAGCTTCTGGGAGACGGCCGCGACCTTCTCGGTGGCGGTGCGGATCTCGGCGGTGTCCTCGCCCTTGAGCTTCTCCTTCAGCTCGACGAGCGCGGCCTCGACCTCGGCCTTGACGTCACCGGGGACCTTGTCCTCGTTGTCCTTGAGGAACTTCTCCGTCTGGTAGACGAGCTGCTCGCCCTGGTTGCGGGACTCGGCGGCCTCGCGGCGACGGTGGTCCTCGTCCGCGTACTGCTCGGCCTCCTGGCGCATCCGGTCGACCTCGTCCTTCGGCAGCGAGGAGCCGCCGGTGACGGTCATCTTCTGCTCCTTGCCCGTGCCCAGGTCCTTCGCGGTCACGTGCATGATGCCGTTGGCGTCGATGTCGAAGGCGACCTCGATCTGCGGGACGCCACGCGGCGCCGGCGGCAGACCGGTCAGCTCGAACATGCCGAGCTTCTTGTTGTACGCCGCGATCTCGCGCTCGCCCTGGTAGACCTGGATCTGCACGGACGGCTGGTTGTCCTCGGCCGTCGTGAAGATCTCGGACCGCTTGGTCGGGATCGTGGTGTTGCGCTCGATGAGCTTGGTCATGATGCCGCCCTTGGTCTCGATACCGAGGGACAGCGGGGTCACGTCGAGGAGCAGGACGTCCTTGACCTCACCCTTGAGGACACCGGCCTGGAGCGCGGCGCCGATGGCGACGACCTCGTCCGGGTTGACGCCCTTGTTGGCGTCCTGACCGCCGGTCAGCTCCTTGACGAGCTCGGCGACGGCCGGCATGCGGGTGGAGCCACCGACGAGAACGACGTGGTCGATCTCGCGGAGCTCGATGCCCGCGTCCTTGATGACGTTGTGGAACGGCACCTTGCAGCGGTCGAGCAGGTCCGAGGTGAGCTGCTGGAACTGGGCGCGCGTGAGCTTCTCGTCCAGGTGCAGCGGGCCCTCGGCGGAAGCCGTGATGTAGGGCAGGTTGATCGAGGTCTCCGTCGAGGACGAGAGCTCGATCTTCGCCTTCTCGGCGGCCTCGCGCAGACGCTGGAGCGCCATCTTGTCCTTGGCGAGGTCCACGCCGTGGCCGTTCTGGAACTGCGTCACCAGGTAGTCGACGACGCGCTGGTCCCAGTCGTCACCACCGAGGTGGTTGTCACCGTTGGTGGCCTTCACCTCGACGACGCCGTCGCCGATCTCCAGGAGGGACACGTCGAAGGTGCCGCCACCGAGGTCGAAGACGAGGATCGTCTGGTCGTCCTTGTCGAGGCCGTAGGCCAGGGCGGCCGCGGTCGGCTCGTTGACGATGCGCAGGACGTTGAGGCCCGCGATCTCACCGGCCTCCTTGGTGGCCTGGCGCTCGGAGTCGTTGAAGTACGCCGGGACGGTGATGACCGCGTCGACGACCTTCTCGCCCAGGTACGCCTCGGCGTCACGCTTGAGCTTCTGCAGGATGAAGGCGCTCATCTGCTGCGGGTTGAAGTTCTTGCCGTCGATCTCGATCTTCCAGTCGGTGCCCATGTGGCGCTTGACCGACCGGATGGTCCTGTCGACGTTGGTGACGGCCTGACGCTTGGCCACCTCGCCGACGAGCACCTCGCCGTTCTTCGCGAAGGCGACGACGGACGGCGTGGTCCTGGCGCCCTCGGCGTTGGTGATGACGGTGGGCTCGCCGCCTTCCAGAACGCTGACGACGGAGTTAGTCGTGCCCAGGTCGATGCCGACCGCACGTGCCATTTCAATTCCTCCAGCTGACTGACTTGAGTGGATCTGACTCAAGGATGCACGAGACCCCGCGGTGCGTCAACAGACCTGAGTGGAGGGGGCTCAATTCTTCACCCTTTATCTCGCTCATACGGGCCATGGCGCGCGTCGATCCCGGACCGGACGGGGTGGCGCGTGAGAGAGTCCGGGTTGCCCCTTGCCGGGCAAAGCAGGCATATCCCACGAATATCCCATGATTCTCACTCGGTCCCTCGGAAGGGTGTGGGGAATGACGGCCAAGCGTGCCTTCGACATCCTGGGCGGGCTCGCCCTCCTGGTCGTGCTCTCCCCGGTCCTCGCCGCCGTCGCCCTCTCGGTCGCGCTCGGCGGGACGGCGCCCGGCGGGACAGCGCGCGGCGGGACGGTGCGCGGCGGGACGGTGCGCGGTGGGATCCTGCGCCGCCGGACGGTGGCCGGTCTGGACGGCCGCGCCTTCACGATGCTGACCTTCCGCACGAAGAGCCCGCTGGCCGCGCTGCCCCTGCTCCTGCACGTCGTCGCGGGCCAGATGTCGCTGGTCGGGCCGTGTCCGCTGACCCCGTCCCACCGCGAGTGCGCGGGCGAGGGCCGGCGCCGGCTCTCCGTACGCCCCGGACTCACCGGGCCGTGGCAGATCAGCGGGCGCTCGGAGCTGCCGTGGGAGGAGCGCGAGCTGCTCGACCTCCACTATGTGGACCACCATTGGCTGGGGATGGACCTGACGATCCTGGCGCGTACGCTTCCAGCAGTCCGCAGGCGTCGCGCGGCAAGGTTTGCCTGAGCGACACAGATCACCGTGAGTGCCGCTACAGCGCGGGGCCGTGACCCGGTAATCTCAGCACGGACTCAATAAGTTACCGCTTAGTAGGCCCGCGAGTAGTAGGCACGCGAGGCCCGCCCGAGGAGCCCCTCATGCAACTCGCCGCGATCGTCGTGTCGATCGTCATCACGGTGGTGGCCGTCGCGCTGTTCGGCCGCGCCACCGTGCAGATCTACCGCTTCGTACGCCTCGGCCAGCCGGTCCCCGCGGGCACGCGCACCGGCGACCCCACACAGCGCACCATCACGCTGGTCAAGGAATTCCTCGGCCACACCCGGATGAACCGCTGGGGCATCGTCGGCGTGGCGCACTGGTTCGTCGCGGTGGGCTTCTTCTCGCTGCTCCTGACGATCGTCAACGCCTTCGGCCAGCTGTTCCAGGCCGACTGGCTGATCCCGATCATCGGTGACTGGCTGCCGTACGAGGTCTTCACCGAGTTCCTCGGCCTGATGACGGTCCTCGGCATCGTGACCCTCATCGTGATCCGCCAGCTCAGCAAGCCGACCAGGGCGGGCCGCAAGTCCCGCTTCACCGGCTCCAAGACGGGCCAGGCCTACTTCGTCGAGGCCGTCATCCTGATCGTCGGCGTCTGCATCATGACGCTGCGCGCCCTCGAAGGCGTCCAGCACCACGTGACGAGCTGGGAGCCCGGCTTCTTCGCCTCGTACCCGCTGATCGCGCTGCTCGACGGCCTGAGCCTGAGCACGATCCAGTACCTCACCTACTTCTTCGCGGCGCTCAAGATCGTCACGTCCTTCACCTGGATGATCACGGTCTCGCTCAACACGAACATGGGTGTCGCCTGGCACCGCTTCCTCGGCTTCCCGAACATCTGGTTCAAGCGGAACTCCGACGGCTCCACGGCCCTCGGCGCGCTCCAGCCGATGACGACCGCCGGCAAGGAGATCGACTGGGAGGACCCGGCCGAGGACGCCGTCTTCGGTGTCTCCCAGGTCGAGCAGTTCTCTTGGAAGGGCATCCTCGACTTCTCCACCTGCACCGAGTGCGGCCGCTGCCAGTCGCAGTGCCCCGCCTGGAACACCGGCAAGCCGCTCTCCCCGAAGCTCCTCATCATGTCGCTGCGCGACCACGCGCACGCCAAGGCCCCGTACCTGCTCGCCGGCGGCGGCAAGGACATGGAGGGCAACGAGAAGGCGACGCCGGAGCAGCTCAAGGACGTCCCCGCCTCCGCGATCGCCGAGGCCGAGCGCCCCCTCATCGGCACCGCCGAGGAGAACGGCGTCATCGACCCGGACGTCCTGTGGTCCTGCACCACCTGCGGCGCCTGCGTCGAGCAGTGCCCGGTCGACATCGAGCACATCGACCACATCGTCGACATGCGTCGCTACCAGGTGATGATCGAGTCCGCGTTCCCGTCCGAGGCGGGCACGATGCTCAAGAACCTGGAGAAGAAGGGCAACCCCTGGGGTCTCGCCAAGAAGGCGCGCGTCGAGTGGACCAAGGAGGTCGACTTCGAGGTCCCGATCGTCGGGAAGGACGTCGAGGACCTCTCGGAGTACGACTACCTGTACTGGGTCGGCTGCGCGGGCGCCCTGGAGGACCGGGCCAAGAAGACCACCAAGGCCTTCGCCGAGCTGCTGAACATCGCGGGCGTCAAGTTCGCGATCATGGGCGGCGACGAGAAGTGCACCGGTGACTCCCCCCGCCGTCTGGGCAACGAGCCGCTGTTCCAGCAGCTCGCCCAGGAGAACGTCGCGATGCTGAACATGGCGTTCGGCGAGGACGACGAGGACGAGTCGACCAAGAAGCCGAAGTCGGCGAAGCGGATCGTCTCGACCTGCCCGCACTGCTTCAACACCATCGCCAACGAGTACCCGCAGCTCGGCGGCGAGTACGAGGTCATCCACCACACCCAGCTGCTCCAGCACCTCATCGACGAGGGCAAGCTGGTCCCGGTGACCCCGGTCGAGGGCCTCATCACGTACCACGACCCCTGCTACCTGGGCCGTCACAACAAGGTCTACACGCCGCCGCGCGAGATCATGTCCGCCGTCCCCGGCCTGCGCCAGCAGGAGATGCACCGCCACAAGGAGCGCGGCTTCTGCTGCGGCGCCGGTGGTGCCCGGATGTGGATGGAGGAGCGGATCGGCAAGCGCATCAACACCGAGCGCGTCGACGAGGCCCTGTCGCTGAACCCGGACATCGTCTCCACCGCCTGCCCGTTCTGCCTCGTCATGCTGACGGACTCCGTCAACGGCAAGAAGAACGAGGGCAAGGCGAAGGAGAACCTCCAGGTCGTGGACGTGGCACAGCTGCTCCTCGACTCGGTGAAGACCCCGGCGGAGCCGGAGCCGGAGTCCGCGCCGGAGCCGGAGCCGGCCGCGTAAGGACCCGTACGTGAGAGAGGGCCGTCCCGCGAGATCGCGGGGCGGCCCTCTTCGCATGCCTGAACGCTCGCGTCAGGCGGCCTTCTGCGCGGTGTACTTCTCGATCAGCTTGCCCTGGAAGTCGTAGACCCAGCTGCCGGCGCCCTGCTTCGGGGTGTCGATCGCGGCGAGCTTGTAGCGGTGCTGACCTGCGTCGACGAGCTTGTACGTCCAGCCGTGGTGGGCGGCCGTGGGGTGCTTCAGGTCGAGGGTGCCGACGGCGTGCCCGTCGGTCCGGTCGATCTCGACGCGGGGCCAGGTGTTCTGGCCCTTGCTCTTGAAGAACTTGGCGGTGTTGCCGTCGGGGAGCGTGATCTTGGCGTACGCCTGCTGGACGGTCTTCTGGTGCGGGGTGGGCTTGGGGGTCGGCTTGGGGGTCGGCGTCGGCTTGGGCGTCGGCTTGGGCGTCGGCTTCGGGGCGGTCTCCAGCCAGGAGGTGACCGTGCCGTCCGGCTGGAGCGTGACGTGGAGGCCGTTGTTCTGCCCGTAGGCCGGCTGCCCGGTGGTGGTGAGGGTGTCGATCAGGGACCCGCCCGCGTAGATCTCGGCGGAGAAGCGGCCCGGGCCGTCCTGGTAGACCTTGGCGAGCGAGCCGTCGGCGAGGTCGACGTTCCGCCACAGGACCGACTGGTCGCTCGCGGTCTGGTCACTCGCGCTCTGGTCGCTCGCGGTCCGGTCGCTCGCGGTCCGGGCCGCGTCCTGGTCCGGCACGTCGGCGGCGAAGGCCCCCGCGGCCGGCAGGAGGAGGGCGGCGACGGCCCCGGTGGCGACTGCGGCGGTACGGGCGGAACGGCGGGTGACACGCATCGGAAGGGCTCCTTGCTCGGGTCCTCGGGTCGCTGACATCTCCGAAGCTACGAGGCCGACATTGAGGTGATACGTCGGATTTGTCACAGCGGCCGCGCGCCTGGCCATCGGCCACGTCACGGCCCCGCCGCCCCCTGGGCATCCCTTAGGGGATGTCACAGCTCAGTGGCAAGGACCGGCCGGACGAGCGTCCCCACAGCCCGAGCGGGTACGTTCAAGGGCGTGGCTGGATTCAGGAACGGACGCGGCCGGGACAACCGCCCCCCGCAGCAGCAGCAACCGCAGCAGGCGCCCTACGGGTACAACGCGGCCCCGCCGCCGTACCCGCAGCAGCAGTGGCCCCCGCAGAGCGGCCAGTACGGCGGTCAGCAGGGCCCGCGGGGCGGCGGCCAGTACGGCGGTCCCCAGGGGCAGCCGCAGCAGCCTTACGGAGAGCCGGAGTACTTCGGGGACCCGTACGGGCAGCAGCAGCCCGCGCAGCAGGCGTACGCCGGTACGGCGAACAACCCGGGCCACACGCAGATGTTCAGCGTCGACGACCCGTACGGCGACGGCGGCGGCTACCAGGCCGCGCCCGTCCCCACCGGCCCCCGCCTCCCCTGGAAGGCGCTCCTGAGCGGCATCGTGCTGCGCCCGGCGGACACGTTCCTCCGGATGCGGGACCACGCCGTCTGGGGCCCGGCGCTGATCGTCACCTTCCTCTACGGCCTGCTCGCGATCTTCGGCTTCGACAAGGCGCGCGACGAGGCGATCAACGCGACCCTGTCGACGGCGATCCCGTACGTCCTGATGACCGCCCTCGGCTTCGTCGTCGGCGGCCTAATCCTCGGCGCGGTCACGCACACGCTCGCGCGCCAGCTCGGCGGCGACGGCTCCTGGCAGCCGACCGTGGGCCTGTCGATGCTGATCATGTCGATCACGGACACGCCCCGGCTCGTCTTCGCGCTCTTCCTCGGCGGCGAGAACGGCTTCGTCCAGGTCGTCGGCTGGCTGACCTGGCTGGCGCTCGGCGCCCTGCTCACCGTGATGGTGAGCCGCTCGCACGACCTGCCGTGGCCGAAGGCCCTGGGCGCGTCGGCGATCCAGCTGGTGGCGCTGCTGAGCCTGACCAAGCTGGGCATGCTGTAGCCGCGTACCGCGTACGTACGGACACGGAGAAGCCCCCCATCGCACGGCGGTGGGGGGCTTCTCCGTACGCCCGCTCAGCGGCGGCGGCGGGTCACTGAGCAACCTGGTCACCTAAGCCGACTCAGGTGACCAGGTGACCAGGTGCGGGAGCGTGGAGTTCAGATCCTCGACACGGACGACAGCGGCAGGCCCCGTCGCCTCAGGCGTCGAGAACCTGGCCTTCGCGCCGCACGACGGGCGGCTCGACCGACCAGGGGAAGTTGATCCACTCGTCGGTCTTCTTCCACACGTACTCGCACTTCACGAGCGAGTGCGACTTCTCGTAGATGACGGCCGAGCGGACCTCGGCGACGTGGTCGACGCAGAAGTCGTGGACGAGCTTGAGCGTCTTGCCGGTGTCGGCGACGTCGTCCGTGATCAGGACCTTCTTGTCGGAGAAGTCGATCGCGTCGGGCACGGGCGCCAGCATGACCGGCATCTCCAGGGTGGTCCCGACGCCGGTGTAGAACTCCACGTTCACGAGGTGGATGTTCTTGCAGTCGAGCGCGTAGGCCAGACCGCCGGCGACGAAGACGCCGCCGCGGGCGATCGAGAGCACGATGTCGGGCTCGTAACCGTCGTCGGCGATGGTCTGCGCCAGCTCGCGGACGGCGGTGCCGAAGCCCTCGTACGTCAGGTTCTCGCGTACTGCACTCATGCCGGCTACCGCCTCACACCTGGGTCCGATGGAAGTTCATGAACGAGCGGGAGGCCGTCGGCCCCCGCTGTCCCTGGTACCGCGAGCCGTACCGCTCGCTCCCGTACGGGAACTCGGCGGGCGAGCTCAGCCGGAACATGCACAGCTGGCCGATCTTCATGCCCGGCCACAGCTTGATCGGCAGGGTGGCGAGGTTCGACAGCTCCAGGGTCACGTGCCCGGAGAAACCGGGGTCGATGAACCCGGCGGTCGAGTGCGTGACCAGCCCGAGCCGCCCGAGAGAGCTCTTCCCCTCCAGCCGCGACGCGATGTCGTCCGGCAGGGAGATGACCTCGTAGGTCGAGGCGAGCACGAACTCGCCCGGGTGGAGGATGAACGCCTCGTCGCCCTCCGGCTCGACCTCACGCGTCAGGTCGAGCTGCTCGACGGCGGGGTCGATGTGGGGGTGGCGGTGGTTCTCGAACACCCGGAAGAAGCGGTCAAGCCTCACGTCGATGCTCGAGGGCTGCACCATGGATTCGTCGTACGGGTCGATGCGCACCCGTCCGGCGTCGATCTCGGCCCGGATGTCCTTGTCTGAGAGAAGCACGCCCCCACGATACGCAGAGGGCGCGGACCTGCCCCAATCGGCAGGGCCCCGCGCCCGACCCCTCGGCTCAGCGCTGCCCGAGCACCACGGGCACCGCGTGCCGCAGCCGCGCACACCGCGGACACCGAATGAGCCGCCCGGGCCCGATCCGCCCGGCCCCGAGCTGCTGCAGCGGGAACGAGGCGGTACTGAACACGTGCCCCTCGGCACAACGGACGACGGTGCGCTCCATGGAACCCATCAAGTCCCTTCCCCTACACATGCGGTGGACGAGACAGCCACATTAGGGGATCAACAGGACACCCTCCAGGCGGCGCTCCGCACACGCCCAGGCGTGAGCTTCGCCTCAAGTGGCGCATGGGGTACAGTGTGCAACGATGCGGCACGGATCACCCGTCCGCTGTGCGGATGTAGTTTAATGGTAGAACATGAGCTTCCCAAGCTTATAGCGCGGGTTCGATTCCCGTCATCCGCTCTTCTACGAAGCCCCAGGTCAGCGACCTGGGGCTTCGTCGTTGTCCAGACTTCTCGGCCCTCGACGGGACCGCCTGGTCCTCCATGGAGCACCTGCGAGCTTGCTCCCGAAACGCTGCAGTCGGGGGGAATCAATATCTATCCCCGCGGTCGGAGAGTTTAATGGACCCCGCAGGGAGAGTTTTTCCGCACCGCACACGAGGGAGTTATTTAACGCACGCAAACCGCTGCAGCGTGCTACTGTCGATCTCGGTTGCAGTTTTGGTACCCAAAAACTTCAAGCGCTCCACGGCCTCCGCGCCACATTCGAGCGCTTCATATTTCCGGGTCATTTTCCGGCGGGGCATCATCGCGGCGACACGGTGTCCGTACAGTGCGGATGCCGGTGTACTGCCCCAAAGGAGATATGACATGGCATCTGGCACCGTGAAGTGGTTCAACGCGGCAAAGGGTTTCGGCTTCATCGAGCAGGACGGTGGCGGCGACGACGTCTTCGCCCACTTCTCGAACATCGCCGCCCAGGGTTTCCGCGAGCTGCTGGAAGGCCAGAAGGTCACCTTCGACATCGCTCAGGGCCAGAAGGGCCCGACGGCCGAGAACATCGTTCTCGCCTGACGCTGACGCGCATTTCGTAGCTGGGGCCCGCATCCCTCGGGGTGCGGGCCCCAGCTGCACGTATTTCCCGTAGTGGTGTCACCTGCGGGACGAAGTATTCAGGGTTACAGCCTGCTCGGCGCTCTACCCCCGCTCGACTTTTCTTGGTTTCGCGTCCACATGACGCCACCCCATCTCAGCGCCTGCGACCGTACAGAATCCCTGTAGGCCAGAGTCGCTTTCGCATTCCATTCGGCACCGTTCTCGTGATTCCCCGCGCCGCGTTTCCGCTGCGGGAATTCCTTGATACGCGCCGTATCAAGGAAGGTTCTGAATGAACCGCACACGTACGAACAACCGTTCCTCTCACACCCGTGGCCGCACCGGCGGTCCCGCTTTCGGCGCTGCCGCCGGTTCGGAGCGGGGCAGCCGCTTCGGCTCGTCGGCCCCGAGGCGTTCCGGAGGTCCGAGCCGCTCGGGCGGCTACGGCCGCCGGCCCGCCTCGATCCAAGGCGAGTTCGCCCTGCCGAAGACGATCACTCCCGCTCTGCCCGCCGTCGAGGCCTTCGCCGATCTCGCCATGCCGGTCGAGCTGTTGGCGGCCCTCCGCGCGCAGGGCGTGACCGTGCCCTTCCCCATCCAGGGCGCCACCCTGCCCAACACCCTCGCGGGCCGTGACGTCCTCGGCCGCGGGCGCACCGGCTCCGGCAAGACCCTGGCCTTCGGCCTCGCGCTGCTGGCCCGTACCGCCGGACTGCGCGCCGAGCCGCGCCGGCCGCTGGCGCTGGTCCTCGTCCCCACCCGCGAGCTGGCCCAGCAGGTGACCGACGCCCTCACCCCGTACGCCCGCGCCGTGAAGCTGCGCCTGACCACGGTCGTCGGCGGCATGTCGATCGGCAAGCAGGCCGGAGCACTGCGCGGCGGCGCGGAAGTCGTCGTGGCCACGCCCGGCCGGTTGAAGGACCTCATCGACCGGGGCGACTGCGGGCTGAACCAGGTCGCGATCACCGTCCTCGACGAGGCCGACCAGATGGCCGACATGGGCTTCATGCCGCAGGTCACCGCCCTCCTGGACCAGGTGCGTCCCGAGGGGCAGCGGATGCTGTTCTCGGCCACCCTGGACCGCAATGTCGACCTGCTGGTACGCCGCTACCTGACCGACCCCGTCGTGCACTCGGTGGACCCCTCGGCCGGTGCGGTGACGACGATGGAGCACCACGTGCTGCATGTCCACGGCGCCGACAAGCAGCGGACGACGACGGAGATCGCGGCGCGCGAGGGCCGGGTGATGATGTTCCTGGACACCAAGCACGCCGTGGACCGGCTGACCCAGGACCTGCTGAACAGCGGTGTCCGGGCCGCCGCCCTGCACGGCGGGAAGTCGCAGCCGCAGCGCACCCGCACCCTCGCCCAGTTCAAGACCGGACACGTGACCGTGCTGGTCGCGACGAACGTGGCGGCGCGCGGCATCCACGTCGACAACCTCGACCTCGTCGTCAACGTCGACCCGCCCACCGACCCCAAGGACTACCTCCACCGCGGCGGCCGCACCGCCCGCGCCGGCGAGTCCGGCAGCGTCGTCACCCTCGTCACCCCGAACCAGCGCCGCGACATGACCCGCCTCATGCAGGCCGCCGGCATCACCCCGCAGACCACCCAGGTCCGCTCGGGCGAAGAGGCCCTGAACCGGATCACCGGCGCCCAGGCCCCCTCCGGCATCCCCGTCGTCATCACCGCACCGGTCGTCGAACGCGCCAAGCGCGGCGCGGCCTCCCGGGGGAGGCGTCGGCCCGCTTCGACCGTCCGGCGCGTGAGCGTGCGGCAGTCGGCCTTCGACGCGGCGGCCTGAGAAGCACGTGATCAGGGCAGTGCTCTGGGCAGCCTCGCCCTTGCCCGCTGAACCGCCTCACCACGGCACGACCGTCCCCCTTTCTTCTTCCTGTGAGGCAACATGCGCTGTGTCATCGCCCGTTTCCCGTTCGACCTGACCAAGAGCGGTGTCCTGGAGTCGATGAAGGGCATCAAGCCCGAGCAGGTCGTCGGCGAGTCAGTGATCATCGGGCGCCGTACCTACCCCGCTAAGCAGGTCGGCCAGGTCATCACTCGGCAGGACCGCCGTGACTTCAGCACCGGTGAAGTCATCCGGGCCATGAACCAGCTCGGGTTCACCTGCCGCGACCTTCCCCGGGCCGCCGTGCCCACGCACGGCCTCAGCCCGCTCCAGCGGGCTTCCGCGATGCTCGGCGTCCCGGTGGCCGTCTGACGGACAGGACCGGCGCGAGCCGACACCCGAACAGCGAGGAGGGCCCGACCGGCACGTGCCGGTCGGGCCCTCCCGCATACCGGGGGTTCTTACGCGAAGGTCGGGTCAGTGGTCGGAGTAGCTGAAGTCGCCCATGGTCCAGGCGCTGACATCCGCGATCGAGACGCGATACATCCCACCCGTCTCCGGGATCCCCACCGTGCCCTGAAGGATGCGGGCCACATGGAAGTGCAGATGGGTGGGCGGCCCCTCTTGGGGTGTCGTGGTGGTGAAGATGGCGGCGAACTCGCCCAGGCGGGCGGAGTCCGTCAGGACCTCCGACACCCGCTGCCTCCACACGGCTTCGGGTGCCAGCCGACCGGTGATGACAGCGCCACCGGTGACAACGGTCAGGGACATCTGATTGCTCTGCCCGGACTCCACCAGGGTGGCAACGTCAACGAGCAGCTCGTCAGGCTTCGACATGGGAGCCGATTTTATGCACCGGTCGGCCCGTTCTCTCCATCGGGAGGGCTACCGGTCGAGAAGAGCACTCACCGTCTTCCCGTCGGAGGCCCGACGGGTGACAGCGGTCGCGCGGGCAATGCGTCTCCTGAGCCCTGACCTGCTGTGCAGGCTGCTCTGCGCATCCTGGGTCGACCGTGAAGGTCTAGCTCTCCTCGGCGGGCACGAAAATCTATGACGGCCGGAGTAGACATTGCGCGATGGCGTGGTTATGGTTTCTCTCGTAGCCCAGAGAGACCGCAGGGCCCGGCAGAGACGAACTGCCGGGCAGCAGTACCCGCAGTTGCAGTGCGCAGGACGGTGCGGTGGTGGAGTTTCGAAGCCAGGGTTGTTGCAGGACGGCGACGGGGCTGACGACCGGACCGGGTGGCCCGCAGTGATCAGGGGCCGCCGTCAGCAGTACGCAGTCAACGCAGTGGCAGTACCCGTAAGTGCAGTTCGCAGTACCCAGCAGTCGCAGTACCCAGCAGTGAAGTAGTGAGCAGCACCTCGGTGAAGGCGTCGGCTGCGGGCGCGCGCACCGGGAAGTTCGGCAGTGGGGTTCTAAGCCAGAGCAGACGCAGGACGGGCAACGGGGCTGGCTGCCGGAGAGTGGCGCTGGGTCAGGCCACCAGCAGTTCGCGGTATCAGCGGTACAGCAGTAACCCGCAGTTCGCGGTGTCTCCCGTTTGGTAAGCAGTTGATCACCGAGGGAAGAACGGAGGAGTTGAGGCGCCATCAGGATCGCCCGGGCGGAAGCCTTGAGCCCGGGTACCGCAGGACATCGATAGTGAGGTGGTCTCCGGTCAAGCAACCGCGATCCCCGCACTCCCGGCAGCATCTCGGCCGGGTCGGCGGAAACACAGGGTCGGCGCAGTCTCAGGGCCGACAGATGGTGTAGCAGTTCCTTCGGGGCCCTGGTGTCGTACGCGCCAGGGCCCCTCCCCGCGTTCCGACCCCTTTCCCTACCTGTTTCGCAGTGAGGTGCGATGACAGCAGACGATTCGTTCGGCCGTCTCGACGACGACGGCTACCCCGCCTACACGATGGGCCGGGCCGCCGAGATACTCGGCACCACCCAGGGCTTCCTCCGCGCCATCGGCGAAGCCCGCCTCATCACCCCGCTCCGCTCCGCCGGCGGACACCGCCGCTACTCCCGCTACCAACTGCGCATCGCCGCCCGCGCCCGGGAACTCGTCGACCACGGCACTCCCGTGGAGGCGGCCTGCCGCATCGTCATGCTCGAAGTCCGGCTCGAAGAAGCGCAGCGCGTCAACGCCGAATACCGTCGCGCAGCGGCCGAGATACATCCACGGACAGCGGCCTGAGGTGGGGTGTGCCCGCCGGTCTCGGCGGGCACACCCCACCCGTGCCTGTCGGGGGTCGTCACGCGTGCTCGTTTCCCTCTGGTGACAGCCCGTTGTCGGCGTGTAGCGTCTGCGTCAGCTGTCGTGGTTCGGAAGTTCCCCTGTGCCCACGCGTTCGGCGTGGGCTTTTTGCTGTGCTGTGCCGCAGGAACCAGGGCGATCAGCTCCGCCTTCCGCATGGAGCGGGAGGCGTTCATCGACTGGAAGGCATGAGACATGGCTACGGGAACTGTGAAGTGGTTCAACGCGGAGAAGGGCTTCGGCTTCATCGCCCAGGACGGCGGCGGCCCGGACGTCTTCGCCCACTACTCCGCGATCAACTCCTCGGGCTTCCGTGAGCTCCAGGAGGGCCAGACCGTGACGTTCGACGTCACCCAGGGCCAGAAGGGCCCCCAGGCCGAGAACATCACCCCGGCCTGACCTTCACCACCCGCGGGCACCGAGACCGGCACGTAAGGCCGCCCCTGCGGCCCGTACCGCTCGACCCGAAGCAGCGGACGCCCGCGATGTCGGCGGGATCCGACGCGTACCGGATCAGGGCCGCGCAGCTGTTGCTGCGCGGCCCTGATCCGTGTCCAGGCCGGGGCCCGACCAGGTGCCCCGCACGCTCGAACGGCTGCGCGGCGTCGGCACGGTGCGGTTCGTCTTCCGGGTCAGGTGCCGCGCCGGTCGTGGCTGTCCTGGCGGAGGTGGTCGGTGTGTCGGGTCACGGCGTCGAGGTGATCGACGAGGGCCGAGTCTTCGGAGCGCAGGTGCGGCCGGGTGTCGGTCAGGGGCCGGAGGAGGCGCGCTGCGTCGTTGTCGGCCAGGGCCCGGTTCAGTTCGCCGACGGCTGCCGCGGCGGCGTCGGGAAGGTCGGTGAGGGCGGTGATCTGGCCGGCGAGCCGGCGCAGGTCGGCCGCATTGTCACGGGCCCAAGCGGTGACGGCGCGGTCTGCGGCACGTGTGTCGCGGGTGGCCTGGACGCGTTCTTCGCCGGTGCTTCCGGCCGTGCCGGGGCGCAAGCGCAGGTAGCGGCGTTCGGCGGCCTGGCGGCTCGCGACCCCTAGGGGTCCGGCGAGGTCGGCCCAGCTCGCGCCCTGGCCCCGGGCTGTTTCGATCAGGCCGCTCTCCCAGCCGGCGAGCTGTTCACGGACCTCGCGCAGCATCAGCAGCGCGGCCAGCGCCGGGTGCGGGCCCGCGTCTGTCGGCTCGGTCGGGGGCGTCCCGGCAGAGGAACGCTGCGCGTGCCTCACGGCCTGGTCGATGGCCCGCAAGGCCGTCGCCGCGGCGGGGAAGGGGACCGGCGCGGCCGGCTGGCCGGCTTCGTTCATGACCCTCTCGCTGCTTGTCATCCTCCAGATGACTCCTTGCTTGTCGTCGTTTCGATGACATGTTACAACGGAAGCACGTTGAAGCGCATTGGCAGTTCCTGCCTGAACCAACTGGAGGTGTTTCGCGATGTTGATGCGCACTGACCCGTTCCGCGAGATGGACCGGATCGTCCAGCAGCTGTCGGGTGCGTCGGGCACGTGGTCGAAGCCGGCCGTGATGCCGATGGACGCCTACCGGCAGGGCGACGTGTACGTGATCGCCTTCGACCTCCCCGGCGTGAGCACCGAGGCGATCGACATCGACGTCGAGCGGAACATGCTGACGGTGAAGGCCGAGCGCAGGCCCGCGGGGAAGTCCGACGGCGTGCAGATGGAACTCTCCGAGCGACCCCTGGGCGCCTTCTCCCGCCAGATCATGCTCGCCGACACCCTCGACACCGAGCACATCGAAGCCGACTACGACGCGGGCGTCCTGACCCTGCGGATCCCGATCGCCGAGCGCGCCAAGCCGCGGAAGATCAGCATCGGCGGCGAATCCGGCCGCAAGCAGATCTCCGGCTGACCGGTCCCACAGCGGCGGAGGACGGGAAACCGATCCCCCTCCGGGCACCCCGTCCTCCGCGCCCCTCGCCCCTTCACCCCTCCCCGGAGGTGACGTGATGTCGATACGCAGGGAGGCGTTCCTGGCCCACGTCCAGGAACGCGGCGAGTACACGACCCTGCCCGAAGCGGAACGGGCGGCCCACGTCGTCCTCGCCCTACTGGGCGCGCACCTGGTCGGCACCGTGCGGGCCGAGCTCGCCGCCCGGCTCCCCGAGACGTACGCCCTGATCCTCCTCAATCCCCTGCAGGCCGCCGAACCGCTCTCACCCGAACGCTTCGTCCGCGCGACCGCGGCCTGGATCGAAGGCGCCACCGAGAAGACAGCCCTGTGGGACATCGGCGCGGTCCTCTCCACCGTGGCCGCCGCGGCGGGTGACGTCCTCATGCGCGAGGTCCTGCTCCAGCTCCCGCCCGGCTACGACCTCCTCTTCGGCCACCACCAGCCCACCTGACCGGCGCCGACGGCCGGAACTCGAACCTTCGAAGAGAAAGGCAACCGCAGCACCATGTACGACCAGCCTCGACCGGACCGGCCCACCCCCGCGATGACGTTCGACCAGATGCTGGAACGCGTCCGCTACGAGGGCGCCTACCCCACCCGCGAACGCGCGGAAGAAGCCGTCCGCGCCGTTCTCGCCGCGCTCGGCCGGCAGGTCACCGGTGACGAGCGCGTCGACCTCGCCCAGTGCCTGCCCGTCGAAGCCGCCCTCACCCTGACCGCCCAGATCCCCGATACCGAGCAGCTCACCGGCTGGGGCTTCGTCAAGGACCTGGCCGCACGAACCGGCGTGAGCCCGGCCATCGCCCGCTGGGACACCGGCTCCGTACTCGCCACCGTCACCGCGCTCGCCGGACCCGACCTCCTCGCCCGCGTCCTCCAGCGACTCCCCGACGACTACGCGCTCCTCTTCGGACAGGCACAACTGCGCCGGCCTCAGCGCGCCGCCGCCTGACCGGAGCCGGCTGCGCGCGGGGCGAAGCGTTCGGCCATGGGCCAGCCGGCCGGGGTGTGGTCGTGGTCGACTTCCCAGCTTGTCGGTCGGGTCGGCGGAATCACAGGGTCGGCGCGGTATCAGGGCCGACAGATGGTGTAGTAGTTCCTTCGGGGCCCTGGTGCCAGTACGGCACCAGGGCCCCTCAACGCGTTCACCAGAGAGGTGCCAGTGACAGCAGACGACTCCTTCGGCCGTCTCGACGACGACGACTACCCCGCCTACACCATGGGCCGGGCGGCAGACATGCTCGGCGCCACCCAGGGCTTCCTCCGCGCCCTCGGAGAGGCCCGCCTGATCACCCCGCTCCGCTCCGAGGGCGGCCACCGCCGCTACTCCCGCTACCAGCTGCGCATCGCCGCCCGCGCCCGGGAACTCGTCGACCAGGGCACCCCCATCGAGGCCGCCTGCCGCATCATCATCCTCGAAGACCAGCTCGAAGAAGCCCAGCGCATCAACGCCGAATACCGCCGCGCCGCCGAATCGACGGACCCGCCGACCGCGGCCTGAACCGAGTGCGCCCGTCGGGATCGGCGGGTCTCGGTCGTCGAATGAGTGCTATTCGGGCGCGGACGCCTCCGCCAGGTCCGCCCCGGCGTCAGCGCTGCGTGTGACCTGGTGGGTACCGTGCCAGTCCAGGCACATGACCGTCGCGTCGTCCTGGAGACGGCCGCCGTGGGCGTGGAGGATCTCCGCGACCAGAGCGCGGGAGGCCTCGCGGGGGTGGAGATCGCCCGTGCGCACGATCAGGGAGGGCAGGTCGACCTCCACGGCGCGGCGCTCGAGCATGCCGTCGGTGAGCATCACGAGGCGGTCGCCCGCTCGCAAGTCCAGCCGCTGCACCCGGTAGGCGCTGCGCAGCTGGACGCCGAAGGGGAGATCCACCTCGGGAACCACCTCCTCAACCCTCTCCTGTCTCAGGAGCAGCGGCCACGGATGCCCCGCGTTGACGAACTGGGTGGTCCCGTCGAGCAGGCTGACGCGCAGCAGCTGCCCGGTGACGAAGGCCCGCCTGCCGTGGTCGATGACGGCCCGGTTGGCCTCCGTGGCCTGTACTTCGAGCTCGGCGCCGGCACGCCTTGCCCTGCGAAGGGCGCCCACTGCGAGGGTGGCGAGCAGCGCGGCTTCCACGTCGTGGCCCATGGCATCGGTGACGGAGAGCTGCATGGTGTCGCGGTCGACGACGTAGTCGAAGGTGTCGCCGCCGACGTGCGTCGCCGGTTCCAGTGCTCCGGCGACCGTGAACTGGGCCGCCTCACAGGCCAGTGAGGCGGGGAGGAGCCGGTGCTGGATCTCGGCCGCCAGGTTCAGGGGCCGCGTACGACGGCCCCACTGGTAGACATCGGTGAAGGACCGGTTCGCGATGACGATGTAGGCCAAGGCATGCGCGGTCTCACCGATCTGCCTCATCGCGCCTTCGTCGGGGCCATCCGGCAGAGAGAGTTCGAGCAGGCCGATGGCGTCGCCGCGGTTGGTGACGGGCGCCACGACCCTGACCAAACCGTTGCCCTCTCGCTGGAGGGCCGGCCGCTGTGTGCGCAACACGTCCGCGTAGAGGGTGCCGGGCAGCGCGACGCGCTCAGGGGGCTCGTCGGACTCGACGTTGTCGGCTGCCCCGAGCCGCACCACTGACGACCCGGTGAAGTCGACGATCAGGAACGAGACCGCAGCAGCGTTCAGGCGGTCCCTGAGCATCCGTGCGACGACGTCCAGTGACTCGACGGGAGAGGCGGATTCCGCTGCCGCGAGCGTGCCCGCGAGGTCCATTGCCACCAACCGCTCACCGTCGGCGCGCCCCTGATGGGCGCCTGGATCTCGCTCCCCGGTTGGGGGCATGACCGCTCCTCTCCTCCTCCGACACCGCGGGACCGGCCCCTCCACGAGAACTGCTCCCTGACGCTCTTTCCGATCGCCCGAGGCCTTTCGGTCGGCCCCCACCGCCTCGTAGAAGGCGTCCCCCCGTGCGGTCGCAGCCTGTGCCCACGGCAGGCCAGTCCGCGAACCCCGCTGGGGCGACCGTCCTCAACCCTGCCCGAGGACCCGCACGCCAGGGAGCTGTTGCCGCCCGTGCAGGCGGCGCTGCCTGACGGGTTCACCCGAACAGCAGGCATCGGCCCTACTCGGGTACGCCGCCCGGCCACCGGCATGGCGCGCACGCGATGCGGGGGCGGTCGGGCGTGCCCTCGCCGTGCCCCGACGGGCGGTGAACAGCGGTCGGAACGGGTCCGCAAACGGCAGCCCCGACGGGGCCGCTGTGCCGTCCACGAGTGGGCCGCCGGCCACCCGAACGCACCCGCGGTACCGGGCCCTCCACGTCGGCACGGGCCGGTCCGTTGATCCAGGGCGCAGGCTTTGGCCGCGTACCGCGCCGACGCTAGGGTGAGGCGCCGTACTCGGCGGATCGCTCCCTGAGGGAGGTGGGAAGGGGGCTCATGGACGCGGACCACGCGGGGTTGGTCGTCGCGGCGCAGGCCGGTGACGATCGGGCGCGCGAGGAGCTGGTCGCCGCCTACCTGCCGTTGGTCTACAACATCGTCGGGCGGTCGCTGAGCGGACATGCCGACGTCGACGACGTCGTCCAGGAGACCCTGCTGCGCGTGGTGCGCGACCTGCCTGCCCTGCGTGCCCCCGAGAGCTTCCGGTCCTGGCTGGTGTCGATCACGCTCCGCCAGATCAATACCTACTGGCACCGGCAACGCGCCTTCGCCGGCCGGACCACGGTCATCGACGAGGCACGCCAGATCCCGGCCGTCGGCGCCGAGCCCGAGGGCGTGACGATCCTGCGCATGCATGTGTCGGACGAGCGCCGTCAGATCGTCGAGGCCGGCCGGTGGCTCGACCCGGACCATCGGGTGCTGCTGTCGCTGTGGTTGCAGGAATGCGCCGGCTCGCTGAGCCGTGACGACGTCGCCGCGTCGATGGGGCTCTCTGTCGCCCACGTCGGAGTACGCCTGCAACGCATGCGCGAGCAGCTGGAACTGAGCCGGACGATCGTCGCCGCGCTGGAAACCGATCCGCGCTGTCCGCAGTTGGACGAGACCGTCGTCGGCTGGGACGGGCTCCGTACATCGGTGTGGCGCAAGCGGATCGCGCGGCACACCCGTGACTGCCCGGTCTGCATGGCGACGACGACAGGTCGGGTTCCGGCCGAACGCCTGCTCCTCAGCCTCGCGACGCTGGCCGTCCCGGCCGGCCTCATCGCCGCGCTGGCCGCCAAGGGCCTGCTGTCGAGTACGGCCGCGAGCACCGCCGGGCTGGCCACGGCACACGTCGCCGTCGGCACGGCGACGTGGGGAGGCGGTCTGCACAGCGCGCTGATCGGCAAACTCCAGGTGGTGACCGCTCATCCGCTGGTGAGCCTCGCCACCGGCGCGGTGCTCATCGCCGGGACCGCCACCTACGCGACCTGGCCCGAACCGGCGCATCGGGAGCCCGGTGTCATCGCCGCGCCCACGGTCGGCGCTCCCACGCCGATCCCGTCGCGCACCACCACGCCGATCCCGTCGCGCACCACCACGCCGGCCGAACCGTCCCCGGTGAGTCCGTCCGCCGTCGCAGGCACTGTTCCGCTGGGCGCACAGTCGCTGGAGTCCGTGGACCGCCCCGCCCTGTACCTCACGTATGCCGGCGACTTCGCGACGCTCGGCCGGGTCTCCGCGTCCAGCAGCACGCGGACCCGGCAGCGGGTCACCTTCACGGTCATCGGGGGGCTGGCCGACACACGGTGCGTCACCTTCCGCGCCGCCGACGGTCGCTATCTGCGCCATCGTGACCTGCGGCTACGGCTGAGCAGCAACGACGGCAGCGAACTGTTCCGTGAAGACGCCACCTTCTGTCCGCGTCCCGGGGCGGTCGCCGGGTCGGTGACCCTGCACGCGCACAACTATCCCGGATCGGTCCTCCGCCACCGCGACGGTGGCGTCTGGCTCGACGGCTCCGACGGCACTCGGGCCTTCGCCGGCCAGGCTTCCTTCATCATGCGCAGGGCCTGGGCCTGAGCACCGCACCTCGTGCGTGCACGGTCCCCCTTTCCAGCGGGACGACCAGACCGCGGGGCTCGGCATAACGCTTTCCGCCCGCGAGATGCCTCACTGAGCAATCGTCCGGACGGGGCGACTTTTTTGTTACGAGGCCCCGAGTGCGGAGGCCTCCCTTGCATGGGGTGCCCTTCCCGCCGCTCACCATGGCGTGCCGGCGTGGCAGGTTCCCCGACTTCCCCGTTGACGCATCTCCGGAAGAAAGCCCCTCCACATGACGCGACACGTTCGCATGATCACGGCACCCAGGGTGACCCGCGACCCCCGAGGAGAATCATGAAGGGCCTGCACCGGCTCAGCCGGCGTCGCCGAACAGTGACGGTAGGACTGTCGGCCGCGGCGGTGGTGGCCGGTGTCGTGACGCTCCTCCCCAGCTCCGCCGGAGCCGCGAACCTGGGTACGCAGGCGGCCCCCTCGGGCAGGTACTTCGGCACCGCTGTGGCCGCCGGCAGGCTCGGCGACTCGGCGTACACCGCGATCGCCGACCGGGAGTTCAACATGATCACCCCGGAGAACGAGATGAAGTGGGACGCCGTCCAGCCGTCCCGCGGCACCTTCAAGTTCGGCCCCGCCGACCGCATCGTCGACCGTGCGAAGGCGAACGGCCAGCGCGTGCGCGGCCACACCACGGTCTGGCACTCGCAGCTCCCCGCATGGGTCGGCTCGATCGGCGACGCGAACACGCTGCGCAGCGTGATGAACGGCCACATCACCACCACGATGACCCACTTCAAGGGCAGGATCTACGCCTGGGACGTGGTCAACGAGGCGTTCGCTGACGGCCCCAGCGGCCGGCTCCGCAGCTCGGTGTTCCAGAAGGTCCTGGGCAACGGCTTCATCGAGGAAGCGTTCCGCACCGCCCGTGCGGCCGACTCCTCGGCCAAGCTCTGTTACAACGACTACAACATCGAGAACTGGTCGGACGCCAAGACCCAGGGCGTCTACCGGATGGTCAAGGACTTCACGTCCCGCGGCGTGCCCATCGACTGCGTCGGACTCCAGAGCCACTTCGGGGCGGACGGCCCGCCGGCGAGCTTCAAGACCACCCTGGCCAACTTCGCCGCCCTGGGCGTCGACGTCCAGATCACCGAGCTGGACATCGCCCAGGCATCACCCACCCACTACGCCGACGCGGTCAAAGCCTGCCTGTCCGTAGCCCGGTGCACCGGCATCACGGTGTGGGGCGTCCGTGACAGCGACTCCTGGCGCAGCGGCGAAAACCCGCTGCTGTTCGACAACAACGGCAAGCCCAAGCCCGCGTACACCGCCGTCATGAACGCCCTCAACGCCGGCTCGGGGCCCACCCCGAGCAAGCCGTCCGACGGTGCCGGTACCGGTACGGGTACGGGGACGGGGGAGATCAAGGGCGCGGCCTCCGGCCGCTGTATCGACATCCCCGCCTCCACCACCGCCAACGGCACCCAGGCGCAGCTGTGGACCTGTGGCGGACAGGGCAACCAGCGTTGGACCTACACCGACGGCAAGCAGCTGAAGATCCACGGCAACAAGTGCCTGGACGCCAAGAGCAAGGGCACCGCCAACGGCACCGCGGTGGTCATCTGGGACTGCAACGGCGGCACCAACCAGCAGTGGAACATCAACACGAACGGCACGATCGTCGGTGTCCAGTCAGGGCTGTGTCTCGACGCCGTCGGCGCGGCCACCGCCGACGGCACCAAGATCCAGTTGCACTCCTGCTGGTCCGGCAGCAATCAGAAGTGGACCGCCCCGTCCGGGTCGGGCGGCGGCACGTGCGCGCTTCCGTCGACGTACACGTGGAGTTCGACGGGTGCCCTGGCGCAGCCGGCGAACGGGTGGGCCTCGCTGAAGGACTTCACCAGCGTGGTGCACAACGGCAAGCACGTGGTCTACGGGTCGAACTTCAACGGATCGAAGTACGGCTCGATGACGTTCAGCCCCTTCACCCACTGGTCGGACATGGCGTCCGCCGGACAGAAGGCGATGAACCAGCCCGCGGTCGCGCCCACGCTGTTCTACTTCGCGCCCAAGAAGATCTGGGTCCTCGCGTACCAGTGGGGTCAGTGGCCCTTCATCTACCGCACGTCGAGCGACCCCACCGACCCCAACGGCTGGTCCGCGCCGCAGCCGCTGTTCACCGGCAGCATCCCCCGCACCGACTCCCCCACCGGCCCGATCGACCAGACCCTGATCGCCGACGACCAGAACATGCACCTGTTCTTCGCCGGTGACAACGGCAAGATCTACCGGTCGAGCATGCCGATCGGGAACTTCCCGGGCAGCTTCGGCTCGTCGTACACGACGGTCATGAGCGATACGGAGGCCAACCTGTTCGAGGCCCCCCAGGTCTACAAGGTCCAGGGCCGGCAGCAGTACCTCATGATCGTCGAGGCGAAGGGCGCGAACGGGCGCTACTTCCGCTCTTTCACGGCCTCCAGCCTGAGCGGTTCGTGGACCCCGCAGGCAGCCACCGAGAGCAACCCCTTTGCGGGCAAGGCGAACAGCGGTGCCGCCTGGACCAACGACATCAGCCACGGTGACCTGGTCCGCACCGATCCCGACCAGACCATGACGATCGACCCCTGCGACCTGCAGTTCCTCTACCAGGGCAAGTCCCCCACCGCGGGCGGCCCCTACGACCGACTGCCGTACCGGCCGGGTCTCCTCACCCTGCAGCGCTGACTGCCCGATCCACGGTGACACGCAAGGAGAAACAACCCCCCATGAAGAACCCCACGAACGGTGGACGCCGCGGGCGTCACCGCCGTCGCTGGACCGCGACAGGACTGCTGCTCGGAGCGCCCGCTCTCGTCGTGCCGTACCTCCTGTTCGTGCAGGACGACTCGCAGGCCGCGACGGTCGACGGCAATGCCTACTACCGGTTGGTCTCCGTACGCAGTGGCAAGGCCCTGGACGTCAACGCCTTCTCCACCGCCGACGGCACCCGCGTCCAGCAGTGGACCGACCAGAACACCGCAAACCAGCAGTGGAAGCTGCGACCCACCGGGAACGGCTACTACGAGCTGGTGAACCGCAACAGCGGCAAAGTGCTCGGCATAGCGGGCGGTTCGTCCGCCCAGGCGGCCGCCGCCGAGCAGCAGACCGACAGCTCCTCCACGTCCCAGGAGTGGCGGATCGGCGAGGTGAGCGGTTCCGACGCGGTCACGTTCACCTCCCGCAGGAGCGGCCAGGTCCTGGACGTCTCCGGAGCCTCCACGGCCGACGGCGCGGCGGTCATCCAGTATCCCGGCAAGGGCAGCACCAACCAGCAGTGGAAGCTGGTGAAGGCGGCCGAGTCGCAGGCGGCCGGAACCGGACCTTATGTGTGGAACAACGCCCAGGTGGTGGGCGGCGGTTACGTCACCGGGCTGGTGTTCAACCCGCGCGCGAAAGGCCTGCTGTACGCGCGCACCGACATGGGCGGCGCCTACCGCTGGGACGCCGCGGCCGAGCAGTGGATCCCGCTGACCGACTGGGTCGGCGAGAAGGACTGGAACCTGCTGGGCATCGACGCGCTGGCCACCGACCCCGTCGACCCCGACCGGCTCTACCTCGCGGCGGGTACCTACACCAACAGCTGGGCGGGCAACGGCGCGATCCTGCGCTCCACCGACCGCGGCCGCACCTTCAAGCGCACCGATCTGCCCTTCAAGCTGGGTGCCAACGAGGACGGCCGCGGGGCCGGCGAGCGGCTGGTGATCGACCCCGCGAACAACGGCACGCTGCTCCTCGGCACCCGTAAGAACGGCCTGTGGCGCAGCACCGACCACGGCGTGACGTGGAGTCAGGTCTCCTCGTTCCCCGTCAAGGACGGGGCGAGCAGCGGCGCGGGCGTCTCCTTCGTGACGTACGGCCCGGCCGGAAGCAGGACGGTCTATGTCGGCGTCGCCGACAAGTCCACCTCCCTGTATCGCTCCACCGACGGCGGCAGCACCTGGCAGGCCGTCTCCGGGCAGCCCACCGGCCAGATGCCGCAGCGCGGCGTGCTCTCCGGTGACGGCTCGCTGTACCTGACGTACACCGACGTCGTCGGGCCCAACGGCGTGACCGCGGGCTCGGTGTGGAAGTACACGCCGGCGGGCGGGGCGTGGAAGAACGTCTCGCCCTCCAAGGGCGGTTACGGGTTCTCCGGTCTGGCCGTCGACCCGCAGAAGCCGTCCACGGTGATGGTGACCACCCTCGACCGCTGGTGGCCCGAGGACGAGATCTACCGGACCACCGACGGCGGCACGACCTGGAAGGCGCTGGCCGACAAGTCGGTGCGGGACGCCTCCGCCGCTCCTTACGTCGGTACCGGCACCGGGCACTGGATGACCGCCCTGGCCATCGATCCCTTCCATTCCGGGCACGTGCTGTACGGCACCGGCAGCGGCATCTGGCGCAGCAAGGACGCCGACGCCACCGACAGCGGCGGCACCAGCCACTGGACCGTGGGGGCCCGAGGCCTGGAGGAGACCGCGCTGATGGACGTGATCGCCCCGCCCGGCGGCGCCACCGCCATCACCGCCATGGGTGACCTGGGGGGTTTCCGCCACGACTCGCTGACCAGGGTGCCCGCCGGCCGGCTGGACGACCCGATGATGATCACCAGCACCGACATCGATTTCGCCCAGTCCGACCCCTCGGCGATGGTCCGCGTCGGCCGTGGCGGCGCGAAGGACGGCGCCTACTCCACCGACGGCGGCCGCAGCTGGAAGGGCTTCGCGTCGGAGCCGGTGGGCAGCTCCGACAGCGGCCATGTGGCGCTCTCGGCGGACGGCTCCGCCATCGTCTGGACCGAGGCCGGTCAGGTCCCGTACCGCTCGACCGACAAGGGGGCGAGCTGGTCGAAGGTCAGCGGCCTCGGCACCGGCGCCGTGGTCATCGCCGACCGCTCCTCGGGCAGGACCTTCTACTCACTGGCCGGCGGCACGCTCCACGCCAGCACCGACGGCGGCGCGACCTTCACCGCCCGCGCCACCGGCCTGCCCGCCGGCCGGCTCACGGCCGTCCCCGGCATCGCCGGGGACCTGTGGATCGCCGGCGGCGCCAAGGGGGTGCTGCACTCCACCGACGGCGGCCGCACCTTCACCACGCTCACCACCGTGCGGTCCGCCTCCGCCCTCGGCTTCGGCAAGGCCGCGCCGGGCGCCTCCTACCAGGCGCTGTACCTGATCGGTACCGTCAAGGACGTCACCGGCGTCTTCCGCTCCACCGACAAGGGCGCCACCTGGCTCCGTGTCAACGACGACGCCCACCAGTGGGGCAGCATCGGCGGTGTCGGCGTCATCGCCGGCGACCCCGACACCTACGGCCGTGTCTATGTCGGCACCAACGGACGCGGCCTCCAGTACGGCGACCCGTCCTGACCCCGACGCCCGAGCGGGGCCGCAGGCACAACGGCCTGCGGCCCCGCCGGGCGGCTCATGAAACGAATGGCACCCGCTCCTCCCGGTCAGTCGTGGCGGGCGACCTTGACGGCTGAGATCAGCAGGATGACCGCGAGTGCGGGCATGACGACCACGTCGGGGACCACCCCGAGCAGGAGCCCGCCAAGGAGCGCCCCGACGATCGAACCCGTGGCCATGAGTCCGGCGAAGCGCACTTGGGCGCCGAGGACGGCGAAGCCGCCGTCGCGGCTGTAGCGAGCGAACGCGACGAGCATCGTGGGGAGGGACACCAGCAGGGACAGGCTTCCCGCCACCTTGATGTCTGCCCCGTACAGCAGCACGATCGTGGGGATCAGCAGCTCTCCGCCCGCGACGCCCATGAGCGCGGCGACCACACCGATGCCGAAGCCGGCGGCCACTCCGGCCACCACCTGCACGACGGTCGGCAGGGCGAGCGATCCCACGGCGGTGGTGTGCGTGACGACCAGCGCGGCAGCCATGCCGACCATGAGGATCGCCAGGACCTTGTAGAGGGTGGCAGACCGCATCCGCACGGCCCACGAGGCTCCCGCCCATGCGCCGAGCAGGCTCCCTGCCAGCAGGTTGACCGCGATCGACCAGTGGGCGCCCAGCTCACCGAAGGAGACCGCTGCCAGGCGGGCGGGCAGAGCGGTGACCACGACGACCAGGCTCATCGCCTTGTTCAGGATGACGGCCGACAGCGCCGCGAAGCCGAACATGCCGATCAGGAGCGGGAGCCGGAACTCCGCGCCGCCCAGTCCGATCATCCCGCCCAGCACACCCACCAGAGCGCCGGCGCCGAAGACCAGCGGTGCCGATCGCAGCCGTGCGGATGCCACGAGGCTCCTGTCCGACGTCACATCGCCCATGCCCGCCCTCCGCGCGCCAGGGCGGCAACCGCAGGTTCGGTGTCAGTCATGTGGGCAGTCTGACGGACCCGAAAGGCCGTACCCAGTGGACGATCGCACCAGGTCACAGGGACGAGATCCGCGATCCATCCCAGGCCCTGACCTCGTGGACCGCGGCACGATACGAGCCTTGCGGCGCGGTACGAGCCTTGCGGCGCGGTACGAGCCTTGCGGCGCGTCTACCGGACGTGGGGTGGCGAGCTGCGCGGGGTTACCAGGCCGGATTCGTAGGCGAGGATCACGAGCTGGGCGCGGTCGCGGGCATGGAGCTTGGTCATGGCCCGGTTGACGTGGGTCTTCGCGGTCAGCGGGCTGATCACCATGCGCGCCGCGATCTCGTCGTTGGACAGGCCGTGCGCAACCAGGGCGACGGCCTCCCGTTCTCGGCTGGTCAAGCCATCCAGCACCGCGCCCGTGTCGGTGGGGAGCGGCTCGGCGACGTACCGGTTGATCAGCTTGCGGGTGATCGAGGGCGCGAGGAGGGCGTCGCCGCGCGCGGCCACGCGTACGGCGTGGAGGAAGTCCTCCGGGACGATGTCCTTGACGAGGAATCCGGCGGCCCCCGCGGACAGGGCGTCGAAGACGTACTCGTCCAGGCCGTAGTTGGTGAGGATGACGACGTGGACCCCGGTCAGCGCCGGGTCGGCCGCGATGCGCCGGGTCGTCTCGATGCCGTCGAGGACCGGCATCTGGATGTCGATGAGTGCGATGTCGGGTAGATGCTCTCTGGCGAGCTCCAGGCCCTCCTGCCCGTTGGCGGCTTCGGCCACGACCTCTATGTCGTCTTCGAGGTCGAGGAACGCGCGGAATCCGCTGCGGATGAGCGGCTGGTCGTCGACCAGCAGGACACGGATCACGAGGCACGCTCCACGGGCAGTTCGGCCTGGACGGTGAAGCCGCCCTCGTCGCGCGGTGCTGCTCGGAGTCGGCCTCCGAGGGCGGTGACGCGTTCGCGCATCCCGAGCAGTCCGATGCCTGGCGCGGGGGCGGTGTCCGGCGTGGCCTTGCCGTCGTCGTCGACCTGCAGGGCGACGGCGTCCGGGCGGTAGTCGATGCGGACCGATGCCGTGGTGGCGTCCGCGTGACGGGCGATGTTGGTGAGGGACTCCTGGACGATCCGGTAGAGCGTGCGGCCCACCGCGGCCGGTACGTCGTGCTGCCGGCCCTGGATCGACAGTGTCGCCCGCACACCGGTCTTGCCGGCCCGTTCCACCAGTTCGGGGATGTGGTCGAGGCCGTGCGGTGGGGTGGTGTCGTCGTCGCGCAGGGCCTCCAGGGTGGCGCGGAGCTCCCGGGACGCCTCCCGGCCGGCCTCTCGGATGGCCAGCAGGGCCTCCGGGACCGGTTCGCCACGCTTGCGGGCCACATGGACGGCCGCTTCGGACTGCACCTTGATCACCGAGATCTGATGGGTGAGCGAATCGTGCAGCTCCCGCGCGATGTGCAGCCGCTCCTCGTCGGCGCGGCGCCGCGCGGTCTCCTCCCGGGTGCGTTCGGCTTCGTCGGCCCGCTGCTCGGCCTGCCGGAGAGCTTCACCGGCGGCGCCGGCGGCGATGAGCCAGGCGATTTCGAGGGCCCCCCGGGCCTGCGCGAACGCCTCGCCCGTGTCGTGCAGGCCCGAGGCGAGGGCAGCGACGGGGAGGGAGGCCAGCACAGCCACGCTCACCGCCACCGTGACGACGCGGTGTCCCGCCCGCATGGCCGCGTACACCGCGAAGAGGAACGCGACGGCGGCCACGTCGAACCCTGCCGCCTGGTACCCCACCGCGCACAGCCCGGTGACGGCGAGGACCGCGACCGGAGCCCGGCGGCCCGCGGCCAGCGCCAGGCCGCCGACCGCCAACAGCACGTAGCCGAGCAGGCCGAGGCCCGTGGCGGAGTGCTGCCCCGACAGACCGGTGACCAGCAGCGCCGCCGCCACTCCCACGGCGATCAGCCAGTCCCTGACATCGGCCCTGACGCGGAACCGTCCTCTGCTCATGCGCGCACCGTAGCCCGAGGCCGCCGCGGGCGGATCCCACTCGCGGACGAGCGGCCGACTACCACGCCCGCGGTAGCCCGGCGGCAGCTGCCGCGTCCGTGGTAGCGCGAAGTGCCTGCGCCTGCTGGACGACCTGCCAGGGGCCCGGCCGACATGCTCGAACCCCATCCAGTCCCGGGAAGAGAAGGAGCACCCTGATGTCCGCTCGTCGCCTGTTCACCGCCTCCGCGACCGCCCTGCTCGGCGGGCTCGGTCTTGCCACACCGGCGGCGGCGCACGCCTCGGTCCCGCCTGTCGCCGCCGCCGTCACCGACTTCAGCCTCGGGAGGCTCGGAGCCACCACCGGCGGGCTGTTGGGGCTGGCCGCCGTGGTCGTCGCCGTGCTGGCGCTGACCCGACCCGCCGGTCGTCTCGGCATCGCCAACGGGTCGCTCGGCGCCATGGCGGCCGTGGGCGCGGGGCTGATCGCCATGACTCTCGGGGGGCTGGTCGCGGCCACCGCCGCCGGTGGACTCGGCACCGGCAACGGGCTGGGCGGCGCCTACGTGGCCCTGCTGCTCGGACTGACCGGAACTGCCCTGGGCGGGCGCGCTCTGACCCGCTCCCGCCGCACCCGTTGACCGCAGCGGATCCGTGTTCCGCCATGCCCCCGGGCAGTGTTCCCGGACCGAAATCGCCTGGTCAGAGACCACTCGTCCGGCCACGGGACGGAGTACGCTGAAGGTACCGGGAGTAAGTCGAGCACCCGCTCCCACGCGGACGTCGTTTCCGGCGATCAAGACACTGGGCCGCCCTGCAGGGCGGCCCGGAGACAGGTCCGCGATCATGACCGCCGCGCTCGCGCCCCCGCTATCGGCACGCCTGTCACTGACACCGAAGACCACCCTCACCGGCCTCTTGGACGGCGCCTGGTGGCCTCGTTCGCGTGACCTCGCCACCGAGCTCCCGCCGTTGGTCGACACGCTGGAGGAGCGGTACGGACGCATCACCCGCGTCACGGTGAACCCCACCCGCTGGCCCGTCGTCCCGCACAAGGTTCCCGCCACCGGGCACACCGTGCACGTCGGCTGGTTCACCGAACAGGACCCCGACAAGATGATCCTGCTCTCCTACGCCGTCGGCCGCTGCGACCTGCTGGTGATCCCGCCAGAGACCGAACCCGCCGCAGCCGCCCGGCTCATGACCGCCGCGGCCACCCCCGGCAGCGTCCTGCCCGCCGGCGTCCTGATGTCCGACGAAACCGCGACCGGCCGCCGTACGCGGGACGCCCGCGGCAGCGAGGACGCCTGGGAGACCGACGGCGGGCCCGCCCTGCCGCCGCTCCGGCACGCGATCGTCGGAGCTCGGATGATCGCGCTACCGCGAACCCCGCGGAGGTGACGTCATGGAGCCCCTGATCGCGCTCGCCGCGGTCGCCCTGCTGATCGCCCTCGGCGTGCGCCTGATCCACCGGCTCAACGCCCAGCACGACGCACGCATCGCGGCCCACCATTTCAGCGACCCCTACCCGGCCATCATGCGGCCGCCCGGCCACAGCCCCCACACGCCGACAGCGCAAGCCTCCCGCCGCCGGCGCACGGGCACCTGGCCCTAGACCACTCCGCCTGCCCGCTCGCCCGCCCTGGCGCACGGTCGTAAAATCGAAGGTGGATCGAGCACGCTCACGTGTGACGATCCGGAAGGGCGGCCTCGGCGGAGTGAATGCGCTGGGGCCGTTGTGACGACCGCCGCCATGAGGCCCGCGCACCGACATCTCGCGGAGCCCTGGTTCACGTCCGGAGTCGTGCCCGCCGCTGACGTCTATCGAGACCGCTCCCACTCGGTCCGGGAGAGTTCGTACTCGACTTCACCGTGCTCAGAGCCCTCGATCTGCTCCGGCCAGTCCCCGGTGAAGTGGCGGATGAAGGACAGGCCCGCCTTTTCCATGACGCGACGGGAGCGGGTGTTGACGGCCATGGTGTTGGCGGTGACCCGCTCGACCTCCAGGTCCGTGAACCCCTTGTGGACCAGGGCCTGGCACCCCTCGGTGGCGTAACCGCGTCCCCATGCCGCCTGGTTCAACCGGTAGCCGAGTTCGACCACGGCAGGGCTGTCCTCCTCCAGCGGCCGGAACTCGAACCAGCCCAGGAAGGTGCCGGTGGGCTTCTCCTGTGCGGCCCAGTAACCGCGGGTCCTCCAGCACGGGTAGTCGTGCAGGAGCCGCGGGAGGGTCCTCGTCTCGATCACCTCTCGGCTCGTGGGGCGGCCGCCGTTGATGAAGCGCATGACCTCGGGGTCGTTGTCCAGGGCGAGCAGATGGTCGACGTCGGCCGCCGTGAACGCGCGCAGGACGAGCCGGTCGGTCTCCAGGAAGTGGGGCATGCCCCGATCGTCACCGGGGGCGGACCGGACCTGCCACCGATTTTCCGGCCGCCGACAGACGGTGGTGTTCATGCCGCGAGGACCTCGGATCACTCGACCATGACGCCCGCTCCACCATGACGCCCCGCTCGTCCTTGCCCGCGAAGCCCGGGGCCGATCCCCCAGGTCCTGAGTACTGCTCCGGCCGGACATGCGCCCGCTCGCCCGCGTAGCGCCCTGGTTTCAGGGCGTACGGCGGGGCGGGCGGGCGGGAGAAGAGCATCGTGGTCAGGAGGCGGCGAGGAAGATGGCGATGTAGTGCGCGGTGAAGGCTGCCACGGTCAGGGCGTGGAAGACCTCGTGGAAGCCGAACCAGCGGGGCGAGGGGTTGGGGCGCTGGAGGGCGTAGACGATCGCGCCCGCGCTGTAGAGAAGCCCGCCCGTCACGATCAGGGAGACCACCGCGACCCCGCCGTTGTGGAGGAAGTCGGGCAGGTACCGCACGGGTGCCCAGCCCAGGGCCAGGTAGCAGGGGGTGTACAGCCAGCGGGGCGCTCCGACCCACAGGACACGGAAGGCGATGCCGACCAGGGCGCCCGTCCACACGATCCACAGCAGGACGGACCACTGGTCCGGGGCGAGCAGGAGCACGGCGAGCGGGGTGCACGTGCCGGCGATGATCAGGAAGATGTTGGCGTGGTCGAGGCGGCGCAGAACGGCCTCGCCGAGTGGTCCCCAGGTGCCGAGGTGGTAGACGGCGCTGGTCCCGAACAGCAGCCAGGCCGTGACGGAGTACACGGTGCAGGCCAGCACGGCCTGCGGCTTCCCCGCCAGGCAGATGAGGACGATTCCCGCGGCGAGCGACGCGGGGACCATGCCCGCGTGGAGCCAGCCCCGTAGTTTCGGCTTGATCGGTTCCACCAGATCGGCCGCCCGCTCGACCAGGTCGGCGACCGGGCGGGATTCCTCGGCGGGCTTGTCACGGTGCGATCCGGAAGAAGGGCTGGTGGACTCTCGTCCTTCTCCCGTCGCCTCGGAAGCAGGACAGGTGGCTTCGGCGCCGTCCCGGGACGCTGCTTCCCGTCCCGAACCGGAGTGCTGAGTTTCTCTGGCAACCATGTGCACATGCTAGGAACCGCCCGAAAGCCGAGCGCCGCTGGTGCTGCTCGGGCCGCCGGCACGCACGGAACCGGTGAGGGGGCGCACCCGCCACGCGCGGCCGTGCCACGACGTGCCGGCAGCTTCCAAAAACGCTGCACTCGGGGCGAATAAATATCTACGACCGCGGGCTCAGACTTTACCGGGCCCCGCAGGGAGAGTTTTTACCGCAACGCACGGAGAGGGATCGATCTCCACGCAGAAGCCATCGCAGCATGCTACTGTCGATATCAGTTGCAGTTTTGGTACCCAAAGACTTCAGCGCCTCCAGGTGGCTTTCCGCCACACGGGAGCGCTTTTTATTTCCGGTCATTTCCGGTCAGGGCATCATCGCGGCGACACGGCGTCCGTAAAGTGCGGATTCCGGTGTACTGCCCCAAAGGAGATATGACATGGCTGCTGGCACCGTGAAGTGGTTCAACGCGGAAAAGGGTTTCGGCTTCATCGAGCAGGACGGTGGCGGCCCTGACGTGTTCGCCCACTACTCGAACATCGCCGCCCAGGGCTTCCGCGAGCTGCAGGAAGGCCAGAAGGTCACCTTCGACATCGCGCAGGGCCAGAAGGGCCCGACGGCCGAGAACATCGTTCCCGCCTGAAGCTGACGCGTAGTTCGTAGCTGGGGCCCGCATCCCTCGGGGTGCGGGCCCCGGCTACACGCATTTTCCGGCAGCGGTTTCATCGTGCAGGACGACCGCCGATGACCGTCGATGACTGCCGCCCACGGACCCTCCAGGGACGCCTGCCGCTTCGAACCTGTGTCCGCCGTTGTCCTGGATTTCGACGTTCGTTTTACGTCACTTCATTTCAGATTTCAGCGCCTGCGTCGACACGAATTCCAGCGGGCGAGATTCGCTTTCGCATTCCCTCAGGCCCGTTCTTGTGGTTCCCCGCGCAGCTCCACCGTTGCGGGAATTCCTTGATGACGTGCCGCATCAAGGAAGGTTCCGAATGAACCCCACACGTACGAACAACCGCTCCTCCGGCAACCGCCGCCGCGCCGGCGGCTCCGGTTTCGGCTCCACCGCCGCTCCGGTTCGGGCCGGTCGCTTCGGCTCCTCCGCCCCCAGCCGTACGGGAGGCGGCCCGAGCCGCTCGGGCGGCCACGGCCGCCGACCCGCCGCGGTCCAGGGAGAGTTCGCCCTCCCGAAGACGATCACGCCCTCACTGCCCGCCGTCGAGACGTTCGGCGAACTCGACATGCCCAAGGAGCTCCTGGCCGCGCTCACCGCGCAGGGCATGTCCGTGGCGTTCCCGATCCAGGGCGCGACCCTGCCGAACTCCCTCGTGGGCCGTGACGTGCTGGGCCGCGGCCGGACCGGCTCCGGCAAGACGCTCGCCTTCGGCCTGGCCCTCCTGGCCCGCACCGCCGGACAGCGCGCCGAGCCCCGCCGGCCGCTCGCCCTCGTCCTCGTCCCCACCCGCGAGCTGGCGCAGCAGGTGACCGACGCCCTCACGCCCTACGCACGCGCCGTCAGGCTGCGCCTCGCGACCGTGGTCGGCGGCATGCCCATCGGACGCCAGGCGAGCGCCCTGCGCGCGGGTGCCGAAGTCGTCGTCGCCACCCCTGGCCGCCTCAAGGACCTCATCGACCGAGGTGACTGCGGGCTGAACCAGGTCGCGATCTCCGTCCTGGACGAGGCCGACCAGATGGCCGACATGGGGTTCATGCCCCAGGTCACCGCCCTCCTGGACCAGGTCCGCCCCGAAGGCCAGCGGATGCTGTTCTCCGCCACCCTCGACCGCAATGTCGACCTGCTGGTCCGCCGCTACCTCACCGACCCCGTGGTCCACTCCGTCGACCCCTCCCAGGGCGCGGTCACCACGATGGAGCACCACCTCCTGCACGTGCACGGCGCCGACAAGCAGCGGGTGACGACGGAGATCGCGGCGCGCGAGGGCCGGGTGATCATGTTCCTGGACACCAAGCACGCCGTGGACCGGCTCACCCAGGACCTCCTCGACAGCGGAGTCCGCGCGGCGGCGCTCCACGGCGGCAAGACCCAGCCCCAGCGCACCCGTACCCTCGCCCGGTTCAAGACCGGACACGTCACCGTCCTGGTCGCCACGAACGTGGCGGCGCGCGGCATCCACGTCGACAACCTCGACCTCGTCGTCAACGTGGACCCGCCGACCGACCACAAGGACTACCTCCACCGCGGCGGCCGCACCGCCCGCGCGGGCGAGTCCGGCAGCGTCGTCACCCTGGTCACCTCCAGCCAGCGCCGCGGCCTGACCCGCCTCATGGCCACCGCCGGCATCGTCCCGCAGAGCACCCAGGTCCGCTCCGGCGAGGAAGCACTCCACCGGATCACCGGCGCCCGGACCCCCTCCGGTGTCCCGGTCACCATCACCGCGCCGGCGACCGAGCAGCGTAAGCGCGGCCCGGTGTCCCGTGGCCGACGCAGCCCCGCTTCGGCGGCCCGGCGCGCGAGCGCGCGTCAGCCCGGCGCATGAGCGCGCGGCGGTCCGGCGCATGAGCGCGTGCCGGTCCGCCGTCGGCCCGGCGGCCCGCACGTCACGTGAACAGGGAACCGACCCATCTCCGTAGGAGGCACTTTTGACGCTGGTCCAGACGCAGCCCCGCTCGGCGAACGCCACCCCCGTGAACAGGACGGTGGCCGACGCCATGGACACGGCCGCACCCCGGGTCGGTGACGACATGACCGTGGAAGTGGCCCTCTCCGTCGTGATCAGTGCCCGCGCGGGGCATCTGCTCATCTGTGACGACGACGGCCTGTGTACCCGCCTGGTCACCCGGGCCCAGCTCGTCGCCGTCCGTGACAGCAACGCGTACACGGACCGCGTCCGGCTGCGCGACGTCCCCGGCGACCACGGGCCGTTCACCTCACCCCGCACTCCCATGGACCCGGCCGGACACCCGCTGAGCCGCCGCCGGCTCAGCGCCCTGCCCGTCGCGGCCGGACACGGCAGCGCTCCGGACGTCCTCACCCTCGCCTGAACCGATTCACCGCGGCCGGTCCCTTCTTCCCTTCTCCCTGTGAGGCACCATGCGTTGTGTCATCGCCCGGTTCCCGTTCGACCTGACCAGGAACGGCGTCCTGGAATCCATGAAGGGCGTCAAGCCCGAGCCTGTCACCGGCGAATCCGTGATCGTCGGCCGCCGGACCTACCCCGTCAAGCAGGTCGGCCAGATCATCACCCGCCAGGACCGCCGCGACTTCAGCGCCGGTGAAGTCGTGCGGGCCATGACCCGGCTCGGCTTCACCTGCCGCGGGCTTCCCGGCACCGGCGCCCCCGCACACGACGTCACCCCGGTCCAGCGGGCGTCCGCGCTGCTCGGCACCGCGGTCGCCGTCTGACCGACGGGACGGGCGCGAGCCGCCACCGGAACAGCCAGGAGGGCCCGACCAGCGCACGCTGGTCGGGCCCTCTCGCGTACCGGCGGCGCTGTGTCAGTGGCCGGAGTACCTGAAGTCGCCCGTGGTCCGGACCCTGCGGTGCATGCGGCTCTGCACGTCCTGGACCGGCCGTGAAGGACTAGCTCTCCTCCGGGCGCACGAAAATCTCTCTTGGCCAGAGTAGACATTGGATGGTGACGTGGTTATGGTTTCTCTCGTAACCCAGCAAGACAAGAGGGCTCGGCAGAGATGAACTGCCGGGCAGCAGTACCCGCAGGTGCAGTTGGCAGGACGGTGCGGTGGTGGAGTTTCGAAGCCAGGGTTTTCGCAGGACGGCGACGGGACTGACGACCGGACCGGGTGGCCCGCAGTGATCAGGGGCCGCCGCGAACGGGACCGCTGTCATGGCAGTCGCGGTACCCGTAGGTGCAGTACGCAGTACCAGCAGTACGCAGTACCAGCAGTACGCAGTACCAGCAGTAAGAAGTTGATCACCGAGGGAAGAACGGAGGAGCCAGGCGCCATCAGGATCGCCCGGGCGGAAGCCTTGAGCCCGGGTACCGCAGGACATCGATAGTGAGGTGGTCTCCGGTCAAGCAACCGCGATCCCCGCGTGCCCGACAGCTTCTCGGTCGGGTCGGCGGAAACAGAAGGCCGGTGCAGTATCAGGACCGGCAGATGGTGTAGTAGTTCCTTCGGGGCCCTGGTGCCAGTACGGCACCAGGGCCCCTCAACGCGTTCACCAGAGAGGTGCCAGTGACAGCAGACGACTCCTTCGGCCGTCTCGACGACGACGACTACCCCGCCTACACCATGGGCCGGGCCGCCGAGATGATCGGCACCACCCAGGGCTTCCTGCGCGCCCTGGGCGAAGCCCGCCTCATCACCCCGCTCCGCTCCGGCGGCGGCCACCGCCGCTACTCCCGCTACCAACTGCGCATCGCCGCCCGCGCCCGGGAACTCGTCGACCAGGGCACCCCCATCGAGGCCGCCTGCCGCATCATCATCCTCGAAGACCAGCTCGAAGAAGCCCAGCGCATCAACGCCGAATACCGCCGCGCCGCCGAATCGACGGACCCGCCGACCGCGGCCTGAGTCGGGTGGGCGGTTCCGGCAGGCGCTCCGCCACCCGGGAGACCAGGGGTGCGGGTTCGATCGGTCACCGCCACGTACGAGGAGACCGGCCGTCGGCGTGTGTGGTGCCGACGAGACCGTGCTCGTAGGCGGTGATGACCAGTTGCACGCGGTCGCGCAGGCCCAGCTTGGTGATGGCCCGGGAGATGTGGGTCTTCGCGGTCAGCGGGCTGATCACCAATGCGGTGGCGATCTCGTCATTGGACAGGCCTTCCGCCACCAGCCTGACCACCTCGTTCTCCCGTGCCGTCAGTGCGTGCAGCGTGGCGGCGGGACGGGGGCGGTGCGCGAAGCGTTCGATGACGCGGCGCGTGACACCCGGGGACAGCAGGGAGTCGCCGGCCGCCACCACCTCGACCGCACGGCGCAGTTCGGCCGGTTCGACCTCCTTGGTGAGGAAGCCGCTCGCTCCTGCCTGGAGCGCCTCGAAGACGTGCTCGTCGGTGTCGAACGTGGTCAGGATGATCACCCTGGTCGCCGGCAGCCCGGTCAGGATGCGGCGCGTGGCCTCGATGCCGTCCATGCCCGGCATCCTGATGTCCATCAGGACGACGTCCGGCCGCAGCAGGGTGGCCTGACACGCACCGCCTCCTCGCCCGAGGCGGCCTCGCCGACGACGGCCAGGAATATGGCGCGGGCGAGCAGACTGCGGAACCCCGCCCGTACGAGCGCCTGGTCGTCGGCGAGCAGCACGCTGATGGTCACGGCGTCCAGCCTGTCACGTCGTCCGTCAGGGGCAGCACGGCCTGGACGGCGAATCCCTTGCCGGCGTCGACGCGCAGCGTTCCCCCGAGGGCCGTGACGCGCTCGCGCATCCCGGTCAGGCCGTGCCCCTCCGTGAAGCCCCCGGCGGGGCGGCCGTCGTCGGAGACCGTCACCTCCAGTGCCCGCGGTCGTGCCCGCACCCGGATGGCGAGGCGCCCGGCGTCGGAGTGGCGCAGGGTGTTGACCACGGCTTCCTGGACGACGCGGTAGGCGGTGAGCGCCTGGGCTGCCGGTACGGCGTCGGGGTCGCCCTCCGCGTCGTAGCGCACGTCCAGCCCGGCCGCCTCGGCCTGCGACACCAGGCCGGCGACGGACTCCAGGCCGTGTCGCGGCACGTCGCGGAGCTCGCCCACGAACGCCTTCAGGTCGGTCATGGCCGTTGCCCGGCGGGTCGGCCGGGAAGACAGCGGCGACCAGTACGCATCCGGCCCAGACCCGCAGCAGCCACCCACCCCAGCCCCTGCCGCCGACCCGGAAGGCCACGGCCGCCGACCCGGCCGCGACCGCGAGCAGACCGACGGTCACCAGCCAGCCGTGCGGCAGATTGACGTACCTGCTGACCGTCTCGGCCACCGGGTCGTACCCCTTGTTGACCGCGTCCGACAGGGCGAAGGCGAGGACGGCGACGGCGACGGCGAAGCCGGCCAGAGGGAATGTCTTGGTCATGGGCCGGACAGTAGGCCCGGCCCCGCCCGGAGACATCGTCCCCACCGCGTCATCCGCGCCTGCGTCAGCGGAGTACACGACTACTCCGATCGATGTACGCCACGAAGATCGGCAAGGACGGACGCGGCCTCTCCCCCAGGAGGCGGAGGCCCTCCGCCTCCTCGGCCAGGGCCTCACCACGGAGCTTCCGGATGCGGAAGTTCCGGATCGTCGGGATGCTGGGTGCGTCGGCTTTTCGTGAGGAGGACAAGCAATGTCCATGCTCGACAAGCTCAAGGGCATGCTCAAGGGCCATGAGGACACCGCACGTCAGGGTGTCGAGAAGGCGGGCGACACCATCGACGCCAAGACGGGCAACAAGTACCAGAGCCACGTCGATACGGCCCAGCAGAAGGCCAACGAACAGCTGGGTAGGCAGCAGCAGCCGCCGCAGCCACCGGCCCAGGGGCAGTAGCCCTCTCAGGAGCGGCCCTCCGCCCGAACGACCGACGAGGCCCCGGGGGTATTCCCCCGGGGCCTCGGTGGTTCCGTGTCCGCCTTCTGTTCTAGCGCGGCGCCGTGTCGTCCGCCGGGAAGGCCGGGCCGTGGCCGGGGACGATGACGTCCGCGGCGGCGAGCACCCGGAGCCGGGAGTCGCGCAGGACCGTGTGGTCCGGGGCGACCGGGTCTTCCACCGGGCCGTTCGGCCGCCACCAGAGGTCGCCCACGAAAGCGACGACCTCGGTGTCGGTGCCGGCGAGGAGCGTGATGTCCTCGCGGCTGTGGCCGGGGGTGCGGATCAGCCGGAGCGACGGGGTGAGTTCGTAGCCCTCGGCGTCCCGGTCGGTCCACTGGTCGTTCTCGTAGATCGCCTTGTGGTCGTGGACGCGCGCCTGGCCGAAGAGGCCGACGTTCATGGTGTTGTCCGGGTGGTGGTGGCTGAGCACGACGTCGGTGATGTCGTCGGGGCCGAGGCCGAGTTCGGCGAGCGGGCCGAGGATCCGGTCGCGGCCGGCCACCATGCCGGGGTCGACGATCACGTGCCGGTCGCCGTCGTGCACGTAGGAGACGGTGGCGGCGACCCCGGGGCCGGTGGAGAGGGTGTAGCCGGTGGTCAGGACCGTGTAGCGGGCGGTGCGGCCGCGCAGTGCTTCGTCGTTGGTGTTCATGGGCTCAAGTCTTCGCGTTCGGCGGGTCCTTCACGAGTGGCCGTACTGCCACTGATCGCGTGAATCGTGCCAGTCGGTCCGAGCGGGCCGTGCCACACTCCTGGGGTGCCGCCCTTCGTGACCGTCGCCGCCTACGCCCCGCCGGGCGTAGGCATGCTCGGCGCCGGGATCGTGTCCGAGGTGTTCGACTTCCGCGGACAGGGCCTGCCGCGCTTCGACTTCGCCCTGTGCACCGACCGGCCCGGCCGGGTCCGCACCGATGTCGGACTGCCGCTCGTCGTCGAGCACGGTCTGGACCGGCTCGCCTCGGCCGACCTCGTCATCGCCCTGCCCTGGGCCGACTTCCGTACGCCCCCGGCCCCCGCCGTACTCGACGCGCTGACCGCCGCCCACGGGCGCGGCGCGCTCGTCGCGGCCCACTGCGTCGGCGCCTTCGCGCTCGCCGCCGCCGGGCTCCTCGACGGGCGGCGGGCCACCACCCACTGGCGGTTCGCCGGCCTCCTCGCCGAACGACACCCGGACGTCACCGTCGACCCCGACGCCCTGTACGTGGACGAGGGCAGCGTCGCCACGGGCGCGGGCGCCGCCGCCGGCTTCGACCTGTGCCTGCACCTCCTGCGGCGCGAGTACGGTGCCACCACGGCCAACGCCATCGCCCGGGACCTGGTGCTCCCCTCCCACCGGGACGGCGGCCAGGCCCAGTACCTGACCACCCCCGTACCCGAGGACAGTCAGGACGAGCGGCTCTCCGGCGTCCTCGCCTGGGCCCGCGAGCATCTCCACGAACCGCTCCCCGTCGCCGAGCTGGCCCGCCGGGCCCTGATGAGCCGCCGCTCCTTCGCCCGCCGTTTCGCCGCCTCCACGGGCACCACGCCACACGCCTGGCTGCTCGGGCTGCGCCTCAGCCGTGCCGAGGAGCTCCTGGAGACCACGGACCTGCCGGTCGAGGAGATCGCCCACGCAGTCGGCTTCGGCAGCGCGGCCGTGCTCCGCGCCCAGTTCGTCCGCCGCCGGGGCGTCCCGCCCCGCTCGTACCGCCGGTCCTTCACCCGTACGCCCACCGTCTGAGGTCAAGGACGAACTGCTGGAGGCCGGCTACTCCGCGCCGCCCGACACCGGCACGTTCGAGCGGCTGCCGGACTCCTCCGCCAGGAACGCCACCACCGCCAGCGCGAAGAGCAGACCCAGCGCGAGACCCAGCACGACCCATCCCGTGGGGTGGGGCCAGAAGACGCACGCCGCGGCCGCCGCCGCGACGAGGATCCAGGTGATCCAGGTGCGGTACCGGCGGACGAAGGGCCCCACCGGGCCCGTCCGCAGGCCCGCGTGGTCGGCGGTCGCGCGGGTCGCGGAGATGCCCGAGTCCCACAGGCCCCGGGCGAGGGTCGCCGGGCGGCTCGGTCCCGAGATCCAGGCGGCGACCGCGACCAGCACGCCCAACGTCGCGAACACCCGTACCGACGTGCGGAGATAGCGGACCAGGGTGTCGTAGACGGCTCCGGCGGCGGCCGGGGAGACCCCGGACGGCAGGGCGTTCAGATAGACCGTACGGAAGACGGTGAGGGCGATGCCGAGGACCAGGGCCGCCACCGCGATGCCCAGGGCCCCCGCCACCAGGGCGCGGCGCCTGCGCGCGGCGAGCAGGATCCCGCCGGCGACCAGCAGCACCGAGATCACCGGCAGCCACACGCCCATCGCCTGGAGCAGGGAGAAGCCCGTCTTCACCTTGCCGATGTCGTCGGCCTGGAGCACCGTGAAGTCGGTGTGGATCTCGGGGATCTTGCCCGCGACCGTCAGGCCCGAGTCGACGAGCCGCTCCTTCACCCGGTCGATGACGGGCGCCAGGTCGATCGTGACCTTGTCCGTGTCGATCTTCACCGCGCCTTCGTCGCTGCCGGTCAGGGCCCGGTCGAGGGAGGTGTGGATCGCCCGGTTGGCGTCGGTCCAGATCGTCGCGAAGGCCGAGGACGCCACCACGTCCTGGGCCCGGTCATGGACGAAGCTGCCGACCGCGCTCTCCAGGGAGTCCCCCAGCTTGCCCAGGGCCTTCTCCAGGAGCGGCCGTTGCTCCGGCGCCACTCCCTCCAGGAGCGAGTTCAGGTCGATGTGCTCCATGACGACATTGGTCACCCTGGTCGCGACGGCGGCCTGGACGGCCGGGTCGGAGGCGAGCGGCTCGACCGTCTGCACGTACCGGTCGGTGTCTCCGACGATGTCCGCCGTCCAGGAGGCGATGATGCCCAGGGGTGTCAGGACGCAGCCGATGACGATGAGCAGGGCGGCGCAGAACGAGCGGAGGCGGTGGCGGGGCGGCCGGGCCGTCCCCCCACCCGCCGTACGCGCCTCCAGGGCGGCGATCCGGGCCCGGAGCGCCGCCGGATCGTCATCGTCGGTACCTGCGTCCCTGGCGTCCACGGCACCCACTCCTCACAGCGATGGCTCATAGAGAGACAAGTCAGGGCAATTCTCCGTGGGGGGAGCGGCTTTGTCGCGCGGAGGGCGATCATGCGGTCATGAAGCTGCCGCGCTGCGCCGTACTCGACGACTACCAGGGTGTCGCCCTCTCCTCCGCCGACTGGAGCCCGCTCGCGGGCCGGGTCGACGTCCGGGTGCTGCGCGAGCACCTCACCGACCGCGACGCGCTCGTCGCCGCCGTCGAGGACTGCGAGATCCTCGTCGTCATGCGGGAGCGGACCCCGGTCGACGCCGCGCTCCTCGCCCGGCTCCCCCGGCTCCGGCTCCTTGTCACGTCCGGGCTGCGGAACGCCTCGGTCGACGTCGCCGCCGCCCGCGCCCGCGGGATCACCGTCTGCGGCACCGCCAGCAGCTCCGAGCCGCCCACCGAGCTGACCTGGGCCCTGCTCCTCGGCCTCGCCCGGCACGTACGGACGGAGGCGCAGGCGCTGCGCGAGGGCGGGCCCTGGCAGTCCACCGTCGGCGCCGACCTGGCCGGCCGGACCCTCGGCCTCGCCGGTCTCGGCAAGATCGGCGGCCGGGTCGCCCGGATCGGCCTCGCCTTCGGCATGGACGTCCTCGCCTGGAGCCCGAACCTGACGGAGGAGCGGGCCGCCGAGCACGGCGTACGGCGCGCGAAGGACAAGCGGGAGCTGCTCGGGAGCAGTGACTTCGTCTCCCTGCACCTGGTGCTGTCCGACCGCACCCGGGGCCTGATCGGGGAGCGGGAGCTGCGGGCGATGCGCCCGTCCGCGTACCTCGTCAACACCTCACGGGCGGGGCTCGTCGACGGCGGGGCGCTGCTGCGGGCGCTCCGCGAGGGGTGGATCGCGGGGGCCGGCCTCGACGTCTTCGACACGGAGCCGCTGCCGGCCGGCGACCCGCTGCGGACCCTGCCGAACGTGCTGGCCCTCCCCCACCTGGGCTACGTGACGGAGGGCAACTACGCCCGCTACTTCGGGCAGGCGGTCGAGGACATCGAGGCGTTCCTGGCGGGCGCCCCGTTGCGCGAGCTGAGCTGACGGCCCTCACGGGCCGCGCCCTGGGCCGGTGGCGGGGGGCCGCCGGGACGAACTCGCCGCCGGGGAAGCGGAGTCGGTGGCGGCCTGGCTCTCCGACCCCGAAGCCGACGCCGACGCCGTCCCGTGCGGCGGCGCGTCCCTCCGGTCCCTGTGGGTGCGGGTCACCACCTGGATGGACGCCCTGGAGCCGGGCGCCCTCCGGGCCGTCGCCGGGCCGTCGCCGGGCCGGACGGGATCCGGCCCGGCCGTCGCGCACGCCCTCGGCGCGCCGGGGGCGGCCTTCTGGCGGCTGGACGTACGCCCCTTGCCGTCCGTCGAACTCACCGGCCGCGGGGGCCGCTGGAACGTCGGGACCGGCTCCGTACTCAGCTGAGACTGGTACGGGCCAGCTCCAGGAACTCCGCTTCCGTCAGGCCCAGTTCGCGGGCCTCCGCCGCCGCCTCGCGGAGGTGGGAGACGAGGCGGGCGCGGTCGGGGGCGGCGGCGCCGGGGACGATGACGGCGCCGCGGCCCCGGCGGAGTTCGATGAGGCCCTCCTCGCGGAGCCGCTGGTAGCCGCGGAGGACGGTGTGGACGTTGACCCCCAGGGAGTCGGCGAGCTCCCGGGCGGCCGGGAGGCGTTCGCCGGGCTCGGCGGAGCCGTCGGCGAGCGCCCCGCGGACACAGGCGGCGATCTGGTCGCCGAGGGGGACGGGGGAGGCCGGGTCGACGCGGAAGAGCACGGTCAGACCTTCCCATGCCGCTCGGCCAGCGTGTTCAGGAGGGCGGCGGCGGTCCGCGCGTCGGGCACGGTCACCGCGAACTCGCGGCCGTTCTCCTTCTGTACGACGAGGGCCTCGCCGGAGCGCAGCACGACGCCCGTCCGGTGGGCGCGGACGCGGTAGCCCCAGCCGCCGAAGTCGGCGGCGGCGTCGATCTCGCGGACGCTCGCGCCCTCGACCGCGTCGAGCGGGACCCGGACGCGGGGGCGGGGCAGGAGGGCGGAGCGGACGGTGAGGCCGTGCCGGTCGACGGTGACCCTGACCCGGGCGAGGGCGAGCCCCGGTACGCCGACGACGAGGCCGAGCAGACCGAGCAGGGCGTCGGGCCAGGTGGCGACGAGCAGCGTGACGGGGGCGGCGGCGAGGGCGAGCACCGAGAGGACGGTGAGCGCCCGGGAGCCGGTGTCCTTGGACCAGCCGGCGGCCTCGCCCGGGGCGAGCGGGAGCCGGGGGCCGGGGGCCGGCTCCCTACCGGGGGTCCCGGGGGTCCCGGGGTTCTCGGCATTCTCGGACGCCACGAGCTTCCCGGGGTTCCGGGGATCCACGAGCTCCCCGGGCTCCGCGGGCACGAGCGAGGTGAGCGCCCACCCGGCGGCGCCGGCCACGGCGGCCACCGCGAGGGCCACCCCGAGGTCCAGGCCGGGGGAGAAGGCCACCGCTTCGACGTCGTCGACGCGGTTGGCGCGGAGGAGCCGGCCGAACAGTCCGCCGGTGAAGCCCGCGGTGGCCCAGGCCGCCCACAGGTGGCGGCGCCGGACGAGGGCGGTCCAGCAGGCGGCGAGGCCGAGGAGCAGGCCCGTACTGACGAGGACGTAGGCGGTCGCGCCGGTCCACCCGTCGACCTCTCCCCCGACGGAGAAGTGGGTGGCGAGTTCGGCGGGCAGTTCGTCGCGCCAGCGGGCGAAGAGCAGCAGGTGGACGGCGAGGGCGAGGGCGAAGGGGAGCGCGGCGAGCGCGCGGAGACGAGGTGTGGCACGGTTCATGAAGACCTCCATTGTTCGTACTCTACTAGAACAATGAGGATTGTCGTCGAAGCCCCCCCTAAGATCCCCCGAACGACCTTCGAGGGATCTTCGAGATGCGAGCGCTCCGGACCGGTTGTTGACTAGGCCGAACGCTGACAAATGGGGAGAACCGCATGCGCCGCCGGCCCGCCACCGCCACCCTCGCCGCCCTCACCGCCCTCGCCGCGCTCACCGCCGCGTTCGCCACCGGCTGCGGCAGCGACGACGACAAGCCCGACCCGCTGCGGGACCAGCAGTGGGGGCTGGACGCGCTGAGGATGCCGGACGCCTGGACCACGTCGAGGGGCGACGACACGGTCATCGCGGTCGTCGACACCGGCGTCGACCTCGACCACCCGGACCTCAAGGGGCGGCTCGTCGACGGCTACGACTTCGTCGACGACGACGCGGAGCCCAAGGACCTCAACGGCCACGGCACCCATGTCTCCGGTATCGCCGCCGCCCGCACCGACGACGGCATCGGGGTAGCGGGCGGCGCGCCCGGCGCCAAGATCATGCCGGTGCGGGTGCTCGGCGTCGACGGCAGCGGCACCGACGCCGACATCACCAAGGGCATCGTCTGGGCGGCCGACCACGGCGCCGACGTCATCAACCTCTCCCTGGGCGAGTCCGGCCTGGCGGCCCGCCTCCTCAAGGGCGGCGTCCTCAACCAGGCCATCACCCACGCCAACGCCAAGGGCGCGGTCGTCGTCGCCGCAGCGGGCAACGACTCCACCGCGCTCCAGCCGTACAAGCTCGACACCCCGGTCCTCGTCGTCAACGCCGCCGACCGGACCGGACTCCCCGCCTCCTTCACCAACTTCGGCGCGCAGAACGCCGTGACGGCCCCCGGTGTCGACATCCTCTCCACGCTCCCGACGTACACGACGAAGGAGACCCTGAAGAACCTCTCGGGGTACGGGAAGCTCTCCGGTACGTCGATGGCCTCGCCGTACGTCTCCGCCGTGGCCGCGCTCCTGCACCACCAGGGCCTGGAACCGGCCGCGATCATGCAGACCATCCGCGACACGGCGGCCAACCCGCAGAAGCTCGCCAAACTGGGCCTCGGGAACGTCGACGCGGCGGCGGCGGTGCAGGCCGCCAAGAACGACTAGGCACCCGGACGCGGCGCCGGGGTTCGTGACGGCGGCCCACTCCCTGTGGGACGGTGGAGACATGCCCGTACCCGTGATCCTCGACTGCGATCCCGGTCATGACGACGCCTTCAACATCCTGCTGGCCGCCGCGCACCCCTCCGTCGACCTGCTCGCGATCACCACCGTCGCGGGCAACCAGTCGCTGGAGAAGACCACCCTCAACGCGCGCCGGGTGTGCGAGGCCGCCGCGATCCGGGACGTGCCGATCGCGGCGGGCGCGGCGGGCCCCCTGCACGCCCCGCCACAGGGCGGGCCGCTCATCGCCGAGAACATCCACGGCGGCTCCGGGCTCGACGGCCCGAGCTGGGAACCCACCTTCGGCCACGGCGAACCGACCGTGCCACAGGACCCGCGCGACGCGCTCACGCTCCTCCGGGACACCCTCACCGCCCACCCGGCCCCCGTCACGCTCGTCCCGACGGGCCCGCTGACGAACATCGCGACGCTGCTCCTCGCGTACCCGCGGCTGACGGCCAGCATCGAACGGATCGTCCTCATGGGCGGCTCGGTGGAGCGCGGGAACAGCACGCCCGCCGCCGAGTTCAACATCCTCTGCGACCCGGAGGCGGCGGACATCGTCTTCGGCTGCGGAGTACCGGTGACGATGTTCGGCCTCAACGCCACCCACCAGGTACGGGCCACCCCCGAGGTCGTCGCACGGCTCGCGGCGCTCGGCACCCCGCTGAGCCGGCTCTGCGTCGAGCTGCTCACCTACTTCGCACAGACCTACCGCGAGGTGTACGGCTTCGACACACCCCCGCTGCACGACCCGCTGACCGTGGCCCACCTCATCGACCCGTCCCTGGTCAGCCTGGTCCGGGCGGCGGTACGGGTGGAGCTGGCGGGCACGTGGACGCGCGGCGCGACGGTCGTCGACCTGGACGGCGTGACGGGCCTGCCCCCCAACGCGGACGTCGGCATGGAAGTCGACGCGGCCGCCTTCTGGGACCTGATCGTCGAGGCGGTACGCGTCCTGGGCAGCGCCCAGCCCACCCCCTGAGTTTCGGCCAACCTCGCACTTTCGCGCCGCGGGGAGGATTCGACCGGCGCAGAATGCGGCACGTTCACACGGGACTCTGGGGGGAGAGCCATGACGACCACGCCCGAACCACCTACGCAGCCTCCGGCGCCGCGACCGGTGCCCGCCGACGATCCGCCCCGGCGCAGGCGCTTCTCCGACGCACCCGCGTGGATCTCGGCCGCGACGGGCGTGACCGGGCTGCTGCTGGGCTTCCTCGGCCTGCCGGTGTTCGTGCACTCGCCCACGGCCACCCCCAGGACGGCCCCGACGGTGACCGCGCCCCCGTCCGCCGTGGAGACGACGACAGCGAGTGAGTCGCCCACACCGACGACGACTCCCCCTCCGTCACCCAGCACCACCCCGGCGCCGCCGACGGGAAAGCCGTCCGATGTCCACGGGATCCACACCGTGGACCTCACCGAGGACTACGGCTTCGCCCTCGACAAGCTGCGCCCCGTCAGCCGCGACGATCAGCGGGAGATCTTCTGGTACTCGAGCCACCTCGAAACCGAGTCGGCACAGTTCGTCCTCCTCGACCGAAAGGAATCGGGCAGCTACGAGACGTGCAGCACGGTCACCCGATTCACGAACGCGGTCAGCGTCTGGATGGACGTGGGCACCCGCTTCTGCGTCATCGCACCGACGGGACTCATCGCCGTGGCCGAGCTGACGGCCGGCGGCCGCGACGCTGACTACGTCCGGCTCAAGCTGACGATCTGGCGCGGTACTTACTGAGGGGACTCCCGAAAGAAGCGCCCTCAGGGAGCTCCCCGGGAGACGGCTCCCCCCTCGCAGTCTCGGAGGAGAATCAGCCGAGGCAGAACTCGTTGCCCTCGATGTCCTGCATCGTGATGCACGACTCGTTGACGCCATCGGCGCGCTGCGTCAGCACGTGTTTCGCGCCGAGCGCCATCAGCCGTGCGCATTCGGCCTCGAGTGTGGCCAGGCGCTCGTCACCCACGAGCCCTGTGCCGACCCGCACATCGAGATGCACCCGGTTCTTGACGACCTTGCCTTCGGGAACTCGCTGGAAGAGCACGCGCGGGCCCACACCCGAGGGATCAGCGCACGCGAAGTAGACCTCGTCCTCAGGCGGCAGCGAGTGGTGGTACTCCTCCCACGTGGCAAAGCCCTCCGGGACTGTCGGTACGACGTACCCCAGCACCTCGCACCAGAAGGCGGCGAGGCGCGCAGGTTCCGCGCAGTCGAAGGTCACTTGGAACTGCTTGATCGTTGACATCGGCGCACGATAACAGGGGTCCTGCTCATCTCCCCGGGCGGGTGGATCCACACGTTGCCGGGAGGACGGCACTCTCGTGCCAAAGATCAGTTACGGGACAGCCCTTAACCACACTCATGGTCGGCCGGATCGACGACGACCCGGTCCAACAACCCTCGCAGCAGAACCTGTTCGGCCTCGGTCAGATCCCCGAACAGCTCACGCTCCGCCGCGCTCACGGCCGAGTCGACCCGCTCGAGAGCCGCGGCTCCCGCCGGCGTGATCTCTACGATATGACGCCGCCGGTCGGCCGGATCGCGCCGCCGCTCGGCCAGCCCTTCCGCCTCCAACTCATTGAGAATCGCCACGAGTTGGCTGGGATCGATCTCCATCACGGCGGCCAGCTCCCGCTGACTCATGGCCCCCGGGGCGAGCTGCATCAACGTCATCGCGTTCCGCGGGTGCAATCCCACGACGCCCAGAGCGGCACGGAGGCGCGCACCGGTGAGCTCTCCCCGGAAGGAGAGGAGGAAGCCGAGGCGATCGGTCGGGAGAGCTGCCATGCCGTCCACGGTAACAGCGACCCTATTGTGGAGCGAGATAAATCGTTGATACAGTTCAACGATTAAGTCGCTCACACCATCGGAGCTCTCCCATGTTCTTCGGCTACGCCGTAGTCGCCGCGCTGCTCGCCTTCGCGCTCTCCGCCTCCGCCGTCCTCACCTTCACCCGAAACCCGCAGATCACCGGCAACATGACCAAGCTGGGCGTCCCGGATTCCTGGCTGCCCTGGCTGGCGACGGCGAAGGCGGCAGGCGCGATCGGCCTCCTCGCGGGCCTCGCCGTGGCCCCGCTCGGCGTGGCGGCGGCCACCGGCGTGACCCTCTACTTCGCGGGCGCCATCGTCACCCACGTACGCGCGAAGGACTACGAGATGGCCCCGGCGGTGGTCCTCACCCTGATCGCGACGGCCGCCCTGGTCCTGCGCATAGCCTCCGCCTGACCTCCAGGTCGCCGTCTTCGTCCGCGGCCACCACCACCCGGCCGGACGGCACGACTCTCAGCGGAAGTCCGCCGCGTGGTCCATCGCCCACTCCTGGAAGGATCGGGCCGGCGTGCCGGTGATGCGCTCCACTTCGCCGTTGACCGGTTCCGGATGTTCGAGCATCGCCGCCTGGGCCGGCACCACGGCCTCCACCAGCTCTGCCGGGTAGCCTGCGGCCTTCATCTGCTCGACGGCCTCGTCCAGCGCGATCTCCTCGAACCTCACCGGTCGCCCGATCGCCTCGCCGATCAGCGCCACCTGCCGTTCCTGGGTGACCAGTTCGGGGCCGGTGATCAGGGGGCGGGCGCCGAGCAGGGTGTCGGTCGTCAGCGCCTGAACGGCGACCGCGGCCATGTCCGCCTCGTGGATCAGCGGGCGGGCCAGCCTTGCCAGCGGCGCCCGTACCGCTCCGGTGGTGCGGACCTCCTCCGCCCAGCCCAGCGTGTTGCTCGCGAACCCGGTGGGCCGCAGCGCCGTCCACTCCAGGCCCGAGGCCTCGACCAGCCGCTCCAGTTCCGTGTGGAACATGGTGATGGCCTCGCCGGGCTCCTCCTCCTCGCTCCCGACCCCGGCGGATGACAGGTACACCACCCGTCGAGCACTCTTCCCGATCGCGTCGATCACGTCCGACGCGCCCTCGGCGCTCAGGAAGGGCCACACCAGGAAGACCGAATCGACGCCCTCCAGAGCAGGGCCCAACGACGCGGGATCACCGAGATCGCCGCGTACCGCCTGCACACCCTCCGGGAAGTCGGCCTCCCCTCGCACCAACGCCCGCACGGGCACGCCCGCCGCGTGCAGCTGGGTCACCACCGCGCCGCCGACATTTCCCGTCGCGCCGGTCACCAGGATCCTGGGCTGTGTCATCGGAGTCTCCTCGTCTCGCCGTTCGATGACACGACTCTCGTACGTCAACCAAGCTTGAGGTCAAGCACCGGCCGGAGTGCCCGTCAGGGCCGGTCGATCAGGAACTTTTCGATGGCCTCAAAGATGTCAGCGTCGGTCGCTTGCTGCCACAGCGGCAGTTCCGGCCAGTCCGCCACGTAGCCGGGCTTGGGGTCCTCGAAGTGCTTGAACATCTGGGCAGTCCAGCAGGTCGAGACGAATCGGCTCTTCTGCTCGCGGGTCAGCCGGGCCGTGGCGCCGCCGCTGATCTCGACGAACTGGCGGACCTGCTCGAACACGGAGCCCGCAGCTTCGCGCTCCCACTCCGGCGTGTCCGCCCATGGAGTCACGTAACCGGCCTTGGGCTCGCCGGGGAAGTGCTGGTGCACTCCCGTAATCCAGGCTTCCCGGAACAGTCGTGCACCCTCAGTCTGCGACATGGCTTCCCCTCTCGTCACGGCGTGCTCAGAGCGGCGATCTCTTCACCCAGCTCCGCCACGCGGTGGTCGCGGCTCAAGGGACCGAACTCGTCGCACAGGGCTTGGAGTCTACGGGCGACGTACCCGGACCCGGAGGATCGCGCCAGTTCGACGGCTTCCCTGCCAAACTCCACGACCTGTTCGGCGTCCCGCCGCTTCGCGCCGATAACGGCCAGGTCTGTGAGGACTGCTCCGCGTCGCCGGTACGACTGCCCGAACGCCAGGGTTGTCCGCTCCAGAGCCTCCCGCAAGGCGTTCTCCGCCAGGTCGAGACGGCCGAGCTGTACATAGCGCGATCCCCGTTCCTCGGCCAGACGCGCGCCGTCGAATCGAAGCCACCCACCGTTGGCGCCGTTCGGGGTGAGGTCGCGGACGGTCTCCGCCTGATCCATCGCGCGCTCGCAGGCATCCAGGTCGCCGAGGCCGGCATATGCCTCGGCTTGGACGGAAGCCACCCAATGCCGAGTCGAGAGGTTGTTGTCCCCACGGCCGGCCAGTCGCTCGGCCGCGCCGAGCATCTGCGCCGCCTGGCGGTAGCGTTGTTCGGAGATGTCCAGATAGGCGTGGCGGACGAGCGCACATGCCCACAGGTCGTACGCCTCGGCGTCCTTGCTGGCCGACGCCGCGAGCGAGTAGGAAGCAGCTGCGTCGGAGTACCGGTTGGCGTCGAACGCCACCTCGCCGGCCAACTGAAAGAGGTCGGCCGCCGCGCTCAGCAAGGGCTGCGCGCGCCCCCGGTTGCTCGCCAGCGCCTCGTTCAGCATGGTCAGTTGGTCCCGGACGACGGGATAGACGGAGCCTTTGGAACGGACGAGTTGGTAAACCTGCCAGAGGTGTCTGTTCATGCGCGCGAAGTCGGCAGTCCCTCCCCGACGGATCCCCTCGGTGAGAGCTTCGGCCTCCTCGACCGGCAGGGCGGTCAAGGCCCCGCTGACAGTCAGCATGCGGAGGAACTCACGGCGGATCATTTCGTCTGGGTCTCCCGTGTCCGGGGTGGCAATGGACTGATGCCAGGCAGTCGTCTGGCCGGCGGCTCGTGTCGGCCTCAGGAGGATGTCCAGCTCTTGGAGGCTGACTTCGAGCGCGGCGGCCAGGGCCCGTCGCTGGGGCGGCTGAGGAGCGACCCTGCCGCTTTCCCAGCGTCCGACCGTTGTGCGGTCCACACCGAGTAACTCGGCCAATTTCTCCTGACTGTAACCCAGGGCCCTGCGCCGTTCCGCCGGTCCCATGGCGCCCCCCTTTCCGCAGCCTCAGCCGCTTTGGTGCCCGTGCACGGACCAGCGTCAAGACTGCCGCATTGATGCCGTGGAGACCGCCGACTCCTCGCGCTTTCCTGGATGTTGCCCCGGACGGGCAGCGGGATTCACAGAGGAGTTCGGTCATGAGCACGAGAGTCGAGGCTCTGGCGCCCGAGCCAGATGGCGAGTCGCGGACGCAGGGGCTGGACTCTGAACAGCGAGTCCTCATGACGCTCAGGGTTTCCCGTGACTCAGGCCGGACTTGGAGCCAGTCGACGGAGGTACGGGAGGTTGAGAATCCGGTGATCCTCAACAACCCCATGGGCTTTCCGCCATGCATGTGCCCGCGCTGCACGGGCCGCTCTCCGCACTCCGCAGCTTCCCCTGGGCTGGTGTCGTGATGCGGTGCACGCACTGGCGCTGGGTGCCGTTGGACCTGGCGCGGGTAGCTCGGGAGAAGTCGGCCGCGGAGTGCGTGGACAGGGCCGTGCAGTGCCAGTTGTCCACGCACGACGACGATGAGCACCACGGTCTCCTCGCCGACTTCGGCGAGTACGGGACCGCGCTGTGGCTCCGCTGGCAGGAGCGGACCGAGGTGGACCTGGTCGTGCTGCCGGACTGCCCGGTGGTCGCGCCGGGGCCCGACGGTGAGGGCTGCTGTCTGTTCGCCGGCCACGCCGAGCAGCACACCTGGGAAGACACGATGGAGGAGGCCTCGTGCGCCAGTTGATCGCGAGCCCGCACGACGCTCGACCGCCTCGCCCTCGTCTTCGCCCTCCTCGCGACGAGAGCTGCGGGGAGTCGGCGCCGCTGCCGCCGCAGATCCAGTCGGTTCCGTTCAGGCCCTGACGCGTTCGCGTCGGGGCCTGAGCCCTGACCGTCTGGCCGTTAGGGTGCCGCTCATGTTGTTCCGCTGGGACTGGCTCCGGCCCGTACTGACCGCGCCGATCGTGCCGACTCTCGGTCCTGTCCATCCCGATGCCCTGTCCGTCGGCATCTTCGAGGACGTCCTGCTGGCGGCCGGCACCGGGGACTTCCTGCCCTACGACAAGGACCTGCGCTGGGGTGGCGAGAAGGACGAGACGGTTCTCCGCGACGGCATCGTGCACCAGCCCGACTACACGCTCATCCCCACCCTGACCGGACGCGGACGCGGCACCGTGAAGGTCTTCGCCTACGGGAACCGCAGCAGCATCGTGGACGAGGCCGCCGAACTGGGCGCCACGCTCGCTGCCGCGCACGACGCGATAAGCGCCCGGGTCGTTCGGCCGCTCGGTCCCGAGACCGGCTCCCCGCGCGGCAACCGCATCCAGCTCCAGGACTTCACCACCCGGACCTGTCCCGATCCTGATGGCCCTGTGCGTCCCGTCACCGACTGGCCGGCCGCAGTGCGCGAGACCTTCACCCCGTTCGCCCAGGCCATGGCGGGCGATGGGCTGGCCTTCCTCCACGCCCGGATGCAGGCCGGCCGGTGCGGACCAGTTCTCGCCGCCGTCGTCGAGGGTCGCGTCGTGGGTGCGATCGGGCCCATGGAAGTACGCCCCGACGCGATCGGGTGCCGCCAGCTCCTCCCCCAGTACTTCGCCGTCCTGCCCGAGGTCCGAGGGCAGGGACTGGGACGGGTCCTGTGGCGGGCCGCGATGCACTGGGGGCAGTCTCACGGCGCCGTTTACCAGCTCCTCCAGACCGAGGTCGGCGGCGCGTCCGACAGGCTGTGCCAGGCCGAAGGGCTGGCCTCCCTCGGCTTCAGCCACATCACACGGCCCTCGGAGCAGGCATGCCGAAGGCCCCGTCCACCGACCCCCGTGCGGTGAGCGAGGCCTTCGGAGACCTTGCGGACGAGAAGGAGGGTTACTCCTCCTCGTCGGTACCTCCGGCGCCTTCGAGGTCGCCCTCCGTCTCCAGGAAGACCTGGCGCAGGGCGGCCAGGGTCTCCGGGTCCGGCTTCTCCCACATGCCGCGGGACTCGGCTTCGAGGAGGCGCTCCGCGATGCCGTGCAGGGCCCAGGGGTTGGCCTCCTTCAGGAAGGCCTGGTTGTCCGCGTCGAGGACGTACTCCTGGGTGAGCTTGTCGTACATCCAGTCGGCGACCACGCCCGTCGTGGCGTCGTAGCCGAAGAGGTAGTCGACCGTCGCCGCCAGCTCGAACGCGCCCTTGTAGCCGTGGCGGCGCATCGCCTCGATCCAGCGCGGGTTCACCACGCGGGCGCGGAAGACCCGGGAGGTCTCCTCGACCAGCGTGCGCGTGCGGACCGTCTCCGGGCGGGTGGAGTCGCCGATGTACGCCTCGGGGGCCGTGCCCTTCAGCGCGCGGACGGTCGCCACCATGCCGCCGTGGTACTGGAAGTAGTCGTCCGAGTCGGCGATGTCGTGCTCACGGGTGTCCGTGTTCTTGGCCGCGACCGCGATCCGCTTGTACGCCGTCTCCATCTCGGCGCGCGCCGGACGGCCTTCGAGGCCTCGGCCGTAGGCGTAGCCGCCCCACACCGTGTAGACCTCCGCGAGGTCGGCGTCCGTGCGCCAGTCGCGGCTGTCGATCAGCTGGAGGATGCCCGCGCCGTACGTCCCCGGCCGGGAGCCGAAGATGCGGGTCGTCGCGCGCCGCTCGTCGCCGTGCTCGGCCAGGTCGGCCTGTGCGTGCGCCCGGACGTAGTTGTCCGCGGCCGGTTCGTCGAGGGCCGCGACGAGGCGTACCGCGTCGTCCAGGAGGGCGATGACGTGGGGGAACGCGTCCCGGAAGAAGCCCGAGATGCGGAGCGTCACGTCCACCCGGGGGCGGTTCAGTTCAGCGAGGGGGATGGCCTCCAGGCCGTTCACCCGGCGCGAGGCGTCGTCCCAGAGCGGGCGGACGCCGAGCAGGGCGAGCGCCTCGGCCACGTCGTCGCCGGCGGTCCGCATCGCGCTCGTACCCCAGAGGGAGAGACCGACGGAGGTCGGCCACTCGCCATTGTCCGTGCGGTAGCGCTCCAGGAGCGAGTCGGCGAGTGCCTGGCCCGTCTCCCACGCCAGGCGGGAGGGGACGGCCTTCGGGTCCACCGAGTAGAAGTTGCGGCCCGTCGGCAGGACGTTGACCAGGCCACGGAGCGGGGAGCCGGACGGGCCGGCCGGGACGAAGCCGCCGTTCAGGGCGTGGACCGCGTGGGTGAGCTCGTCGGTGGTGCCGGCGAGGCGCGGCACGACCTGCTCGCAGGCGAAGCGGAGGACCGTCTTCACGGAGTCCAGCTGCATGCCGTACGCGGTGCCGCCCATCGGCGGGGCGCCCAGGCCCTGTATGGCGGCGTCCGTGATCGCGTCCACGGACCAGTCGGCGGCCTCCATCACCTCGACCACCCGGCGGGCGCGCTCCTCGATGTCGTCGGTCCGGGCCCGGTCCATGGCCGACTCGTCCAGGCCCAGCGCCTCGCGCAGGCCCGGCAGCGCCTGCGTGCCGCCCCAGATCTGGCGGGCGCGGAGGATCGAGAGGACCAGGTTGACGCGGGCCTCGCCCTCCGGCGCGCCGCCCAGGACGTGCAGACCGTCGCGGATCTGGGCGTCCTTGACCTCGCACAGCCAGCCGTCGACGTGCAGCAGGAAGTCGTCGAAGCCGTCGTCCTCCGGGCGGTCCTGGAGCCCCAGGTCGTGGTCGAGCTTGGCCGCCTGGATCAGCGTCCAGATCTGGGCGCGGATCGCGGGCAGCTTCGACGGGTCCATCGAGGAGATCTGCGCGTACTCGTCGAGCAGCTGCTCCAGGCGCGCGATGTCGCCGTACGACTCGGCGCGCGCCATCGGCGGCACCAGGTGGTCGACGAGGGTCGCGTGCACGCGCCGCTTGGCCTGCGTGCCCTCGCCCGGGTCGTTGACGAGGAAGGGGTAGATCAGGGGGATGTCGCCGAGTGCCGCGTCGGGGCCGCAGGCGGCGGACAGGCCGGCGTTCTTGCCGGGCAGCCACTCCAGATTGCCGTGCTTGCCCAGGTGGACCATGGCGTCGGCGCCGAAGCCGCCGTCCTCGGCGCGGGCGGCGATCCAGCGGTAGGCGGCCAGGTAGTGGTGGGACGGCGGGAGATCGGGGTCGTGGTAGATCGCGATCGGGTTCTCGCCGAAGCCGCGCGGCGGCTGGATGAGGATCAGCAGGTTCCCGCGGCGCAGGGCGGCGAGCACGATGTCGCCCTCCGGGTTGCGGGAACGGTCGAGGAACATCTCGCCGGGCGCCGGGCCCCAGTGCTCCTCGACGTGCGTGCGGAGCTCCTCGGGCAAAGTCGCGTACCAGCGCTTGTAGTCGGCCGCCGGGATGCGGACGGGGTTGCGCGCGAGCTGCTCCTCCGTCAGCCAGTCCTGGTCGTGGCCGCCGGCGTCGATGAGCGCGTAGATCAGCTCGTCGCCGTCGCCGGAGACCAGGCCGGGGAGCTCCTCGGCGGGGCCGAAGTCGTATCCCTCCGCGATCAGCCGCCGCAGGAGGGAGACGGCGGAGGCCGGGGTGTCCAGACCGACCGCGTTGCCGATGCGGGAGTGCTTCGTCGGGTACGCGGAGAGGACGAGCGCCAGCTTCTTCTCGGCGTTCGGGATGTGGCGGAGCCGGGCGTGGCGGACCGCGATCCCGGCGACCCGGGCGGCGCGCTCGGCGTCCGCGACGTACGCGGGCAGGCCGTCCGCGTCGATCTCCTTGAAGGAGAACGGGACGGTGATGAGGCGGCCGTCGAACTCGGGCACGGCGACCTGGCTGGCCGCGTCCAGCGGCGACAGGCCCTCGTCGTTCTCCTCCCAGTTCTCGCGCGAACCGGTCAGGCACAGCGCCTGGAGGATCGGTACGTCGAGCGCGGCGAGCGCGCCCGCGTCCCAGGCCTCCTCGTCGCCGCCGGCCTGCGCCTCGGCCGGCTTGGTGCCGCCCGCCGCGAGGACGGTGGTGACGATCGCGTCGGCCGTGCGGAGCCGGTCGAGCAGCTCCGCCTCGGGGGCGCGCAGGGACGCCACGTACAGCGGGAGCGCCTGCGCGCCGGTGTCCTCGATCGCCGCGCAGAGGGTGTCCACGAAGGCGGTGTTCCCGCTCATGTGGTGGGCGCGGTAGTAGAGCACCGCGATCGTCGGGCCGTCCGTGTGACGGGCTTCGCGCTCCAGCGGGCCCCAGGTGGGGGCCGCCGCCGGGGCCTCGAAGCCGTGGCCGGTGAGGAGGACGGTGTCGGAGAGGAAGCGGGCCAGCTGTTCCAGGTTCCCGGGGCCGCCGTGCGCGAGGTAGGCGTGCGCCTCGGTGGCGACGCCGACGGGGACGGTCGAGGTCTCCATCAGCTGGGCGTCGGGGGCCTGTTCGCCGCTGAGCACGACGACCGGCTTTCCGGTGGCGCGGATCGCGTCGATCCCCTCCTCCCAGGAGCGGATGCCGCCCAGGAGGCGGACGACGACGAGCTCGACGCCGTCGAGGAGGCCGGGGAGTTCGGCGAGGGGCAGCCGGGAGGGGTTGGCGAAGCGGTACTCCACCGGGCCGCCGGCTCCCTCGGCCGAGGCGGCGTTCGCCGCGCGGGCACTGAGCAGGTCGGTGTCGGAGTGCGACAGCAGCAGAAGCATGGCGTGCGCAGGCCCTTCCTCGGGGTTGTCCGCGCCCCGGGTGGTCGTGTGGACGGCGGGAGTTCCTGACTCACCGGCCCCTGGATCGTGCTGACGCACAGCCCGGGCAGGCTCACAGTGGCGGGACCGCGCCGGATTCTCACCGGGCTTCCTCCCCGGGGTCCAGGGACCCCATGCCGATCTGCATCCTAGATCGTGACGTCGGCGCGGCGGGGCGGGCCGTGGAGTCGGCCGGATCACACTCGGTGGTGGCCCGGTTCCCCGTGGGTATGCTCGCCGCCATGCCGCCCACCCCACCCCCGACGCCCGAACGGGACGAAGCTCGCATACGGGACCGTGGCGACGCCTGCCCCGGGGCGCTGCGCCTGCACGCCGCCGACGACGGCCGGCTGGCCCGACTGCGGCTGCCCGCAGGACGCTTGACGGCACGTCAGGTCGAGGCGCTCGCCGCTGCGGCGGAGTCCCTCGGCGACGGGCGGATCAGCGTCACCTCCCGGGGGAACGCGGAGCTGCGCCGCCTCGCGGACGACTGCGGGGCGGAACTCGCCGCGCTGCTCGCGGAAGCGGGCCTGCTGCCCTCCCCCACCCACGAACGCGTCCGCAACATCGTGGCCTCGCCGGCCGCCGGCCTCGACGGACTCGGCGGCCCCGAGGTCCAGTTGTGGGCCCGTGAGCTGGACACCCTGCTGTGCGCCGAGCCCTGGGCGGCGGCGCTTTCCGGCCGTTTCCTGTTCGTCCTCGACGACGGGCGCGGTGACGTGGCGGGACTCGGCGGCGATGTGACCTTGGTCGCAGTGGAGCCGGACGCGGTGCGGCTGTGCGTCGGCGGGCGGGCCTTCCGGGTCGCCGGAGCCGACGCTCCCCGGGCCGCGCTCGCCGCCGCCCGAGCCTTCCTGGACGCCGCCCGCGCGGCCGGGAACGGGGCCTGGCGGGTGCGGGAGCTGCCCGAGGGGTGCGCCCCTGACGTGGCGGGCGCGCTCGACCGCGCGGGGATCGCGGCGGAGCCCGTACCCACGCCCCACCTCCTTGAGGGCGCGCCCCTCGCGCCCGGGCGCCTCGGCGCCACCGCCCTGTACGTCCTGGCGCCCCTCGGCCGCCTCACCGCCGCCCAACTGCGCGCGCTGCTGCCCGCCGAGGAGGTACGGCTGACGCCGTGGCGCGGCGCGGTCGTCGTCGGGGCGGCGGAACCCGGGTCGACGGGACCCGGGACCGACCGGCTCGCCGCCCTCGCCGCCTCCGGGCTGATCACCCGGCCCGACTCCCCCTGGGCGGGCGTCAGCGCCTGCACCGGGCGGCCCGGGTGCGCCAAGTCCCTCGCGGACGTCCGCGAGGACGCGGCCCCGGGGTCCGCCCTCGGCCTCCCCGTCCACTTCTCCGGGTGCGAGCGCCGCTGCGGGCATCCGCACGGCACCTGGGTCGACGTCGTCGCCACCGCCGACGGCGCCTACCTGGTGGACGGCGCCCCCACCCCCCGTACCGCCCTGCCCGAAGCAGTGACCACGGCCCGGACCACCACCGGCACGACGACGAGATGAGCGAGAGCACCAGGATGTTCGACTACGAGAAGGACGGGGCGGAGATCTACCGCCGGTCCTTTGCCACGATCCGCGCCGAGGCGGAGCTCGCGGGCCTGCCCGCCGACGTCGCCCAGGTGGCGGTCCGGATGATCCACGCCTGCGGCATGACCGACCTCGTCCAGGACATCGCGTACTCCCCCCAGGTCGTCGCGACCGCCCGCGAGGCCCTGCGCGCCGGCGCCCCGATCCTCTGCGACGCGCAGATGGTCGCCAGCGGCGTCACCCGCAAACGGCTGCCCGCCGACAACGAGGTGGTCTGCACGCTCTCCGACCCGGCCGTGCCGGGCCTCGCCGCCGACCTCGGCACCACCCGCTCCGCCGCCGCGCTCGAACTGTGGCGGGACCGCCTCGAAGGCTCCGTCGTCGCCATCGGCAACGCCCCCACCGCCCTCTTCCACCTCCTGGAGATGATCGCGAAGGGCGCCGGAAGGCCCGCCGCCGTCCTCGGCATACCGGTCGGCTTCATCGGCGCCGCCGAGTCCAAGGACGCGCTCGCCGCCAACGCCCTGGACCTCGACTACCTCGTCGTACGGGGCCGGCGCGGCGGCAGCGCGATGACCGCCGCCGCGATCAACGCCCTCGCCCACGAAGCGGAGATCCAGGCATGAGCACGGCTACGAACACCGGGAAGCTGTACGGGGTCGGGCTCGGCCCCGGCGACCCGAACCTGATGACCGTCGCCGCGGTGAAGGCCATCGCCGCCGCCGACGTCGTCGCGTACCACTCGGCCCGCCACGGCCGCTCGATAGCCCGCTCCATCGCCGCCGAGCACATCCGCGAGGACCACGTCGAGGAGCGGCTCATGTACCCGCTCACCGTGGAGACCACGGACCACCCCGGCGGCTACCGGGGCGCCCTGAACGACTTCTACGAGGAGGCCGCGGCCCGCCTCGCCGCCCACCTCGACGCCGGCCGCACGGTCGCCGTCCTCGCCGAGGGCGACCCGCTCTTCTACGGCTCGTACCAGCACATGCACAAGCGGCTCGCGGACCGCTACGACACGACCGTCATCCCCGGCGTCACCTCGGTGAGCGCCGCCGCCGCCCGGCTCGGCGAGCCGCTGTGCGAGGCGGAGGAGGTCCTCACGATCATCCCCGGCACCCTGCCGGAGGACGAGCTGACGGCCCGCCTCGCGGGCACCGACTCGGCGGTCGTGATGAAGCTCGGCCGCACCTTCCCCACCGTGAAGCGCGCCCTGGAGCGGGCGGGCCGGCTTGAGGACGCGCGGTACGTGGAGCGGGCGTTCATGGCGGGCGAGCGGACGGAGAAGCTGGCGGAGGTGGACCCGGACTCCGTCCCGTACTTCTCCGTCGCGGTCCTCCCCTCCCGCGTCGACCAGGAGCTTCCGGTACGGGAGCGGGGCGAGGTCGTCGTCGTCGGCACCGGCCCGGCCGGCGCGCCCTGGCTGACGCCCGAGTCGCGCGGCGCGCTCGTCAACGCCGACGTCCTCGTCGGCTACACCACCTACCTGGACCGGGTGCCCGTGCTGCGCCCCGGGCAGATCCGGCACGGCTCCGACAACAAGGTCGAGTCGGAGCGGGCCGAGTTCGCGCTCGACCTGGCCAAGCGCGGCCACAGGGTCGCGGTCGTCTCCGGCGGCGACCCGGGCGTCTTCGCGATGGCCACCGCCGTCCTGGAGGTCGCCTGCGAGCCCGCGTACGCGGACGTTCCCGTACGGGTCCTGCCGGGCGTGACCGCCGCCAACGCGGCCGCCGCGGCGGCGGGCGCCCCGCTCGGCCACGACTACGCCACCATCTCGCTCTCCGACCGGCTCAAGCCGTGGGACGTCATCGAGGCCCGGCTGCGCGCCGCCGCCGGCGCCGACCTGGTCATCGCCCTCTACAACCCGGGCTCCAAGTCCCGTACGCACCAGGTGGCCGCGGCCCGCGAGCTCCTCCTGGAGCTCCGCTCCCCGGAGACGCCGGTGGTCGTCGCCCGCGACGTCGGCGGCCCCGAGCAGTCGGTCCGGGTGGTGACCCTGAAGACCCTGGAGCCGTCCGAAGTCGACATGCGCACCCTGCTCCTCGTCGGCTCCTCGCAGACGCGGGCGGTCGAGCGGGCCGACGGCCGCACGATCGCCTGGACCCCGCGCCGCTACGGCTGACGGCCCCGACGACCGACGGAGGTCAGAACTCCTGCTGCTCGGCGTCGGGCGGCAGGAGGCAGGGGGTGCTCACGACGAGCACGATCAGCTGGTCGTCCAGGTCCTCCGCGGAGACGGCGAAGCGCTGGTCCGGCTGCCTGGCGTCGACCAGGTTCACGGGATCCTTGGCCGGGTCTGACCGGTAGCCCTGGATCTCGAAGCCCTGCTTCTCCAGCTCGTCCTTGATCGCGCGGATGCCCGCCGCCTGCCGGTCCCTGGGCAGCTTCGCGCGGAGGTTGTACCGCAGGGTGAAGCGGCCGTCGCTCGCCGACTCCCCGCCCTTGCCGAGGCAGTTGGAGAAGTTCGCCTGCCGGGTCGACGCGACGATCTCCGCCTCGGCCGTGCGCGCCATGGAACTCGTCCAGTGCTCGGCCCACTCCTCCGCCTTCTCCTTGCTCATGCGGGGCAGCGGATCGTTCTTCGCTTCGTCGGACACACAGCCCCCCAGGAGCAGTACGAGTACGGGTACGAGGGCGAGCGAGGCCCTCCGGATCACGGGTCGGGTCACGGGACTCCTCCGGGTCGCGGGCGTCATGAGGCGGGACCGCTCTCCGGCTGCTTCCCGGCGATGATGCGCCCCTGGTTCGCCAGGCTCTGGCTGTCGTCGTTCCAGTAGCCACTGTGGCCGCTGGTGTCGACGTACATCTGCCGGCCGCCGAAGGCGGGGTCGGCCGGGTTCTCCCCGAGGGTCTTGTCCGCGGTCCAGTTCACGACGCCGTCGTCCGGCGCCGCGCCGACCCAGAGCCGGGAGGGCGAGACGTGGAGCTGGTCGGCCCGGTCCACGTTGAGGCCCGGGCTGCCGACGACGATCATGTCATCGGTGTCCAGTCCCCGGCCGCCGGAATCGGCCGTGCCCACCATGGTGGAGCCGTAGCTGTGCCCGACGACGGTCATGTGGGTCCGCTCACCCTCGTGCGAGGCGCGCAGTCCGTGAGTGAAGTCGCGGAGGGTCTCGGCGTCGTCCTCGGCCCGGCCCGGCGTGGTGACGCCGAGGTCCAGCTCGGGGGCGTCGTAGTCGAGCCAGGCGATGACGGCGACATCCTTGCCCTGGCCCGGGGTGCGCTCACCGGCCGCGTCCTGCAGCTTCTCGGCCCGGTCGATCGAGTCGGTGAAGTTGTCGAGCTGGTTGTCCGTCCCCGGCACCGACACCGCCGTGTGCGCCGCCTTGTCCGGGTTGCCGACCGAGACGATCGCCCTGCCGTCCCCCTCCGTGCTGAAGCCCAACAGGTGGAGCTGCTTGTGTTCCGGGGCCGTGTCCGACTTGTCCATCCGGTCCTTCAGCTTCTGCAGGCCCTGGTAACTGGAGCGGTCGTGGTAGCCGAGATCGCCCTCGCGCAGCGCGTAGTCGTTGAGGCGCATGTCGAGCACGGTCCGGTTGGCCTGGTCGCGGGTGGTCGCGGGCAGGCCGTCGAGGCCGCCGACCTGCTCCGGGTACGCCGCCAGGTACAGGCGCTTCTCCTCCTCGTCCAGACCCTTCCACCAGTCCGCCGAGCGCTGCGGGTCCGTGCCGTCGGGGATGTCCTTCTTGTCGATGCCCGCGAAGGCGGCGACCCGGGCCGCGTCCTCCTGGGCATGGGCGCCGCCGTAGCGCTTGTCGAGGTCGAAGGGGTCGATCTGGCGCAGGACTTCGGCGCCCTCGTTGCTCGCCGCCTCCGCCTCCGCCACGGCCGCGTCGATCCGGGCGCGGAAGCCGCCGAGCCCGGAGTTGGCGTCGCGCTGGACGTCCGCGTAGTCCGGGTCGTTGTGGTACTTCGGGTCCACGGCCTGCTTGGGCTCGACCCAGCCGTCGTCGCGGACGGTGTGGCCCGCGGCCTCCGCGTCGGCGACGGCGGCGCGCAGCTTGCGCTGGGCCGCCTGCATCTTCGTGTTGAGGGTGTCCAGGGTGGTGGCGATCAGCTGGGCGTTGGTGCGGCCCGTCCCGAGCTTGCTCTCCGTGGCCTCCATCGCTTCGAGGCCGTACGTGGCACTGACGCCGGTCCAGCCCGCCTTGTGCAGCGGTCCGGTCACCCGCCTGCCGCTGCCCGTCTGCGTCTGCGACAGGGCGTCGGCGAGCTTCTTCCAGGAGCCCACGGCACTGTCCAGGTCCGCGAAGTCCTGCTTCATCAACTGGGCGAAGTGCTCCGTCACGGCGCCGTCACCAGCCCTGGAAGCAGGAGATGACGTCCTGCTCCATGACGTCGCGCCCGTCGGCGAGATGGCGGAGCCCGTTCGCGTGCTCGGTGAGCCGGCCCCGTAGGGTCTCCAGGCCCGAGCCCCAGCCCTCGCCGGTCTGCGACATCCGCGGGCCCACGGTCCACGGCCCGAAGGCCGCGGCGGCCGACGCCAGATCGGCGCCCGCCTTGCGCAGCGGCTCCTGCAAGTCCGCCGCCAGAGCGTCGGCGGCGCCGGCCGAAGCCCGCAGTTCCCCCGCCGAGACGTTGAGATCCCAACCCACGTGTGTCCCCCGATACGCACGCCATGCTTCCGATACCCGGGCGAGACTAGCCGACCCCACCCAGTCGTGATCAAGAGCAAAGCCGAAACTGTGATCTCCCCGCTCACCGCATGGGTCGGCGCGGTGGCGCCGTTCGCAACTGCACCCGAGCCGCCGCCTCTTGGCGATCCGCGGTCAGTCGCGGGTGAAGGTGCCCAGACCCTCCTGGTCCAGGTACTCGACGCGGACGGTCTTCCCGTCCGGGGAGAACGTGACGCCGGTCGGACCGACGGCGTTCTCGCCGCGCGTCGGGAAGCTGAACGTGTTCCCGTCGTAGTGCGTGAGCCGGTACGACTGGGGTTCCGGCCCCAGCTTCAGCACCAGGCCGCCGTCCTCCTCGGCCACCGTCAGTTTGCCGTAGTAGTCGTTGGCGTACGTCCCGGTGTAGGCGTCGGCGGCCTTCGCGGCGGTGGCGTCGGCGGGCGGCTTCGCGAAGTCCGTCTCCGAACGGCCCGCCTCCTCCTGCTGCTGGTAGATGCCGTCGACCAGCGGCAGCCAGTCCCGGCTCGGCTCGCCGTCCTGCGCGGTGTCGAAGAAGTCGAGCGCGACGGTGTCCGCGACACCGGCCGGAGCGCCGTTGGTGAGGACGACGATCCCGAGCTGCTCGCCCGGCAGCATCGTGACGTTGGTGTGCGCGCCGAGCGCGAACGCCCCGGTGTGCGAGAGGCGCAGCCGGCCCTCGTCGTCGTACGACACGTTCCAGCCGAGGCCGTAGAAACCGGTCCGGCCCGCCGGTGCGTGGGGCGGCGAGGACACGGTCTGGGGGTGGTGGGTGACGAGCAGGGCGTCCTCGTCGACGATCCGGCGCCCGTCGAGCTCGCCGTTCGCCAGCTGGAGTCGGAGCCAGGTCGCCATGTCGTTGGCCGAGGAGCTGACGCCGCCCGCCGGTGACTGGGCGTCCGGGTCGCGGACGTACCGCGCCTTCCAGCTGCCGTCCGGCTCTTGTACGTGGCCGACGGCGCGGTCGGCGTTGTCGGCGAAGTCCTCGAAGCGGGAGCTGGTGTCGTTCATCCCGGCGGGCTTGTAGAGCGTGTCCTCGGCGAGCTTCTCCCACGGCACGCCCTCCCGCGCGGCCACGGCCTCGGCGGCCGCCGTCAGACCGAAGTTGGTGTACGCGTAGCTCGCGCGGAAGGGCGCGAGGGGCTCGTACCGCAGGTGGGACAGGATGTACTCCTGGTCGTAGCCGAGGTCCTCCAGGAGGTCGCCCGCGTGGTCGGGCAGGCCGCTGCGGTGCGAGAACAGGTCGGCGACCGTCGCGTGGGAACTCACCCACGGGTCCTTCAGCCGGAACTCCTTCAGGTCGGACGCGACGGGACGCTGCCAGCCCTCGACGCCGACGGCACCGGAGACGACCGTCGACGCGATCGGCTTCGACACCGAGGCCAGCTGGAAGACCGTGTCGGCGTCGACCCGGGCGTCCTTGCCGACCTCGCGGACCCCGTACCCCTTCACGACGACGACCCGGTCCTCGTACACGACGGCGACGGAGACGCCGGGCACCCCGGTGCGCTTCATCAGCTCCGTGACCGTGGCGTCGAGCCGGCCGACCGCCCGGTCCACGTCCGCCCGGTCGAGCACGGGAGGCGGCTGCGGAGGCGGCGGATCGGGAGTGGGCGAGGGGCTCGGCGCGGCGCCCAGCAGCGCCACGAGCCCCGCCGTGACCAGCCAGCGGACGGTACCCACCCCTCCATTGAACGCCGAGCCGAATCCCCTGTCGCGCGGAAGGAACGGGCCGGTAAAGTCCCCCTCCGGCGGAACACCGGCCCCACCCGCACCGCCCCTTCCCCCACGCGTCGTCTGTTCCCCGCAGGTCTCCCCCGCAGGTCCGGAAAGGGCCCCACTCTTCGTGATCACTCGTACCCGGCTGAGCGCGCTGGCCACCACGGCCGCCCTCGTCGCATCCGGCGGTCTGCTGACCGCCACCCCGGCCGCAGCGGCCGTCACCTGTGCCTCCCCGCTGTGGAAGGCGGACTACTACGCCAACACCACGCTCACGGGCACGCCCAAGCTGGTCACCTGCGACAGCGTCATCGCCGAGAACTACGGCCTCGGCGACCCGGCCGTCACCACGCTGCCCAAGGACAACTTCGGCGTCCGCTGGACCCTCACCCGCGACTTCGGCTCCGGCGGCCCCTTCACGTTCACGGCGGAGGCGCAGGACGGCATCCGCGTCAGCCTCGACGGCGTCCGCAAGATCGACCTCTGGAAGAACGTCTCCACGACCCAGAAGAAGACCGTCAACGTCACGATCCCGGCGGGCCGCCACACCCTCACGGTCCACTACGCGACCTGGACGGGCGCCGCGAACGTCAAGTTCGGCTACGCGCCGATCACTTCGGCGACGACCGACAAGGTCCGCCCGCTCGCGCCGGCCGGCTTCACGATCGCCTACGACAAGACCCTCAACAAGGTCACCACGCGCTGGACGGCGAACAAGGAGATGGACCTCGCCGGTTACCGCGTCTACCGGCGTCTCACCGGCACCACCGCCTGGTCCCGCGTCGGCGGCACCACCTCACCGCTCACCACCACCACCTTCACCAACAGCCCCCCGCCCACCGGCCAGGCGTACGCGTACGAGATCCGTGCCGTGGACAGGGCGGGCAACGAGTCCACCGGCACCGTCGACCTCCCCATCACCTCCGTGGACCGTACGGCTCCGGGCGCGCCGACCCGCCTGACGGCGGTGGAGAACGCCCGCCGGGGCGTCGATCTGCGGTGGACCGCCCCCACGGCCGCGGACGTGGCCGCGTACCGCGTGTACAGCGACGGCACGCTCGTCGACACGGTCACCGAACCCGCGTACAGCGATGAGTGGTTGACGCCCGGCACGAGGTACACGTACACGGTCCGGGCCGTGGACCGGACCGGGAACGTCTCCGCCGCCGCCACGGCCTCGTTCACCCGCAGCGGCGACCTCGTCGCCCCCGCGCCGGTCACCGGGCTCAAGGCGACCCCGCGCGAGGACGGCGTGCTCGTGGAGTGGACGCCGAACCCCGAGCCCGACATCAAGCTCTACTCGGTCTACAAGGCCGAGTGGTACGACGACGGCGAGGGCACCACGGGCTGGCTCGCGCACAACGTCACGCTCCTCACGAAGGACGCGACGTCGTTCCTCCACGAGAGCGCGGCCGACGGCGAGACCGTGCTCTACGGCGTGATCGCGATCGACACCTGGAACAACTCGATCGACCCGATGGACCCGGCCATGAAATGGGTCGAGGTCACCGAACTCGGCACGCCCGAGGCCCCGTAGGTCTCAGCCCCGCAGCGCCCAGGCGGCGGCCTCCTCGGGGGTCGCCGCCGTGCGTACGCCCTCCGGGACCGGGGGGCGGCGGACCACGACGACCGGGATGTCCGCCTCGCGGGCCGCGGTCAGTTTCGGGGCCGTCGCCGCGCCGCCGCTGTCCTTCGTCACCAGGACGTCGACCCGGTGGCGGGCGAGGAGCTCCCGCTCGCCGTCCAGGGTGAAGGGGCCCCGGTCGAGGAGGATCTCGGTGCGGGCCGGCATCGGGGCGTCCGGGGCGTCGACCGAGCGGACCAGGAACCACTCGGGGCGGTCCGCGAAGGCCGCGAGGCCCAGGCGGCCCGTGGTCAGGAAGACCCGGTCGCCGAGACCGTCCAGGGCCCCGGCCGCCTCCTCCAGGGAGGCCGCGGAGTGCCAGTCGTCGCCCGCCACCGGGACCCAGCCGGGACGGCGCAGCGCCAGCAGGGGAACATGGGCGGTGGCGGCCGCCCGGGCCGCGTTGAAGCTGATCCGCTCGGCGAAGGGATGGGTGGCGTCGATGACCGCGTCCACGGCGTGCTCGCGCAGCCAGGCCGCGAGACCGTCCGCGCCGCCGAACCCGCCGATCCGGACCTCCCCGGCCGGCAGCCGGGGGTTCGCCACCCGGCCCGCGAGGGAGCTGGTGACCCGTACGCCGGTCTCGGCGTCCAGCAGACCCGCGAGCGCGCGGGCCTCGGTGGTCCCGCCGAGAATGAGTATGTGCACAGGAGCCTCTTCATGACGTCGGGCGGCGGGCGCGAGGCCCAACTCAAGCACACCGGTCTGCGCCCGGGGTGGACGACCGGTGCCTGTGCGACGGCGGCGACGACCGCCGCGTACACCGCGCTCCTGACCGGCGAGTTCCCCGACCCGGTGACGATCACGCTGCCGAAGGGGCAGACGCCCGCGTTCGCGCTCACCGCCGAATCCCTGGCCGGCGGTACGGCCATGGCGGCCGTCGTGAAGGACGCGGGCGACGACCCCGACGTCACGCACGGCGCGGTGATCCGCTCGACCGTACGGCTCCTGCCGCCCGGCTCTGGCGTCGTCTTCCGGGCGGGCGAGGGCGTCGGCACGGTCACCCTGCCCGGCCTCCCCCTGGAGGTCGGCGAGCCCGCGATCAACCCCGTGCCCCGGCAGCTGATGCGCGAGCACGTCGCCGGGGTCGCGGCGCGGCACGGGGCGCCCGGGGACGTCGAGATCACCGTCTCCGTCGACGACGGCGCCGAGATCGCCCGCTCCACCTGGAACCCGCGGATCGGCATCCTCGGCGGCCTGTCGATCCTCGGCACGACCGGTGTCGTCGTCCCCTACTCCTGCTCGGCGTGGATCGACTCCATCCGCCGGGGCGTGGACGTGGCCCGCGCGGGCGGCCTCACGCACGTCGCCGGCTGCACCGGCTCGACCTCCGAGCGCACGGTCGCCGGGATGTACGAGCTGCCGGAGATCGCCCTCCTCGACATGGGCGACTTCGCGGGCGCGGTCCTCAAGTACATCCGCCGCCACCCCGTGGGCCGGCTCACGGTCTGCGGCGGCTTCGCCAAGCTCTCCAAGCTGGCCGCGGGCCATCTCGACCTCCACTCGGCCCGCTCCCAGGTCGACAAGGGCTTCCTCGCCGACCTGGCCCGCACCGGCGGCGCCTCCGAAGCCCTCGCATCCGAGATCGCCGAGGCCAACACGGGCCTCGCCGCGCTCCGCCTCTGCGAGGCCGCCGGCGTGCCTCTCGGCGACCTCGTCGCCGCCCGCGCCCGCGACGAGTCCCTCGCGGTCCTGCGGGGCGCGCCGGTCGCGGTGGACGTGATCTGCATCGACCGCGCGGGCACGGTCGTGGGCCGCTCGTCGGTACGGGGCCCCGGCGCGTAAATCGCCGCGACAGCACGCCGGGCGGCCGTCGAGAATCCGGGGATGACCGACTTCTCGTACAAGCCCACCCTCACCGGTGATCTGGTGGTCCTCCGTCCCGTCACGGAGGACGACGTGCCCGCGCTGCTGCCGCTCTTCGAGGACGAGGAGATCAGGCGGCTGACCGGCGGCCACACGCGTTTCGACGAGCCGGCGCTGCGGAAGTGGTACGGGTCCCGGGGCGCGCGGGACGACCGGCTCGACCTCGCCGTCGTGGAGCGGGCGACGGGCCGGGTCGTCGGCGAGGCCGTGCTCAACGAGTGGGACGAGGACAACGAGAGCTGCTCCTTCCGCATCGGCTTCGTCCCGGACGCGGTCGGCCGGGGCCTCGGCACGGAGGCGACGCGCCTGATCGTCGGCCACGGCTTCGAGGCGCTCGGCCTGTACCGCATCCATCTGGAGGTCTACGCCTTCAACCCCCGCGCCCGCCGCGCCTACGAGAAGGCCGGCTTCACGGCCGAGGGCGTCCTGCGCGGGGCGCTGCTGTGGGAGGGCGAGCGGGTGGACGCGACGGTGATGTCGGTGCTGGCGCCGGAGTGGGCGGCGGCCCGGGCCGCCGGTCGACCGGCTCCCTGAGCCGGTCGCGGTCGTGCCTCGGGTGCGGCGCCTCCGCACCGTATCGGCGTTCAGGCGGCCGGGTAGCCGATCTCCCGTACGTCCTCCGCGAGGCCGGCGAGGTCCGTCTCCGGGTTGAGGGCCGCCACGATCTCCGGGGTCAGCGGGCGCAGGGCGAGGACGTGCCGTACGGCTCCGAGGTCGACGGGCCGTGCGTAGTAGTCCGAGGCCCACTCCGCGTACGCCTCGGCCGAGCGGTCCGTGAGCAGGTGGAGGAGGCGGCCGGAGCCGTCCGGGTCCTCGTGGCCGCCCAGGTCCGGGAAGGTGACCGGCCCCGTCCGCCAGGCCGTGTCCGCGGTCTCGCGCCACAGGCAGGCGGTGGTGACGTGCACGCCGTCCTCGTCGGTGAACGCGGGCTCCGTCAGGTACTCCTCGAACGCCTCCGGGACGCCGTCGAGCACCCCGGGCCAGGTCTGCCCGTCAGCGAGGGGCCCGAACGGGCTCAGCGGCGACTCGTGGTCGAAGACGCGCGCGTACGCCCCCGCGGGCGAGAGGACGATCGTGTACTCCCCGCCCTGACCGTCCTTCATGGACGCCAGCTGTTCGGTCTCCGACCAGTGCGCGTCGAAGGAGTAGTACCTGCCCTCCCACTCCGGGCTCAGGACGGCGTCCAGCATCGCGAGCCCCCGGGAGTGGTCGCGCAGTTCCTCGATGCCCGGCAGCGCCCGGGCGACGTCGTAGACAGTCACCCGTCCATGAGACAGCACGGCGCCGGCGGCCGACGTGCGACCCCCTCGACCCGAATCTAGGCTTACCGGGACATACCCCCACGAGCGAGAGGGAGTCCCATGGCGAAGCGAGGCAACAAGCGCCGCGCCCGTAAGAAGAAGAACGCGAACCACGGCAAGCGTCCCAACGCCTGACGTGAACGCCCCGGGCGCGGGGCCCGGGCACCGTCCGCCGGTTCTCAGCAGACGTGCCGGTCCCGCGCCGGGTCGTAGAGGTGGCTGTCGCGGAACTCCGAGGCCGCGAGGGTGCGGCCCACCAGGATGACCGCCGTCTTCGTGATGCCGGCCGCCTTCGTCTGCTCCGCGATGTCGTCGAGGGTGCCCCGCAGGACCAGCTCGTCGGGGCGGCTCGCCATCGCCACGACCGCGGCCGGGCAGTCCGCGCCGTAGTGCGGGACGAGTTCGCCGACGACCCGGTCGACGTACCGCGCGGCGAGGTGGAGGACGAGCAGGGCGCCGCTGCGGCCGAGCGTCGCGAGGTCCTCGCCCTCGGGCATCGGGGTGGCCTGCTGGGCGATCCGGGTGAGGATCACGGTCTGCCCGACGGTGGGCACGGTGAGCTCCCGCTTGAGCGCGGCCGCGGCCGCGGCGAACGCCGGGACGCCCGGCACGACCTCGTACGGGATGTCCAGCGCGTCCAGCCGGCGCATCTGCTCCGCGACCGCGCTGAAGACGGACGGGTCGCCGGAGTGCAGCCGCGCCACGTCGTGGCCGTCCTCGTGGGCGCGGACGATCTCGGCGATGATCCGGTCCAGGTCGAGCTGGGCCGTGTCGACGAGCCGCGCGTCCGGCGGGCACTCGGCGAGCAGCTCCGTGGGGACGAGGGAGCCGGCGTAGAGGCAGACCCCGCACGTCGCGAGGGTCCGCGCGCCGCGCACGGTGATCAGGTCGGCCGCGCCCGGGCCCGCGCCGATGAAGTAGACGGTCATGCTCGTTCTCCTGACTTGGTGACGGACCACTGCGTGACGGGCATCGCCTGGCGCCAGCCCGTGAATCCGCCCACCGGCACGGCCGCCGCGACGGCGAGCCGGACCAGTTCGCCGCCGTGGCGGCGGTAGCGGTCGGCGAGCAGTGCCTCGGATTCGAGGGTCACGGTGTTGGCGACGAGCCGGCCGCCGGGCGGGAGCGCGTCCCAGCAGGCGTCGACGAGCCCGGGGACGGTGAGGCCGCCGCCGATGAAGACGGCGTCGGGGGCGGGGAGGCCGGTCAGCGCCGCGGGGGCCGGTCCCGTGACGACGCGGAGGGCGGGGACGCCGAGGGTGTCCGCGTTGCGGGTGATGCGCTCGGCGCGCTCCGGGGACTTCTCGACCGCGATCGCCCGGCAGGAGCGGTGGGTCCGCATCCATTCGACGCCGATGGAGCCGGAGCCGCCGCCGACGTCCCAGAGGAGTTCGCCGGGGGCGGGGGCGAGCGCGGCGAGCGTGGCGGCGCGGACGTACCGCTTGGTGAGCTGCCCGTCGTGCTCGTACGCCTCGTCCGGCAGGCCGGGCGCGGCGCCGAGCCGGCGCGTGCCGGGGTCGCGTACGCAGTCGAGCGCGAGGACGTGGAGGGCGTCGGTCCGCTCGTACGGCCAGTCGGCGGCAGTGGCGTCGAGGAGCCGCTCGGCGGGCCCGCCGAGCTGTTCGAGGACGCGGACGCGGGTGCCGCCCCAGCCGGTGCGGCGCAGCAGCGCGGCGACCTCGGCGGGAGTGCCGGGGCCCTCGCCGAGGACGAGGAGCCGGCGGCCGGGGTGGAGGGCCGCGGAGAGCGCGGCGAGCGGCCGGGCGACGAGGGAGACGGTCTCGACGTCCTCCAGGGGCCAGCCGAGGCGGGCGCAGGCGTACGAGACGGAGGACGGGTGCGGGTGGACCTGGAGAGCGGCGGCGCCGACGATCTCGGCGAGCGTGCGGGCGATGCCGTAGTAGGAGGGGTCACCGCTGGCGAGGACGGCGACGGCGCGTCCCTCGTGGGCGGCGAGCAGTCCGGGGACGGCGGGCCGGAGCGGGGAGGGCCAGGCGATCCGCTCGCCGGGGCACTCGCCGGCGGGGAGGAGGTCGAGCTGGCGCGGGGCGCCGATCAGCACCTCGGCGGCGCGCAGGGGGCGGCGGGAGTTCTCGGGGAGTCCGTCCCACCCGTCCGCGCCGATTCCGACGACCGATATCGCAGCGTTCACGTCGGGGACTCTACGTGAGGCCCCGGGGCGGCTACCGCTGGGTCACTTCCCGGCGTTCTGCCCGACGTGGAAGAGGAGCCAGACGAAGCCCGCGAAGGCGTGCGTCGCGAAGACGTACACGAAGACGCGGAGCATGACGCCGCGCTCTTTCCAGCGCTCGTCGTCGTGCGTGCTCTCGGTCATGCCGTCCAGGGTACGGGCCGGGAATACCTCGCGGGGGTGCGCCGTTGGACGTGTTGGTTTAAGGTTCAACCAACAAGCCAGACAGCGAGAGGTGAGCACGATGCAGTTCGGGATCTTCACCGTCGGCGACGTGACGGCCGACCCCACCACCGGCCGCACCCCCACCGAGCACGAGCGGATCAAGGACACCGTCGCCATCGCGCTCAAGGCCGAGGAGGTCGGGCTCGACGTCTTCGCCACCGGCGAGCACCACAACCCGCCGTTCGTGCCCTCCTCCCCCACCACCCTCCTCGGGCACATCGCCGCCCGCACCGAGAACCTGATCCTGTCCACGTCCACGACGCTGATCACCACCAACGACCCGGTGAAGATCGCCGAGGACTACGCGACCCTCCAGCACCTCGCCGAGGGCCGGGTGGACCTGATGATGGGCCGCGGCAACACCGGGCCGGTCTACCCGTGGTTCGGGCAGGACATCCGCCAGGGCATCCCGCTCGCCATCGAGAACTACGCGCTCCTCCACAGGCTGTGGAGGGAGGACGTGGTCGACTGGGAGGGCAAGTTCCGCACGGCCCTCCAGGGCTTCACGTCCACCCCGCGCCCCCTCGACGGCGTCCCGCCGTTCGTCTGGCACGGCTCCATCCGCTCCCCCGAGATCGCCGAGCAGGCCGCCTACTACGGCGACGGCTTCTTCGCGAACCACATCTTCTGGCCCAAGCAGCACACCGAGAAGATGGTCCGGCTCTACCGGCAGCGGTACGCGCACTACGGCCACGGCACCCCCGAGCAGGCCATCGTCGGCCTCGGCGGCCAGATCTTCATGCGCAAGAACTCCCAGGACGCGGTACGGGAGTTCCGCCCGTACTTCGACAACGCGCCCGTCTACGGCCACGGCCCGTCCCTGGAGGAGTTCTCCCGGGAGACCCCGCTGACCGTCGGCTCGCCGCAGGAGGTCATCGAGCGCACCCTGTCCTTCCGCGACTACGTGGGCGACTACCAGCGCCAGCTGTTCCTCGTCGACCACGCGGGACTGCCCCTCAAGACGGTCCTGGAACAGCTCGACATCCTCGGCGAGGAGGTCGTCCCGGTCCTGCGCAAGGAGTTCGCGAACCTGCGCCCGGCCGGCGTACCGGAGACCGCCCCGCTGCACCCCGCCGTCCGGACGAAGAAGGAAGCCTGACGACCATGCGGACCCTGAAGCTCGTCGCCGTCTCCGCCGGACTCGCCACACCCTCCTCCACCCGGCTGCTCGCCGACCGGCTGCTCCAGGCGACCCGGTACCGGCTGGCCGAGCAGGAGTACGCCGTCGACGTCCAGGTCGTCGAAGTGCGCGACCTGGCCCTCGACATCGCGAAGAACCTCGTCACCGGCTTCCCCTCGGAGAAGCTCCAGGAGGCGATCGACGCGGTGACCGGCGCGGACGGGGTCATCGCGGTGACCCCGGTCTTCACCGCCTCGTACAGCGGTCTCTTCAAGTCGTTCTTCGACCTGATCGACCCGGCCGCGCTGACCGGCACCCCCGTCCTCATCGGGGCGACCGGCGGCACCGCCCGCCACTCGCTCGTCCTGGACCACGCCCTGCGGCCGCTCTTCGCCTACCTGCGGGCCCTCGTCGTCCCCACCGCCGTCTACGCGGCCTCGGAGGACTGGGGCTCGGGCGGCGACGAGTGGACGGACGGGCTGCCGTCCCGGATCACCAGGGCGGGCCACGAACTGGCGGACGCGGTCGCCGCCCGGCCGTCCCGGCGGGCCGACGAGGACGAGATCGTCCCCTTCGAGCGCCAACTGGCCGACCTGCGCCTGGATTGATCCCGTGGCCGCGCGGGAAAGCCCTCGGGCGGGCGGAGGCAACGCGCGGGGAAGCCCTCGGGCCGGGGCAGAGGCGACGCGCGGGGAAGGCCCTCGCGGGGGCAGAGGCGACGCGGGTGACACCTCCGGGCGCACGGCGTGCGCCCGGACGACGTCCGGCGCATGATGCCACCATGGACATCAAGCTGGAACTGATCGGCGTCCCCGTCACCGACATCGACCGGGCCAAGGCCTTCTACGAGCGGGTCGGCTTCCACCCCGACCACGACATCCCGGTCAGCGACGGCATCCGCTTCGTCCAGATGACCCCGCCCGGCTCGGCCTGCTCGATCGCCTTCGGCAAGGGCATCACGGAGATGGCGCCGGGCTCCCTCGACAACATGCAGGTGGTCGTCACCGACATCGAGGAAGCCCACGCCGACCTCACCGCGCGCGGGATCGAGGTCAGCGGGATCGACGACCAGCCCTGGGGCTCCTTCGTCTACTTCGCCGACCCCGACGGCAACCGCTGGTCGGTCCAGCAGACGACCCCGCGCACGGCGGGATAGCGCTCCTACGGCACCACGTCCGCCACCCCGCACGACACGCCGTCCGGGCCGCCCCGCCCGACAGGCCCCGGCCGACACTACTTCCGGTTGTACAGCCTCATCGTGAACCAGCCGAAGACCAGGACGAACAGCGCCGACCAGCCCAGCGTCCAGGCGATGTCGGCGCCCGGCCAGCGGCCCGCCATCAGCTCGCGGACCGCGGTCGCGAGATGGGTCACCGGGTTGTTGTTCACGAACGCCTGGAGCCAGCCCGGCATCGTCTTCGGGTCGACGAAGACGTTCGAGAGGAAGGTGAGCGGGAAGATCACCATCATCGAGACGCCCATGACGGACTTCTCGCTGCGCAGCAGCAGGCCGAACATCGTCCAGATCCACGAGAACGCGAACGAGAAGACCAGCAGCAGCGCGACGCCGAGCAGGACGCCGACGACGCCGCCGTCCGGCCGGTAGCCGATGATCACGCCGACCGTGAGCATGACCGCCGAGGCGATCAGATAGCGGACGACGTCGCCGAGGAGGTAGCCGACCATCGGCGCGGGCCGCCAGATCGGCAGGGTCCGGAAGCGGTCGAAGACGCCCTTCTCGATGTCGGTGTTGACCGAGAGGCCCGTGTACATCGTGATCATCACGACGCTCATGACGAGGATGCCCGGCAGCAGGAACTGGATGTACTCGTCGACCGAGCCGGCCAGCGCACCCCCGAAGAGGTACGTGTACATCAGCACCATCATGATCGGGAAGGCCGTCACGTCGAACAGCTGCTCCGGCACGTGCTTGATCTTGAGCATGGCCCGCCAGCCGAACGTCAGCGACGCGGAGACGGCGCTGGGGCGCGGCGGCCGGGACCGTCCCGTGAACAGCGCCGCGAGTTCGTCCGCCTTCGGGGCGACGAAGTCGAGGGTGTCGGCCGTCTGCGTGTCCTTGCCGGTGGTGACGGTGGTCATGCCGTCGTTCCCTTCCGGTCGGTGAGGGCGAGGAAGACCTCGTCGAGGCTGGGCTGCCCGAGGGCGAAGTTGTCGACCGTGATCCCGGCCCTGGACAGCTCGGCCAGGGCGCGGGCGGCCTGCTCGGCGGCGCCCAGGTCCGTCCCGTGCCCGTTGACGGTGGCGGTGAGCGCGACCGGGTCCTGGTCGAGCTGGACGGTGGCGTTCAGGGCGCTCCGCAGGACCTGCTCGGCCTCCGCGCGCTGCTCGGGGTCCCGGAGCCGTACGTGCACCGATCCCGAGCCGACGGAGGCCTTCAGCTCGCCCTTGGTGCCCTCGGCGATCACCTTGCCGTGGTCGATGACGGCGATCCGGGACGCCAGCTGGTCGGCCTCGTCCAGGTACTGGGTGGTCAGCATGACCGTGGTGCCCTGGGCGACGACCGCGCGGATGATGTCCCAGACCTGATTGCGGCTGCGCGGGTCGAGGCCGGTCGTCGGTTCGTCGAGGAAGAGCAGGTCGGGGGTGTTGAGGATGGACGCGGCGATGTCGATACGGCGCCGCATGCCGCCCGAGTAGTTCTTGATCTGCTTGTCCGCCGCCTCCGCCAGCCCGAACGCGGCGAGCAGTTGCCCGGAGCGCTCGCGGGCGTCGGGACGCGTGTGACCGAGGAGTCTGCCGAGCAGGACCAGGTTCTCGGTGCCGGTCAGGTCCTCGTCGACGGAGGCGTACTGGCCGGTGAGGCTGACCCGGCCGCGCACCGTGTCGGCGTCCTTGACGACGTCCTTGCCGAAGACGCGCGCCCGGCCGCCGTCGGGGCGCAGGAGCGTGGCGAGCATCTTGACGGCGGTGGTCTTGCCGGCGCCGTTGGGTCCGAGGACGCCGTAGACGGTGCCGGCGGGGACGCGCAGGTCGATGCCGTCGACTGCGCGGTTCTTGCCGAAGACCTTGATCAGGCCCTCGGTCTCGATGGCGAGGTCGGTCATGCCGTTCCTCCGGGACTATCGGAAAGAGAGCGCTTCTCCCAGTCTCCGTCGGCCCACCGCTTCTCGCCACGGCGGAAGAGTCCGCGCGGACGAGCGCCGCTCCCCCGCGCGGCGGAGGCGGACCCGTCCCCGGGGCGACGACCGGGCCCTGGGTCCGGCGGGACGCTGGACGCATGATGAAGATCAAGGCCCTGCCCGACGTGCCCCGCTGGGCCGTCCTCGCCGCCCACGCCGTACCGCTCGTCACCCTCCCGTCCGGGCTGTGGCGCCTCGCGCTCGTCGCGGGGCTCCCGGTCACGCAGGACGCCGAGCTCGGCGCGATGGGCTTCTGGACGTCCGCGTACGTCGTCTCGCTCAGCGTCGTCTCCGAGCTGCTCGCCTTCCTCACGCTGGGCCTCGTCCGCTCCTGGGGCGAGGTCTTCCCCCGGTGGATGCCCTTCCTCGGCGGGCGCCGGGTGAACACGGCCGCCGCGACGGGCGTGGCCTTCGCCGGGGTGGCGGGGCTGTGCGCGATCGCCGGGTGGGGCGTGTACGCCTCGTACGCGGACCTCGGACCCGGCATCCCCGCCTCCCCGGCGCAGAACGCCCTGCTGATCGCCTGCTACGCGCCCCTGCTGGCCTGGCCGGTGCTCGTCGCCGCCGTGGCGGCCTCGTACTACCGGCGCAGGACCCGGACCGGGGGCGCGGGGCGTCAGTACGGCGCCGGGCGGCCCGCGGCGTCCTCGTGGGTGTAGTAGAGGTAGTAGGCGCCGGCGGTGACGCCCCCGCCGACGATCAGGCCGAGGACGGTCGCCGACAGGATGCTCACGTCGGACAGGCTGTAGAGGAAGCCGACCGCGATGCCCGCGAGGCCGCCCCAGGCGGCCGCGTGGAGCTCGCGCGGCAGGGCGCGGCCGACGCTGCGGAGCCCGTACACGGCCCCGGCGAGCACGATCGCCGAGACCAGTCCGAGCCAGAACAGTCCCCAGGTGACCGGGGCGCCGGACTTCTGGATGAACGCCGCGTAGAAGCCGTAGATCACCCCGAGCGTGGCCGGGAAGGCCCAGCCGTGGGTACGGCCGTGGGTGCCGGTCGCCCGGCGTCGGGCCGGTAGCGCTGCGTGTGCGGCCATGGCTGGAGCTCCTTCGTCTCTCGCCCCCCTGGTTCTCCCGCACCCTCCAGGGCACACCCGCGCCCGGCGCCCCGCAAGTGGATCAGGCCCCGTGGGACCCCGTGGGCCGTACGGCGACGGCGTCGATCTCGAAGAGCATGCCCGGCAGGGCGAGCGCCGCGACCCCGCTGAGGGTCTGCGCGGGCAGCCGCTCGCCGAAGTGCGCGTGCAGGGCCTTGCCGAGGACCTCCAGCTTGGCGAGGTCGTGCTCGACGATGTACGAGCCGAGGCGGACGACGTGGGCGAGACCGAGGCCGACGCCCTCCAGGGCGAGCCGCAGGTGGGTGAGGGAGAGCTCGACCTGGGCGGCGAAGTCCCCGGGGACGGGGGCGCCGGTGGCGTCGGAGGCGTACTGGCCGCCGATGAAGACGAGTTCGCCGGGCGCGGAGACGGCGTGGCTGTAGCCGAAGGGGGTGGGGTCGTGGAGCGTGCCGGGGTTGGTGATGACGCGCTGGTCGTCGCCGGGCGTGACGTCGTTCATGAGGGATCGTTCCTTCCGGAGAGGGCGGCCACCGGGACGGCGGCCGGGGTGAGCGCGGCGCCCGTCAGGAGCACCGCGGTGAGGTCGTACGCGCCGGTCAGCAGCCCGCCGCGGAGGGCGCCGAGGGCGGCTTCGGCCCGCCAGGGCGCTTCGGCGCCTCAGGGCCCTTCGGCGGCCAGTGCCGCGAGGCGGGCGAGCGCCGCGTCCAGTACCGCGCGGGGCGGCGACGCGAGGCCCACCCGGATCGCGTCCGGGGCCGAGCCCGGGCCGACCGCGAAGGCGCTCCCCGGGGTGATCGCCACACCCGCGCGCTCGGCCGCCGCCGCCGCGAAGGTCTCCGCCCGCCAGGGCGCGGGCAGCTCCCACCAGCAGTAGTAGGCGTGCGGGGAGGTCCGTACGGCGTGACCGCCGAGGTGGCGCCGGACCAGGGCGTGCCGGGCCTCCGTGTCCGCGCGCTTGGCGGCGACGACCTCGGCGACCGTGCCGTCCCCGGCCCAGCGGGTGGCCGCCGCGAGCGCGAGCCCGCCCGCCGTCCAGGCACCGGACCGCAGCGCCTCCGCCACCGCGGCCCGCAGCCGCCCGGGCACGGCGAGGTAGCCGACGGTCAGACCGGGGGCGAGCCGCTTGGAGAGGCTGTCCACGAGGAGGACGCGCTCGGGCGCGAAGGCGGCGAGCGGCGGGGGCGCGAGCGCGGTGTCCGGCGCGGTGTCCGGCGCGGAGGCGGCGAGCGGCGGGGGCGCGGCCGGGGGCGCGAGCGCGGCGCCCGGCGCGGTGTCCGGCACGCCCGGCGCGGTGTCCGGCGCGGTGTCCGGCACGCCCGGCGCGGTGTCCGGCGCGGTGTTCGGCGCGAAGGCGGCGAGCGGCGGGGGCGCGGCCGGGGACGCGAGCGCGGCGCCCGACGCGGCGCCCGGTACGAGGAAGGCCCAGGTCGTGTCCTCGACCGCCGTCAGGTCCAGGCGGCGCAGCAGCTCGGCCAGTTCGGCCCGCCGCGTCCCGCCCATGGTCGTGGAGAGCGGGTTGTGCAGGGTCGGCTGGAGGTAGAGCGCGGCCAGCGGGGTCGCCCGGTGGACCGCCGCGAGCGCCTCCGGCCGTATCCCGTCCTCGTCGAGGGCGAGCGGCACCAGCCGGATGCCGAGCCGTTCCGCCACCGCCTTGACCAGCGGATACGTGAGCGCCTCGACGCCCAGCCGGCCGCCGGGCGGGACGAGCGCGGAGAGCGCGGCGGCGATGGCCTGGCGGCCGTTCCCCGCGAAGAGGACGTTCTCGGGGTCCGGCGCCCAGCCGGGCCGGGCGAGGACGGACACCGCCGCCTCCCGGGCCTGCGGGGTGCCGGTCGCGGCGGCCGGACCCGAGACGGCCTCGGTCAGGACGTCGGGCCGGGCGAGCGCCGCGAGCGCGCGGGCCATCAGCTCCGACTGCCCTTCTGCAACCGGGTAGTTGAGCTGGAGGTCGACGGGCGCCGCCCCGGTCGCCTCGGCGAGCGCGGACCCCGGCAGCGGCGGCGCGGCCCGGACGAAGGTGCCGCGCCCGACCTCGCCGACGACCAGGCCGCGACGGGCCAGCTCCCCGTAGACGCGGATGGCCGTCGAGTTCGCGATCCGGTGGCGGCGGGCGAACACCCGCTGCGGCGGCAGCCGGTCGCCGGGACGCAGCCGCCCGTCCCGTACGGCCGCCTCGACCCGGTCCGCGATCCTCCGGTACTCCTCCACGACGCCCCTCCCTTTCATTGCACCGAGAGCAAAGATCTCATTGCACCGAGCAGTTGGCCGTACCTAGCCTCTGACCATGGACTTCGTACAGGTCAACGACATCCCGATCGCCTACGAGGACCGGGGCTCCGGCCCGGCGCTCCTCCTCGTCCACGGCCACCCCTTCGACCACACCATGTGGCTGCCGCAGCTCGACCGCTTCTCCCGCACCCACCGGGTGATCGCCCCTGACCTGCGCGGCTACGGCCTCACCCCGCTCGCCGCGGACCCTCACTCCACCGACCTCGGTGTCTTCGCGGAGGACCTCGTCGACCTCCTCGACCACCTGGAGATCGAGGAGTGCGTCGTCGTCGGCCTCTCCATGGGCGGCCAGATCGCCATGGAGCTCCACCGCCGCCACCCGGAGCGCGTCCGGGGCCTCGTCCTCGCCGACACCTTCCCCGCCGCCGAGACCGAGGAGGGCAAGGCCGCGCGGAACGCCATGGCCGACCGGCTCCTCGACGAGGGCATGCGGGGGTACGCCGGCGAGGTGCTGGACCGGATGGTCGCCCCGTACAACACGCATGCCGCGCCGCACGTCCACCGCATGATGTGCGCGACCTCCCCGGTCGGCGCCGCCGCCGCGCTGCGCGGCCGGGCCGAGCGGCCCGACTACCGCGAGTCGCTCACCACCGTCGCCGTGCCCGCGCTCGTCGTGGTCGGCCGGGACGACACGTACACACCGGTCGCGGACGCGGAGGAGATGCACGCGCTGCTGCCGCACTCCACGCTCGCCGTGATCGACCGGGCCGCGCACCTGCCCAACCTGGAACGGCCCGAGGAGTTCGACTCCGTACTCGACTCCTACCTTCGCTCACTCGTTCGGCTCAGTTGAAAGTTCGGAATCGTACGAACGCTCCGACGATGGGGTCATGAGCCAGAACACCGCACCCCGCAAGCCGAGCACAGCCGACGCCTGGGCCACCGGCGGCACCCTCTTCGCCGGCGTCCTCATGCTGGTCACCGGATTCATGGACGTCTTCCAGGGCATCGCAGGCATCGCCGAGGACGACGTCTACACCCGGGTCGGCGACTACGTCTTCAAGTTCGACCTCACCACCTGGGGCTGGATCCACCTGATCCTCGGCGTCATCCTCGTCGTCGCCGGCTCCGGGATCCTCAAGGGCGCCGAGTGGGGCCGGGTCGCCGGTATCGCGCTGGCCTCCCTCAACGTCCTCTTGCAGTTCCTCTTCCTGCCCTACCAGCCGTGGTGGGCACTCTTCTCCATGGCCATCTCGATCTTCGTGATCTGGGCGCTGGCCACGGACGAGGCCTACGGCGCGGACGAGAAGTTCTGAGGCCGCCGCCCATGACGCCGCCGATGACACCACCGGTGACACCGCCGAAGCCGCACCCGCACCCGCGACCGCGACCCCGCCGCCGCGCCACGGGAGTCGTCCTCGCCGCCTCCGCACTCCTCACCGTCACCCTCACCGGCTGCGACGCCGTCTCGGAGAAGGCGGGCGAGGTCGTCTCCTCCGCCACGGCCGCCGTCGCCTCGGCGGCCGAGGAGAAGATGAACGAGGTCAAGGACGGGGCCAACGCCACCGGCGACGTGAAGGCCGGGGCGGCGAGCAGCGACGGGGACCGCACGGTCGCCGAGGTCACGGCGACCAACCCCCAGGACAAGAACGCCGACTACACGATCATGGTCAACTTCCGTGACGACGGCGGAAACCTCCTCGACACGGTCGTCCTGAGCATCAACGGCGTCGAGCCCGGCGCCTCCAAGTCGGGTACGGCCCGCAGTAATCGGACGCTCTCGGGGGCCACGACCGCGGAGATCGCACAGGCCCTGCGACACTGAAAGGCGTGGACCGAGCCCCTGCCGCCTTGACCGCACCCGTGACGAGCGCCGCACCGGCGGCACCCGAACCCCAGCCCCTCCGGCCCAGGCACCGCCTCATCGCCTGGGCCGCCGGGCTGCTCCTGCCCGTCCCCGCCCTGATCAGCGCCTGCCGCTTCCTCGACACGGACGGGGTCACCCCCGTACCGCAGCTGCTCTCCCTGCTGCCCTGGCTCGCCGTGCCCGCCGGGCTCGGGGTGCTCCTGGCCGCCGTCGCCCGGCGCCGCGCGCTCACCCTCCTCGCCGTCGTCGTCCTCGCCGCGGTCGGCTGGAGTTCCCTGCCCTACATGCCGCAGCTCGTCCTCTCGTACGGACTGCCCCTCGCCCGGGTCAAGGTGCTCGCCTCCAACGTCGAATACGGCCAGGCCACCGGAGCGCTGATCGACACGATCCGGCGCGAGCGCCCCCAGCTCGTGTTCGTCACCGAGTGCGACCTCGCGTGCGGACACGCCCTGACCACGGCCTTCGCCGCCGAACTCCCCCACCACACCGCGGTCGACGCCGGCGGCGCCTCCGGCTCCGTCCTGCTGAGCGCCTACCCGCTCACCGACGAGCGGGTCATCCCGGGGGTGATGGGCATGCCGGGCGCCACCGTCGAGATCGCCGGCCGGCCCGTACGCCTCCAACTCGCCCACCCGATGCCGCCGGTGCCGCGCCAGGTCGACGGGTGGGAGCGGGAGCTCGGCCGGATCGAGGACGACGCCGCCGCCCGGCGCGACACCGGGCCGCGGCTGTTCGCCGGGGACTTCAACGCCTCCCAGGACCACGCGGCCTTCCGCGCGATCCTCGCCGCCGGCCGCCTCCAGGACGCCGCCCGGCTCGGGGACGCGAGCCGCACCCCCACCTGGCCCATGGAAGGCCCCCTGCCGCCCTTCGTCCAGATCGACCACGTCCTGGTGAGCGAGGACTTCAGCGTCCGGAGCATCCGCTTCCTCGACCTCGCGGGCTCCGACCACCGGGCAGTGCTCACCGATCTCGACCTGCGCGGGGAGAGAGGCTGAGATCTCGACCTGCGCGGAGAGCGCTGATCGGCCACGCTGAAAGCATGGACAACGAGGAGATCCTGGGCGACATCGGCGCCCTCGTCGAGGAGGAACGCGCGCTGCGGCAGCGCGCGGGCACGGGAGGCCTCCCCCCGGAGGAACGCGCCCGTCTCGCCGACCTTGAGGTCAGGCTCGACCAGTGCTGGGACCTGCTGCGCCAGCGCCGTGCGAAGAGCGAATTCGGCGAGGATCCGGACACGGCCACCCTCCGCCCGGCCGCGGAGGTCGAGTCCTACCGCAACTGACCCCCTGGCATGCGCTCCCGCGCGTGGCGCCGTCGAGGACGCCCCATGCGCCGCTCCAGCCGCCGACCCCAGGATGAGGCACCTCCACCACCCCCCTTGGCGCCATCGATGACACCACTGGCGCCATGAATGGCTCGTAATGGCACCATCCATGTGCCATGATGGCGCCACGAGGGATGCACGCCCCTGGCCTCACAGGCCGAGAGGTGCGCGTCGGGCGGCGGAGCGAGCCAGCGGAGGGGTCGGATCATGGAGACAGCGGGGCAGAGCCGACCACGGACGACACCCGGCGCCTTCCACGCCTTCGCCCGCTTCGTGCTCTGCGGCGGCGGAGTCGGGATCGCCTCCAGCTTCGCCGTGACGGGCCTCGCCTCCTGGATCCCCTGGTTCCTGGCCAACGCCCTGACAGCCGTGGTCTCCACGCTCCTCTCCACCGAGCTGCACGCCCGCTTCACCTTCGGCGCGGGCGGGCGCGCCACCTGGCGCCAGCACACGCAGTCGGCCGGCTCCGCCGCGGCCGCGTACGCGGTGACCTGCGGCGCGATGCTGCTCCTCCAGCAACTGGTGGCGGCGCCCGGTGCGATGCTCGAACAGGTCGTCTACCTGACCGCCTCCGCGCTCGCCGGTGCCGCGCGGTTCGCGGTGCTGCGCCTCGTCGTCTTCGCCCGGAAGCGCTCGCGGGCCACGGCCACCGCCCGCCCCGTGCACACGACCGTGGCCCGCACCCCAACCCCGACCCCGACCTCAACCCCGACCCCGGTCAACCACCCCAACCGCACCGAACTCTGCCGCGCCGCCTGAGCGCGCCGAGCCCCGACGCGTGCGCCGTCGACGCTCCGGCCCCGACGTAGGTTGGGGGGCATGGCACGCCCCGCTCGGCCCGTACGGCTCTCCCCGCCCACCTGGCTCACGGCCGGGCTCAGGCCCGCCCCCACCCCCATCCCCTGGGCCGCCGTCGTCCGCGCGTCCGTCGCGCTCTCCGCGCCGATCGCCGTCGGACTCGCCGTCGGGCAGCCCGTCTACGGCGCCCTCGTCTCCATGGGCGCCCTCTCCGGCGTCATCGGCGACACCGCCGACGCCTACCGGATGCGGATCTTCAACATCGCCGTGCCGCAGCTCTTCGGCGCCCTCGGCGTCACCCTCGGCACCCTCGTCTTCGGCCAGGGCTGGCTCGCCGTCGCCGCCCTCACCCTCGTCGCGCTCGTCTCCGGGATGATCTCGTCGATCGGCGCCGTCGCCTCCGTATCGGGCCTCCTGCTGCTCCTGAACTGCGTGGTCGGCGCCGGCCTCCCCATGCCGGGACCGTGGTGGAAGGCGCCTCTGCTCCTCACCCTCGGCGGGCTCTTCGTCCTCCTCCTCACCCTCCTCGGCTGGCCCCTGCGCCGCACCGCCCCCGAACGCGCCGCCGTCGCCGCCACCTACCGGGCCGTCGCCGACCTCTACGACGCCACCGGCACCACCGCCGCCGCCTACGACGAACAGCGGCACGCCGTCACCGCCTCCCTCAACCAGTCCTACGACCTGGTCCTCGCCCGCCGCGCCCGCCAACACGGCCGCGCGCCCCACCTGGTCCGGCTCCTCTCCCAGCTCAACGCCCTCGTCCCGCTCCTCGAAGCCGCCCCCGCCGCCCGCCTCCGCGTCCGGTTCCTCGGCCCGCTGCCCGCCGCGATCCCCGCGGCCGTCCGGGAGCTCGCCGACGCCGTCGAGGAAGGGCGCACCGGCACCCCCGTCCTCGACCTGCCCGCGCCCGAGCGGCCCGCCGAGAAGGCCGTCGACCACGCCCTGCGTTACGCGGCGACCGTCGTCCACCAGGCCGAGCCCGCCCCTCTCCCAAGGTCTTCGACCAGGGGGGACGCCCCCATCGACGACCGGCTCGGCCGCCCCGCCGCCCTCCGCGTCCGGGCCCGCCGCGCCACCCGCGCCGTCCTGTTCTCCGAGGCGTCCTGGCGGTACGGGCTGCGGCTCGCGCTCTGCGTCGGCCTCGCCCAGGTCTTCGTCTCGCTGATCGCCGTCCCCCGCTCGTACTGGGTCGCGCTCACCGTCACCTTCGTCATGAAGCCCGACTTCGGCTCGGTCTTCTCCCGGGCCGTGCTCCGCGCCCTCGGCACCGCCGCCGGCCTCGTCCTCGCCGCCCTCGTCCTCGCCGAGGTCCCGAGAGGCTGGTGGGACGTGCCCGTGATGGTGGCGCTCGCGGCCCTGATCCCGGCCTTCTCGGCGAAGGGGTACGCCTTCCAGACCGCGGCCATCACCCCGGTCATCCTGCTGCTCTCCGACATGCTCAACCACCAGGGCTTCGACCTCGTCCTGCCCCGCCTCTACGACTCGCTCATCGGCTGCGCGATCACCCTGATCGCCGGCTACCTCCTCTGGCCCGAGTCCTGGCACACCCGTGTCGGGGACCGGCTCGCGGACGCCGTCGCCGACACCGCCGCCTACGTCAGCGGCGCGTTCACGGCAGATGACCGGACCGCCCGTCACCGGGCCCGGCGCAAGCTCTACCGGGACCTGTCGACCGTCCGCTCCGAGTTCCAACGCGCCCTGACCGAACCGCCGCCCACCGGCACCCGCGCCGCCGCCTGGTGGCCGCTCGTCGTCGCCGTCGAGCGGATCGTCGACGCGACGACCGCCGCCCGGATCCGCGTCGCCCACGGCGCCCCCGCACCCGACGCGGCCGAGGTCGCCGCCGTGGAGAGGGAGTTGCGCGAGCTCTCCGACGGACTGCGCTCCACCGTCACGCTCGTGGAGGTCCGCGCGGAGCTCCCCGGCGACGAGAACGGAGTCCTCGCACCCCTCCGCCAGGAGGTCCGCGCGGCCCGCGCCATCGCCGGTCCCGACCTGCGGTAAACCCCTCCCGAGGGGCGTACGGGAGGACTTACCGGCGGTCACGGAACGGAACCCTCCCCACCGCCGTTACCGAACGCCATCCGGGCGACTACGATGCGCTCGATTCACCGAGATTCCCCGAGATCCACAGCGATTCACCCTGCTCCGCGCCCGCCGCCGTCGCGCAACCGGCCCGGCGGGCGGGCCACTTCGCTCTGCCACCGCACCACCACCGCACCACCACCGCCCGCCTCACCCCCCGCGCCCCGAGGACTCCGCCATGCGCACCACCCACAGCAGAGGGCTCCAGCCCAATGTCCTCGGCACGTTCGACACGATCGTGATGGCCGTGGCGGGCAGCGCACCCGCCTACTCGCTCGCCGCGACCACCGCCGTCCTCTTCGGCGCGGTCGGCTTCGCCGGACCCGCCGCCCTGCTCTACTGCGCGATACCGATGCTCGGCATCGTCCTCGCCTACGCCCGCCTCGGCCGGATCGACGTCAACGCCGGCGCCGGCTACTCCTGGGTGGGCCGCACCCTCCACCCCTTCCTCGGCTTCCTCGCCGGCTGGGCGCTCGTCTTCGCCGCCACCGTCTTCATGGTGGCGGGCTCGCTGCCCGCCGGCTCCCTCACGCTCTCCCTGATCGACCCGGACCTCGCGAACGACGCCCCGCTCGCCGCGGCCGTCGGAGCCGGCTGGTTCCTGATGATGCTGCTCGTCGTCCTGGGCGGCGCCCGGCTGACCGTGCGGGCCCAACTCGTCATGTCGGGCGTCGAGATGCTGATCCTCATCGGCTTCGTCGTCGCCGCCGTCCTGCACCGGGGACGGGCCGCGGCCTTCGACTGGTCCTGGTTCGGCCTCGGCCAGTTCGACGGCCCCCAGGGCTTCGCCGCCGGCGCCCTCATCGCCGCCTTCTACTACTGGGGCTGGGACGTCACCAGCAACCTCAGCGAGGAGACCCGGAACAGCCGTCGTACGGCAGGACTCGCCGCGCTCGTCGGCGTCGGCTTCGTCTTCGTCCTCTTCGAGGCCTTCACCGTCGCCGTGAACGTCCTGCTGACCGCCGAGGAGATCCGCACCGCGGGGCCCAACGTCCTCGCCGTCCTCGGCCAGGAGATCTGGCCGGGCGTCGGCGGCAAACTCCTCGTCGTGGCCGTCGTCCTGTCGACCGTCGCCACCCTGGAGACGACCCTCCTCCAGGTCACCCGCTCGCTCTTCGCGATGGGCCGCGACCGGACCCTGCCCGCCGCGCTCGGCACCGTGCACCACCGCTGGAACACCCCCTGGGTCGCCATCGCCGCCGTCGGCGGAGCCGCGCTCGTCATGTTCGGCGCCGCCGCGGCCGCCCAGTCCGTCCAGCGGATCCTCAGCGACGCCGTCGCCGCGATCGGCCTCCAGATCGCCTTCTACTACGGCCTCGCGGGCATCGCCGCCGTCGTCGCGTACAAGTCGCTCCTCCTGCGCTCCGTACGGAACTTCGTCCTCGGCGGCCTGTGGCCGCTGCTCGGCTCCGGCTTCATGCTCTGGTGCTTCGTCGAGTCCCTCGGCGAACTCTCCACGACCGCCCTCACCATCGGCCTCGGCGGACTCCTCGTCGGCGTCGTCCCGCTCCTCGTGTACTGGCGCAAGGGCAGCGACTACTACCGCCCCGCCCGCCTGGACGCCGTCCGCGCGCTCGCCGCCACCGAGGACTCCGGCCCGGCCACCCCGCACGCCCGCACGGGCGCCCACGACAAGAGCTACGCCACCGACTTCTGAGTCTCCGTCTCCGAGTCCGTACGAGACGCGGCGACACCCACCCATCTGCCGGAAGCCGAACCGAAGGAGGCCCCATGGCCGTACGCCGCCGCTCCGCGCGCTCGGCGCGAGCGGAGCGCTTCGCGCCCGACTTCGACCCGGACTTCGGCGACCGCGCACTCACCGAGGCGCGGCACGACATCGTCATCGGCCGCTGGCAGGGGGTCCGCGACCTGCTCGCCGCCACCGGTGACGACTGGGCTCGCCGCACCCACCGGGTGCGGCTCCTCTCGCACGCCGCCGCCGGCAGCTCCACCGTGGAGACGTGGCGGGCGGCCGAGCCCCGCAACCCCGACGCCGCCGTGCTGCGGGCGGCGACCGAGGTCGTCCGGGTCTTCGACGCGGCCATCGCGGCCGGCCGGGGCGCCACCGTCGACCGGGGCCGGATCGACGCCGCCGTCGACGCCTGCCGGGGCGCGGCGGAGGCGGCCCCGGCCGACCCCATGCCCTGGGTGTCACTGCTCTCGGTCGCCCGCCTGTACGAAGGCGGGGTGGCGCGCCGCGAACTGCGGCACTGGTTCGACGAGTTGCGGCGCCGCGACCCGTACAACACCGAGGGTCACATCCAGGTGCTGCGCTACTGGTCCGCGCGGTGGCACGGCACGCACGGCAGCATGTACGACTTCGCGCGCGACGCGGCGGGGGTGGCGCCGCCCGGCTCCCCGCTGCCGGTGCTCGTGCAGGTCGCCCGGGTCGAGGAGTACCGCTACATCGCGGACGGGGCGCTCGGCCGGGGCCCGGTGCGGGGCTTCGACCAGCACTGGAAGCACGAGCTCGCGGTGACGGAGCTGCGGCGCACGTACGCGCGCTGGATCGAGGGCAGGGACCCGGGGCGCCCGGTGGCGCCGGAGGAGGTGGGGGACCTCAACTTCCTGACGCACGCGGCGTGTTACGCGGGCCAGGTGGAGATCGCCCGGAAGCTGCTCGGGATGCTCGGGGTGCGGGCGGCATGGGTGCCGTGGGCGTACACGGGGGACCCGGAGGAACAGTTCACGAGATTCAGGGAGGGCCTGGGGGTGGAGTAGAACACCCCCAGGCCCGCCCAGGGGCATCAGACGCCGATGTCGCGGCCGTCCTTACGCCAGACGGAGACGACCGACGGGCGGACGATCTTGCCGGGTCCGTCGGGCCAGTCCGACTTCGGGTTCTCGACGGAGGCGCCGTCGAGCTCGCCCGGGTGCTGCACGGCGACGACGACGCGGCGGTCCTGGATGATCGGGCCGCAGGTCTCGGCACCCTTGGGAACGGTCAGGAACTGCTTGAGCTCACCGCGCCGCTCGCCGCGGGTGGCGACACCGAACAGGCCGTCGTGGGAGCCGAGCTGGTTGCCGTCCGTGGAGATCCACAGGTTGCCGTGCGGGTCGAAGGCCACGTTGTCCGGGCAGGAGATCGGGGAGACCTTCTCCTTCGGGAAGCCGGCGAAGTAGGTCGCCGGGTCGTTCGGGTCGCCCGCGACGAGGAAGAGACGCCAGGCGAAGCCGTCGGCGGCCGGGTCGTCCCAGTGCTCGGCGAGCTCCAGGATCTGCCCGTGCTTGTTGAGGTTGCGCGGGTTGGCCTCGTCGGCGCCCGGGTTGGTGCCCTTGCCCCGGTTGGTGTTGTTGGTGAGCGCGACGTAGACGCGGCCGCTGCGCGGGGACGGCTCGACGTCCTCGGGGCGGTCCATCTTCGTCGCCCCGACCTTGTCACCGGCGAGGCGGGTGAAGACGTACACCTCTTCGGCGGTCATGCCGGGGACGTGCGAGACGTCGCCGGTGGCGAGCGGGATCCACTGGCCGGAGCCGTCGAACTCGCCGTCGTTGGGCAGCTTGCCCGTGCCGTCGATCTCGGCGGCCGGGGAGTCGCCGGTCAGCTTGGCGACGTACAGCGTGCCCTCGTCGAGGAGCGTGAGGTTGTGCTCGCGGGCGCTCCGCGAGTTGCCCTTCTTCATCCGCTTCGACGAGACGAACTTGTAGAAGTAGTCGAAACGCTCGTCGTCGCCCATGTAGACGACCGGGCGGCCGTCCTCGGTGAGACGGGGCTGCGCGGCCTCGTGCTTGAAGCGGCCGAGCGCGGTGCGCTTGCGGGGCGTGGACTCCGGGTCGTACGGGTCGAGCTCGACGACCCAGCCCTGGCGGTGCACCTCGTTGGGCTCCTGGCGGAGGTCGAAGCGCGTGTCGAACCGCTCCCACTTGCGCTCGGAGGCGCCGGTCCCGACCCCGTACCGCTTGTCGGTGGCGGAGCTTCCGTAGGCGAAGTACTGGTTGAAGTTCTCCTCGCCGTGGAGGGTGGTGCCCCACGGGGTGGTGCCGCCGGCGCAGTTGTTGAGCGTGCCGAGGACGGTACGGCCTTCGGGGTCGGCGCTCGTCCGCAGCAGGGCGCCGCCGGCGGCGGGGCCGGTCAGCTCGAACTCGCTGGTGGTGTGCAGCCGCCGGTTGAGGTGGTGGCGGGTCACGGGCGTCAGCTTGCCGGAGCGGTGCTCCTCCTGGACGACGACGACCGACAGGCCGTGCGCGGCCCAGGCGATCTCGACCTGCTCGCGGGTCGGGTTCTCGGAGTCGTATCCGCGGAACATCAGGACTTCGTCGGTGTACTCGTGGTTGGCGACGAGGACCTGGCGGTGGTGCTCCCCGCGGAGCGGCAGCAGGGAGAGGAAGTCGTTGTTGTAACCGAACTGGCCGGCCTGGGCCTTCGCCGTCTGCTTCTCGGAGTCGAAGGCGGGCGCGCCGCGGAGGATCGGCTCGCCCCAGCGAATGACCACGTTCTGGGCGTAGCCGGCGGGCACGGTGACCTGGTCGGCGGTGTTGGGCGCGACGGCGGCGAAGCGGAGGCCGCGGGCGCCGTCGACCTTGCCCGAGGTGCCGCTGCCCGGCTTCTGCGGACGGGCGACGGCCTCCGGGGCGCCACCGAGGACGACGGCGCCGCCGGCGGCGGAGGCGACGGTCACGACGGCGGCGGCGCGCAGGGCGGAACGGCGGGAGAGGACACCCGCTATGACGTCGCCGACGTACTCGTTGTCGCTGGTGTTCGGCACCTCGTGGAAGCAGGCGTCACCACACCGGAACCGGCAGGTGAGAGCGGAACGGCCGCCTCCGTGGGGGTTCGTGCTCAGGAGCGGCAGCAGTTTGCGCACTTCGTCCTCCTCCGGCGCACACTGCGCCGACATGGTGTCGGGGATCCTTCGGCGGCGACGCTATGTGCGCACATCTGCACAGGGGCGGCGCCGGAGTGAACGCCGAATGAATGCACGGCATCCGGAGGCGACCGGGTCACGGAGGAGGGAGGGGGTGGCCGCTAACCTTACGTGTCCGCCCTGGCCAGGGATGAACGTCCCGAAACGCCCAGTACGGACATTCACACTGCACCCACTCATGCGAAAGGGTTCGCCCATGGGTATTCGGAGCATGCTGCGCAAGGTATTCGGCCGGGACCACGAGGACACCCCGGCGACCTCCGTCCCGCCCCAGACGCGTGAGGCCTCGTCGGCATCTACGGCCACGTCCAGGGACACGGACACGGACACGTCGGCGTCGACGGACACGTCCACGGACACGACCACGGACACCGAGGAAGCCGCGGCCCGCCGCGCGGCGGACGACCTGGTGGCCGCGTCGTTCGACAACCCGCAGGTGCCGAAGGCACGGAGCGGGGAGACGGCGAGCACGTCGGAGACGGCGGCCGAGTCGACGGCTGAGACGTCGGAGACGGCGAGCACGTCGGCCGCGGCGGCCGAGTCGACGGCGGAGACGTCGGAGGCGTCGGAGGCGTCGGAGGCGACCGCGGTCGAGGCGACGGCCGAGGCGCCGGAGGCGGAGGCGTCCACCGCGACGGCCGAGGCCGAGGAGCAGACGGAGCCGGAGGCAGTGACCGCCGAGGCGCCTGCCTCCACGGTCGAGACGGCCGAGACCGAGACCGCCGAGGCGCCCGCCGCCACGGCCGAGACGGCCGAGACCGAGACCGCCGAGACGGCCGAGACCGCCGAACCGGCCGCGCCCGAGGCCGAGGTGGAGCCGGAGGCAGTGAACGCCGAGGCACCCGCCACCGAGACCGCCGAGCCGGAAGCGGCGCCGGCCACGGCGGAGCCGGAAGCGGCCACTGTCGCGGAGGACGCTGCCGCGTCCGAAACCGCCCCGCAGGAGCCGGAGGCGGCCGTCGCCGTCGACGCTCCGGAGGAGCAGGAGAGCGCGGCGGAGCCCGCGACCGCCGAGGCGATCGACACCCTCGCGGAGCCGGAGCCGGTGGCTGCCGTCGAGGCTGCTGCTGAGACCGAGCCGGAGCCGGTGGAGACGGGCGCCGACGACACAGCCCCGGCCGCCGCTGCGGCCAACGCTCCGAAGGAGCAGGAAGGCGCGGCGGAGCCCGCGACCGCCGAGGCGACGCCGCAGGCGGACGCGTCCGCCACGCCGGCGGAGCCGGAGCCGGTCGTCGCGGCCGAGGCCGAGCCCGACGCGGTCGTCGCGGCCGACGACGCGAGCCCGGCCGAGGCCGAGGCCGAGGCCGAGGTCGCCGCCGAGGTCGAGGTCGAGGCCGTCGCCGCCGAGGCGCACGTCGGCGAAGCCGACACGGACACCGGCACGGACACCGGCACGGAGGCCACCACCCCCGCCACCGACACCGACGCCGCCCTCCCCCTCACCAAGGTGAAGGCCGTCGCCCCGCACCTCGCCGACGCCTACAAGGCCGCCGGCGCCGTGCTCAAGAAGCAGGGGCTCACCGGGGCGCGGGCCGCCGTGTACCTCGTGGTGGACCGGTCCGGTTCGATGCGCGGGTACTTCAAGGACGGCTCCGTACAGCGCCTCGCCGAGCAGACCGTCGCCCTCGCCGCGCACCTGGACGAGGACGCCACCGTCACGACCGTGTTCTTCTCCACGGACATCGACGGCACCGTCGAGCTCACCCCCGCCGACCTCACGCCCACCCGCGTCGAGGAGATCAACGGCACGCTCGGCCGCCTGGGCCGCACCAACTACCACCGCGCGGTGGAGGAGGTCCTCGCCCACCACGAGAAGGCCGACCCGGCGCGACCCGCCCTGGTCGTCTTCCAGACCGACGGCGCGCCCGAGTCGAAGACGGCGGCCACGGCGGCGCTGGCCGAGGCGGCGGACCGCCCGCTGCACTGGCGGTTCGTGGCCTGGGGCGAGGAGGACAACAAGGCCTTCGACTACCTCCGGAAGCTCGACGGCACGCCCCGTACCGCCGCGTACTTCCCCGGCGCGACCCCGGTCGAGACGGCGCACTCGGCGTTCTACGCCGGTCTGCTCGCCGACCTGGAGTTCTAGGAAAAGGAACGGGAGGGGGTGGCGGTGACCGGCAGGGTCACCGCCACCACCAGCCCGCCACCCTCCTCCGCACCCCGCGCCACGGCCGTCACGGCACCTCCGTGCGCGACGGCGATCGACCGCACGATGGAGAGCCCGAGCCCCGCGCCCGGCCCCATGCGGTCCCGCCCCTCGCCCCTCCTGAAGGGTTCGAAGAGCCCGGCGACCTGGTCCGGCGGGACGACGGGCCCGGTGTTGACCACGGTCAGGACCCCGCCCTCGACCCGTACGTCGACGACTCCCCCCGGCACGTTGTAGGCGACCGCGTTCGCGACGAGGTTCCGGACGAGCTGCGAGAGCAGCACCCGGCTCCCCCGTACGACACCCCCGTCGAGGACCACGTCCGCGTCCTCGTACTCCTCCGCGACGACCTCCCCCAGCGACACGTCCTCCCGCTCCGCGAGCCCGCGCTCGCTCCGGGCGAGGAGGAGCAGCCCGTCGATGAGCCGTTCGCTGCGGCGGTTGCTGTCGAGCAGCACCTGCCGCACCTCGCAGTCGTCGTCGAGCCCCACCTGGATCGCGGCGCGCTGCGTGGCGAGCGGGGTCCGCAGCTCGTGGGAGGCGTTGGCGATGAACCGGCGCTGGCTGTCGAAGGCCGTCTCCAGACGTCCGAGGAGCGCGTCGATCGTGTCGCCGAGCTCCTTCAGCTCGTCGTCGGGCCCGCTCGCCGCGATCCTCTCGTGCAGGTTCCGCTCGGAGAGCCGCCGCGCCCGGGCGGTCATCTCGTGCACGGGCCGCAGGACCCGCCCGGCGGTCCACCACCCGACGACGACGGCGCCGCAGGCCATGACGAGCAGGGCGAGGACGGACCACATGAGCATCTGGTCGCCGGCGGCCTCGCTGATGTCGTCGCCGAGCCGGTACGCCTCGACGACGGCGACCTCGTCCGCCCGCGCGACGATCGCCTCCGTCTCCCCGTCCGTACCGGCTCTGACCAGCAGGTTCACCACGAGGAGCAGCACGGCGCCGAGGACCAGGAAGACGCCCCCGTAGACGAGCGCGATCCGGGTCCGGATGGTGGACCCGGCACCGAGAAGGGGCTCGCTCACACCACGTACCCGACGCCCTGAACGGTCCGGATGAGCGCCGGCTCCCCGACCTTCGCCCGCAGCTTGCTCATGCAGACCCGTACGGCCCCGGTGAAGGGGTCGGCGTGGGCGTCCCAGGCGCGTTCGAGGAGCTCCTCGGCGGAGACGGTGGCCCCGTCCGCCTCCAGGAGGATCTGGAGGACGGAGAACTCCTTCGGGGAGAGGTCGAGGTCCCGCCCATCGCGGGTGGCGGTCCGCCGGGCGGTGTCGACGCGCAGCCCGTCGCGTTCCAGGAGCGGCGGGATCGGCGGGCGCGCGGAGCGCCGTCGCAGGGCGCGTACGCGGGAGACGAGCTCGGGGAACTCGAAGGGCTTGCCCAGGTAGTCGTCGGCGCCGAGGTCGAGGCCTTCGACGCGGTCCTCGACGGCCGTGGCGGCGGTCAGCATGAGGATCCGGGTGGGGGAACCGGCGGCGACGAGCCGCCGGGCCACCTCGTCGCCGTGGACGCGGGGCAGATCGCGGTCGAGGACGAGGACGTCGTACGGACTGACGCCGTACGGACTGACCTCGTACGGACTGACGCCGTACGGACTGACCTCGTACGGACTGACGCCGCACGAACTGCCGTCGTACGGACTGACGCCGCACGAACTGCCGTCGTACGGACTGACGCCGTACGAGTCCAGGCCGAGCCGCTCCAGGGCGCCGTCGCCGTCGTGGACGGTGTCGACGGCGAAGCCGGCCCGCCGCAGGCCCACGGCGACGAGCCGGGCGAGGTCCCGCTCGTCCTCGGCTACGAGTACACGCATGCCCCCATCCTCCCCACCCCCGCCGCGTCGGCGGCGGCCGGGGTTTAACGATGTGAGTGGATCTTCGTACGACCGTTAGGATTTCGACCATGGCGGCCACTGGATCCGAGAAGCAGGGGGCGAAGGCGTTCTACGTCACGACCCCCATTTACTACGTCAACGACGCTCCTCACCTGGGCCACGCCTACACGACCGTCGCAGGCGACGTGCTCACGCGCTGGCACCGTCAGCGCGGCGAGAAGGTGTGGTACCTCACCGGCACGGACGAGCACGGTCAGAAGATCATGCGCACGGCCGAGGCGAACGACGTCACGCCCCAGGCCTGGTGCGACAAGCTCGTCGAGGAGGCGTGGAAGCCCCTCTGGGAGCACCTGAACATCGCGAACGACGACTTCATCCGCACCACGCAGAAGCGTCACACGGACCGCGTCCAGGAGTTCGTACAGGACCTGTACGACAAGGACGAGATCTACAAGGGCGGGTACGAAGGTCCCTACTGCGTGGGCTGTGAGGAGTACAAGCTCCCCGGCGACCTCATCGAGGCCGAGGACGGCACGAAGCTGTGCGCCGTCCACAAGAAGCCGGTGGAGATCCTCAAGGAGGAGAACTACTTCTTCAAGCTGAGCGAGTACGGCCCGAAGCTCCTGGAGTTCTACGAGGCGAACCCGGGCTTCATCCAGCCGGAGTCGGCCCGCAACGAGGTCGTGAACTTCGTCAAGCAGGGCCTGGAGGACCTCTCCATCTCGCGCTCGACGTTCGACTGGGGCGTCCCGGTGCCGTGGGACGAGAAGCACGTCATCTACGTGTGGATCGACGCGCTCCTGAACTACGCGACGGCCGTCGGCTACAACGAGAACCCGGCGAAGTTCGACGAGACGTTCCCGGCGAACGTGCACCTCATCGGCAAGGACATCCTCCGCTTCCACGCGGTGATCTGGCCGGCGATGCTGATGGCGCAGGGCCTGCCGGTCCCGGGCCGCGTGGCCGCGAACGGCTGGCTGATGGTGGGCGGCGAGAAGATGTCGAAGTCGAACCTGACGGGCATCAAGCCGCAGGACCTGACCTCGCACTTCGGCGTGGACGCGTACCGCTGGTACTTCCTGCGGGCGATCGCGTTCGGCCAGGACGGTTCGTTCTCGTGGGAGGACTTCTCCGCCCGCTACACGAGCGAGCTGGCGAACGACTACGGCAACCTGGCGTCGCGCGTGGCGGCGATGGTCGGCAAGTACTTCGGCGGGAAGCTGCCGGCCTCGGCGGCCGACGGCGCGGCGGAGACGGCGATCCACGAGGGCCTGGCCAAGGCCGTCGCGACGGCGGACCAGAAGATCGGCGAGGACCTGGACTTCCAGGGCGGCATCCTGGCGATCTTCGACTTCGTGAAGCAGGTCAACGGCTACATCACGGAGCAGGAGCCGTGGAAGGTGGCCAAGGACGAGTCGCCGGAGGGCCAGGCCCGCCTGGCGACGATCCTCTACACGGCGGCCGAGTCGCTCCGCGCGGTCGCGGTCCTGCTCAACTCGATCATGCCGGAGACCTCGCAGGCCCTGTGGGAGTCGCTGGGCGCGGAGGAGTCCCTGGGTGCCCTGGCGGCCCAGCCGGTCCAGGACGCCGCCACGTGGGGGCAGCTCCCGGCGGGCGCGACGGTGACGAAGGGCGCGGTGCTGTTCCCGCGCCTGGAGGAGCCGAAGAAGGACTGACGCCCCGGCGTACGCGTACGAAGAAGGCCGCCGTCCCCTGTTCACAGGGGGCGGCGGCCTTCTTGCTCCCACCACCCGTCACCAGGTCAGGGCCAGGGCGGCGACGGCGGGGGCCATGTAGACCAGCGGGAAGGGCACGTGGGCGTACGAGCGGGCGCGGAGGATGGTGATCACGGCGCCGGCGAAGTACAGGATCAGCCCGATCGCGGCCAGGGTCCCGATCACCGGCACGAAGAACCCGACGACGAGCCCGGCGGCCCCGGCGGCCTTGGCGGCCCCGAGCCAGTTCCACCACGCCTGCGGCACGCCGTACGCGGCGAGGGGCTCGACGACGAACGCGGCCTTGAAGAAGATCGCCCCGGCGGAGAACCCTGCCATGAAGGCGGCGACGGCGGTGACGACGACTGCGGTGGTGGACATCTCGGTGAACATCGCGACGGCTCCTTCAGCGTTTCCCGTGTCCGCCTCGACCGAGCCGGACACAGCACTGACGGAGCCCGGAGCGGATGTGTGACAGCCCGCGCGAAAAACTTCAGTGGACCCAGTTCTTCAGGGGCTCGGTGTCGAGCTCCATCCCCACGGGCTCCGGCAGGGTGACGCTCTTCCCGAAGGGCACGGTAACGACCACCTCGTACCGCTCGCCGTCAGGCTGGGAGTGGACCTTGACCTCGCCGGCGGTCCTGTCGATCAGGAGGTAGACGGGAATCCCGGTCTCGGCGTAGGCGCGCGGCTTCTCGACCCGATCCCGCCGCCCGGCGTCCGAGTCGCCGGAGGTGACCTCGACCGTCATCAGCACCCCGTCGGGGTCGGCCCACTCCCCCTGCCCCACGAAGGCGTCGAGCGGCACGAGGCAACCATCAGGACGGGCGTTGCCCTTGCGGTACTTCTCGACACGGAGCCCTTGGCCGGGATAGAGCCACCGGCCGGCGTCGACCTGAAGGCACAGGCGCGTGAGCCACTCGATGATCCGCCCGTGGTTCCCGTCGGGCAGCGCCTTCTCCTCGATCTTCCCGTTGAGGAATTCGAGGCGCAGGGATTCGTCCACCCGTTCGCCAAGACGGGCGAGCTCCTCGAACCCCTCCTGAGTCAGAACGCTCAGACTCCTCCTGGTTACGGAGGTGAGCGGCGGGGTCAGCCGGTCGTCGCGTACGAGACGAAGCCCGCCCAGGCGCCGGGCATGAAGGCGAGCTGTGGACCGTCGACGCACTTGGAGTCCCGGACGTGGACCGTGCCGGGGGCGGCGGCGACCTCGATGCAGGACTCACCGTCGGTGCCACCGCTGTAGCTGCTCTTTCGCCAGGCGACCTCGACGCAAGTGTCCCCGTCGGGCCCACTGCTGTAGCTGCTCTTGAACCACGCCAGTTCGGAGGTGTCCCCAGCGCAGGAGTTGTGGATCATGTTTCTCCCAACAGTTGCTCAATGAGGGTCAGGGATTCTCCTGGCGGGAGGGCCTGAGCCCGGATGGTGCCATACCGCAGCTCAAGGATGCGCAACTGCTTCAGGTCCGACACCGGACGACCGTTGAACGCGCCGTCGGAACGCCCCACAGCCGTTCCGTCCTCGAACTTGAGCAACTCGATCCTGCCGCTCATACCGGGGTGAGCCTCGCTCGTCGTCGGCATGACCTGGAGCGTGACGGTGTTCAAACGTCCCACCTCCAGAAGGCGTTCAAGCTGCCGTCTCCGAACCATTGTGCCTCCAACGTTGCGGCACAGCGTCGCTTCCTCCAGCACGAAGCCGAGGGCGGGAGCGGGTGACCTGTCGAAGACCGATTGCCGGGACACACGGGCAGCCACCCGGCGCTCCAAGTCCTCGGGCGAGTAAGCCGGCAGCCACGACTCCAGGAGAGCCCGCGTGTGCTCTGGCGTCTGGAGCAGTCCAGCGATGTTGCTGCACTCGTACACCCCGATCTCGACCGCCCGCTCCTCCATCTTCGCCAAGGCCCGCACCTTTTTCGGGTAGCGGACCTTCGCGACGTCCTCTTTCATGGCCGAGAGCAACCCGCCCGCCCCCAGTACCTCGTCCGCCTTGTCCAGGAACTCGGGTCGCGGGATCCGCTTGCCGCTCTCGATCTTGTAGATGAGGTCCTCGCCGTAGCCGGTGGCCGCCCCGAGCTCGGCGGCCCTCATGCCCACCGCCTCCCTCCGCAGCCTCAACTGCCGCCCCACGGTGGCGACAACGGCCACACCCCAGTCATCGTCGGGATCGACCTCCCACCCCGGCTCGTCCGCCTCGGTCTTGAGCCGCTGAGCCCCACCGTCCACCGACATACCCGCACCCTTCCCTCGCCCCTCGTGGCGCGATGCCCCTACCCGTGAGGAAGGTCCGGACAGCCCGGACAGCAGTGGACAAGCTCCGGACAGTGACTCTACGCATCGGCGCCGTCACTGTTCACGGTAGCCCGGGGCGGCCACGCTCGGTGACGTGAATCAGCAGAAGATCGCCCAAGTCCATGGCCCCACAAGTCACTTCAGCGTCCTCCTGTCCCCCACGCCACGCGGGGCCCGGCTCGCCCGGCTGCTCGCCGCCGAGTGGATGCGGGATCACGAGGTGCCGTACGGCGTGACGGAGGCGGCCACCCAAGTCGTCGCCGAGCTGGCGACGAACGCCGCCACGCACGGCCGGGTCGCCGGCCGGAGTTTCCGGCTCGCGCTGCTCGGTCTCGACGGAGTGCTCCGTATCGAGGTGACGGACACCCGGGCCGAGAACCTCCCTCGCGTCCAACTGACCGGCCCCGAGGGCGACTCCGGCCGAGGACTGCTCCTGGTGGAGGCACTGACCGACCGATGGGGCGTCGGGCTCGGCCCCGTACCCAGGAAGACGGTATGGGCCGAACTCGACCTCCCGCACCCCTGACCTGCGGAAACGACTCCGGCACCGGATTCCGGGAACGTGGACTTCGGCGAGGCGGACGGTCTTCCCAAGGACAACCACGAGAGAGAAAGAAACCCACCAAGCCCCACCCCTCCCCCCGCTGAGGCAGCACTCACTCACTCGGGTGAAAAACACCAACACAGCTGGCTTTGGGGTGGGTTGGTTGATCTACGCTCTGCCCAGCTGGCATATGACCGCCAGGCCGACATGCGTCGGCCCCCGCCGGGACGGCAATCCCAAGGCGAGGGCCTGACCATCAAGGAAGTAGAGCTTCCCGATGGATACCCAGCACACTAACGTGCGCCCGTCCGCCCAGTCCCGTAACGACGGGAAAAACCACCCCTCCCGGCGAACCGGGACGACGGCCACCCCCTGCGGCGGCGGCGTCACCCACGACAACGCCCGCCACACCACCCGCTTCACGGTGGTCGGCAACCACCTCGCCCAGCACGCGCAGCTGTCGCTGCTGGCCATCGGGCTGGCCGTGCACATCCAGTCGCTGCCCAGTGGCGCATCCGTCGGGATCAGGAGCCTCGCGGCCCGCTTCCCGGAGGGGACGACGCGGATCGCCGCCGCCTTGCGCGAGCTGGAGACCCACGGCTATCTGCGCCGTACGCGCGAGCGCACGCAGGACGGGCGCATGGTCACCCGTACGGTCTCCTGCAACCAGCCGGGCCGGACCGGCGCCACGCAGGAACCGAAGCCGCCGCGCCCGACCCGCAGGGAGGACAAGCCGCCGCCACGCCGCGCGCTGCCCGCCGTACCGCAGCCGGCGTACCCCGCCCCCGACCTCCTGCAGACCGCCCTGGGAGTCCTCTCAGGCCTCCGCCGCACCGACCCCCGACTCCTGATCTCGGCCACGGACGCCGAACACCTGGTCCCGGGCGTCGCCGCCTGGCTGGAACGCGACCTCACCCCGGAGGCCGTCCACCGCGCCCTGACCACCGGCCTGCCACCGGAACCGCTCCACCGCCCGGCCGCCCTCCTGGCCCACCGCCTGAGCGCCCAACTGCCACCCCTGCCCCCGTTCCGCAGTCCCGAGAACCCGGCCACCCGGCACCCCCTCCAGAACTGCGACACCTGCGACCGCGCCTACCGCGCCCCCGAACCGGGCACCTGCGGCGCGTGCCGATCCGATCAAGCGGGATCCGCCTAGCATGGACGTGACGATCCTTGCCCTGGGCGCAGACGACGAGGAGCGAGCGCCATGACCATCGCCCCGGACGACGCAGGGCAGGCCGCCGCTCTCCGGTACCGGGCCATGCGGGACTTCGTCCAGTCCATGGACGACACCGTGCCCGGCAAATTCGAGGTCACCAAGGAAGGGATCGTTCGCGACATGAGGGCGCCCGTCGGCCCGCACGAACTGACCACGGTGCACCTCCGCAGACGCCTTGAGAAGGTGATGCCGGAGGAGATCGTGGCCCACACGGGCGAACCCGACGTCGAGGGTGTGTCCGAAGGCATCATGCGTCGGCCCGATGTGATGGTGAGCGGCCTCGCGGACATGGACGTCCCTGGCTCCTTCGCCCCCCCGCACGCTCTTCGCCGCGATCGAGGTCGTCTCTCGCTCCAACCCTGACGACGACTGGGTGACCAAGGTGCGCGACTATCCCCTGATCGGCGTCCCTTCCTACGCGGTCTTCGACCCCCGCACCGGCACCGGGGCCGTCCTCACCGACATCCACCCCACGCCCGACGGCCCTCGCTACGCCACCCGCAAGGACTTCGTGTACGGCGAGGACGTCACCATCGCCGAATGGACGATCTCGACCGATGGCCTACCGCGCTACAAGGATGCCCCTGAAGGCTGATCGGATAAGGAGTCTGTGGCTGTGGACCTCTCCTTCTACAAGTCGTGGCTCTCCGAAGAACTCAGGGCCGAAGGCGGCACCGACGGCTGTGCCCGGCGCCGCCGCCATCTGCTGGTCCTTGAGCAGCGCGGCCTCGACGTTCCCGACGACGTCCGCGAGCGCGTCACCGCCCGACTTGACGGGCTCGGGTCTTTGTTCGTTGCTCGTGTGAATGGGCGCGTGGCAGCATGCGTGAGTGACTGAGCACGGGGACGGGATACCGGGGCCTCGACGGGTTTCGAGACTGGCGGATTTGGCGGGCGGACCGGTCCCGGTGACCGCGCCGGAACCGGAGTTGGCTCTCGTGACCCCGGCCGCGCGGGCCGTGCCGGAGCCCGGGGCCGAGTCTGAGGTCAGCGACGAGGTGGCCGTGGCACGGCGGGAGTTTGCTCGCTTGCTCGGCGAATTCCGGCGTACTGCCGTGCTGGTGCCATTCGATGACTCCGACAGCATGTGGACCGCGGACTTCAACGGGGTCCGGTGGATCTGTGCGTTCTCGGACGAGGGGGCGCTGGCACGGTTCGCCGTCGCGCGGGGCGAAGCGGGGCGCGAGTGGGCGTACCGGACGGTGCTGGGCGCGCGGCTGCTTGACGTGATGGTGCCGATGCTGCCCGGGCCCGGCGGGATCGCGCTGGACGCGGGCAGTACGGAAGGAGCGCTGTTTCCGCCGGTGGCGGGGATCGTCCCGGACGAGGTGGCGGTGGATCTCGGCGAACGGGGAACGGGGGCACGATGAGCGGAACCGATCCTGATCTCGCGGCGCCGGCGGCGGCGCTGGCGGCGATAGCGAAAGGCATCGACCTGGCCCATGCCGAGCTGAAGGAGCTCGGCATGATCGGCGAGGCGTCGACGGGACGGGGGTTCTCCGATCTCGCCTTGTCCGGACTGGAGTTGGGGCACGGCGGGCTGACGTCGGAGTTCGGGTCGTTCTGCGAACGGTGGGAGTGGGGCATCCGTGCGCTGACCCTGCGCGGAAACGGGTTCGCGCAGGCGGTCGGCCTGTCGGCGGGCTCGTTCGCGGAGCAGGAGCAGTACATCAAGGACTCGATCAAGATCGGCGTGAACTCCCTCAACGGAAATCCGCACCTTTCCGAGGACGACGTCAAGGAGATGCGCTGGGACACGATCCGTGACCAGCACACATGGGACAACGCGGACTGGAGTCCGGAGTCGGTCATCAAGACCAAGCACGAAGTCGATCAACTCTGGCAGAACACCGGCTACGACGTCATGGACTCGGGGCTGGACTCGATGGAGCGTTCCGGAGTGATCGAGCCGGGGGCGCGCGACCTCATGGACGAGCGGCTCAGGGAGGACCTCGACCCTGATCGGGCGACTGTCGAACAGGCCGAGCAGCCACGGTGGGGGGAGAGCCGCTGATGGTGGACTTCGGGGGGCTGCTCGACAAGGGGATCGACAAGATCGGCGAAGGCGTCGACAAGGGCAAGGAGATCGTCGGCGAGGCCGTCGACCACGCGACCGACAAGGTCGGCCAGGGCCTGGACAAGGTAGGCGCGCACGACTGGGCGGACGCGGTCGAGGACTGGGGCGACGGGGCCGCCTCCTCGCTCGGCGCGGAGGTCGGGGAGCAGCAGCTCGGGCAGACCGAGGAGGCGAACGAGCTCGTCCACGGCAAGCCGGAGAAGATCGCCGAGGCGGTCGAGAACCTGCGGGACTTCCAGAAGGCGTTCGATCTGGTCGGCGGCGGGATGAAGAGGCTGGACGCCGGTCAGTGGAAGGGCGAGGCGGCCGACGCGTTCCGGGAGAAGTTCCGGACCGTACCGACGGACTGGCTGCGCGCGGCGGACGCGATGGAGAACGCGGCCAAGGCGCTGGAGACGTACTCCCATGCGGTCGTGAGCGCGCAGGGCAAGGCGCGTGAGGCGATAGCGCTGTACAAGGAGGGCGACCAGGACTCCAGGTCGGCCGTCGACACGTACAACAAGAAGGTCGACGCCTACAACGCGGCACGTACCGGGGACAGTCCGCTCCCGGACCCGGGGACGTTCTCCGACCCCGGCAAGGCCAAGCGGCAGCGCGCCCGCCAGATCCTGAACGAGGCGCGGCAGGCCCGTAACGAGGCCGGGGAGACCGCGAAGGCAGCGGTCAGCGCCGCGCTGGCACACGCGCCGAAGGTGCCGACGGGCCGCGAGAGAGCCATGCTCGAACTGGCGGACTACAGCCTGGGGCAGAGCATCGAGCTGGCCCATGTCGGCGGTGGCGTCGTCAAGGGCGCGGCGGGACTGGCCAACTTCGTCCGGTCGGTGAACCCGACGGACCCGTACAACCTGACCCACCCGATGGACTACTACAAGGGCGTCAACATGACGCTCGTCGGCCTGGTGTCCACGGCGGCGAACCCGGACAGGGCGCTGAAGAACGCCTGGGACGCGGCGAAGGGCGACCCGTCGGAGTTCATCGGCCGGCTGCTCCCGGAGCTGCTCGGCACGAAGGGCGCGGGGCTCGCGCGCAGTGGTGTGCGCATCGGGCTGAACGGCACGAAGCACGTACCCGACGGGAAGGCGCCGGACGGTGGCAGCCGCGGGGACCAGGAGAAGAACCCGCCCAGCACCTGCAAGACGGGCAAGGAGACGCGGTGCGAGCGGGATCCCATCGACATCGCCACGGGCCGAATGCTGCTGCCGCAGACCGACATCGCCCTTCCCGGCTCACTGCCTCTCGTCTTCCGGCGCGGCTTCGACTCCTCGCGCCGCTCGGGACGCTGGTTCGGCCCGACGTGGTCGAGCACGGTGGACCAGCGGCTGGAGATCGACTCGGAAGGCGTGGTCTTCAGCTGTGACGAGGGCAGCCTCCTCGCGTATCCCCATCCCGCGCCCGGGGTCCCGGTCATGCCGAACCACGGTCGACAGTGGCCCCTGGACCGCGTCGAGGACGGCTACACGATCACCGACCCCGACACCCGCAAGGTCTGGCACTTCACCGACCACGGCGACGGGCTCGCGCTCCTGGCCCAGATCGACGACCGCAACGGCCGCTGGATCACCTTCGAACACGACGCGTCGGGCGCCCCGACGGCGATCGTCCACCACGGCGGCTACCACCTGAAGCTGACGACGAGCGAAGGACGGGTGACCGCCCTCGCCCTCGCGGGTGCGGCACCGGACGGCTCCGACCAGGAGATCCTGCGCTACGGCTACACGAACGGCCACCTGACCGAGGTCACCAACTCCTCCGGCCGCCCTCTGCGTTTCGGCTGCGACGAACAAGGCCGCATCACCTCATGGACCGACACCAACGGCAGCCGCTTCGACTACGTCTACGACGACCAGGACCGCTGCACCTATCAGTCGGGCACGAACGGCCACCTCGAAACCACCTTCACGTGGGACGACGTCGACCCAGCGACCGGGCTCCGCGTCACCACCCTCACCGACGGCCTGGGGAACACCGAGCGTCATGTGATCAATGACCGTGCGCAGGTCGTCGCCGAGATCGACGCACTGGGCGCGGTCACGCGCTTCGCGTACGACCGCCACCACCGGCTGCTGTCGCGGACGGACCCGCTGGGCAACGTCACGCGCTCCACCTACGACGACCAGGGCCATCTGACCGTCGTGGAACGCCCGGACGGACGGCAGGCGCGCGCCGAGTACGACGAGGCCGGTTTCCCGATCCGGATCGTCGGCACCGACGGCAACGTCACCCACCAGACCTTCGACGAACGCGGCAACCGCACGTCGGTGACGGGCCCGACGGGCGTCCGGACGCGGTTCGCGTACGACGAGGCCGGCCGACTCACGTCGGTGACGGACCCGCTCGGCGCAGTCACCCGGCTGGTCATGGACGACCGTGGCCTTCCCGTCGAGGTCACGGATCCGCTGGGGGCCACGACGCGGTACGCGTACGACGCCTTCGGTCGTACGGTCCGGATCACCGACCCTCTCGGCGCGGTGACCCGGATGGAGTGGACGGTCGAGGGCCGCCCGTCCCGGCGGACCGCGCCCGACGGCACGGTGGAGTCCTGGACGTACGACGGCGAGGGCAACTGCCTCAGCCATACGGACGCGATGGGCGCCACGACCCGCTACACGTACACCGACTTCGACCTGCTGACGTCCCGCACGGGCCCGGACGGAGTCCGCTACGAGTTCTCCCACGACACGAACCTGCGGCTGACGCAGGTGACGGCTCCGCAGGGTCTGACCTGGGACTACGCCTACGACCCGGCGGGCCGACTGGTCACGGAGACGGACTTCGACGACCGGACGCTGAGCTACGACTACGACGCGGCGGCCCGTCTGACGTCCCGTACGAACGGACTCGGCCAGACGATCCGATTCGACCGCGACAGCCTCGGCCGAATCGCCCGCAAGGACGCCGAAGGGGCGGTCACCGCCTACGAGTTCGACGTCTTCGACCAACTGGCGACGGCGACGGGCCCGGACGCGACGCTGGAGCGACTCCGTGACCGCTACGGCCGTCTCGTCTCCGAGACCGTGAACGGCCGCACGCTCTCGTTCACGCACGATGAGGCGGGCCGCCGGGTGGGGCGGACGACGCCGGGCGGCTCGGTGAGCAGCTGGTCGTACGACGCGGCCGGCCGCCGAACGGAACTGACGAGCTCGGGCCGGAGACTGGCTTTCACCCACGACGCCCTCGGCCGCGAAACCACCCGCCACATAGCGGATTTCGCCGTCCTCACGTCGTCGTTCGACGCGATGGGTCGCCTAGCAGCTCAAGAGGTCACCGCCGGCGCCGGCCATCGCCTCCAACACCGCTCGTACACCTACCGCGCGGACGGCGGACTCGTCGGTATGACCGACGCACTTTCCGGGCCGCGCCGCTTCGACCTGGACGGGGCGGGCCGGGTGACGGCCGTCCACGCGAACGACTGGACGGAGCGGTACGCCTACGACGAGACCGGCAATCAGACGGAAGCGTCCTGGCCGACCACCCACCCGTCCCACTCCGCGACGGGCACACGCGCCTACCAGGGCACCCGCATCTCCCATGCGGGATCCATCCGCTACGAACACGACGCCCAGGGCCGGACGGTCCTGCGCCAGAAGACCCGCCTCTCCCGCAAACCGGACACCTGGCGCTACGAGTGGGACGCGGAAGACCGCCTCACGGCGGTGACGACCCCGGACGGCACGGTCTGGCGATACGCGTACGACCCCCTGGGCCGCCGAATATCCAAGCAATCCCCAAGGGAAACCGTCCACTTCACCTGGGACGGGTCCACTCTGTGCGAGCAGACGACTGAGGACATCACCCTCACCTGGGACCACGCGGGCCTACGCCCCCTGACCCAGACGGAACGCCGCACGGACGCAGACTCCACGGACGAGCGCTTCTTCGCCATCGTCACCGACCTGATCGGCACCCCGACAGAACTCGTCGACGAATCAGGCGACTTGGCGTGGCGCACACGCGCCACCCTCTGGGGCACGACGACCTGGACCCGCGACGCTGCGGCGTACACCCCCCTCCGCTTCCCGGGCCAGTACTTCGACCCCGAATCGGGCCTCCACTACAACCACTTCCGCTACTACGACCCGGAATCGGCCCGCTACCTTTCCCAGGACCCTCTGGGCCTGGCTCCGGCGGATAACCCAGCGACGTATGTCCACAATCCCCACACGTGGAGCGACCCGCTCGGGCTGGGGCCGTGCCCGGACGAAGAGCACCTCTTCCGCGGCACGACCTCAGGATTCGGCGCGAGCGACGGTACGGCGGCATCAGGGTTCACCCCCACGTCGACCGACCCCGGTGTCGCAACGGCATTCGCTCGACACTCGGAGCAGTACGGCGACGCCGTGGTGCACCTCATACCGCGAAGTGCCTTGGACGGAATTCCCACGGAACGCGGATTCATTCCACCAGAGGCAGAGGTCGCCGTAGGGCTCCCTGCAGGCGAACTCGCCAGACGCGCCGGAGCGACGATCCCCTCAAGTGTCGCGAGAGACATACTCGCAGGAATGGACATCCACGTCCCAAAGATCAACAATTACGGTGACGTCACTGACGCGCTCAGGTTCGACATACCAAAGCTGACCACCGAGCAGGTGGCCAGATTCATCCAGGAGGCATACAGACATGCCGGACAAAACTAGGCTACAGATCTACTCGACCGAGCACGAAAACACCGATGGCGGCGTCTGCATCGTCCGCTGCATCGGTGGCATCGCGCGAGTCGGCCAGAAGTTTCTCGTAGAGGGGGAAGGACCAGAATGTTCCGGCCACTGGTTCACCCTGGATCAAATTGATCGATACAATCGACAGGTGGACTTCTTCGACCCCCCACACAACGCCAGAGTGCACCTTTCTGGCCGCCCGGTCGCCGGCCTGGACGAAGGGTCCGTACTGGTTTCGATCAGCGAGGAAACGCCGTAGCGCCCTGAGATGCTCCCGTTGCATGAAAACGGGGTATTCAATCGAGTATCGACGTTCCACTGAGAGTGAACCTCTCCCACCTTTCGGTGAAACCGTAAACACAGGTCCCGCACGGGTGAGGTGATGGACGAACAAACACCAGCGATTCATATCGCCCCATGGATGCATATCGTCACCACAGGCGGCAGCGCACCCATCGACGAAATCCTTCCCACGTCGGGCAGTGTTTACGTGGCGCGCCTGAACGGCGAAGGCATGCCTGACGAGATGTCCACGTTCCAGCAGTTCTGGGAACTGTTGAAATTCCCCGACTACTTCGGCTGGAACTGGAATGCATTCCATGATTGCCTACGTGACCTCCAATGGCTTTCGTCGGATCACCACGTCCTGATCATCGACTCCGCCGAGATTGCCCTTTCCGAGGATGACGACGCTCGCGACGAGTTCTTCCGTTCCCTCTGGCGTGCCGGCCAGCGGTGGTCCTACGTCAAGCGGCCCGAGGGCGTAACGCTCAGCAAGCTCTCGATTGTCCTGTCGTGCGACAAGGGGGCCGTGTCCGCCCTCGCGAGTCGCCTTCGCGGGCTCCAGGAGCGGCTCGGCTGATCTCCGTCGCGTATGCCGAAGGGGCCCGGAACCGTATCCACGGTTCCGGGCCCCTCCAGTGGCAGAACGTCAGTGACTACCGCGCCGCGTCCGGGTGGACCGCGTCCGTGACCGGGCGGTCTTCGGAGGGCTTCTCGGCCGGCTTCTCGACCGGCTTGCGGAGCTGGATGTTCAGCTCGCGCAGGCGGGACTCGTCCAGCTCGGTCGGGGCGCCCATCAGGAGGTCCTGGGCGTTGCCGTTGAGCGGGAAGGCGATCGTCTCGCGGATGTTGGGCTCGTCGGCGAGGAGCATGACGATGCGGTCGACGCCGGGGGCGATGCCACCGTGCGGCGGGGCGCCGTACTCGAAGGCGCGGAGCATGCCCGCGAACTCGTGCTCGACCGTCTCGCGCGAGTAGCCCGCGATCTCGAAGGCCTTGAACATGATCTCGGGCTCGTGGTTCCGGATCGCGCCGGAGGACAGCTCGATACCGTTGCAGACGATGTCGTACTGCCAGCCGAGGACGTCCAGCGGGTCCTGGGTCTCCAGGGCCTCGATGCCGCCCTGCGGCATGGAGAACGGGTTGTGCGAGAAGTCGATCTTGCCGGTCTCCTCGTCCCGCTCGTACATCGGGAAGTCGACGATCCACGCGAAGCGGAAGACGTTCTCCTCGAACTGGCCGGCGCGCTTGGCGGCCTCGACCCGGACCGGGCCCATGATCTTGGAGACCTCGTCGAACTCGCCCGCGCCGAAGAAGATCGCGTGGCCCGGCTCCAGGCCGAGGCGCTCGGTGAGGACCTTGACGTTCTCCTCGGTGAGGAACTTGGCGATCGGGCCGGTCAGGGCGTTGCCCTCGCCGACGCGGACCCAGGCCAGGCCCTTCGCGCCGAGGGAGACCGCGAAGTCACCGAGCGCGTCGAAGAACTTGCGCGGCTGGTCGCCCGTGTTCGGGACGGCGAGCGCGCGGACGTGCTTGCCGGCGAAGGCCTTGAACTCCGACGCCTCGAAGACGTCGGAGATGTCGACGAGTTCGAGGGCGGTGCGCAGGTCGGGCTTGTCGTTGCCGTACTTGAGCATCGACTCGCGGAAGGGGATGCGGGGGAAGGGGGAGGTGACGTGACGGCCCCCGCCGAACTCCTCGAAGATCTCCGTCATGAGCTTCTCGATCGGCTGGAAGACGTCCTCCTGCTCGACGAAGCTCATCTCGACGTCGAGCTGGTAGAACTCGCCCGGCGAGCGGTCCGCGCGGGCGTCCTCGTCGCGGAAGCAGGGCGCGATCTGGAAGTAGCGGTCGAAGCCGGAGATCATCAGCAGCTGCTTGAACTGCTGGGGCGCCTGCGGCAGCGCGTAGAACTTGCCCGGGTTCAGGCGGGACGGGACGACGAAGTCGCGGGCGCCCTCGGGGGAGGTCGCGGCGAGGATCGGGGTCGCCATCTCGTTGAAGCCGAGGGCCACCATCTTGGAGCGGATGGAGGCGATGACGGCCGAGCGCAGCATGATGTTGCGGTGCATGCGCTCGCGGCGCAGGTCGAGGAAGCGGTACTCCAGGCGCCGCTCCTCGTTCACGCCGTCGTCGGCGTTGACGGTGAACGGGATCTGCTTCGCCGCACCCAGGACCTCGACCGTCGCGGCCTCGATCTCGATCTCGCCGGTGGCGAGCTCCGGGTTGACGTTCTCCGCGCCACGCGAGACGACCTTGCCGTCGACGCGGACGACGGTCTCCTTCGTCAGCTTGTCGAGGACCTCGGCCGCGGCGGTGCCGGGGCGGGCGACGAGCTGCGTGATGCCGTAGTGGTCGCGCAGATCGATGAAGAGGATGCCGCCCAGGTCGCGCCGATTGTGCAGCCAGCCGCTCAGCCGGACGTCGGCACCGACGTCAGAGGCGCGGAGCTCGCCGCAGGTGTGGGACCTGTACCGATGCATCGTCGTTCATCCAGTCTTCGGGATCGTGGGATGGGTCGCCGTCACCGCACTCCGTCACTCACGGGACGCAAGTCACAGGACACGCAGACAGACGCACCCAGAGTACCGGCCGCCCCATGATCCCTTTTCGAATACTCTCAGTGGCGACCTGCTGTCCGATATTCATAAAGTGGGGCAATGCGCACCGAGGACGTCCTGGCCGCGATCGCGACCGGCCTGTGGCGCTGGGACAACGCGTCCGGGATCGTCTCGCTCGACGCCGAGGCGGCCCGGCTGCTCGGGCTGCCCGCCGAATCGGTGCGGCTCACCGAGGCGGCCGTACGCTCGCGATTTCACCCGGTCGACTGGAACGAGATCGACGGCGTCGTCAATCTGGCCGTCGCCGAGGGCACCCTCGCCGAGGCCCGGCTGCGGATCATGGACGAGCACGGCCGGGTGATCCGTACCGTACGGAGCAGGTCCAAGCCCCTCATCGAGGGCAACGACTACCAGCTCGTCGGCACCCTCCAGGAGGTCGCCGAACAGCAGCCCGGCGCCGCCGCGCACACCCCGATCACCGGCGACTGGCGCCGCTCCCGCGAGGCCTTCCTCCTCGACGCGGGACGGGCCCTCGCCGAAGCCCGGTCGACGGCCGAGGTGCTGCGGGTGGCGGCCTCGCTGTCGATGCCCGGATTCTCGCCGGACGGGCTCGCCGTCTTCGGCGTGGCCGGCGACCGGCTGACCGTCATCGGCCATCACGGGCACAGCCAGGGCGACGAGGGCCCGTTCTCGTCGATGTCCCTCGACACCGACTACCCGGCGGCGGAGGTCGTACGGACCGGGCGGGCGATCTACCTGCCGACACCCGACGAGTACCTGCGCCGCTACCCCATGACCTGGCCGCTCGCCCAGCGCTTCGGCCGCCGCTCCTGGGCGTTCGTTCCGCTCGTCGTCGCCGGGCGCACGATGGGCGCCTGGATGGCCGCCTTCAAGCACCCGGTCGCCTTCACCCCCGACGAGCGCTCGGTGCTCACGACGGTCGCGCGGATGCTCGCGCAGGCCCTCGCGCGCGCCGGTGTGGCCGAGTCGGAGCGCGAGCTGTCGCTCGGGCTCCAGCGGACGATGATGCCGGTCCTCGGCCCCGGCATCCCCGGCATCCAGGTCGCCGCCCGGTACGTGCCGACCGGCGGCGGGCTCCAGGTCGGCGGCGACTGGTACGACATGATCCGGCTGCCCGGCGGCACCGGCCGCGCCGGCGGGCAGCGCGCCGGGCGCATCGCGCTCGTCATCGGCGACGTCCAGGGCCACGACGTGCGGGCGGCGGGCCTGATGGGGCAGCTGCGGATCGCCCTCCGCGCGTACGCCTCCGAGGGCCACCGGCCGGACGCGGTGCTCTCGCGCGCCTCGCGCTTCCTGTACGGGATCACGGACGGCGACGACGGGGAGAACGTCGGCCCGCGCTTCGCGACCTGCCTCTATCTGGAGGTCGACCTGGAGACGGGCACGGTCGACATCGCGCGGGCCGGGCATCCGGACCCGGCGGTACGGATGAACGACGGAACGGTTCTCCTCAGGCCCACGGCCGGCGGTCTGCCGCTGGGCATCGACCCGGACACCGACTACCCCACGACCCGGCTCACCCTGGAGCCCGGCGAGACCCTGATGATCTGCACCGACGGCCTCCTGGAGACCGGCGGGCACGACCTGGACAGCGGCTGGGAGCGGGTCAAGGAGCTCCTGGAGTCCCACGACGGCGAGGACCTGGAGCAGCTCGCCGACACCCTCGTCGAGGCCGTCCACGGCCCCGGCTCGCACCACACGACGGGGCCGCTCGCCGACCGCCGCGAGGACGACATCGCGGTCCTGCTGCTCTCCCGCCGCCCCGGGGGCGCGCTGCCGGAGGCCCCGCGCCGCACCCTGATGACGATCGCCCAGGCGGAGCCGGAGCGGATCGCCGAGGCGCGGGAGCAGCTGCGCCAGCTGCTGCACGACTGGACGGACGAGGACCAGCTCGACTCGGCGGTCCTGATGGTCTCCGAGATGGTCACCAACGTCCTCGTCCACACGGACGGCGACGCGCTCCTGGTCGCCGAGGTCGCCTGCGGCGAGGAGTCGCGGCGGCTGCGCGTCGAGGTCTCCGACCAGAGCGACGAGCTGCCGCACAAGCGGCACCCGGGCGAGATGGCGTCGAGCGGCCGGGGCCTGCTCCTGATGGAGATGCTGGCGGACGCGTGGGGCTTCGACCCGCGGGGCGAGGGCAAGTCGATCTGGTTCGAGCTGAACGAGCCATCGTCGAGGAAGGGCTGCCGGGACTAGGGGGCGTGGCTCGCCGAGCCCGCTTCCGCCCGGCGCGCGCTGCCCCCTCGTACGGCGCAGACTGGAGTCGTACGGCCGCCGGGGGGACCACGGAGCGTGCCATGGACATCCACAAGGTCGGCAGCGACACCACCGTGCTGGCCGACAGCCTCGAAGCCCCCGGGGTCGGCCACATCCCCGCCAACGCCTTCGTCCTGACCGCCGCGGAACCGGTCGTCGTCGACACCGGCCTCTCCGTCGAGGACCGTGACTTCGTCGCGGCGCTCGGCGAGGTCATGGACCCGGCCGACGTGCGCTGGATCTGGCTCACGCACCCCGACCGCGACCACACGGGCGGGATCTTCGACCTGCTCGACGCGGCCCCGCGGGCGCGCGTGGTCACGACCTTCATCGGCTTCGGCATCATGATGACCGAGCGGGCGCTGCCCATGGACCGGGTGTACTTCCTCAACCCGGGCCAGTCCCTCGACGTCGGCGACCGCACCCTGCACGCCTTCCGGCCGCCGCTCTTCGACAACCCCGCGACCGTCGGCTTCTACGACGACAGGACCCGGATCTGCTTCAGCTCCGACTGCTTCGGCGGCCCGATGCCGACCGCCGAGATCGCGGAGAGCGGGCACGCGAGCGATCTGAAGCCGGAGGACCTGCGGCAGGCGCAGCTGCTGTGGGCGTCGATCGACAGCCCGTGGGTGCACATCGTGGACCCGGAGAAGTACCGGGCGACGATCGCGCCGCTGCGGGAGATGAACCCGGAGATCGTGCTGTGCACGCATCTGCCGCCGGCCGTGCGGATGACGGACCGGATGCTGGAGACGCTCGCGCTGGCCCCGGACTCCGACCCGTTCGTGGGGCCCGACCAGGCGGCCCTTGAGCAGCTCCTGGCCTCCTTCGAGCCGGGCGGCATGGCGACCGCTTAGGCCGCTCAGGCCGCTTAGGCCGCTTGAGACGTCCCGGTTTGAGACGTCCCGGTCTCGGGCTCGCGGGGCGCGCCGTACCGCGCGCGGAGTTCGCCCAGGACCCCCGTCGCCGCCGCGGTCAGCGGTACGGCGAGCAGCATGCCCAGGATGCCCGCGACGGACGCGCCCGCCGTGATCGCCAGCATGACCGCGGCCGGGTGCATCTGCACGGTCTTGCTCTGGACGAAGGGCTGGAGGACGTTCCCCTCCAGGACCTGGACGGCGAGGACGATGCCGAGCACCCACAGCGCGATGACGAAGCCCCGGTCGGCGAGGGCGACGAGGACGGCGACGGCGCCGGAGAGGAAGGCGCCGAGGTACGGAATGTAGGCGGTGACGAAGACGAGCGCGGCGAGTCCCACCGCGCCGGGCACGTCGAGGACGAGAAGTCCGACGCCGATGATGACGGCGTCGACGAGGGCGACGAAGGTCGTCCCCCGCATGTACCCCTCGACGGCCCCGAAGGCCCGGCGCGCCATGGCCTCGACGGTGTCGCCGGTGGCGCGCGGGCCGAGGGAGCGCAGGGCGCCGGCGGCCCGGTCGGAGTCCTTCAGGAAGAAGAAGATCAGGAGCAGGGCGAGGACGGCGGTCGCCATCATCTGGGCGACGACGCTGAGCCCGCTGATCACCCCGGATGCGGCGGTGCCGCCGAACTGCTTGAGGAGGCCCTCGGCGTTCTTGGCGAGGTCGTCGAGGGAGGTCCCGGCGGCGCCGAGGTGCTCCGCGATGTCGGCGGCGGCCTGCCGCAACGAGGTGAGGATCTGGTCGCCGGTGTCGATGAGCGCGAGGACGACGATGTACGTGGCGCCGCCGACGACCGTGAGGACGGCGACGACGGTGAGCGCGGCGGCGAGCGACTTCCGCACCTTCATGCGGAGGAGCCGCTTGTAGAACGGCCTGAGGAGGGCGGTGCCGAGCATCGCGAGCAGCACGGGGGTGACGGCCGTCTGGAAGACGACGCACAGCCAGATGCCGACGGCGGCGACCCCGGCGGCGAGCAGCAGGACCACGCACCAGGCGGCGAAACGACGGGCGGGTTCGGGGAGGAGCGCTCGGGTCGTCTGCACCCGTCCACCGGACCACGCCCGTCGGCGTGTCGTCGCGCGTTGACGGCCGTACGGGTGACGGCACGTCACCAGCGTTACGTACGTACTGCTCTACGCACTGCTCTACGTACTGCTCTACGTACTGCTCTACCTACTGGATCTACCTACTGGATCTACCTACTGATCTACCTACTGCTACTCGCCGATCCCGTGGACCGCCGGGATCGTGCCGAGCCGGCCCGCCTGGAAGTCCTCGAAGGCCTGGCGGAGTTCGGCCTGGGTGTTCATGACGAACGGGCCGTAGTGCGCCATGGGCTCGCGGATCGGCTGCCCGCCGAGGAGGACGACCTCCAGGTCCGGCGTGTGGCCGTCCTGCTTCTCGTCCGCGCGGACCGTGAGCGCGCCGCCCTTGCCGAAGACGGCGGTCTGGCCCATGTGGACGGGCCGGCGTTCGGCGCCGACGGTGCCGCGGCCGGCGAGGACGTACGCGAGGCCGTTGAAGTCCTCGCGCCACGGCAGGCTGATCTCGGCGCCCGGCCGCAGGGTGGCGTGGATCATCGTGATCGGGGTGTGGGTGATGCCGGGGCCCTCGTGGCCGTCGAGCTCGCCCGCGATGACGCGGAGGAGCGCGCCGCCGTCGGGGGAGGTGAGCAGCTGGACCTGGCGGCCGCGGATGTCCTGGTAGCGCGGAGCCATCATCTTGTCGGCCGCGGGGAGGTTCACCCAGAGCTGGAGGCCGTGGAAGAGTCCGCCGCTGACGACGAGGGACTCCGGCGGGGCCTCGATATGAAGCAGCCCTTGACCTGCGGTCATCCATTGGGTATCGCCGTCGGTGATGGTGCCGCCGCCGCCGTTGGAGTCCTGGTGGTCGAAGGTCCCGTCGATGATGTAGGTGACGGTCTCGAAGCCACGGTGGGGGTGCCAGGGCGTGCCCTTGGGCTCGCCGGGGGCGTACTCCACCTCGCCCATCTGGTCCATCATGATGAACGGGTCGAGGTACTGGTAGTTGATCCCGGCGAACGCGCGTCGTACCGGGAAGCCCTCGCCCTCGAAGCCGGACGGGGCCGTGGTGACGGCGAGCACGGGGCGGGAGCCGGCGTCGGCCGGGGCGGCGACGCGCGGCAGGGTGAGCGGGTTCTCGATAGTCACAGCGGGCATGACCGGACCTCCTAGGTGCGACCTTGTACGTCCACTTTAGTTGAACACTGAACTTTCTGCCACCTGGAACGCGGAACGCCCGGGAGGAATTCCTCCCGGGCGCCTCATGGGGTCAAGAATCGGTCAGCCGTACATCCGGCGCATCGCGTAGTCGACCATCTGCTCCACGGCCTTGGCGTCGAAGACCATGCGGTGGTCGCCCTCCATGTCGAGGACGAAGCCGTAGCCGGTCGGCAGCAGGTCGATCACCTCGGCGCCGGTGATGACGAAGTACTTCGACTCCTTGCCCGCGTACCGCCGCAGCTCCTTGAGCGTGGTGAACATCGGGATCACCGGCTGCTGGGTGTTGTGCAGGGCCAGGAAGCCGGGGTTGTCGCCGCGCGGGCAGTAGACCTTCGAGGTCGCGAAGATCTGCTGGAAGTCCTCGGGGGCGAGGGTGCCGGTCGTGAAGGCGCGTACGGCGTCGGCGAGAGACGGAGGCGAGGGCTCCGGATAGAGCGGAGGCTGCTGCTGCGCGTACCCGCCCTGAACCCCGCCCTGCGGGTCGTACTGCTGCTGGGGCGGCGGCGCGTACTGCTGCTGGGCACCCGGATTCTGCTCGTAGCCGTACATGGCCCCCAGCCTATCGAGCGCGCCGCCCGGGCAGGCCCCCTACCGGGGCGTCACCTCACGGGTCGGTTTCGAGGCCCACGGGCACCAGTGGCCCGCCGGGCACCCTTGACGATGGCGATTGACGTCACAGATGACCGGATAGGGGTTGCTTCTTATTACCGGTGGGTAGCATCATCGGAGAGAGCGTGTTGCTACTCGCTGGTACGTGTACGAGGAACCTGCCTCCCCGAGCCTTTACGGAGCCGTCGCCATGGGGCACTACAAGTCGAATCTCCGCGACATCGAGTTCAACCTCTTCGAGGTGCTCGGCCGCGACAAGGTGTACGGCACCGGTCCGTTCGAGGAGATGGACGTCGAGACCTCCAAGAGCATCCTCGACGAGATCCGCCGCCTCGCCGAGAACGAGCTCGCGGAGTCCTTCGCCGACGCCGACCGCAACCCGCCGGTCTTCGACCCGGAGACCAACACCGCCCCGGTCCCGGCCTCCTTCAAGAAGTCCTACAAGGCCTTCATGGACTCGGAGTACTGGCGCCTCGGCATCCCCGAGGGCATCGGCGGCACCACCGCCCCGCGCTCCCTCGTCTGGGCCTACGCGGAGCTCCTCCTCGGCTCGAACCCCGCCATCTGGATGTACTCCTCCGGCCCGGCCTTCGCCGGCGTCCTCTACAACGAGGGCAACGAGGCGCAGAAGAAGATCGCCCAGATCGCGGTCGAGAAGCGCTGGGGCTCCACCATGGTCCTCACCGAGCCCGACGCCGGCTCCGACGTCGGCGCCGGCCGCACCAAGGCCGTCCAGCAGGAGGACGGCTCCTGGCACATCGAGGGCGTGAAGCGCTTCATCACCTCCGGCGAGCACGACATGGAGGAGAACATCCTCCACTACGTCCTCGCCCGCCCCGAGGGTGCGGGACCCGGCACCAAGGGCCTCTCCCTCTTCCTCGTCCCGAAGTACGAGTTCGACTGGGAGACCGGCGAGCTCGGCGCCCGCAACGGCGTCTACGCCACCAACGTCGAGCACAAGATGGGCCTCAAGGCCTCCAACACGTGCGAGATGACCTTCGGCGACCAGCACCCCGCCAAGGGCTGGCTCGTCGGCGACAAGCACGAGGGCATCCGCCAGATGTTCCTCATCATCGAGTTCGCCCGCATGATGGTCGGCACGAAGGCGATCTCCACCCTCTCCACGGGCTACCTCAACGCCCTGGAGTACGCCAAGGAGCGCGTCCAGGGCACCGACCTGGCCAACTTCATGGACAAGGCCGCGCCCAAGGTCACCATCACGCACCACCCCGACGTCCGCCGCTCGCTGATGACGCAGAAGGCGTACGCGGAGGGCATGCGCAGCCTCGTCCTCTACACGGCCTCCGTGCAGGACGAGATCGCGATCAAGGAAGCGGCCGGCGAGGACGTCAAGGCGCTGCACGGTCTCAACGACCTGCTGCTCCCGATCGTCAAGGGCTACGGCTCCGAGAAGGGCTACGAGCAGCTCGCGCAGTCGCTCCAGACCTTCGGCGGCTCCGGCTTCCTCCAGGAGTACCCGATCGAGCAGTACATCCGGGACGCCAAGATCGACACCCTCTACGAGGGCACCACGGCCATCCAGGGCCAGGACTTCTTCTTCCGCAAGATCGTCCGTGACCAGGGCGCCGCCCTGAACACGCTCTCCGAGGAGATCAAGAAGTTCCTCGCGGTCGGCACCGGCGGCGAGGAGCTGGCCGGCGCCCGCGACGCGCTCGCCAAGGCCGCCGTCGACCTCGAAGGCATCGTCGGCACGATGATCACCGACCTCACCGCCACCGGCGAGGACGTCAAGAACATCTACAAGGTCGGCCTCAACACCACCCGCCTGCTGCTCGCCTCCGGCGACGTCGTCGTCGGCTACCTGCTCCTCAAGGGCGCGGCCGTCGCGGCCGAGAAGCTGGCCGCCGGCGCGACGGGCAAGGACGTCGCCTTCTACCAGGGCAAGATCGCGGCCGCGAAGTTCTTCGCCGCGAACGTCCTGCCGGGCGTCTCCGCCGAGCGCGCGCTCGCCGAGGCCATCGACTCCTCGGTGATGGACCTGGACGAGGCCGCGTTCTGAGGAACGCCACCACGTCCTGAGCAACGGCCCGTCCCCGGGGAGGGGGGCGGGCCGTTCTGCTCTCTTTTAAGGCTCGGTTCACCTCCGGGGCGCTCCAGCCGGGCCACGGCCCCGACCGTGCTCGCCCCCTCCTTCGGCGGGGCCTCCGCGCGCTCGGGACCGTTCCCCCGGCGCGCCCCTTCGGCTCACTCGCCGGGCCCACGGGGGCGCCGGTACCCACCGGCCCCCCAGAAGCCGTGCTGCGTAAGGTGGAGCCCATGAGCAGCGCAGCTTCCCGCCCCACGGCCGGCCCCTTCGACCGCGGTCACACCGATGACCTCATGTCCTTCCTGACGGCCTCCCCGTCGGCGTACCACGCGGTGGCGAGCGCCGCCTCACGCCTGGAGAAGGCCGGCTTCCGGCGCGTCGAGGAGACCGCCGAGTGGGACGGGACGAGCGGCGGGAAGTACGTGATCCGCGGCGGCGCGATCATCGCCTGGTACGTGCCGGAGGGCGCCGCCGCCCACACCCCGTACCGGATCGTCGGCGCCCACACCGACTCCCCCAACCTGCGCGTCAAGCCCCGCCCCGACATGGGCGCCCAGGGCTGGCGTCAGGTCGCCGTCGAGATCTACGGCGGGACCCTCCTCAACACCTGGCTCGACCGCGACCTCGGCCTCGCCGGCCGCCTCACCCTCCGCGACGGCAGCCACCACCTCGTCAACGTGGACCGGCCGCTGCTGCGCGTCCCGCAGCTCGCCATCCACCTCGACCGCGGCGTCAACGACGGCCTCAAGCTGGAGCGTCAGCGCCACATGCAGCCCATCTGGGGCATCGGCAAGGTCCACGAGGGCGACCTGATCTCCTTCGTCGCCGCCGAGGCCGGCGTCGACGCCGAGGACGTCACCGGCTGGGACCTCATGGTCCACCCCGTCGAGGCGCCCGCCTACCTGGGCCGCGACCGCGAACTCCTCGCCGGACCGCGCATGGACAACCTCCTCTCCGTCCACGCCGCCGTCGCCGCGCTCGCCTCCCTCGCGGGCCGCGACGACCTCCCGTACATCCCGGTCCTCGCCGCCTTCGACCACGAGGAGAACGGCTCCGAGGCCGACACCGGCGCCCAGGGCCCGCTGCTCGGCAACGTCCTGGAGCGCTCGGTCTACGCCCGCGGAGGCGCCTACGAGGACCGCGCCCGCGCCTTCGCCGGCACGGTCTGCCTCTCCTCCGACACCGGCCACGCCGTCCACCCCAACTACGCGGAGCGCCACGACCCGACGCACCACCCGCGCGTCAACGGCGGCCCGATCCTCAAGGTCAACGTCAACCAGCGGTACGCCACCGACGGCAGCGGCCGGGCCGTCTTCGCCGCCGCCTGCGAGAAGGCCGGCGTGCCCTGGCAGTCGTTCGTCTCCAACAACGACATGCCCTGCGGCACGACGATCGGCCCGATCACCGCCGCCCGCCACGGCATCAAGACCGTCGACATCGGCGTCGCGATCCTCTCGATGCACAGCGCCCGCGAACTCTGCGGCGCCGACGACCCGTACCTCCTCGCGAACGCGCTGGTCGCCTTCCTGGAAGGCTGAGCGCCTTCACCCGCGAAACATCGGCGAAAGCCCCCGCCTGACAGCGTCCTCCTCATGCACCGTCACGAGGGCCCGTCCCGAGGGAAGTTCGCCACCGGACTCGCCGCCGCCGTCGCGCTCGCCGCGGCGGCGGCGGGCGTCGTCATCGACCGGTACGACGACCGGCCGCCGTGGGGCACGGACATCGCGTACGAGGGCGGTTTCGTCCTGGCCTCCCGCATCCGCGGGTACGACGTCGACGGCTCGCGCACGAAGGCGCTGCTCGCCGGGGAGTGCGCGCTGATGGAGCGGCAGGGGATGGGCGGCGAACGGGCCGTCCACGATCCGGCGGCGTGGGTGGCCGGGTGCCTGGACGGGGCGGCGGGGGTCCCGTCCAGGAACCAGGGACTACTCCGCTAGACCGATTCGTCCATACCGGCGAGGATCAACGGCAGCCGCGCCGTGCCCGTCTCCGTGACCTTCACCGGGACGCCCCAGTCCTGCTGGTGGACGTGGCAGGCCGGGTACTCGTTCGCGGGGTCGTCGTCGCAGGACGCCGCCATCGCGGAGACGTGCAGGACGCCCTCGGTCAGCTCCGGGTTGAGATCGAGCTCCCGGAAGAGATCGGTCCCCGTGCCCTCACCGCCGAGCAGCAGCTCCGGCGGGGTCGAGGAGACCAGGAGCCGGGTCGACGGGCCGTACCGCTGGTCGAGCTTCTGCCCGGTCGGGGCCTGGAAGACGACGTCGAGGCGGAGGCGGCCGGGGGCGACCTCGGTGGCCTCGCGCTTGGTGCGGTGGGCGACCGACTCGACCTGGACGGCCTCCTCGGGCAGCCGGAGCCGCGTCAGCCGGTGCCGGGCGGACTCGACGACCACGATGTCGCCGTCGACGAGCACGGCGTCGCTCGGCTCGCGCAGATCGGTGGCGAGCGTCGTCACCTCGCCCGTCGCCGGGTCGAAGCGGCGCAGGGCGTGGTTGTACGTGTCGCTGATCGCGACCGAGCCGTCGGGGAGGGCGGTCACGCCCAGCGGGTGCTGGAGGAGCGCCTGGTCGGCGGCGCCGTCGCGGTGCCCGAAGTCGAAGAGCCCGGTGCCGACGGCCGTGTGCACGTCGTACCCGTCGCCCTCCGGCTCGATCCAGCGCACGGCGCTGGTCTCGGAGTCGGCGATCCACAGCCGGTCCTCGGTGGCGGCGAGCCCGGACGGCTGCGCGAACCAGGCCTCGGCGGCGGGCCCGTCGACGAGACCCTCGTTCGTCGTCCCGGCGGCGACCTCGACGGTCCCGCGCTCGGGGTCGTACGTCCAGATCTGGTGGACACCGGCCATGGCGATCCACACCTTGCCCTGCCACCAGGCGACGTCCCACGGCGAGGACAGGTCGACCTCCAGGGCGGGCCCGGACGTGGGCGACCCCTGCCACCACTGCTTTCCGGTGCCGGCGACGAGCTCGATCGCCCCGCTCTCCGGGTCGAACACGCGCAGGGCGTGGTTCACGGTGTCGGCGACGACGACCTTGCCGTCGGGCAGCCGCGCGAGACCCTGCGGCTCCCGGAACACCCCTTCCCCGATCCGCCGCACGACGGTCTCCCCGTCCGCCGCGAGCTCGACGAGCTGGTGCCGGGTGGTGTCGGAGACGAGGAGGTTCCCGGACGGCAGCAGGACCGCCTTGCCGGGGAAGCGCAGATCGGTGGCGACGGGCTCCGGCGCCACGTACGGCCCGTCCCCGCGCCGCAGCGTCCCCTTGGCCTCGTGCTCGGCCTCCAGCTCCTCGACGAGCGTCCGGATCGCGTTGGCGTGCCCCTCGCCGGCGTGCTGGGCGACGACGTACCCCTCGGGGTCGATCACGACGAGCGTCGGCCAGGCCCGGACGGCGTACTGCTTCCAGGTCGCGAGCTCCGGGTCGTCGAGGACGGGGTGATGCACCTCGTACCGCTCGACGGCGTCGACGACGGCCTGATGCTCGGCCTCGTGCACGAACTTCGGCGAGTGCACGCCCACGATGACGAGCGTGTCGCGGTGCTTCTCCTCCAGGTCACGGAGCTCGTCGAGCACGTGCAGGCAGTTCACACAGCAAAAGGTCCAAAAATCAACAACAACGCACTTACCGCGTAGGTCGGCGAGGGTGAGCTCCTTGCCTCCGGTGTTGAGCCAGCCACCCTTGCCGATCAGCTCGGGGGCACGGACACGGGCACGTCGGGGCGCGGGCGCAGAGTCGTTCATGGACCAAGGGTGCCGTACGGGTGGAAAGTGGGGGCCGGGTGGGGCGGGGGTGCGTGTCCGGGGGTGGGGGCGGGGGTGGGGCTGGTCAGCATGGCGGGCATGGCCGAGCATGCGAGCAGATCATCGGACTGTTACCGCCATCGGGTGAGCGGCGGACTTCTCGTGGGGCTGCTCGTCCTGCCCTGTCTGGCCCTGCCCGGGCTGCCCCGGGCGTCGGCGGCCGGCGGGGTCGGGGACGGGGCGCTGAGTGTGACGGTGACCGTGAACGGGCGGGGGCAGAGCGGGCTGCGGCCGCCGGCCGTACGGGTCGGGGCGCGGGTCGTGAAGCGGTACCGCCTCGTGAACAGCGGGGAGGCCCATCTGTACGGGGTCCGGGTCGTCGATCCGACGGTGCCCGCCGGGGCCGTGCGCTGCCCCGGGCGCCCGCTCGCCGCGCTCGGGGAGCTGGAGTGCGTCGCCAGGTTCCGGGCGGTGGGCGGGGTGCACCGGGCCACCGCCCGCGCCGAGGGCGACATCCCGTCGCTGCGGCGGCGGCTCACCGCGACCGCCCGTACCGGGTACGCCGGGGTCGCCGGCGGCCTCCGCCTCACCGAGCGGGTCACGGTCCCGGGAGCAGGTGGGGGCGCGGGGCGGGGCCTGGGGGTGGCGTCGGGGGCGGTCGGCGTCGCGTACACCGTGACCAACCGCGGCAACCGGCCCGTCCACGCCGTACGGATCGGGGACCCCGGTCTGGGGCTGGCGCCCGGGTCCCTCGACTGCGGGGCGGGCGGCGGGACCGTCACCGTGCTCGCGCCCGGGGCCTCGGCCCGCTGTACCGCCGTCGTGCGGCGGCCGCCCGGCACCCACCGGAGCACCGGGCTCGCCTCCGGCAGCGACCGGGTCACCACCTACGGGCCCGGCGGCGAGCGCCTCCTCGCGCCGACGCTCACCGCCCGCTCCTCGGCCGTCTTCACCCTCCCGCGCCGCGCGGGCGGCGCCGTGCCGAAGCCGGATCCGAGGTCGGATCCGGGTCCGGGGCAGGGCCCGGGGCCGGATCCGTCGGGGAGCGGTGGGGCGCCGGGGGGCCGTGCCGTTCCGGGGGCTCCCGGGAGTGCGGGAACTGCTGGGGCTCCTGGGGCAGCCGGGGCAGCCGCGGCTCCTGCTGCTCCCGGGGGTACGGCGGGCGCGGCGGGTACGGCGGGTACGGCTGGTGCGGCGGGCGCGGCTGGCGCGGTCGGCGACGTCGGCGCGGTCGTGGCTCCGGGGGCTGCGGGAGCCGCCCCGGCGGCTGCCGCCGAGGCCGTTCCCGTACCGGCTCCGCCTCCGCCCCCACCGGCGGTCCCGCCCGCCGTCGGGCCGGACGCCCTCGACCCCGCCGCCGCTGCCGCCGCGGCCGTCGCCGCCGGTGAGCGGCCCGACCGTGCCCCCTCCGCCCGCCGCGCCGCCGCACTCGACGACGAGGGCTTCCTCGGGCGGCTGCGGCGTCGCGGCCAGGAGGCGCACGAGCTCGGGATCGTGATCACCCTGCTGCTGCTTCTGATCCCCGCGGCGATCGCCGCGGCCCTCCTCGGCAGCCGGCGGGGCTGACCGTGGCCCTGTTCGAGACGCTCGTCGTCGTCCTCGGCGTCGCGTTCGTCGCCGCCCTCGCCGTCGTCGCCAAGACCAAGCTCTTCCCGGTCGGCGAGGACGAGGAACCGCGCGAGGACGTCGCCGAGTACATCGCCATGATGGTGTCGGTCCTCTACGCCGTCGTGCTCGGCCTCTGCCTGGTCTCCGTCTGGGACACCCGCTCCTCCGCCGCCGACCACGTCCAGGCCGAGGCGAGCGCCCTGCACCAGACGTATCTGCTCGCCGACGCGCTCCCCGCCGGCCATCGTGAGCCGCTGCGCGACGCCGCCCGCTCGTACGCGAACCACGTAGTCGCCGTCGAGTGGCCGGCGATGGCCGCCCGCGAGCCCCTCGACATCTCCGGCTGGACGATGCTCGAACAGCTGCGGCGCGCGAGCGAGGTGTCCGACTCCGACAAGGTGTCCGAGCACATCGCCGCGCAGGAGGTGCTCGCCCAGCTCGGTTACGTCGACGACGCGCGGCGCGGCCGGGAGGCGGCGGCGCAGGAGCGGCTCTCGCCGGTGCTCTGGGCGGGCCTGATCATCGGCGGCGCGCTGACGCTGGCGTTCATGTTCCTCTTCGGGATCAAGAGGAGTACGACCCATGTGGTGATGGTGATGGGTCTCTCCGGGTTCATCGCGTTCACGGTGCTGCTGATCCATCAGCTCGACTCGCCCTTCGGCGAGACGCTCGGCACGACCCCGGACGCCTTCGTCCGCTACTTCGCGTGAAACCCGGCCGACGGGGGCAGGCATATCCGCGTGAAATATCTCGTACGGGACAAGATCTTCGCGATCGGCGACGACTACTGGATCGAGGACGAGCAGGGCCGCCACGCCTTCCTCGTCGACGGCAAGGCCATGCGGCTGCGCGACACCCTGGAGCTGAAGGCCCCCAACGGGCAGGTCCTGATCACCCTGCGCCAGAAGATGTTCAGCCTCCGGGACGCGATGACCATCGAGCGGGACGAGCGCCCCCTCGCGAGCATCCGCCGCAAACGGCTCTCGCTCCTGCGCAACCACTACCGGGTGACCCTCGTCGAGGGCACCGAACTGGACGTCAGCGGGCGGATCCTGGACCGGGAGTTCACCGTCGAGTACGACGGCGAGCTCCTGGCCCACATCTCCCGGCAGTGGTTCCGCGTCCGCGAGACGTACGCGGTGAACGTGGTCCGTGAGGACGCGGACGCGGCGCTGCTCGTCGCGGTGGCCGTGTGCGTGATCCGGATGGCCGAGCGGGAGCGCGAGGACTGACCGGTTCCCCACCTGGCCTCACATGGCCTTGGCCAGCGCCTGCTCCAGGTCCGTCCACAGGTCCTCGACGTGCTCGATGCCGACCGAGATCCGGACCGTGCCCGGCCCGATGCCCGCCGCCGCCAGGGCCTCGGCGTCGAGCTGGTGGTGCGAGGTGGAGGCCGGGTGCATCACCAGGGTCTTCACGTCGCCCAGGGAGACGCTCAGCGACGCCACCCGGACCGCCTCGACGAAGGTCCGGCCCGCCTCCCGGCCGCCCGCGAGGTCGACCGAGATCACGCCGCCGCCCCCGTCCGGCAGCAGCCGCTCGGCGATCTCCCGGTCCGGGTGGCTCGCGAGGGCGGGGTGACGGACGGCGGTGACCGCCGGGTGCGCCTCCAGCCGGGCGCCGAGCTCGGCGGCGTTCGCGCACTGGCGCGCGATGCGCAGCGACAGGGTCTGCATGCCGCGCAGGGTGAGCCAGGCGGCGAACGGATCGGTGGACGCGCCCTGTTCGACCGTGTGGCGGCGGACGTCGCGGTGGAGGTCGGGGTCCTTGAAGACGGCGACGCCGCCGAGGACGTCCGCGTGGCCCGCGAGGTACTTGGTGGCGGAGTGGACGACGATGTCGGCGCCGTGGTGGAGGGGCCGGCAGAGCAGCGGGGAGGCGAAGGTGTTGTCGACGACGACCGGCACCCCGGCCTCGCCCGCGACGGCGGCGAGCGCGGGCAGGTCGGAGACGCGGGTCGTCGGGTTGGCGATGGTCTCCAGGTAGAGGAGGCGGGTCTCGGGGCGCAGGGCCGCCCGTACCTCCTCCGGGTCCGTACCGGAGACGTAGGTGACGTCGACGCCCCAGCGCGTGGCGAGGTCGGTGAGCACCGCGTACGTACCGCCGTACAGGCAGGTCTGGGCGACGACATGGCCTCCGCTGCCGAGCAGGGCGTGGAGGACGCCGTTGACGGCGCCCATGCCGGAGGCGAAGGAGAGGGCGGCGGCCCCGCCTTCCAGGCGGGCCACGGCGTTCTCCAGGGTGCGGACGGTGGGGTTGCCGTGGCGGCTGTACATGAACGCGTCGGGGGAGGTGAAGGCCTCGGCGAGGGCGTCGGCCGAGTCGAAGGCGAAGACGTGGCCCTGGTGGAGGGGCACGCCGAGCGGCCTGCTGCCGGTGATCTCGACGTGGGGCGGGTGGACGGCGAGGGTCTCGGCGCGGACACCCGCCTCGGCGCGGACACCCGCCTCGGGACGGATCCCCGCCTCGGGACGGGCCCCCGCCTCCGGTCGGATCGTCTCGGAAGAGGGGAAGGCGGCTGCGGAGTCGGCATGGCTCATGCGCCCAGTCTGTGGACTCGTCGTTTGCCTTCCCAGGTCCAATCCCGGCAGATTGGTTCGGCAATGGAGCCAATCAGTCTCTCCCCCGACACGATCGACGCGCTGGTCGCCCGGCTCGGCCGCTGGTCCGCCGGACGCGGCCCGCTCTACCTCCTGCTCGCGGCCCGGCTGCGCCGGCTGATCGACGAGGGGGCGCTGCCGCCCGGCACACGGCTGCCGCCGGACCGGCGGCTCGCGACGGCCCTCGCCGTGGGCCGTACGACGGTCGTCGCCGCCTACGACACCCTCCGCCAGGAGGGGCGGCTCGTACGGCGGCAGGGCAGCGGCACCCGGGTCGCCCGGGCGGCGCTCGCGCCGGAACGGCCCCGGGTGACCGAGACGTCGAACCCGCTCTTCCTGCACCTCCTGGAGGCGCCGGACGACGTGATCCTGCTGAGCTGCGCCGCCCCCTCGCAGCCGCCGCCCGAGCTGGCGGAGGCGTACCGCTCGCTCGTCCTGCCGGACGCGGACCTCGGCTACCACCCGGCCGGGCTCGGCGCGCTGCGGGCGGCGGTCGCCGCGCGGTACGCGGCGCGGGGCGTGCCGACCGGTCCGGAGCGGATCCTCGTCACCACCGGCGCCCAGCAGGGCCTTTCGCTCCTCACCCGGCTGCTGCTCGCGCCCGGTGACGGGGTGCTGGTGGAGGCGCCGACGTATCCGGGGGCGCTCGACCTCTTCCGGGAGGCGGCGGCCGTACCGCTGCCGGTGGCGGTGGGCCCCGACGGCGTGGACGTGGCGGAGGCGGTACGGGTGATGGAACGTCACCGTCCGGCCCTGGCCTATGTCGTGCCCCGCTTCCAGAACCCCACCGGGACCGTCCTGCCGCCGCTCGCCGGCCGCCGGCTCGTCGAGGCGGCGAACGCGCTGGGCGTGCCGCTCGTCGACGACGAGGTCCTCGCCGACCTCGCCTTCGCCCCTGACGAAGGGCAGCCGTCGCTCTCCTCCTACGGCGAGGTGATCGCGGTCGGCTCGCTGAGCAAGGTCGTGTGGGGCGGGCTGCGGATCGGCTGGGTACGGGGTCCGGCGCCGCTGATCGCCCGCCTCGCCCGGCTCAAGGCCCTCCACGACCTGGGCAGCGACCTCCCGTCCCAGCTCGCCGCGACCCGCCTCCTCGACGACTTCGCCCCGGTCCTGGCCGCCCGCACGGCGGCGGCACGGGCGGGCCACGACCACCTCAGGACCGAGCTCGCCCGGCGGCTGCCCTCCTGGTCCTGCGCGCCGGCGACCGGCGGCCAGACCCTGTGGGTGCGGCTCCCGCACGGCGACGGCGTCTCCTTCGCCCAACTCGCCCTCCGGCACGGGGTCGCCGTCCTCCCGGGCGCCACGACGGACGCCCTCGGCGGCAGCCTCCGCCACCTCCGGCTCCACTTCCTCGCACCGCCCGAGGTCCTCACGGAGGCGGTACGGCGCCTTGCGGCGGCCTGGGCGGAATACGCCCCGGACCCGGAGCCGGAGCGCGCCTCCCTCCATGCGATCGTCGTCTGACGACCGGAGGCACATCAGGGGGCGCCATGCACACCACCGTCACGCCGTTCACGCTGCGCCCGTGGCGCGAGGGCAAGGGGTACGAGCGGAGGGCCGGCTGGCGGGGCGCCTCCGCCGAGTTCGGCGAGATCACCGTGGAGGCGCCGCTGCGGCAGACCGTGCAGGAGGTGGTGGTCTCGGAGCTGCGGGGCGGTCTGCTCCCGCCGGCCTCGTACGAGGCGCGGGGCATCCACACGGAGACGATCCGGCTGCCGACCCTGAACCGCGCGACCCTCCGCGTCGGCGACGCCCTCGTCTCCATGACCCGCAACCGGATCGGCGCGACGGCCCGTCAGCGGGCGCTCCAGCTCCGGTACGGCGGCGACCACTACCGCCTGTGGGCGCGGGACCGGCGTTCCTGGACGCTGGCGCGCGCCGCGGACGCCGAGGACCCGGGGGTCACCGTGTCGGTCCGCGGGGCGGGGCGCGGGAGCCGGCGGCGGCTCGACGTCACGGTGTCGGGCCGGGCGGGCGCGGCGGACCTGTCCCTGGCGCTGATCTTCGCGGGGGTGGACCGCGCGGCGCTCACCCGGGGCGGGGCGGTCCGCGCGGGCTTCTCCCGGGTCGGCCGGCTGTGGGCGGAGGCGCAGGCCTAGGGCCTGGGCGCCTCTGCCGAGTGGTCCCGTCAGGCGGGAAGGGGGAGGCTGGAGGTGAGCGCGTCCGGGTGTCGAGGGTGCGTACCGAACGGAGCGCCTGCCCGGTCGGAAAGGCCGCGTCATGCGCATGCTGCTGAAGGTTCAGATGGACACCCAGGCCTCCAACGAGGCCTTCAAGCAGGGCAACCTGCAGAAGATCATGGAGAAGGCCATGGCGGAGCTCCGCCCCGAGGCCGCCTACTTCACGACCCAGGACGGCTGTCGGACCGCCTTCATCTTCTTCGACCTGGCCGACCCGTCCCAGATGCCGAAGATCTCGGAGCCCTTCTTCCTCCAGCTCGACGCCAAGGTCTCCTACACGCCGGTCATGAACGGGGAGGACCTGGCCAAGGGCCTCGCCGCGCTCACGCCCGACAGCTGACGCCCTCCCGGCCGCCGGCGTCCCCGCCGCTCAGGCGCGGCGGACGCGCGGCGCCGCGATGCCCAGGACGCGGTCCTTCAGGGCCGGGAACTGCTCGCGCGTCGCCGTCACCTTCGCCGGGTCGAGGACGACCCGCAGGGTCTCCTCGTCCGGGCCCGCCTCCGCGAGGACCTCGCCCCACGGGTCGACGACGATCGAGTGCCCGGCCTGTTCGACGCCCGCGTGGGTGCCGGCGGTACCGCAGGCGAGGACGTACGCCTGGTTCTCGACCGCCCGCGCCCGCGCGAGGAGCGTCCAGTGCGCGCGCCGGCGGGCCGGCCAGCCGGCGGGGACGACGAACGCCTGGGCGCCCGCGTCGACGAGGCCGCGGAAGAGCTCGGGGAAGCGCAGGTCGTAGCAGGTGCCGACGCCGAGCGTGAGGTGCGGCAGGTCGACGGTGACCAGGTCCTCTCCGGCGGCCATCATCACCGCCTCGCCCTTGTCGAAGCCGAAGCGGTGGATCTTTCGGTAGGAGGCGGCGAGTTCGCCGTCGGGGGAGAGGACCAGCGAGGTGTTGTAGAGGGCGCCGCCCTCCGCCTCGACGAACGAGCCGGCATGCAGCCAGACCCCGGCGTCCCGCGCGGCCTCCGCCATCGCCCGGTGCGTCGGGCCGTTCAGCGGCTCGGCCTCGGCGGCGAAGGACTCGTACGCGAAGGCCCCCATGGGCCACAGCTCGGGCAGGACGACGAGGTCGGCGCGGCCTGATTCCTCCCGTACGAGACGGGCCACGCGGGCCCGTCGGGCGTCGACCGGTTCGTCCGGGTCTACCGCGATCTGGATCAGCGAGGCGCGCACACTACCACCGTCCTGGCATTCGAGCCGTCAACACCGGCCTACGATCGTCACACGAAAGCACTGCCGGGGTGCCTTCGGGCAGCGTAACTTAGCGTCCGAGCCTCCCACCCAGTCGTGTTTTCAGCCCGCGCACCGAAGAACCGCCGAGGGGTCCCGTGACCGTCCATCCCAGCCTCCAGAACTACGCCGACGCCTGGACCCACTCCATCGAGGCGATAGCCGAGCTGGTGCAGCCGCTCGTGGAGGGCGAGTGGAACCGTCCTACCCCGTGCATCGGCTGGTCGGTGCGGGACATCGTCTCCCATGTCATCGGCATGGAGACGGAGATGCTCGGCGACCCCCGCCCGATCCACTCCCTGCCGCGCGATCTGTACCACGTACGCAGTGACTTCGCCCGCTACATGGAAGTCCAGGTCGATGTGCGGCGGCACCACACCGCACCGGAGATGACCTCCGAGCTGGAGTACATCCTCATCCGCCGGGCCCGCCAGCTCCGCAACGAGAACCGCTCCCCCGAGCACCTGATCCGCGCCCCTCTCGGCGCCGAGCAGTCCCTCGAACTGGCCTACCGGATGCGCGCCTTCGACGTGTGGGTGCACGAGCAGGACCTGCGGGTCGCGCTCGGCGTGCCGGGCAACCTGGACTCGGCCGGCGCGCACGTCACCCGGGACGTGCTCCTGGAGGCGCTCCCGAAGGTGGTCGCCAAGGACGCCGGGGCGCCCGCCTCCTCGGCGGTGGTGCTGGACGTGACCGGTCCGGTGGAGTTCCTGCGGACGGTGCGGGTCGACGCGGAGGGCCGGGGCACGGTCGACGGGGCGCCCTCGCTGGGCCCGGCGGTGACGCTCGCGACGGACTGGGAGACGTTCGTACGGCTCGCCTGCGGCCGTGTCCGGCCGGCCGATGTCGCCGACCGGGTCAAGACGGAGGGCGACGAGGAGCTGGCGCGGGCGATCCTCGACAACTTCGCGGTGACGCCCCGCTAGTTCCCCCGGTCTTCTACGCCGGTACGTGCACGGCCTCCACGCGGCTGGCGACGAGCCGCTCCCGCTCCCTGCGGTGGGTGCGGGCCTTGAGGCGCAGGATCTGCACGACGCCGAACGCCTCCAGGACGAAGACGGACGAGAACGCGATCCGGTAATCGCCACCGGTCGCGTCGAGTAGCACGCCGATGGCGAGCAGCGTCGTCATCGAGGCGACGAAACCACCCATGTTGACGATGCCCGAGGCGGTGCCCTGACGCTCCGGCGGATTGGCCGGGCGCGCGAAGTCGAAGCCGATCATCGAGGCCGGTCCGCAGGACCCGAGGACCAGGCAGAGGGTGATCAGCAGCCACATCGGGGCGTGGTCGCCGGGGTACGCGAGGGTCGCCGCCCACAGCAGCGCGGTGGCCGCGACCGTGCCGAGGGCGAGCGGGGCACGGGCCTTGTGGTGGCGGGCGATGATCTGCCCGTACGCGAGGCCGACGACCATGTTCGAGAGCACGACCAGGGTCAGCAGCTCGCCCGCCGTGCCACGGGACAGCCCCTGCGCCTCGACGAGGTACGGCAGCCCCCACAGCAACAGGAACACCATGGCCGGGAACTGGGTCGTGAAGTGGACCCACATGCCGAGCCGGGTGCCGGGCTCCCGCCACGACGCGGCGATCTGGCGGCGGACGAAGGCGGCGCCCGCGTGACGGACCGGCTCGGGCTCGTACCCCTCGGGGTGGTCCTTGAGGAAGAGCAGCAGCAGGACGAGGACGAGGACGCCCGCGAGCGAGCTGCCGACGAAGGTGGTCGTCCAGCCGAGGCCGTGCAGGGCGCGGGCGATGAAGATGGTCGAGACGAGGTTGCCGGCCATGCCGAAGAGGGCGGCGACCTGGCCGATGAGCGGGCCGCGCCGGGCGGGGAACCAGCGGCCGCCGAGCCTCAGGACGCTGATGAAGGTCATGGCGTCGCCGCAGCCGAGGAGCGCGCGGGAGGCGAGCGCCGTGCCGTAGGTGGGCGAGAGCGCGAAGCCCAGCTGGCCGAGGGTGAAGAGCAGGACACCGATGGCCAGGACCTTCTTGGTGCCGAGCCGGTCGACCATGAGGCCGACGGGTATCTGCATGCCCGCGTAGACGAGCAGCTGGAGTATGGAGAAGGTGGAGAGCGCGGAGGCGTTGACGTCGAAGCGGTCGGCGGCGTCGAGTCCGGCGACGCCCAGGGACGTGCGGAAGATGATCGCGACGAAGTAGACGGCGACGCCGACGCCCCAGACGAGGGCGGCCCGGCGGCCGCCGGGGGGGTCGCCGGGGAGGGTGACGGCGGAGCCGTACCCCTTCCGGCGGCTCATCGGTCGTCACCCCGGACGAGGACCTTGACCCAGCTGAGGTGCTGGCGGACGCAGTGGGCCGCGCCCTCCACGTCGCCCGCGCGGATCCGGTCGAGGATCTCGGCGTGCTCGGCGATGTTCTTGGCGATCCGGTCGGGCTGGGACTGCATCACGGCGACGCCCATGCGGAGCTGACGGTCGCGGAGCTGGTCGTAGAGGCGGGCGAGGATCTGGTTGCCGGCGTGCCGGACGATCTCGGCGTGGAAGCAGCGGTCGGTGATCGCGACCTCGGCGAGGTCCCCGGCCTCGGCGCGCTGCTTCTGCTCCTCCAGGAGCTCTTCGAGCCGCTCGATCAGCGCGGCGGACGCGGGGACGGCGCGGCGGACCGCGAACTCCTCGACGAGCAGCCGGGTCTCGACGACGTCCGCGATCTCCTGCGCGGAGACGGCCAGGACGAGGGCGCCCTTCTTCGGGTAGAGCTTGATCAGCCCTTCCATCTCCAGCTTGAGCAGGGCCTCGCGGACGGGGGTCCTGGACACCCCGACGGCCTGGGCGAGTTCGCCCTCGGTGAGGAACGTGCCTCCCTCGTAGCGCCGGTCGAGGACGGCCTGCTTGACGTGCATGTAGACACGGTCGGCTGCGGGGGGTGCGGATGCCATGCGTACAGCTTAGATACAACAAGGGTGCAAGAGGAGACCCGTCCACGATGCGAACGCGAAAAGGAAAACACCCGGCCGGGGGTATGACCCCCGGCCGGGTGTTTCACGTGAAACGGGCGAACCCGGTGCTTCTCAGGCCCAGATGGTGAGCCTGTGCGTCAGGCCCAAGTGGTGAACCTGTGCGTCAGGCCCAGGTGGTGAACCTGTGTGTCAGGCCCAGGTGATGAGCCGCTTCGGCTGTTCCAGGATCGCGGCGATGTCCGCGAGGAACTTCGAGCCGAGCTCGCCGTCGACGAGGCGGTGGTCGAAGGAGAGCGCGAGCGTCGTGACCTGACGCGGCTTCACCTTGCCCTTGTGGACCCACGGCTGGAGCTTGATCGCACCGACCGCGAGGATCGCGGCCTCGCCCGGGTTCAGGATCGGCGTACCGGTGTCGACGCCGAAGACGCCGACGTTGGTAATCGTGAACGTGCCGCCCTGCATCGCCGCCGGAGTCGTCTTGCCCTCACGGGCCGTGGAGACCAGCTCGCTCAGGGACGTGGACAGCTCGGGCAGCGTCTGGGCGTGCGCGTCCTTGATGTTCGGCACGATCAGACCGCGCGGGGTGGCCGCGGCGATGCCCAGGTTCACGTACCGCTTGAGCACGATCTCCTGCGCCGCCTCGTCCCAGGCCGCGTTGATGTCCGGGTTCCGCTTCACCGCGACCAGCACGGCCTTCGCGATGAGGAGCAGCGGATTGACCCGCAGGCCCGCCATGTCCTTGTCGGACTTCAGCTCCTCGACCAGCTTCATCGTCCGCGTGATGTCGAACGTCACGAACTCCGTGACGTGCGGCGCCGTGAACGCGGAACCGACCATCGCGGCCGCCGTCGCCTTCCGCACACCCTTGATGGGGATACGGATCTCCCGCGCCTCGGACGACACCTCGGCCGCCGCGACGGGAGCCGGAGACTGGGCCGGGGCCTGAGCCGGAGCCGGGGTGGCCGCGGGAGCCGGGGCCTCGACGACCGGCGCGGGAGCGGGAGCCGCCGCCGCGTGGACGTCCTCGCGGGTGATGACGCCGTCCGGGCCGGTCGGGGTGACCGTCGCCAGGTCGACGCCGAGGTCCTTGGCGAGCTTGCGGACCGGCGGCTTGGCCAGCGGGCGGGCCCCGGCGGGGGCGTGCCCGTTGAGCTGCTCCGGTACGGAGACGAGGACCGGGGCCACGGGGGCGGCCGGAGCCGCCACCGACGAGGACGCCTTGCGCGGGCGGCGCTTGGTGGAGCTCGCGGCCACGCCGTAACCGACGAGGACGGGGGTACGGCCCTGGGGCTCGTCCTCCTCCTCGGCCGGAGCAGCGGGTGCGGCGGCCACGGCCGCCGGCGCGGCCTGGGCCACCGGCGCGGCCTGGGCCACCGGCGCCTCGGCGGCGGGCGCGTCCCCGCCGCCCACGTTCACCGAGATGATGACCTGGCCGACGTCGACCGTCGTCCCCTCGGGGAAGCGCAGCTCGTGCACCGTCCCGTCGAAGGGGCTCGGCAGCTCGACGGCGGCCTTGGCCGTCTCGACCTCGCACACGACCTGTCCGTCGGTGACGGTGTCGCCGACCTGGACGTACCACTTGAGGATCTCGGCCTCGGTGAGGCCCTCGCCCACATCGGGCATCTTGAATTCGCGGATCGTCACGGTGCTCTCCTCAGTACGCCAGCGAGCGGTCGACGGCGTCGAGCACGCGATCGAGACCCGGCAGGTACTCCTCTTCCAGGCGCGCCGGCGGATACGGCGCGTGGTAGCCGCCGACCCGCAGGACGGGGGCCTCCAGGTGGTAGAAGCAGCGCTCCGTGATCCGGGCGGCGATCTCCGCGCCCGAACCGTAGAAGACCGGGGCCTCGTGGACGACGACCAGACGGCGGGTCTTCTCGACCGAGGTCTGGATGACGTCGAAGTCGATCGGGGACATCGAGCGGAGGTCGAGGACCTCGATCGACTTGCCCTCTTCCTCGGCGGCCTTGGCGGCCTCCAGGCAGACCTTCACCATCGGGCCGTAGGCGGCGAGGGTGAGGTCGGTGCCGGCATGGGCGACCCGTCCCTTGTGGAGCTCGCCGGGGATGGCCTCGGTGTCGACCTCGCCCTTGTCCCAGTAGCGGCGCTTGGGCTCGAAGAAGATGACCGGGTCGTCGCTCTGGATGGCCTGCTGGAGCATCCAGTAGGCGTCCGAGGAGTTGGACGGCGAGACGACCTTGAGGCCCGCGACGTGCGCGAAGAGCGCCTCGGGGGACTCGGAGTGGTGCTCGACCGCGCCGATGCCGCCGCCGTACGGGATACGGATGACGACCGGCATCTTGACCTTGCCGAGCGAGCGGGCGTGCATCTTCGCGAGCTGCGTGACGATCTGGTCGTACGCGGGGAAGACGAAACCGTCGAACTGGATCTCCACGACCGGCCGGTAGCCGCGCAGGGCCAGACCGATCGCCGTGCCGACGATGCCCGACTCGGCGAGCGGCGAGTCGATGACCCGGTCCTCGCCGAAGTCCTTCTGCAGACCGTCGGTGACCCGGAAGACACCGCCGAGCTTGCCGACGTCCTCTCCCATGATGAGGACCTTCGGGTCGTCCTCCAGCGCCTTGCGGAGCGACTCGTTGAGCGCCTTGCCGAGCGGAAGCTTCTGTACAGCCATGGTTACTTGACCTCGCCATCCGCGAAGGACGCCTGGTAGGCGGCGAACTGCGCGCGCTCCTCGTCGACGAGCGCGTGCCCGTCCGCGTAGACATTCTCGAAGATCGCCATGTCGTCCGGGTCGGGCATGTTGCGCACGCCCTCGCGGACGCGCTTGCCGAGCGCCTCGCTCTCCGCCTCCAGCTCCTCGAAGAAGGCGGCGTCGGCGTGACCCTCCCGCTCCAGGTAGGCCTTGAGGCGCAGGATCGGGTCCTTCGCCTCCCAGGCCTCGCGCTCCTCGTCCCTGCGGTACTTCGTCGGGTCGTCGGAGGTGGTGTGGGCACCCATGCGGTAGGTGAACGCCTCGACGAGGGTCGGGCCCTCGCCGCGGCGGGCGCGCTCCAGGGCGGAGCGGGTGACCGCGAGGCAGGCCAGGACGTCGTTGCCGTCGACCCGGACGCCCGGGAAACCGAAGCCGCGGGCGCGCTGGTAAAGCGGGACGCGCGTCTGCTTCTCGGTGGGCTCGGAAATGGCCCACTGGTTGTTCTGGCAGAAGAACACCACGGGGGCGTTGTAGACCGCGGAGAACGTGAACGCCTCGTTCACGTCACCCTGGCTGGAGGCGCCGTCGCCGAAGTAGGCGATCACGGCGGAATCCGCGCCGTCCTTGGTGATGCCCATCGCATAACCGGTGGCGTGCAGGGTCTGCGAACCGATGACGATCGTGTACAGGTGGAAATTGTTGGTGTTGGGATCCCAGCCACCGTGGTTCACACCGCGGAACATTCCCAGCAGGTTCGTGGGGTCGACCCCGCGGACCCAGGCGACGCCGTGCTCGCGGTAGGTCGGGAAGACGTAGTCGTCGTCCCGCAGCGCGCGGCCGGAGCCGATCTGCGCGGCCTCCTGGCCGAGCAGGGAGGCCCACAGACCCAGTTCGCCCTGGCGCTGGAGGGACGTGGCCTCGGCATCGAAGCGACGGGTGAGGACCATGTCGCGGTAGAGACCGCGCAGCTCCTCGGCGCTCAAGTCGATGTCGTAGTCGGGGTGCTGGACGCGCTCTCCCTCGGGCGTCAGCAGCTGGACGAGCTCGGGCTCCGTCGCTACCGCCTCGGCGCGCGTGCTCGTCTTCTTGGTGGTGCTCGTGCTCGCGCTTGCGGTGCGCTTGGTGCCGCTGCTGCGTCGCGTCGTCTTGCGCGCTGCAGTGCTCTCCACGGTCACGTGCGTGCTCCTCCGTCGGTCCGGCCCCCGGGTTCGCCGGGCAAGGCCTGGGGTTCCCCCTGCCTTAGGCAAGGGGGAGGCTCCGCCTTCTCCGTACCCTTCGCACGGGGTGGGTGCGACGCGGCCGGGGTCGGGCGTGACAGGTGTCCCGGTGAGCGCCGCCATAGGCACGTTACCCATAGTGCGCCATTCCCGCGAAACCCCACTTGACCTGCGATTTTGCTTGGATTTCCAAGTAAATCGAGAAAAGGGGGACTCCGCCCTGGTCAGCGCATGGACAACGGCCCGACGCCGTCGTCGGAACAAGCGGCACGGTATCCCGCGCACCCCGGGCGCGGGAAGAGCCAATATGTGAGACTGACTGCGTGCGCGAAGAAGGAAAAATCCGGGTATTTCTGCTGGACGACCACGAAGTCGTCCGGCGCGGCGTCCACGAGCTGCTCTCCGTGGAAGGCGACATCGAGGTGGTCGGCGAGGCCGGGACGGCGGCAGACGCGCTGGTCAGGATCCCTGCGACGCGCCCCGACGTCGCCGTGCTCGATGTCCGGCTGCCGGACGGCAGCGGGGTGGAGGTGTGCCGTGAGATCCGCTCGCAGGACGAGAGCATCAAATGCCTGATGCTGACCTCGTACGCCGATGACGAGGCGCTGTTCGACGCGATCATGGCCGGGGCCTCGGGATACGTCCTCAAGGCCATCCGGGGTAACGAGCTGCTGAACGCCGTGCGGGACGTGGCGGCCGGCAAGTCGCTCCTCGACCCGGTGGCGACCGCCCGCGTCCTGGAGCGGCTGCGCGACGGCAACAACCCGAAGGGCGACGACAAGCTCGCCAACCTGACCGACCAGGAGCGCAAGATCCTGGACCTGATCGGCGAGGGCCTGACCAATCGGGTCATCGGTGAGCGGCTCCATCTTGCGGAGAAGACCATCAAGAACTACGTCTCCAGCCTGCTGTCGAAGCTGGGCATGGAGCGGCGTTCGCAGGCCGCGGCGTACGTGGCACGGCTCCAGGCCGAGCGCCACTGAGGCCCGCGCGGCCCCGGTCCCGCCCGTACGTCACCCGTACGGAGCAGCCCGGGGCCGACGGCCCGGATTCGGGACGTAGGTCCCCGTGAAGGCGGGGCAGGGGCCCCTTTTCCGACACGCTGCCGGTGGCGGAGAGTGGAAGCCATGTCCACCGAGGAGATCCGCGCCATCGAATTGCTCGGCCGTGTGTCGTACGGCCGGGTGGCGACGAGCATGCGGGCGATGCCGTTCGTCGCCCCCGCCCGGCACATCGTGACCGACGGACGTGTGCTGATCCGGATGCACAGGGGGCTCGGCTACCACCGGGCCTGCAATGGCAGCGTCGTCGCGTACGGCGCGGACAACTTCAACTCCGGGGCCGAGAAGATCTGGTCCGTGCAGTTCACGGGCACGGCGGAGATCGTGGAGCCGACCGAGGAACAGCGCGCGGCGTTCGGGCCCGAGCCGCGAACCGTGGACGACGAGCCCTTCGAGCCGGTCTACATGCGGATCGAACCGCAGTTCGTGACCGTGCACGAGCTCGACTACTCGACCGGGCACCCCGCCGGGGCGACCGACCGCCCCGTCGACCTGCGCTCCGGCACGGAGCACCCCACGGAGCGGCCCATGGACCATTCCGTGGAGCGACACCTCCACCACGTAGCGTGATCTAACATCTGCGGAGTGCCGCGCTCATCTGCAACCCTCGCTCCGCCCGTCGGCGCCCTCCTTCGCCGCTACGCGGCCGCGGGCGAGCCCCTCTCCTGCGAACCCGTCACCCAGGGCCTGCTCAACCGCGGCTACCGCCTCTCCACCACGCGCGGCGCCTACTTCCTCAAGCAGCACCTGGACGCCCCCACCGCCGACCGCGCCACCATCACCCGGCAGCACCGCGCCACCCAGCGCCTGCACGCCCTGGGCCTGCCGGTGGCCCCGCCGCTCGCCGACAGCCGGGGCCGTACGGTCGCGGTCATCGACGGTCTCTGCTACGCCCTGCACCCGTGGATCGACGGCCGGCACCGCGACGGCACCCAGCTCTCCACCGACGGCTCCCGGCGTCTCGGCGCCCTCCTGGGGCACGTCCACACCTGTCTGGAGCGGGTCATGGAGTCGCCGCCACCGGGGGACGACCACGAGAGCGCCCGCCCCGAGGACACCTTCCGCGCCATCGAGGAGCTGATCGGCCTCGCCCGCGCGCACCGGCCCCACGACAGTTTCGACGCGCTCGCCGAGCACCGGCTGCGGGAGCGCCGCCGGCTGCTCGCCCAGCACGCCCACCACCGGCCGCCGCCGGCCGCCGCGTCCGGCTGGGTGCACGGCGACTTCCACCCGCTGAACCTGCTCTACCGGGGCGCGGAGCCGGCCGCGATCGTCGACTGGGACCGCCTCGGGGTCCGCCCGCGGGCCGAGGAGGCGGTCAGGGCGGCCGCCATCTTCTTCGTACGGCCCGGGGGCGAGCTGGCCTTGGAGAAGGTGCGGGCGTACGCGCGGGCGTACCGGCGGGCGACGGGCGCCGACGGTGCCGAGCTGGCCGCGGCGGCGCACCGGGTGTGGTGGGAGCGGCTCAACGACTTCTGGACGCTGCGCTGGCGCTACCAGCTGCACGATCGAAGGGCCGACCCGCAGTTTCCCGCGGTGTCGGCCCTGGCGGTCTGGTGGACCCGTGAGTACGACGCCGTGCGTGACGCCTTCGCCGGCTGAGCTGAGCGGGCGGGAGGCGCCGTCCGGCGGGTCAGCCGGTGGCGGTGGAGCCGCCCGTCGGCGGGGTGTCGCCATCGCCGCCGTCGTCGGTGGGATCGCCGGTCGGGTCGACCGGCGGATCCGTCGTCGGATCCGTCGGCGGGGGCTCCGTCGTCGGATCCGTCGTCGTCGGATCCGTCGTCTGCGGCTCGGTCGTCTGCGGCTCCGTCGTCTGCGGCTCCGTCGTCGGCGGAGCCGTGGTCGAAGGCTGCGTGACCGGCGGCTGCTGCGTCCACGGCGGCTGCGTGGCGCCGCCCCCGGTCGACGTGTCCGGGTCCCGCGTCTGCTCCTCCTCGGTGGAGGTCTCCTCGGAGGGTGTGGGCTCCTCGGAGGGTGTCGACGGCGAGTTGCTGACGGTCGTCGGAATCGGCGTCACCTTCTCGCCGCCCTTCTTGCCCGCCGCGTCGATGGCGTACACGACACCCGCGACGACCGCGACCAGCGCGAGCGCCACGAAGAGGATCAGCTTGCCCCGGCCGCCCCGGCCGCCGCCGTTCGCGCCGTACGCCCCGTCCTGGCCGTAGCCGCCGGTGCCGCCCGTACCGCCGTCGTAGCCGCCGTACCCGCCGACGCCCCCGTCGTCCGGGTTCATCTGCGGAAGGATCCGGCCCTGCGCGGTCTCCCCGTGCATCGGGTGACCCATCGCGGTCGTCGCGGCCATGCCGCCGATGGGCGTGTGCCCGCCGTCGTGCATGTCGACGGGACCGGTGTTCCACGTGCCGGTGTGGCCGCCCTGCTGGTGGAGCATCTGCAGGCCGTACTGGATGAGCCCGCGCATCTCCTCCGCGCTCTGGAACCGGTCGTCCGGGTCCTTCGCGAGGGAGCGCATCACCAGGCCGTCGAGCTCCGGCGGCACGCCGGGAGTCACCTCGGACGGCGGGACGGGCGCGTCCTGCACGTGCTGGTACACGACGGAGAGCGGCGTCTCACCCGTGAAGGGGGGCCGCAGCGCGAGCAGTTCGTAGAGCAGGCAGCCCGTCGCGTACAGGTCGGAGCGGTGGTCGACCGCCTTGCCGAGCGCCTGCTCGGGGGAGAGGTACTGCGGGGTGCCCATGACCATGCCGGTCTGCGTCATCGTCGACTGCGCGCCGTGCAGGGCGCGGGCGATGCCGAAGTCCATGACCTTCACGGCGCCGCTGTGCGTGATGATGACGTTCGCCGGCTTGATGTCGCGGTGCACGATGCCGTGCTGGTGCGAGTAGGCCAGCGCCTCGAGAACACCCGAGACGATGATGAGCGCCTGCTCGGGCCCCGGCGCGTCGGCGCTGATCAGCAGGTCGCGGATGGTGCGGCCCTCGACCAGCTCCATCACGATGTACGGCACGGGCCGGCCGCCCACGAGGTCCTCGCCGGAGTCGTACACGGCGACGATCGCGTGGTGGTTGAGCCCCGCGACCGACTGCGCCTCACGGGTGAAGCGCGCCTTCGAGACGGGGTCCTCGGCGAGATCGGCGCGGAGGAGCTTCACCGCCACCGTGCGCCCGAGGCGCACGTCCTCGGCGGCGAACACCTCGGCCATGCCGCCGCGGCCGAGACGGTGCGTCAGCCGGTACCGTCCGTCACCGACGACACCACCGACGCCCCACGATTCCGCTGCCGCGTCCGGCACACCGCCACCTGCTCCGGAATCGGGTGCCATCAGTCCTCGCCGTCGTCTGTCGTGCCGTGTCCAGTCGTCACGCTACAGGCTCCGTACGACATCACGGTCCGCGATTGACCGGCCATCCAACCCCGTCCCTGTACACCTGTGCAAATTCGACGGGTTTCCCCGGACACTTCCGGAACGCTTCGAGGACACGTCCTGTGCGGAGGGTCACGGAACGGGCACGCGGCTTGACGTGTCGGTGCCCTGGGGCAGACTTGGCCAGGAAATTCCGGAATTCGACGCCGCCACGCGCGCGTATGGGGGAAGCACAGATGAGCCAGGACGGCGCACAGGGCCGCTATGCGGGCGGTTCGGTCGCGGGCGGCCGGTACCAGCTGCGCGACCTCCTCGGTGAGGGCGGCATGGCGTCGGTGTACCTGGCCTACGACAGCGCCCTCGACCGACAGGTCGCGATCAAGACGCTGCACACGGAACTCGGCCGCGAGGCGTCGTTCCGCGAGCGGTTCCGGCGCGAGGCGCAGGCCGTCGCGAAGCTGTCGCACACGAACATCGTCTCGGTCTTCGACACCGGCGAGGACACCCTCGACGGCGCCGTCATGCCGTACATCGTCATGGAGTACGTGGAGGGGCAGCCGCTCGGCTCCGTCCTCGCCTCGGACGTCCGGCAGTACGGCGCGATGCCCGCCGACAAGGCGCTCAAGGTCACGGCCGACGTGCTGGCCGCCCTGGAGGTCAGCCACGAGATGGGCCTTGTCCACCGGGACATCAAGCCGGGCAACGTGATGTCGACCAAGCGCGGTGTGGTCAAGGTCATGGACTTCGGCATCGCGCGGGCCATGCAGTCCGGCGTCACGTCGATGACGCAGACCGGCATGGTCGTCGGCACTCCTCAGTACCTCTCCCCCGAGCAGGCCCTCGGCCGCGCGGTGGACGCCCGCTCCGACCTCTATTCGGTCGGCATCATGCTCTTCCAGCTGCTGACGGGCCGTCTCCCCTTCGACGCCGACTCACCGCTCGCCATCGCGTACGCGCACGTGCAGGAGGAGCCGGTCGCCCCGTCCACCGTCAACCGCGCGGTGACGCCGGCGATGGACGCGCTCGTCGCCCGGGCGCTGCGGAAGAACCCGAACGAGCGGTTCCCGAGCGCCGCGGCCATGCGCGACGAGTGCCTGCGGGTGCTCTCGGCCGGTCAGACCGGCGCCCCGATGATCGTCCAGGGCGGTCCGGTCAGCAGCGGCGCGGGCGTCGGCTCGGCGGTCTTCCCGCCAGTCGGCCAGACCCCGCCGCCGATCCCGCAGCCCGGCCCGCACGGCGTACATCAGCCGTACCTGCCGCCGACGCCGCAGCCCGGACCGTACGGCCCCGCGACGCCCGCACCCGGCCCGTCGTACGGGTACCCGCAGCAGGCCCCGACGCCCGCGCCGGTCTACCAGACCGCGCCGACCCCCTCGCCGTACGCCACGGGTCCGATGCACGCACCGGCCCCCGCTCCCGTGGCGACGGGCGGCGGCTCCCGCCGGAACACCCCGGTGCTCGTGGGCGCCGTCGTCGTCGCCCTCCTCGCGATCGGCGGCCTGGTCATGGTGCTCAACCAGAAGGACGACCCGGGCACGGAAGCGGGCGGCACGGGCGGCGGCACCGGCGGCACGGAGCAGACCCAGACGGCTGCCCCCGGCCACAAGGGTCCCGACCTGACCAAGACCATCGACGTGAAGAAGTGCACCCAGCCTTCGGAGTCGAGCGACGACCCCGCCAAGTTCGAGGTCCCCAACTTCACGTACAAGAACATCCAGTCGGTGAAGGACTGCGCCCGGGCGGCCGGGTGGAAGATCATGACGCAGACCCCCGTGGACGAGGCGACGTACGGCGAGGGCACGGTCCTGGAGCAGTACCCGCCGGCCGGTGAGGACATCACCGCCGAGGACGCCGAGTTCACCCTCAAGATCTCGACGGGTAACCCGCCGCAGTAGGAGGGACGGACGGTGGGAACGGCCGTCCTCATTACTTCCCCTGACCTCCCCTGACCTCCGCTGCCCCCGTCCCGGATGCCGGAAGTGTCCCGGCATGTGACGCTGAGTCGACACCTTGGCGGCTCGGTACGGGAGGGGGTCACCCGGTGACTCCAGCACTCCGCAGGGCACGGGCGCGGGCCCTCGGCCCCGCGCTCACCTGCACGTTCGCCTGCGCGTTCGCCCTGTGTGCCGCGCCCCTCGCGTACGGGGCGGAGGCCCCCGGCGGTACGCGGGTGCTCGCGCCGACCACGCCCCCCGCGCCGCCGCCGACCGGGTCCCCCCGACCGGCCGCGCCGACCGCCACGGGGGCGACACCCACCTCCGCGACGTCCCCCGGCCTCCCGCTGCCCTCTTCCCCTGTCCCCGGGACGGGAACGGGGACGGGGCCCGGAACGGGAACTGGGACCGGAACTGGGACCGGAACGGGACCCGGGTCCGGGTCCGGGTCCGCATCCCCCGGGCGCACCGTCGGCCCCGGCACACCCGTCCCGCCGGCGCCCGCGCCGACGGGCACCGCGGCGCCCTCGCCCTCGCCCTCCACCACCGCGCCGTCCTCTCCCGCCGCGCCGAGCTCCACGCCCACCGACGCTCCCGCCCCCAGCGGCTCCGCCTCGCTGGCGGGCCGACCGGCCGGAGAGGGCCACCCGCGACCCGGCCGTTCCGAGACGCCGCCCGCCGCCCCACCGAGCGCCGACCCTCCGTCACCCGACCCCTCTCGTACCAGGACGGCAACAGACTCCGACCCTTACGAGGCCGCCGAGGAGGACGTCGAGGCGGTACGCGAGGAGGACGAGGCGCTGACCGAGGTGGCGCCCGCGACCCGGCCCGCCGCCGCGCCCCGGATGGCGGCCGAGGCCGCGCCCACCCTCGTCGACCAGCGGATTCCCGTTCTCACCCTGGGTGTGGGGATGGCTCTGATGGGGCTCGGGATCGGCTTCCTGGGGCTCCGTATGCGCCGCCGCTGAGCCGCTCGGCCCGCCAGGGTCCCCCTTGAGTCGGACTCTCGTCTTCCGTCTCAGGACGGTTGTCGGCCACGGCATACTCGGTATACATACTGAGTATGTCGATCCGCCATGGGCTTCTCGCCCTCCTCGAACGCGGCCCTCGCTACGGCTCCCAGCTCCGTACGGAGTTCGAGTCCCGCACCGGCTCCACCTGGCCTCTCAACGTCGGCCAGGTCTACACGACGCTGAGTCGTCTGGAGCGCGACGGCATGGTCGCGCAGGGCGGCCAGGACGAGGCCGGGCACGCGCTCTACACGATCACGGACGCCGGTCTCACCGAGCTCAGGACCTGGTTCGAGAAGCCGGTGGACCGCACCAGCCCCGCCCGTGACGAGCTGGCCATCAAGCTCGCCATGGCGGTGGGCGCGCCCTGTGTCGACATCCGCGACGTCATCCAGTCCCAGCGCCGGCACACCGTGAAGGCGATGCAGGACTACACCCGGCTCAAGGCCCAGGCGCTCGTCGCCGTCGAGCGCGGGGGCGCGCGGGAACGGGACGACGTGGCCTGGCTGCTCGTCCTGGAACAGCTGATCTTCCAGACCGAGGCCGAGGCGCGGTGGCTCGACCACTGCGAGGCCCGGCTGATCCGTCTGTCGTCGACAGCGGCGTCCGCTTCCGTATCACCGCCGGCCGTATCCCCGCCGGTATCGACACCGACAACGGCACCGACACCGGCTTCGGCATCGGCCTCGACTTCGGCATCGGCTTCGGCTTCGGCTTCGGCTTCGGCTTCGGCTTCGGCTTCGGCCGACGCGCACACGACCACCCCGACATCGGCAACGGGCGGGGCGCGCTGACCGCACGGTCGCGCCCACCCCGTACCGCTGTCGCACCACCTTCCACCGCTCGCTCCGTACCGGCCGAACGCCGCGTACGCCCAAGGGGGACCCCTCCATGTCCACACAGCAGCCCGTGCTGCAGCTCCAGAACCTGACCCGTGTCCACGGCTCGGGCGCCACCGAAGTGCACGCCCTGCGCGGAATCGACCTCGCCGTGTACCCCGGCGAACTCGTCGCCGTCATGGGCCCGTCCGGCTCGGGCAAGTCCACGCTTCTCACCATCGCCGGCGGCCTGGACACCCCGACCTCCGGTCATGTGATCGTCGAGGACACCGACATCACCACCGCGAGCGTCAAGGAGCTCGCCGCCCTGCGCCGCCGCAGCATCGGCTACGTCTTCCAGGACTACAACCTCATCCCGGCGCTCACCGCCGCCGAGAACGTCGCCCTGCCGCGCGAGCTCGACGGCACCTCCGCCCGCAAGGCCCGCGTCGAGGCCCTGGCCGCCCTGGAGGAGATGGGGCTCGGCCACCTCGCCGACCGCTTCCCCGACGAGATGTCCGGCGGCCAGCAGCAGCGCGTGGCCATCGCCCGTGCCCTCGTCGGCGACCGCCGCCTCGTCCTCGCCGACGAGCCGACCGGCGCCCTCGACTCCGAGACCGGCGAGTCCGTGCTCGCCCTGCTCCGCTCCCGCTGCGACGCGGGCGCCGCCGGCGTCCTCGTCACCCACGAGCCGCGGTTCGCCGCCTGGGCCGACCGGGTCGTGTTCCTGCGGGACGGCGCGATCGTCGACCAGACCGTGCGCAGCGAGGCCGACTCCCTCCTCTCGGGCCAGGTGGCGGAGGCGTGAAGACCTGGTTCCACTCCTGGCGGGCAGCGATCCGCATCGCCCGCCGCGACGCCTGGCGCTCCAAGGGCCGCAGCGCCCTCGTCCTGGCGATGATCGCCCTGCCCATCCTGGGTGTCAGTGCCCTCGATCTGACCTACCGCAGCTCCGAACTGTCCCCCACGGAGCGGGCGGACAGATCGATGGGCACGGCGGACGCGATATTCCGGGACGCCCAGGCCGAGGGCGTTCCGATCCTCCAGGACCCGCCGGGCGAGATGCACACGCCGGTCAAGGACTACAAGGACCAGCCGTGGCCGAACGGCCCCACCGACGTCGCCAAGGCGATCCCGGCGGGTTCCACGGTCGTCACGGACCGCTCCGGCAGTGCCAAGCTGACGACGTCCCACGGTCTGCTCTCCGCCGAGGTGCGTGAGCTGAAGATGTCCGACCCGATCACCCGCGGCATCACGACCCTCCTCTCGGGGCGTTTCCCGGAGAAGAACGACGAGGTCATGGCGACCTCGCACTTCCTGGAGGTCAGCGGTCTGTCGGTCGGCTCGACCCTTTCCGCCCGCAACTTCGACCGTACGTATCGGATCGTCGGCTCCTACGAACTTCCCGACGCGCTCGCCGTCGACCAGGTCAACGCGCTGCCGGGTGCCTTCCTCACTCCGTACGCGAAGGCTGTCGAGAAGTCCGGCATGCCCACCCCCGACACCTCCACCTCGTATCTGGTGAAGAAGTCCGGTGGTTTCACGTGGAACACGGTCCAGCAGATCAACGCCAAGGGCGTGGTCGTCAGTTCGCGTGCCGTCATGCTCGACCCGCCCGCCGAGTCCGAGGTGCCGCTCTACCAGAAGGAGGGCTGGGGCAGCTTCGACTCCAGCCCGGCGGCCGACGCCGCCGCTCTCGCCGCCGTCGCCACCGTCGTCGGCCTGGCGATGCTGGAGATCTGTCTCCTGGCCGGACCCGCCTTCGCGGTCGGCGCGCGCCGCTCGCGCCGCCAGCTCGGTCTGGTCGGGGCCAACGGCGGTGCCCGCAGCCACATCCGGGCCATCGTGCTGAGTGGTGGTCTCGTCATCGGCGTCGCCGCGGCGGTCGTCGGCACGGTCCTCGCCGTGATCCTCACGCTGGCGCTGCAGCCGGTTCTCGAGGACATGATGAACCAGCGGTTCGGCGCCTTCGACGTCCGGCCGCTGGAGCTGCTCGGCATCGCGCTGCTCGCCGTCCTGACCGGTCTGCTCGCCGCCATCGTCCCGGCGATCACTGCCTCCCGGCAGACCGTCCTCGCCTCGCTCACGGGCCGGCGCGGTGTCCGCCGCAGCAGCCGTGTCCTGCCCCTGATCGGCCTCGCGGCCATCCTGCTGGGCGGCGCCATCGCGCTCTTCGGGTCGATCGCCACCGAGTCGGTCGTCATCGTCGGCGGCGGCTCCGCCATCGCCGAGCTGGGCGTCGTCGCCTTGACCCCGGCCCTGGTGGGGCTCTTCGGCCGCACCGGGCGCTGGCTGCCGCTCTCCCCGCGGCTCGCACTGCGGGACGCCGTCCGGAACCGGGGGCGTACGGCACCCGCCGTCGCCGCCGTCCTCGCCGCCGTCGCGGGCACGGTCGCCGTCTCCACCTTCATGGCCAGCAGCGAGGCGCAGCAGAGGGCCGCGTACGAGGCCCGGCTGCCGTACGGGGCGGTCTCCGCCTTCGTCCTGGAGGAGGGCGGCCGGGACGTCCCCGCGGTCCGCGAGGCGGTCCAGCGCTACCTCCCCGTCGACGTCCGCGCCGACGTCGAGCGGGTGTCGGTCGGCAAGCCCGGCTGTGCCCCCTGGGGCGGCGGCGAGGGTTGCGGTCGCTACGAGGTCGTGCTTCCCCAGGCGAACGAGTGCCCGCTGTACGCGACGTCCCTGCCCGGCGGCGTCGACCCCAGCGAGAAGTACACCCCCGAACAGCGGCGGAAGATGATGACCGAGGACTGGCGGTGCGACCAGTCCTCACGCGGCGGCTGGATGTCCGTCGACGGCGGTCTGCTCGTCGGTGACGCGAAGGTCCTCCAGGTTCTCGGCGTCGACGACCCGGGCGCCGTGAAGGCCCTCGCCGAAGGAAAGATCGTCAGCTTCTCCCGGGCCGATATCGACAAGAACGGCACCGTCGGGATCAAGCAGGTCACCGACATCGCCGCCGCCGACAGGGCCTCCGAGAAGGGCCTGCCCTCGCCGGGGAAGGTCAGCTCCGTCCCCGCCTACCTGGTGCCCAAGGGCCAGAAGTCCTACGGCGTCCAGTTGCTGATGACCCCGGCCACCGCGAAGGCCGCCGGACTCGCCACCCTGCCGGCCGGTGTGTACTTCAGCACCGAGCGGATGCCGGACACCGAGGCGCGCCAGAAGCTCGACGGCGAGCTCGCCAAGCTCGGCAGCAACGCCGAGCTGCACGTCGAGGAGGGCTTCGTCAACGAGGACAGCCTCTTCCTGATCGCGCTGGCCGTCTTCGCCGGCCTCGTCACCATCGGCGCCGCCGGTATCGCCACCGGCCTCGCGCAGGCCGACGCCGAGGCGGACCTGAAGACGCTCGCCGCCGTGGGCGCCCCGCCCCGGGTCCGCCGTACGCTCAGCGGCTTCCAGTGCGGAGTCGTCGCGGCGATGGGCGTGGTCCTCGGGTCGGCAGCCGGCGTACTGCCCGCGATCGGTCTCCGGCTCACCGAGGCACGTGAGGCGACCCGCTTCTACGAGCAGGCCATCGCTCAGGGCTGGGACAACGGCATGTCGGGCCCCCCGTACGTGCCGATCGTCATCCCCTGGGAGACACTGGCCGGCCTCCTCGTCGCCGTACCGCTCGGCGCCGCGCTCCTCGCCGCCCTGGTGACCCGCTCGCGCGGCGCAGTGGCCCGGCGCGAGGCGACCTGACAGACCCGGCCCTGCTGGTTCGTTGCGTTCCTGTGCCCCTGTACGAGGGTGGATCACTCTCGTACAGGGGCACACCGTGTGGTGAGGCATGTGTGCGAGAGAATGGGCGGCATGGAGATGCCGAGGAATGACAGGTCGCAGGAGAGCCCCCAGGTCCTCATCGTGGGACAGGACGGAACGGCGCTCGGCGGCACTCAGGGTGACGACGAATCCCGCGAGGTCCCGGTGACGGAAATGGTCGAGCAACCTGCGAAGGTCATGCGGATCGGCAGCATGATCAAGCAGCTCCTGGAGGAAGTACGTGCGGCTCCTCTCGACGAGGCCAGCCGCGTCAGGCTCAAGAACATCCACGCCAGCTCCGTGAAGGAGCTGGAAGACGGGCTCGCGCCCGAGCTGGTCGAGGAACTGGAGCGGCTCTCCCTGCCGTTCACGGACGAGGCGGTCCCCTCCGAGGCGGAACTGCGGATCGCGCAGGCCCAGTTGGTGGGGTGGCTCGAGGGCCTCTTCCACGGCATCCAGACGGCGCTGTTCGCCCAGCAGATGGCGGCCCGCGCCCAGTTGGAGCAGATGCGCCGGGCGCTGCCGCCGGGCGCTTCGCACGACGATGACGACGACGACCGCGGCCACGGCCACGCCGTCCGCTCGGGGCCGTACCTGTAGGTCCGCGAGATCGGTACGGAGGAGGGGCCCGGTGCACGCGATGCGCCGGGCCCCTCCTCCGTGTCACGCGGATCAGCCCTGCGGCGCCAGCAGCAGCACCTTGCCGACGTGGCCGCCGGACTCCAGCACCCGGTGCGCCTCGGCGGCCTCCGGCATCGGCACCGTACGGTCGACGACCGGCCGGACCGTGCCCGCGCCGATCAGCGGCCAGACGTGCTCGCGGACGGCGGCGACGATCGCCGCCTTCTCGTGCGGCGGACGGGAGCGCAGCGTGGTCGCCATGACCGCCGCACGCTTGGCGAGCAGCGCCCCCAGGTTGAGCTCGCCCTTCACACCGCCCTGGAGCCCGATGATCACCAGCCGTCCGCTGACGGCCAGTGCCTTCACGTTCCGCTCCAGGTACTTGGCGCCGACGATGTCCAGGATGACGTCCGCACCGGCCCCGTCCGTCGCCTTGTGGAGCTCCTCGACGAAGTCCTGCTCGCGGTAGTCGATGAGGATGTCCGCGCCCAGTTCGGCGCAGCGGGCCAGTTTCCCGGGGCTCCCGGCCGTGACCGCGACCCGCGCGCCGACCGCCTTCGCGAGCTGGATCGCCATCGTGCCGATCCCGCTCGCCCCGCCGTGCACGAGCACCGTCTCGCCGGGACGCAGGTGGGCGATCATGAAGATGTTGGACCAGACGGTGCAGGCGACCTCGGGGAGCGCCGCGGCCGTGATCAGGTCGACGCCCTCCGGCACCGGCAGGAGCTGGCCGACCGGGACGACGACCTTCTCGGCGTAACCGCCGCCGACGAGCAGCGCGCAGACCTCGTCGCCGACGGACCAGCCGGACACCCCGGGCCCGATCGAGGCGATCCGCCCCGAACACTCCAGACCGGGGTACGGGGAGCTGCCCGGCGGCGGGTCGTAGAAGCCCTGGCGCTGGAGCAGATCGGCGCGGTTGACGGCGCTCGCCACCACCTCGACGAGGACCTCGCCCTCGCCGGGCACGGGATCGGGCACCTCGGCCCAGACGAGGGCCTCGGGACCGCCGGGTTCGGGAATCGTGATCGCGTACATGGCGGCGAGGCTACTCCGGCGGTCGGTGCCCGGTCCCGCACCCTCAGTCCTGCGGCGGCGTGGTGAGCGGGGTCACCGGCGCGGCGCGCACGATGGTGATCACCCGGTCCGTGGGCTGGAGGGGACTGGCGGCCTTGTCGTCGTAGCCGAGCAGGCGGTGGCCACGGAGCACGCTCACCACCAGGTCCCCGGTCTCCCGCACGCTCTTGCCCACCTCGGCCTTGGTCACCGGGCGCTCGACGAGGTCCAGGCCGGAGCCCTGCTGGATGAGGTCCTCCATCACCGTGCCGGCACTGGGACTCAGCACGGAGAGGCCGAGCAGCCGGCCGGCGGCGCTGGCGCTGGTGATGACCGCGTCCGCGCCGGACTGGCGCAGCAGCGGCGCGTTCTCCTCCTCGCGGACCGCTGCGACGATCTTCGCGCCCCGGTTGAGCTGGCGGGCGGTCAGGGTGACGAGGACGGCCGTGTCGTCGCGCTGGGTGGCGATGACGATCTGACGGGCCCGCTGCACCTCGGCCCGCAGCAGCACGTCGCTGCGCGTCGCGTCGCCGACGACACCGACGAAGCCGTCCGCGTTCGCCGTCTCGATCACCTTGTTGGAGGGGTCGACGATGACGATCTGGTCCTTGTGGAGGCCGGTGGCGCAGAGGGTCTGGATCGCGGACCGTCCCTTGGTGCCGAAGCCGACGATGACGGTGTGGTCGCGCAAGGTGGACCTCCAGCGGTTCAGTCGGAACTCCTCCCGGGTCCTCTCCGTGAGGACCTCGAGAGTGGTGCCGACCAGGATGATCAGGAACAGCACGCGCAGCGGCGTGACCAGCAGGATGTTGGCGAGCCGCGCCGTGTCGCTGTACGGGACGATGTCGCCGTATCCGGTGGTGGAGAGCGTCACGGTCGCGTAGTAGACGCAGTCGAGGAAGTCGAGCGTCTCGTTGGCGTTGTCGTGATAGCCGTCGCGGTCGACGTAGACGATGAGCACCGTCAGGACGAGCACGCCGAGCGCCATGAGCAGCCGCTTGCCGACCTGGCGCAGCGGCTTCTGGACGACCCGTCGGGGCAGCCGGATCTGGGGACCCGCGATCCGCTCGTCCGCGTGGCGGGCCATCACGTCACGGCTGGGAAGTTTCACGTGAAACACACTCCTTCGGCCGGGGCGTCCCCCGCCGGTGTCGGCCAGGGAAGGCCGAGGATCTCCAGTTGCTGCCCAGGTCGGGCACCACCGGGCGGGACGACCGCCAGGCCGTCGGCCGCGGCGATGCCACGGAGCATGGCCGGTCCGTTGTAGTGCAGCGGGACGGCCCGGTCGGCGCGGCGGACGACCGGGACGAGCCGGGTGTCGTGGGGATGCCCCTGGACCTCGTCCTGGACGGCGGCCACGCCGGGTGCGCCGTACGGCGCCCGGGAGTACCCCGCGAGGGCGGCGAGCAGCGGCTCGGCGAGGGTGAGGAGCCCGGAGACCGCCGCGAGCGGGTTGCCGGGCAGCCCGACGAGATGGCGGGGGTCCGTGCCCGCGAGCCGGGCGAGGAGCATCGGGTGGCCGGGCCGTACCTTCACCCCGTCGACGACGAGGGTGGCGCCCGCCGCGTCGAGCACACGGTGCAGATGGTCGACGGGCCCGGCCGCGGTCCCGCCGGTGGTGATCAGCAGGTCGGCGGTGGAACCGGTGACGGCGGCGTACAGCTCCTCGACGTCGTCGCCGATCCGGCGGGTGGCGAGGACCTCGGCGCCGAGTGCCTCCAGCCAGGGTCCGAGCATCGGGCCGAGGGCGTCACGGATGAGCCCGTCGTGGGGGAGTCCCGCCGTGAGCAGCTCGTCGCCGAGGACCAGGATCTCCACCCGGGGGCGGGGGAGGACGGACAGCGTGTCGTAGCCGGCGGCCGCGGCGAGACCGAGGACGGCGGGGGTCACGGCGGAGCCCGTGGGGAGCAGCTGGTCTCCGGCGCGGCACTCCTGGCCCCTGGGACGGATGTCCTGCCGGGGCCGCACCTCGCGCAGGGCGTGCAGGAGCGGGCCGGGCAGCACACCGCCCTGCTCGGTGCGGGAAAGCTCGGTGCGGGGATGCTCGGTGCGGGAGTGCTCGCTACGGATGACCGCGGTCGTCCCGGCCGGGACGCGGGCTCCGGTGGCGATCCGTACGGCCTCGCCGTCGGCCAGTACGGCCGCGGGGGCGTGGCCCGCGAGGACGGCACCCTCTTCACGGACCGTCCAGGGGCCCGTCCCCGCGACCGCCCAGCCGTCCATGGCGGAGGTGTCGAAGGAGGGCAGGTCGGTGAGGGCCAGGAGGGGCCCCGCGAGGACCCGGCCGAGCGCCGCGCCGAGCGGAACAGCCAACGGCTCCCGCACGCCGTGACCGGCCTGACGGGATTGACCGGCACCGGCGTGACCGGTCCGCGCGGCGCGGGCCGCGGCGCCGGCTTCGGCGGCGGCTGTCCGCGCCGCGGGCCAGGCGGTGGCGCGGTGCGGCTCCTCGGCCGCCTGCGGGCGAGGAGCGGTGTCGGGGGCCACGAGGGCGGACTCCTTGAGGGTCATCCGGCCTCGTCCTGTTCGGCGGCCCAGCGCTTGGCGAGCTCCGCCGCCTTGCGGGCCGCCTCGGCGACCGCCTCGGGGCCGCCCCCGGCGCCCGCGCTCGCCGCCGCGTAACCGACCAGGAAGGTGGTCAGGGGCGCGGCGGGGCGGGCCACTCCATGGGCGGCGTCACGGGCCAGGTCGAGCAGCACGCCGGTGTCGACGTCCAGCTCGATGCCCAGTTCGTCCTTGACTGCGGTGATCCATTCGTCCAGCACGGTCCCATGCTCCCTGACGCGGGCCCGGGCCGCGGCGATGTCCTCCCAGGTGTCGCAGTCGAAGGAGGCGAGCGGCCCGGCGGCGACCCGGGTGAGGCGAAGCCCGTCCATGAGGTACCGCACCGGCATGTGGGCCAGTCCGCGGGCGTCGTGCGTGAGCCGATTCAGTTCGCGGACCAGCGGACCTGTCCGGTACGCGGCGACGAGCGGCTGGTCCCGGCCCTCGCCGTCGGTGAGGACGGCGGCTTCCGCGTCGGGTGCCCCGGCGAGCCCCTCCAGGAGGCGCCGGGCAGTGTCCTGGCCGAGGAAGGGCAGGTCGGCGGAGAAGACGAGGAGGACGTCGGCCTCGGTCTCGCGCACGCCGGCGGCGACGGCGGGCATCGGGCCCCCGCCGGGCGGCTCCTCCCTGGTCCAGCGGACGGGACGGGCGGTCGGGCGGGGGTCCCCGACGACCACGGTCCGGCCGGCGTCGGGGCAGGCCGCGAGCACCCTGTCGAGGAGCGTCCGGCCCCCTACCCGTACCCCGGGCTTGTCGGAGCCGCCGAGGCGCCTGGCGGCTCCCCCGGCGAGCACGACGGCGTCGTATGCGGTGGTCACCCCAGCAGTATGGGCTGCCGGGCACCGCGGGCATCCGGCCCGTCCCATTACAAGAGACGGGCCGGGCCGGCCGGACGGGGGGTCAGACCGTACGGAGCAGGACCGCGGGCTGTTCGACGCAGTCCGCCACGTACCGCAGGAAGCCGCCCGCCGTGCCGCCGTCGCAGACGCGGTGGTCGAAGGTCAGCGAGAGCTGCACCACCTGACGGACGGCCAGTTCGCCCTGGTGGACCCAGGGCTTGGGGATGATCCGGCCGACACCGAGCATCGCGGCCTCGGGGTGGTTGATGATCGGCGTGGAGCCGTCGACCCCGAACACCCCGTAGTTGTTCAGGGTGAACGTGCCGCCCGTCAGATCGGCCGGTGTGAGCGTGCCCTGCCGGGCGGACTCCGTGAGCCGGGCGAACTCCGCCGTGAGCGACTCCGCCGTCCGCGCCCCCGCGTCCCTGACCACCGGGACGACCAGACCGCGCGGGGTCTGGGCGGCGAAGCCGAGGTGCACGGCCGGCAGCCGGACGATCTCGCGGGCGGCCGTGTCCACCGTGGAGTTGAGCTCGGGGAACCGAGCCAGGGCGTGGGCGCAGATCCGGGCGAGGAGCGCGAGCAGCGAGATCTTCGGCCCGCCCGCCGTGTTCATCGCGAGCCGGGCCGCCATCAGCTCGGTCGCGTCGGCGTCGACCCAGCAGGTCGCGTCCGGGATCTCCGTACGGCTGCGCGACAGCTTGTCCGCCACCACGCCACGGAGCCCGCGCAGCGGAATCCGCTCTCCGACCGCCGCGGAACCCGCCGGAGCGGACACGGAGGCACGAACGGCTGCGGGCGCGGGTGCCGGGGCGGCCGTCGGGGCGTCGACCGGCCGGTCCAGGGCCGCGAGCGCCAGCTCCACGTCCGCCCGCAGGATCAGCCCCTCGGGCCCCGATCCGCGTACCTCCCGCAGGTCGAGCCCCCGGTCCCGGGCCAGCTTCCGTACGAGCGGCGAGATGACCGGCACCGGGCCCGCGGGCTCGGTGGACGCCGGAACCACTGCCGCCACGGCCGCGGGTGCGGCCGCGGAGACGACGGCCGGAGCCGGGGCGACCGCAGCCGGGGCGGCCGTCGGGCTCGCGTGCCGCACCCGTCGGCGCCGGGCGGCGGGCCCCGCCGTGCCGTACCCCACGAGCACGTTGCCCGAGTACTCCGAGGAGACGGCGGACTCGCCCACCGTGGGGGCCGCTTCCGGAGCAGCCTCCGCGAGCTCCTCCGGCGCACCCGTACCGCCCACCGCGACCGTCAGGAGCGGCGCGCCGACGGGCAGTTCGGTGCCCTCCTCGCCGTACCGGGCGGTGACGACGCCGCCGTACGGGCAGGGCACCTCGACCATGGCCTTGGCCGTCTCGACCTCGACGACCGGCTGGTCGATGGCGACGACGTCGCCGACGGCGACGAGCCAACGGACGATCTCGGCCTCGGTGAGCCCCTCGCCGAGGTCGGGCAGCTTGAATTCGAGCACCTGGGCCATCAGCTCTGCGCCTCCCACTGCAGCCGCGCCACCGCGTCCAGGACCCGGTCCACGCCGGGCAGATGGTGCCGCTCCAGCATCGGCGGCGGGTACGGGATGTCGAAGCCCGCGACCCGCAGCACCGGCGCCTCCAGGTGGTGGAAGCAGCGCTCCATGACGCGCGCGGCGATCTCCGCGCCGGGGCCGGCGAAGCCGGTCGACTCGTGGACCACGACCGCCCGGCCCGTGCGCCGTACCGAGGCGCAGACGGTCTCGTCGTCGAACGGCACGAGCGAGCGCAGATCGACGACCTCCAGGTCCCAGCCCTCGGCCTGGGCGGCCTCCGCCGCCTCCAGGCAGACCGGAACCGACGGGCCGTAGGTGATCAGGGTGGCGCCGTTGCCCCGCCGCCGTACGACCGCCTTGCCGATCGGCTCGACGGGCGCGGGCGCCTCGGGCGACCAGTCGGACTTCGACCAGTAGAGCCGCTTGGGCTCCAGGAAGACCACCGGGTCGTCGGAGGCGATGGCCGCGCGCAGCAGCCCGTAGGCGTCCTCGACGGTCGCCGGGGTGACGACGTGCAGGCCGGGGGTGGCCATGTAGTAGGCCTCGGAGGAGTCGCTGTGGTGCTCGACCCCGCCGATCCCGCCGCCGTACGGGACACGGATGACGATCGGCATCGGCATCGCGCCGCGCGTACGGTTCCGCATCTTCGCCACGTGGGAGATCAGCTGCTCGAACGCCGGGTAGGCGAAGGCGTCGAACTGCATCTCGACGACCGGCCGCAGGCCGTACATGGCCATGCCGACGGCCGCGCCGAGGATGCCCGCCTCGGCCAGCGGGGTGTCGGTGCAGCGGTCCTCGCCGAACTCCTTGGCGAGCCCGTCGGTGACCCGGAAGACACCGCCGAGCGTGCCGACGTCCTCGCCCATCACGTGGACGGTCGGGTCCTCGGCCATCGCGTCGCGCATGGCGCGCTGGAGCGCCTGGGCCATCGTCGCGGGCTTGGGCTTCCCGGCGGCACCGGCGGCCTTGGCCGCCTGGGCCGTCTTGGCCCCCTTGGCCGCCGCGGGGCCGGTCGTCGCGGTCGTCATCACGCCTCACCCTCGGCGTCGAGCTCGGCGCGCAGCTGCGCCGCCTGCTCGCGCAGCTGCGCGGTCTGCTCCGCGTACACATGGGAGAACAGGTCCATCGGGTCGAGGACCGGTTCGGCGTTCATCCGCTCGCGCAGCTCCGCCGCCATCGTCTCGGCGGCCTCGGCCGCCGCACGCCTGCCGTCCTCGTCGAGCAGGCCACGCTCCGTCAGTTCCCGTTCGAGAAGCAGGATCGGGTCGTGCGCCCGCCAGGTCTCGACCTCGCCGGCGGGGCGGTAGCGGGTGGCGTCGTCGGCGTTGGTGTGGGCGTCGATCCGGTAGGTGATGGCCTCGACGAGGGTGGGGCCGCCGCCGCGCCGCGCGCGTGCCACGGCCTCGGTCAGCACCTGGTGGACGGCCACCGCGTCGTTGCCGTCGACGAGCCGGCCCGGCATCCCGTATCCGACGGCCTTGTGGGCCAGGGAGGGGGCGGCGGTCTGCTTGGCCAGCGGCACGGAGATCGCGAAGCCGTTGTTCTGCACGAAGAAGACCACGGGGGCCTTCCAGACGGCCGCGAAGTTCAGCGCCTCGTGGAAGTCGCCCTCGCTGGTGCCGCCGTCGCCGACCATGGCGAGGGCGACCACGTCGTCGCCCTTGAGGCGGGCGGCGTGGGCGAGGCCCACCGCGTGCGGGAGCTGGGTGGCCAGCGGGGTGCAGAGCGGCGCGATGCGGTGCTCGCGCGGGTCGTACCCGGTGTGCCAGTCGCCGCGCAGCAGCGTCAGGGCCTGTACGGGGTCGAGGCCGCGGGCGACCGCCGCGAGGGTGTCGCGGTACGAGGGGAAGAGCCAGTCCCGCTCCTCCAGGGCCAGGGCGGCGGCGACCTCGCACGCCTCCTGGCCGGTGGTGGACGGGTACACGGCGAGCCGGCCCTGCTTGGTGAGCGCGGTGGCCTGCGTGTTGTACCGGCGGCCGCGGATCAGCTCCGCGTACAGCCGGAGCAGCAGCGCGGGGTCGGCGTCGGCCACGGCGTCCGTGCCGAGCACGCGCAGCGGCTCGGCGTCGGGCAGCAGCGGGGCGGGGTCGGTACGCGGCTGCCACGCCGGCGGCGGGGTGGGCCGGTAGGCGGGAACGGCACCGGGCGGCTCTTGGACTGTCGAACTGCGCTGTTGCAACGAGTCCACCTCCTCGTGGGAGCGGGCATAAGACCCGAAGGCGGGTGGCGCGAGTGTGGCGCGCCTCACCTACCGATTGTTCGGTCGTGGAGGCATTTTGGCTACAGGCACCTCCAGCCTGTGGACAAACGGTTCTCCACAGCCTGGGATAGGAGCAGGTCGTCCACCGGAGAGAGGCGGGGGGACATGGCGGATGAACAAATGGCCGTCGATCGGAGCGGGGCTCCGACCGACGCCCCGGGCGGGACACCGGGCGAGGCACGAGGCGGGGCAGTGGGCGAGGCACTCGGCAGGCCGCTCGGCGGGACCGAGGGCGAGGTGCCCGAAGAGGCCCTGAGCGCGCCGATCGGCATGCCGACGGGCGCCCCGCCGCCACGCCCACTGGACGCGATCGACCGCGACATCCTGAGGTTGCTGCAAACGGACGGCCGCGCCTCGGTACGCTCCGTGGCCGAGCGGGTGCACGTCTCCCGGGCCAACGCCTACGCGCGGATCAATCGGCTCATCGACGACGGGGTGATCCGTGGCTTCAGCGCCCGGGTCAACCACGAACGGGCGGGGCACGGCGCCTCCGCCTACATCACGCTCAAGATCGTCCAGAACTCCTGGCGGACGGTCCGCGAACAGCTCAGGGCGCTGCCGGGCGCCACGCACATCGCGCTGGTCAGCGGCGATTTCGATGTACTGCTGCTCGTGCACACCCCGGACAACCGGACGCTGCGCGAGCTGGTGCTCACCCGGCTCCAGTCGATCCCCGAGGTGCTGTCGACCCGCACCCTGCTGGTCTTCGAGGAGACGGACCTCAACACCGACCACCGCCTCTGACCGCCGGCAGAACGAAAGACAGCACGACGAGCAGCACGAAAAACAGGACGGCCCCCGAAGGGGCCGTCCTGACACCACACCGCCCCCGAAGGGGCCGTCCTGACATCGCCCCCGAAGGCCGTCCTCAGCGAGCGGTCCGCAGCCCGTCGAACGCCAGGTGCGCGACGGTCTCGGCGAGCTGCTCCCGCTCCGCCACCGCGTCCGGATGCGGCCGGTACCACTCCACCAGCGAGTTGATCATGCCGAAGAGCAGCCGGGTCGCGAGCCGGATGTCCACGTCCGCCCGCAGATCGCCCTCCGCCGCCGCGGCCTTCAGCAGCTCGGCCACCCGGTGGTCGAACTCGCGCCGCCGCTCCATCGCCCACCGCTCGGTCGCGGTGTTGCCCCGCACCCGCAGCAGCAGCGTCACGTACGGCAGCTCCGCTATCAGCACCTCCACGGTCCTGCGCGTGACGTACTCGACCCGCTCGACGGCCCGGCCGCGTACCGCTCCCGGCTCGTCGAGCACCGTGAAGAGCCCGTCGAGCGCCCGGCTGACCGCACGCCGCAGCAGCTCCTCCTTGCCGGACACGTGGTGGTAGATCGACGACTTGGAGATCCCCGCCGCCTTGGACAGGTGCTCCATGGACGTGCCGTCGTAGCCGCGCTCGTTGAAGACCCGCACGGCGACCGAGAGCAGCGTCTCCGGGGTGTACGTGTCGCGCTTCGCCGTCGTCATCGGCCTTCCTTCCCGATCCGGGCCGCATCGGCGCTTCCCTTGCGGGCGGAGGCCAGGCTCGGCGCGTACCGCCCCGTCGGGTAGCGCTTGTTCATCTCCGACAGCAGGTCGCACACCCGCATGTGCCCCACCTGCTCGGCCCACTCCAACGGGCCGGCGGGGTAATTGACCCCGAGCCGCATCGCCGTGTCCACGTCCTCGGCGGTGGCGACGCCCCGGTCGACCGCGTCGGCCGCCAGATCGGCCAGCATCGCGACCGTACGGGCGACGATCATGCCGGGCACGTCACCGATCACCGACACCTGCTTGCCGAGCGCCTGGAAGAGGCCCACGGCCTCCGCGAGGACCTCGGGCGAGGTCCGCTCCGCGGTGGAGAGCACGATCCGGGTCGCGCGCGCGTAGTCGAGCGCCAGATCGAAGTAGACGATCTCGTCGCCGAAGTACTCGAAGGCGGTCTCGCCGTCCGCGAGGACGAGCTGGGCGCCGCCCGGCAGCACGATGAACCCGTCACCGCCCTTGCGCCGCACCTTGATCCCCGCGTCCTCGCAGAGGCCCACCAGAGCCTCGGCGGGGCCCAGGTCGCCCCGGACGACGATCTTCGCGGGTGCTTCGGCGGGCGGCGCGTTGTGCGGCTCGGGCCGCTCGGCGCCCTCCTCGTACGAGAACCAGCCCTGCCCCGACTTACGGCCGAGCCGACCCGACTCCACGAGCCGCCGCTGCGCGAGCGAGGGCGTGAACTTCGGGTCCTGGTGGAAGGACTCCCAGACCGAGCGGGTGACGGCCTCGTTCACGTCCTGGCCGATGAGGTCCGTGAGCTCGAAGGGCCCCATGCGGAAGCCGCCGCACTCGCGCAGGGCGGCGTCGATGGTGGCGGGGTCGGCCGCGCCCTCCTCGTAGACCCGCAGGGCCTCCGCGTAGAAGGGGCGCGCGACCCGGTTCACGATGAAGCCGGGGGTGTCCGCGCAGCGCACCGGCGTCTTGCCCCAGCCCTTCACCGTCGCGTACGCGCGCGTGGCGACGTCCGCGTCGGTGGCGAAGCCGCTGACGACCTCGACGAGCGGGAGCAGCGGCGCCGGGTTGAAGAAGTGGAGGCCGACGAACCGGCCGGGCAGGCGCAGCCCTCCCCCGATCGCGGTCACGGAGAGGGAGGAGGTGTTGGTGGCGAGGACGGTGTCGTCGCCGACGACCTTCTCCAGGTCGGCGAAAAGCCGCTGCTTGACGGCGAGGTTCTCGACGATCGCCTCGACGACGAGCGCCGCGTCCGCGAGCTCGTCGAGGTCCTCCGCCGCGTGCAGCCGGCCGACGGCGGCCTCGCGCGCGGCGGCGTCCAGGCGGCCCTTCTCCACGAGCCGGTCCAGGCGGGCGGCGAGGGCGGCCACGGCCTCCCCGGCCCGGCCGGGGGCGCTGTCGTAGAGCCGTACGGGATGGCCGGCGACCAGCGCGACCTGGGCGATCCCCTGGCCCATGGTGCCGGTGCCGACGACGGCGACGGTGCGGTCCTGTGCGAGGGCGGTCGGCTCACTGGCGGTCACGTCGTCGCTCCCCCTGACGGTCACGTTGGCGCTCATAGGAGTGATCCTCCCCGATGGGTTTTCCACAGGATCGGCGGACCCCCTTGTCCCGACCGATCGTTCGGTTACTCTAACTCCGTACGCGTCTCCCTGCCCAGCTCGACGAGGAGTTGGTCCATCCATGGCCACCGCTCTGCCGACCACCGACCGTCTGGCCGAGAAGCACCGGTCCACGCTCGATCAGGCACTCGCCACGATCCGCACCCGCGCCTACTGGTCGCCGTACCCCGAGCACCCGAAGGCCTACGGGGAGGACGGCTCGCTCGACGCCGCGGCCGGCCTCACCGCCCACAAGGCCCTGCTGAACACCCGCTTCGAGCTCGACCAGCCCGGCACGGACGGCTGGACCGGCGGCGAGGTCTCGCCGTACGGCCCGGAGCTCGGCATCGAGTACCCGCACGCCGACATCGACGTCCTGCTGCCCGCGATGCGCGCGGGCACGGCCGCCTGGCGCGACGCCGGGGCGGAGACCCGCGCCCTCGTCTGCCTGGAGATCCTGTCCCGGATCTCGGCCCGCACCCACGAGTTCGCCCACGCCGTCATGCACACCAGCGGACAGGCGTTCATGATGGCGTTCCAGGCCGGCGGCCCGCACGCCCAGGACCGCGGCCTGGAGGCCGTGGCGTACGCGTACGAGGAGCAGACCCGCACCCCCGCCGGGCGGGCCGACTGGTCCAAGCCCCAGGGCAAGCGCGACCCGCTGGAGCTGTCCAAGGAGTTCACCCCGGTCGGCCGCGGCATCGCCCTGGTGATCGGCTGCAACACCTTCCCCACGTGGAACGGCTACCCGGGCCTGTTCGCCTCGCTGGCCACCGGCAACCCTGTCCTGGTCAAGCCGCACCCGCGCGCCGTCCTGCCGCTCGCGCTCACCGTCAGCGTCGCCCGCGAGGTGCTCGCCGAGTCCGGCTTCGACCCGAACCTGGTCGCGCTCGCCGTCGAGCGCCCGGGCGAGGGCATCGCCAAGACCCTGGCCGTGCGGCCCGAGGTCCGGATCATCGACTACACCGGCTCGACCGCCTTCGGCGAGTGGCTGGAGGCCAACGCCCGCCAGGCGCAGGTCTACACGGAGAAGGCCGGGGTCAACACGGTCGTGGTCGACTCGACCGACGACTACAAGGGCATGCTGGCCAACCTGGCGTTCTCGCTGTCGCTGTACAGCGGCCAGATGTGCACGACCCCGCAGAACCTGCTGATCCCTCGCGACGGCATCACCACCGACCAGGGCTCGAAGTCGTACGACGAGGTCGTCGCCGACCTCGCTGCGGCGGTCGGCGGCCTGCTCGGCGACGACGCCCGGGCGAACGGCCTGCTCGGCGCGCTGGTCAACCCGGACGTGAAGGCGCGTCTGGAAGCGGCCGCCGGCCTCGGTGAGGTGGCGCTCGCCTCCCGTGAGGTCGTCAACCCCGACTTCCCGGACGCCGTGGTCCGTACCCCGGTCATCGTGAAGCTGGACGGCTCCAAGCCGGACGCCCAGGCCGCGTACTTCTCCGAGTGCTTCGGCCCGGTCTCCTTCGCCGTCTCGGTGGACTCCACCGCCGACGCCCTGGAGCTGCTGCGGCGCACGGTCCGCGAGAAGGGCGCGATGACGGTCGGCGCCTACACGACCTCGGCCGAGACCGAGCGCGCGGTCGAGGAGGTCTGCCTGGAGGAGTCGGCGCAGCTCTCGCTGAACCTCACGGGCGGGGTGTACGTCAACCAGACGGCGGCGTTCTCCGACTTCCACGGCTCCGGCGGCAACCCCGCGGCGAACGCGGCGCTGTGCGACGGCGCCTTCGTCTCGAACCGCTTCCGGGTGGTGGAGGTCCGCCGCCAGGCCTGACCCCCCGAGCCGGTACCGCGGGGGCCCTTCAGGGCCTCCGCGGCCGGTCGGGCGAGCGGATCAGGCGAGCGGATCAGACAGGGGTGTCGATCTCCGCGTACCGCTGCACCCACGCGTGCATGGCGATCGCGGCGGCCGCCCCCGCGTTGATCGACCGGGTCGAGCCGAACTGGGCGATCGAGCAGACCATCTCCACGCGGGCGCGTGCCTCGTCCGTGAGCCCCGGGCCCTCCTGTCCGAAGAGCAGCACACAGCGGCGCGGCAGCACGGTCCGCTCCAGCGGCACCGCGCCCGGGAGGTTGTCGATCCCGATGATCGGCAGGCCCTCGGCCGCCGCCCACGCGGTCAGCGACTCGGTGTCCGGGTGGTGGCGGACGTGCTGGTACCGGTCGGTGACCATGGCGCCCCGCCGGTTCCAGCGCCGTCGGCCCACGATGTGGACCTCCTTCGCGAGGAAGGCGTTGGCGGTCCGTACGACCGAGCCGATGTTGAAGTCGTGACCCCAGTTCTCCACGGCCACGTGGAAGTCGTGACGCCGGGTGTCGAGGTCGGCGACGATCGCCTCCCGCGTCCAGTACCGGTAGTGGTCCACGACATTGCGCCGGTCGCCACCGCCGAGCAGTTCGGGGTCGTACCGCTCGCCCTCAGGCCACGGCTCCGGGTGCGGCCCGACGCCGATCTCGGGGCCGAACCCCTCGTCGTACTGAACCGGCTCGGCCGCCTCTGCCGCCGCTTCCGCCGCCTCGGCTCCGGGATTCTCTTCGGTGGTGCTCACCCGACGAGGGTACGGGGGCCGTGCTCCTCACCCGTACGGCGCTGCTCGGGCAGCCCTCCGGCGGACCGTCGGCCAAGGAGCCGGTCCCTGCCCCGCGCCGCCCGTGCGCCGAGGGCCACCAGGAAGGCCGTCGGCAGGAACACCGCGTCGGCGGAGATCATCGCGAGGGAGAAGACCGGCAGCCCGAGGAGCAGGGCGATCCCGGCGTGCTCCAGCATCATCGCGACCAGCAGGACGTTCTTCACCTTGCGGTGGAAGAGCGTGAACGGGAAGGCGACCTGCACGATGACCGTGCCGTAGGTCAGCAGCATCACCATGATCCCGCTGGAGCCGAGCAGCTCGGAGAGCGCGGGCCAGGGCGAGAAGTAGTCCAGGTGGAGCGGGTAGTACAGGGCCGTGCCGTCCTGCCAGCGCGATCCCTGGATCTTGTACCAGCCGGCCGTGGCGTAGATCAGACAGACCTCGGCCATGATCACGACGAGGGCGGCGTTGTGCGTGAGGTTGGCGAGGACGTCGAGCAGAGTGCGCGGCTCCCCGGGAGCCATCCTGCGGACCAGCCACCACAGCCCGTGCCCGAGCCACAGCACCCACAGCAGCACCGGCAGCCACCACTCCCCGGTGACGTCGCCGAACCAGGTGGTGGCGAGCAGGAAGCCGCCGAGCACGATCCACAGCAGCGGGCCGGCGACGTCCTCACGGGCCCCGAGGGCGGCCCTGCGGGCGGCCCTGCGGGCGTCGAGGGACCACACCTGGCCGCAGCGGGTCAGGACGAGGTAGATCGCGGCGAGGTGGAGGACGTTGTCGCCGCCGTCGCCGAGGAAGACGGAGCGGTTCTGCAGCGAGAGGACCCCGACCATGAAGACCACCGACACGGCCCGGGTGTGCCAGCCGACGAGGAGCAGGGCGGCGGAGAGCACCGCGAGCCCGTAGACGAGCTCGAACCAGACCCGCCCGTCCGACCACATCAGCACGGAGAAGGACCGGTTGTCGGCGATCAGCCGGCTCGCCAGCTCCCAGGACCACGGGCCGTCGGGCCCGTACATCTCGTGTCGGTGCGGCAGCTCGCGCAGCAGGAAGACGAGCCAGGTCAGCGAGAAGCCGATCCGCACGATCGCGGTCTGGTGCGGGCCGAGCGCGCGGCCCGTGACGGCCTGGACGGCGCGGGCGATCCGCCGGTCGAAGGGCTCACTCGTCCGCGCGCGCGTGGCGGTGGGACCACTCATCGGCTTGCCTCCCCACGGCTCGGGCCGGCGGCGTCCGTACGGCTCCGGGAAGCGCCGTCCGGCAGGTCGGCGTCGGTCACCTGCCACCAGGGGAAGTCCCGGTAGGAAGGGGTGACGTCGTGCTTCTCGGTGCTCCACCGGGGCGCGGGTACGGGCCGGGTGACCGCGCGCAGCTGGACGCGCCGCACGTCGGCCCCTTCGAGGGAGGCGAGGCCGTCGAGCCGGAGCACCGCGATCCGGCGCATGTACTCCTCCGAGAGGTGACCGCGCAGCCCGAGGGGGCTGTCGTCGTCGGAGTGCGTGTTCAGGTAGAGGTCCACGGCCCTGCGGAGCTCGTTCTGCTGCGTGTGGCTGGGCAGCGGGTTGTGGCGGATCGCCGCCGCGTCCTGGGCGGTGAGGTCGATCCAGCCGGTGGTGCGGCGGCCGTCGCCGGGGGTGACGATTTCGGCGCGGACCTCGACGGAGACGTTCTGCTGGAGGGGGTTGGGAGCGAAGAGCTTCCAGTTCTGTTCGAACTCGGGGTAGACCCAGTCGGCGACGGCCTGGCCGTGCCGCTTGGTGAGCGTGTTGGACGGTGCGACGTGCAGGAACACCATCGCCAGGTGGACGCAGACGAAGACCCCGGCCACGGCGAGCGCCACGGCGGCGACGACCTGGTAGGGCAGTGACAGGGCCATGATCCCGCTGCCGGCCGGACCCGCCGCGGGCGGGCCGTTCGTCACCGCGTCAGCGTCCGTTTCGACGTCCGCGTCGAGGTCCCTTTCGACGTCCGCGTCCATCCCGCCCCGATCCCGATCGGCCCACCTCGGTTATCCACAGGGTTGACACCATACGGGCCACCGACTCACCATTGAAGTCATTGAACCGAACGATCGGTCGGTAGGGGGTCCGATGACCGCAGTGACGGCAGGGACGACAGGAACCACGGGCGCGCCCGGCGTGTCGGACGCGGCCGTAGCGGCGACACAGGCCGCCTACGAAGCCGTTTTCGACGCCGCAGTGGCCGCCGACGAGCGGATCGAGCCGCGCGACTGGATGCCCGAGGCCTACCGCGCCTCGCTCGTCCGACAGATCGCGCAGCACGCCCACTCCGAGATCATCGGCATGCAGCCCGAGGCGAACTGGATCACCCGCGCGCCCTCGCTGCGCCGCAAGGCGATCCTCATGGCCAAGGTCCAGGACGAGGCCGGCCACGGCCTGTACCTGTACAGCGCCGCGGAGACCCTCGGCACCAGCCGCGACGAGCTGCTCGACAAGCTCCACTCCGGCCGCCAGAAGTACTCCTCGATCTTCAACTACCCGACGCTGACCTGGGCCGACGTCGGCGCGATCGGCTGGCTCGTGGACGGGGCCGCGATCACCAACCAGGTTCCCCTGTGCCGCTGCTCCTACGGCCCGTACGCCCGCGCGATGGTCCGGGTCTGCAAGGAGGAGTCGTTCCACCAGCGCCAGGGGTACGAGGCCCTGCTCGCTCTGTCGAACGGCACCGAGGCCCAGCACGCCATGGCGCAGGACGCGGTGGACCGCTGGTGGTGGCCCTCGCTGATGATGTTCGGCCCGCCGGACGACGAGTCGACCCACACCGCCCAGGCGATGGCCTGGAAGATCAAGCGCCACACCAACGACGAACTGCGCCAGCGCTTCGTCGACATCGCCGTCCCGCAGGCCGAGGCACTCGGCCTCACCCTCCCCGACCCCGACCTCCGGTGGAACGAGGAGCGCGGGCACTACGACTTCGGCCCCATCGACTGGACCGAGTTCTGGGACGTCCTCAAGGGGAACGGCCCCTGCAACGACCAGCGGCTGAGCAAGCGGCGCCAGGCCCACGAGGACGGCGCCTGGGTCAGAGAAGCAGCCGCAGCCTACGCGGAGAAGCACACCGGAAAGCACGGGGAGGCACAGGGATGACGAGCGACGGTTGGCCGCTGTGGGAGGTGTTCGTGCGCTCCCGCCGCGGACTGTCCCACACCCACGCGGGCAGTCTCCACGCGCCCGACGCGGAGATGGCCCTGCGCAACGCCCGCGACCTGTACACCCGCAGGAGCGAAGGCGTCTCCATCTGGGTCATGCCCTCCGCGGCGATCACCGCCTCCTCGCCCGACGAGAAGGACCCCTTCTTCGATCCGGCCGCGGACAAGCCCTACCGCCACCCGACGTTCTACGAGATCCCGGAGGGGGTGAAGCACCTGTGAGCACCCCGGACACCCGCGAAGCCCCGGACACCCGCGAGGCCGCCGCGATCACCGCCGCCGCCCTCGCCCTCGGGGACGACGCCCTCGTCCTCTCGCACCGCCTGGGGGAGTGGGCCGGCTCCGCCCCCGTCCTGGAGGAGGAGGTCGCCCTCGCGAACATCGCGCTCGACCTCCTCGGGCAGGCCCGCGTCCTCCTCTCCCTCGTCGGCGACGAGGACGAACTGGCCTACCTCCGCGAGGAGCGCTCCTTCCGGAACGCGCAGCTGGTCGAACAGCCGAACGGCGACTTCGCCCACACCATCGCCCGGCAGCTGTACTTCTCCACCTACCAGCGTCTCCTGTACGGCCGGCTGGCGGCCGGCGACGGCCCCTTCGCCGGCCTGGCGGCCAAGGCCGTCAAGGAGGTCGCCTACCACCAGGACCACGCCGAGCACTGGACCCTGCGCCTCGGCGACGGCACCCCCGAGAGCCACGACCGGATGCAGCGGGCCTGCGACGCCCTCTGGCGGTACACCGGCGAGCTGTTCCAGCCCGTCGACGGCCTCGACCTGGACCGCGCGGCCATGGAGAGCGCCTGGCTGGACTCCGTCACGGCCGTCCTCACCAAGGCCACGCTCACCGTGCCCGCCGGCCCCCGCACCGGAGCCTGGGCCGCGGGCGCCGGCCGCCAGGGCCTCCACACCGAGGCCTTCGGACCGATGCTCGCCGAGATGCAGCATCTGCACCGCAGCCACCCGGGGGCGACATGGTGACCATGACGCCCCTGGAAGAGGAGCTCAGCCGGATCGCAGGCGCCGTTCTCGACCCCGAGATGCCCGTCCTCACCCTGGAGGAACTCGGCGTCATGCGGGGCGTCCACGTCACCGGCCCGGGCAGCGTCGAGGTCTCCCTCACCCCGACCTACACGGGCTGTCCCGCGATAGAGGCGATGTCCTCGGACATCGAGCGCGCCCTCCACGAGCACGGCGTGCCCGACGTCTCGGTCGTCACGGTCCTCGCCCCCGCCTGGTCCACCGACGACATCAGCGAGGAAGGGCGGCGCAAGCTCGCCGAGTTCGGCATCGCCCCGCCCCGCCCCCAGGGCCCGGCCGGCGGCCCCGTGCCCCTCACCCTGGCGATCCGCTGCCCGAACTGCGGCTCCACCGACACCGAACTCCTCAGCCGCTTCTCCTCCACCGCGTGCAAGGCCCTCCGCCGCTGCACCGCGTGCCGCGAACCGTTCGACCACTTCAAGGAGCTGTAGATGCTGCCCTCAGCCGCCGGACGGGCCGGGTTCCATCCGCTCCGGGTGAGCGACGTCGAGCGGCTCACGGACGACTCCGTGGCCGTCACCTTCGCAGTACCGCCCGAGCTCCACGAGACGTACCGGCACGTCCCCGGCCAGCACCTCGCCCTGCGCCGCACGGGCGAACAGGGCGAGGAGATCCGTCGTACGTACTCGATCTGCGCCCCCGCCGCCCCCGCGGGCGAGGCCCCCGTCCTGCGCGTGGGCATCCGGCTCGTCGACGGCGGCGCGTTCTCGACGTACGCGCTCAAGGAGCTGGCCGTCGACGCCCTCGTCGAGGTCATGGAGCCCATGGGCCGCTTCGCGCTCACCCCGCGCCCCGGCCACTTCGCCGCCGTCGTCGGCGGCAGCGGCATCACCCCGGTCCTGTCCATGGCGGCCACCCTGCTCGCCCGGGAGCCCGAGGCCAGGTTCTGCCTGATCCGGAGCGACCGCACCGCCGCCTCCACGATGTTCCTCGACGAGGTGGCCGACCTCAAGGACCGATACCCGGACCGCTTCCAGCTGGTCACCGTGCTCTCCCGCGAGGAACAGCAGGCGGGACTGCCCTCCGGCCGCCTCGACCGCGAGCGGCTGGACACCCTGCTGCCCGCGCTGCTGCCGGTCGGCGAGATCGACGGCTGGTTCCTCTGCGGCCCCTTCGGACTCGTCCAGGGCGCCGAGCAGGCGCTGCGCGGCCTCGGAGTGGACCGGGGCAGGATCCACCAGGAGATCTTCCACGTCGACGACGGCTCGGCGCCCGCGCCGGTCACCGCGGCCGACACCCCCGCGCACGCGACCCTGACCGCGACCCTGCACGGCCGCTCCGGCACCTGGCCCGTCGACCGGGGCGAGACCCTCCTCGACACGGTGCTGCGCGCCCGCGCGGACGCCCCGTACGCCTGCAAGGGCGGCGTGTGCGGCACCTGCCGCGCCTTCCTCGTCGGCGGAGAGGTGCGGATGGACCGCAACTTCGCGCTGGAACCCGAGGAGACCGAGGCCGGATACGTACTGGCCTGCCAGTCCCATCCCGTCACCCCGGACGTGGAGTTGGACTTCGACCGCTGACGAGTCCCGGCGCCGCCATTCCCTTCCGCTAGAACCTGTTCTATCTTGACGGCTCGTCAGGGCAGAGAGAGCAGGAGCGGCAACGGGAGGGCAGGACCGTGGACTTCACCTTCACCGAAGAGCAACAGGCAGCCGTCGAGGCGGCCAAGGCGGTCTTCGCGAGCGTCACACCCGACGCGGTACCGAGCCCGGCCCTCACCCCGGGCGCCGTATCCGAGGACCTCGACCGATCGCTCTGGTCCCGCCTCGCCGCCGCCGACCTGCTCGGTCTCGTCCTGCCCCCCGAGCACGGCGGGGCAGGACTCGACCCCGTCGCTTTCTGCCTCGTGCTGCGCGAATCCGCCCGCGTCCTCGCCCGCGTACCCCTGCTGGAAACGGGCGCCGTAGCGATGACCATCGACCGGTACGCGGACCGGTCGACGGCCGCCGCGCTCCTCCCCCGAGTCTGCCGCGGCGAACTCGTCCTCACCGCCGCCTCCCACGGACGCACCGGCCACGACCCGGCCGACCGCGCCGTGACCGCCCGCCGCGACGGCACCACCTGGGTCCTCGAAGGACTCCAGAGCACCGTCCCCTGGGCCCACGGCGCCGACCTCATCGCCGTCCCCGCGCACACCCCCGAGGACCGCACCGTCCTCGCCCTGATCCCCCGCACGCACGAAGGCGTCACCCTCGCCGAGCAGTACTCCACCAGCGGTGAACTCCTCGCCGAACTCCGCCTCGACGCCGTACGCCTCGACAGCACCGACGTCATCGACGCCGAAGGCGCCTGCCGGCGGCTGAGCGAGCTCCTCACCACCGGCACCTGCGCACTCGCCCTCGGACTCGGCGAAGCCGTCCTCACCATGACGAGCCAGTACACCGGCAAACGCGAACAGTTCGGCCACCCCGTGGCCACCTTCCAGGCCGTCGCCGTCCAGACCGCCGACCGCTACATCGACCTGCGCGCCATGGAGGCCACCCTCTGGCAGGCCGCCTGGCGCGTCTCCACCGGGGCCGAGGGGGCGCTCCCCGCCGCCGGGGACATCGCCGTGGCGAAGATCTGGGCCTCCGAGGGCGTACGGCGCGTGGTGCAGACCGCCCAGCACCTGCACGGGGGCTTCGGCGCCGACACCGACTACCCCCTGCACCGCTACCACGCCTGGGCCAAGCAGCTAGAACTGTCCCTCGGCCCCGCGGCCGCCCACGAGGAGGCCCTGGGCGACCTCCTGGCCACCCACCCCCTCGCCTGACGACTCAGCTAGCTCAGCTCAGAGGACGAAAGCCGGGCTCCCGCTTCCCGTCACCATCGGACGCCCGGCACCGTCCCAGGCGAGCATCCCGCCGTCGATGTTCACCGCGTCGAAGCCCTGCTGCACCAGATACTGCGTGACCTGCGCCGACCGGCCGCCCACCCGGCACATCACATAGGCGCGACCGTGCTCGGCCACCGCCTCCGTCACCTCACCGAAGCGCGCCACGAAGTCGCTCATCGGCACGTGCAGCGCACCTTCGACGTGGCCGGCTTCCCATTCGTTGTCCTCCCGGACGTCCAGCACCAGCGCACCGGCCGGCACGGCAGCCGCGTCCACCGAGGGCAGCGGGGAGAAATTCATGGGACTGGCCTTCTCTCGTCAGAACCGCCCGACGAAGTTCGAGCGCACGGAAAAAACCTACTCCACCAGCCCGGCAAGCTCGGTCTCACGCTCGGAGACCTGCGCGAGCAGCTGCTCCGCGACCTCTTCCAGGAGCCGGTCCGGGTCGTCCGGAGCCATCCGCAGCATCGCGCCGATCGCGGACTCCTCCAGCTCACGCGCCATCACGGACAGCAGGTCCTTGCGCTGCGCCAGCCACTCCAGGCGGGCGTACAGCTCCTCGCTCTCGCTGAGCCGCTCCTCGGCAGGCACAGGACCGGCCTCCCATTCGTCGGAGAGCTCGCGCAGCTGCGCCTCGTCGCCCCGGGCGTAGGCGGCGTTCACCCGCGTGATGAACTCCTCGCGCCGCTGCCGCTCGGCGTCCTCACGGGCCAGGTCGGGGTGGGCCTTGCGGGCCAGCTCGCGGTAGAGCCTGCGGGCTTCCTCGCTGGGCCGGACCCGCTTCGGGGCCTGCACCGGCCGCTCGTTGAGCATCGCCGCCGCCTCGGGGGAGAGGCCGTCGGAGTCGATCCAGTCGTGGAACAGCTCCTCCACGCCGGGCATGGGCATGACCGCCGCCCGCGCCTCCTGGGCCCGCCGCAGATCCTCCGGATCCCCGGTACGCGCCGCCCGCGCCTCGGCGATCCGCGCGTCGAGCTCGTCGAGCCGCGCGTACATGGGGCCGAGCTTCTGGTGGTGCAGCCGCGAGAAGTTCTCCACCTCGACCCGGAAGGTCTCGACGGCGATCTCGAACTCGATCAGCGCCTGCTCGGCAACCCGCACGGCCCGCTCCAGCCGAGCCTCGGGCCGCTCGGCCGAGGCCGGCGCCTCCGCACCCCGCTCGCCACCCACGGACGCCCCACCACTCACAGACGCCTCGCTCTCAGCCCGCTCGCCACCCGAGGACGGCCCGCCCTCAGCCCGCTCGGAACCGACGGACGGCCCACTCTCAGCCCGCTCCGGGCCCGCGGACGGGCCGCCCTCGGACCGCTCGGAACCGACGGACGGCCCACTCTCAGCCCGCTCCGGGCCCGCGGACGGGCCGCCCTCGGACCGCTCGCCACTCACAGACGGCTCGCCCGCAGGCCGCTCGTCCGCGGACCGCTCGGCCTCGGGCTCGTCGTTCGCACCCTGGTCCACGCTCACGTTCACGCCCGCCCACGTCCTCGTTCCGGCTCGTCCCACCCAGCCTACGGTCCTTCGGGGGGCCTCCCCCCTCCCTCCCCCTCCCCTCCCTCCCCCCGTGCGGGCGTCGGTCAGACGCCCAGTTCCGCAGCGATCCGCCCCGCCCTGACCGCGGCGAGCAGGTCGGCGTGGTCCGCGGTGGTGCGGTCCGCGTACGTGACGGCGAAGGACGCGACCGCCTCGTCCAGTTCCTCGTTCTTGCCGCAGTAGCCGGCTATCAGGCGCGGATCGGCGCTGTGGGCGTGCGCCCGGGCCAGCAGCGCCCCGGTCATCCGGCCGTAGTCGTCGACCTGGTCCACGGTGAGCGCGGCGGGGTCGACGCTGCCCTTGCGGTTACGGAACTGACGCACCTGGAAGGGGCGCCCTTCGACCGTGGTCCAGCCGAGCAGGTTGTCGCTCACCACCTGCATCCGCTTCTGCCCGCGGACCACCCGCCGCCCCTCGTGGCCGTGGTCCGGCACGGTGAAGCCCACGGCCGGCAGGTACGGCAGGAGGGCCGAAGGTCTCGCCTCCTTCACCTGGAGCACCAGCGGCTCGCCCCGGTGGTCGAGCAGCAGCACGACGTAGGAACGGGTGCCGACGCTGCCGGTGCCGACGACCCGGAAGGCCACGTCGTGGACGGCGTACCGCGCGAGGAGCGGCAGCCGGTCCTCGGACACGGTCTGCAGGTAGCCGCCGAGGGAGGCGGCGACGGCCGCCGCCTCGCCGTCGGGAACCCTGCGCAGTACCGGGGGAGCGTCCACGAACCTGCGGCCGCCGCCCTCGGCATCGGTCACGGCCTCGGTCGAGCGGGCGGCGAACCGGGCGCTGGTGTTGTTCCGGGCCTTCGCCGAGACCCTCTCCAGGGTGCCGAGGAGGTCGCGGGCGTCGGTGTGCGAGACGAGTTCCTCGTCGGCTATCGCGTTCCAGGCGTCGAGGGCGGGCAGCCGGGCCAGGAGGCGCATGGTGCGCCGGTAGGCGCCGGCGGTGTCGAACGCGGCCGCCCGGCACATCTCCTCGCTCGCGCCGACTTCGCGCCCGGCGAGGACGAGAGAGGTGACGAGCCGCTTGAGGTCCCATTCCCAGGGGCCGACGATCGTCTCGTCGAAGTCGTTGAGATCCATGACGAGCCTGCCGCGGGCGTCGCCGTAGAGGCCGAAGTTGGCGGCGTGCGCGTCGCCGCACAGCTGGGCGGATATCCCGGTGACGGGGGTCGTGATGAGGTCCTGGGCCATCAGTGCGGCGGATCCGCGCAGGAAGGTGAAGGGGCTCGCCGCCATCCTCCCGACCCGTATCGGCGTGAGCTCGGGCACCCGGCCCCGACTGGACTCCTCGACGGCGCGGACGGCGTCAGGCCGGTCGGCCGCGAGTGCCGGCCGGTCGTGCGCGGAGCGGGGCACCCGGCCGCGCAGTTCCTTGCCGGCCTCCCTGGAGGCGACGCCTGCGCCACCGTCGGCGGCACGGCGCGCGAAGCCCGGTACGTGCGGGATCCGCTCACTGTCCGCCGCCCCGTCCGTACCGCGCTGTCCCGGCACCACGGCCCGGATCTCGTCCATGGGACGCCCTCCCCCGATGCGATGTCCAACATCATCCGGCCCTGACGGTACCGCCGCACCTGATCGGCCGTCTCCCCCTGTGGACAACGCCCTGTGGACAACCTCAGACGGCGACCGCCTCCTCCATCTCCTCCTCGATCCCGTCCCCTGCCAGGGTCTTCTCCCCGGCCTTCGCTCCGCCCGCCCCCGCCGACGCCGAGCGGGGTCCGGCGGGGCCGTTCCTCCTGGCCTCCACGACCCCCGCGGTCACCACGAGGGCGGCTCCGGCGAGGAACCACAGGGCGAGGACGAGGACGTGTCCGCCGAGTGCGTGACCGCCGAAGTACACATGGCTGCGGACGCCTTCGACGAAGCCCGCGCCGTTCCAGAAGGCGTGCAGCGCGCCGAAGAAGCCGGGCTGGAGCTCGGGCCGGTAGATGCCGCCGGAGCTCGTGAAGTTGAGCATGACGAAGAGCACCATCACGCCGAGCGTGGTCCAGCGGCGCAGGAACGTGTGGAGGCCGACGCCGACGAACAGGATGCCCGCCGCGTACAGCCAGGACATCGCCCAGACTCCGCCGAGGCCCTGGTCGACGAGGTGGAAGACCGGTCCGGCGAACAGGGTGCCGATCAGGCTGACGACCAGCGACATCCCGGCGGCGAGGAGGGCCCTGATCCGCATGGGCAGGACGGCGCCGGCTCCGCCGATGACGGCGACCGACGCGTAGGCGCCGATGCTGAGGGCGACGAGCAGGAAGAAGACTCCCTGGCCGGTGGGGTCGCCGGAGGCGACGGGGGCGACGTCGGTGACCTTGAGCGGGGCGTCCTGTGCGGCGGCGACCTTGGTGAACACCTTCTCGACGGCCATGGCACTGGTGTCGGAGGAGCCCGAGGCGACGAGGAGCTCGGGCTTCTCGCCGGGGACGTAGGCCCCGAAGCTGCCCTGCTCGCGCAGCGAGGCGACGGCCGTGGCCCGGTCGGCGACGGTACGGACGTCGAGGGCGCCGGCGCCCGCGTCCTGGAGCGTCTGTGCGAGGACCTGGGCGCTCGGTCCGGAGCCGACGACGTCGACGCGCAGGTCGTGGGGGGCGGGGGCGTGGAAGGCGCCGAGGTAGGCCAGGCCCATGCCGACACACATCAGCAGGGGAGTGAGCAGATGCCCGAGGACATGCCGCAACGCGCCGTTGGTACTCGGTCCTGCGGACACCGGGAACCTCCATGGTTGGCTTTTACAACTAAGGAACCGTTGTACTATACAACCGAACCCGCAGGCAACGACACCCGACGACAGGGGAGCGCACCATGACCGGTGGCGCAGAGGTACCGCGCGAGGCGTCCGTGGACGTCATCCAGCGCGAGCTGACGGCCTTCGCGCGCCGCGCCCGCGCCGCGGCGGCCCGGGTCCACCCCGAGCTCCCGCTCGTCTCCTACACACTGCTCGCCCACATCGACGACCAGCGCGGCTGCCGCGCAACGGACCTCGCGGCCCACTACCTGCTGGACAAGTCGACGGTCAGCCGCCAGGTCGCCACCCTGGAGAAGCTCGGCTTCGTCGAGCGCCGGCCCGCCCCCGACGACCACCGCGTCCAGGTCCTGCACCCCACCGAGGCGGGCGCCGAAGTCCTCGCCGCGGCGCAGACGAGCCGCCTCGCCGCCTACCAGGAGCGCCTCAGAGACTGGTCGGCCGACGACCTCGCCCGGTTCGCCGCGTACCTGCTCCGCTACAACGCCGCGGGCACGAGCGGCCTCCCGGACAGCGCCCTGCGCTGACCCGCCCCTCCGGGCGCACCCATCTCTTCCGTCCCACCTGCCCCCGCCCCGGCCCTCCCCGGCCCCACGCGCCGGGAGGGGCTTACAGCCCCGCGTCCCGGGCCAGCAGTGCCGCCTGCACCCGGTTCTCACAGTCCAGCTTGGCCAGGATCCGGCTCACGTACGTCTTCACCGTGGCCTCGCTCATGTGCAGCCGCCGGCCCGCGTCGGCGTTGGACAGCCCCTCCCCGAGCACGGCCAGCACCTCACGCTCCTTCGCGCTCAGCGCCGCCACCCGCACCCGCGCCTGCTCGGACCGCGCGGCCTCCCGGCCCGTGGCGAGCCGCTCCACCACATGTCGGGTGGCCGCCGGCGACAGATAGGCGTCCCCCGCCGCGGCCGCCCGCACCGCACGGATCAGCTCGGCCGGCGCCGTGTCCTTGAGCAGGAACCCGGCGCCCCCGTGCTCCAGGGCCCGCAGCACGTTCTCCCGCTCCCCGAAGGTCGTCAGGACGATCACCCGGGCCGCCGGTGCGGCCCGACGCAGCTCCGGCAGCGCGGAGAGGCCGTCGAGCACCGGCATCTGGATGTCGAGCAGCACCACGTCGGCGGCGTGCGCCCGCGCCGCCTCGACCGCCGCCCGGCCGTCGGCCGCCTCGGCGACCACCTCGATGTCCGGGTCCGAGATGAGGATCATCCGGATCCCGGCCCGGATCAGGGGCTCGTCATCGGCGATCACGACCCTGATGGGCTGCCCTGCCACAGCTACTCCCCCACGACTCCGATGGGGCCGAGGACAGCGTCACCGCTGCTCGACCACGTACGACTTCTTCTCGATCAGCTTGCCGTCCTTGAAGCAGAACCGGAAAACGGGCTCCTCCTCGAAGGACTCACCGGTCTCCGACGAGAGCAGCAGCAGACAGTCGGCGCCCTCCGGCCGCGCGGGCCCCTTGCCACCCAGGCCCGCGGTGGCGATGGAGTCGCCCGAAGGGAGTCGGTCGCGGACCTCGCGCTCGGTCATACCGACCTTCACCGCGTCGTACTGCTCGGGTTCGATCATCCCCTTCTCCATCGAACCGATCATGAAGAAGAGACCGAAGCCCGCCGCCACCACGAGCAGGATGACCGCGCCGAACGCGATCCCGCAGCCCAGCGCGACCCCGCCGCCCGCGCCCATGCCCCTGCCCCTGCCCCCGCGCACCGCCATCGCCAGCTCCCGCTCCGTGAACGTCCAGTCGGCCGGTCCGACCACGACCGGACGACCATCGCCCACCAGCGGTCTCGTCGACTGCTGCCGGAAGTCGTCGGCGGCATCGACCAAAGGCGCTGCCTCGGCGACGGGTGCCGCTCCGTACGGCAGCATCCCCGCCACCCGGAACCCGCCTCCGTCGGCCGGACCCGCGTGACACATGCCGCCCACCAGCCGGGCCCGCTCGGCGAGTCCCGTCAGCCCCTGTCCGCCGCTCACCACGTCCTTGGCCGGGCCGCCCGCCGACGCCTCGTTGAGGACCTCTACGACGAAGGTGTCCGGCTCGTACCGCAGCTCGACGGCGATCGGCGCCCCCGGCGCGTACTTGTAGGCGTTGGTCAGCGCCTCCTGCACGATCCTGTACGCGGCGTGGTCCGCGGCCGGTGCCAGCGGCCGCTCCTCCCCGAGCCGGCTCAGCCCGACGGTGGTTCCGGCCGCCCTGGCGGCCACCACGAGCCCCTCGATGCCGGCGGTCCCCCGCGCCGCCCGCCCCGTCTCGTCCCCGGCCCGCGCGGGCGCCGAGGCCGTTCCTTCCGTCGCCTCGATCCCGTCGCGCAATATGCCGACGACCTCCCGCAGCTCGTGCATCGCCGTCACCGAGGCGTTCCGCAGGACTCCGACGACCTCGCGCTGCCGCTCGCTCAGCTCCCGGTCCACCTCCAGGGCCCCCGTGTGCACGGCGATCAGCGCCAGCTGGTGCCCGAGGCTGTCGTGCATGTCCTGGGCGATCCGCTGCCGTTCCCGCAGCCGCGCCTGCCAGGCCACCATCGTCCGCTCCCGCAGCAGCTGGGCGTTGCGCTCCTGGAGGGCGTGCAACAGGGTCCGCCGCTGGGTCCAGTAACGGTGGGCGAGCCCGGGCGCCAGGGTGGTGCCGAGGTAGTAGAGGGTTGCGAGGAAGGCCACCGTGAGCAGCCGCTGCCGGTCCCACGTCTCCAGGACCGTCCCTCCGACGTCCAGGACGAAGGCGGCCATGAACGCGGCCAGCGCCCGCCCGGCGCCCGCGATGTACCGGCCGGCCGACCAGCTGACCACGATCAGCAGCGGCCCGAAGCCGGGCAGGAAGGGAGCGAGCGCCGCGGCGATGACGAGCACGCCCGCGGGCAGCCTGCGGCGCAGCAGCGACAGCACGGCGGCACCGGCGGCGACCCCGGCGAGCCGCCAGCCCTCACCGCCCAGGAGCTCCTCGCTCCCGGCAGCCAGCAGCGCGACGACCACGGCGAGCGAGATCTCACCGGCGGTCCTGCGCCGCGACCACTGCCCCGGTACGGCGAACCATCCCCACCAGGCAGCGACCCTGACCCGAACCCCCGTCCCGGCCCCGGCCCCGGCCGTGAGACCCATCCCGGTCCCGATCCCCACCCCGGCCCGGATCCCCATCCCGGTCCTGAGCCCCGTCCCGGTCCCAGCCCCTGCCTGTTTCCCGGTCTCGTTCCCGCTCGCGCCCGGGTCCCCCGATTTCGACTTAACGTCCACGCTCGCACCCTAGGCAGCGACGCCACCGGCGGACGTCCGTCTTTCGTCTCGCCCCGCGACGACAAAAGTCGCGACCTCGGCCCGCTCCAGCCCCGACGTGGGAAGGCTCACATTCCGCGACACAAACGCGAAAGCCCCGTAGGTCGATGACCTACGGGGCTTTCGTCTGGTGCGCGAGGGGGGAGTTGAACCCCCACGCCCTTTCGGGCACTGGAACCTGAATCCAGCGCGTCTGCCTATTCCGCCACCCGCGCATTGATGGCCTCCCTGCCCTCTCACCTTTCGGTGCGAGCGCCTGGCGACATCTGAAGATTAGCACGTCGCAGACCGTGGATTCACATCCCTTGTTTCGCCCCCACTCCCGCAGAACAAGGAGAGAGGGAGGCCTGAGGGAGACCCCGAAGGGAACGATGTGGGGAAGGAGAGGAAGGGGAGGCAGGAAAGCGAAGGAGACGGAACAGACGGAACGAACGGGTGGAACGGAAGGAGACGGGTGGAACGGAAGGAGACAGGAGGAGGCGGGAGGAGACGGGAGAAAGGTGACGGACCGCACTCGGTCTCCCGGGCCGGACCCCCGGTCCCACCGCCGCTCCCTCCGCCGGGTGCGGGACACTGTCCACAGGCCACCTCTACGATCCGGGGGAAAGGTCTGTGAGAGGTGACACTCGTCCACAGGGCAGAGAAGGGGAACCAGCCGATTTCCCGACGCGTGGATACGATCAGTAAGCAGTACCAGGACGACAACGACGGAGGAGGTGCCCCATGGGAGTCCTGAAGCGATTCGAGCAGCGCCTCGAAGGTCTGGTCAACGGCACCTTCGCCAAGGTCTTCAAGTCCGAGGTCCAGCCCGTCGAGATCGCCGGCGCGCTCCAGCGCGAGTGCGACAACAACGCGACGATCTGGAACCGCGAGCGGACCGTCGTCCCGAACGACTTCATCGTGGAGCTGAGCACGCCGGACTACGAGCGCCTCAGCCCCTACTCGGGTCAGCTCGGCGACGAGCTCGCCAGCCTGGTCCGGGACTACGCGAAGCAGCAGCGGTACACCTTCATGGGCCCGATCAAGGTCCATCTGGAGAAGGCCGACGACCTCGACACCGGTCTCTACCGGGTGCGCAGCCGCACCCTCGCGTCGAGTACGTCACAGCCGCAGCCGCCCTCGGCCGGACAGCAGCACCACCAGCAGCAGGGCCAGGCGCAGGGCCGCGGCGGTTACGGGTACCCCCCGGCCGGCGCCCCGCCCATGCCCGCCTCGCCTCCCCCCGGCGCCACCGGCCAGCGGCCGCCGGCACCCTCGGGACGCCCGGCGGGCGGCCCCGTGGCCATGCCCGGCACGGGCCCCGGGGCCGGAGCGGGCCCCCAGGTCCGCCGCTGGATCGAGATCAACGGCACCCGCCATCAGATCTCCCGCCCGACCCTGGTCCTCGGCCGCAGCACCGACGCGGACGTGAGGATCGACGATCCCGGCGTCTCCCGCCGGCACTGCGAGATCCGGACCGGAACGCCCTCGACGATCCAGGATCTGGGATCCACCAACGGCATCGTGGTGGACGGGCAGCACACCACCCGCGCTACGCTCCGCGACGGCTCGCGGATCGTCGTGGGTAGTACCACCATCGTTTACCGGCAAGCCGAAGGGTGAAGCGGGGGCAATGTCAGAGCTGACCCTGACGGTCATGCGGTTGGGTTTCCTGGCCGTTCTGTGGCTGTTCGTCATCGTGGCCGTCCAGGTCATCCGTAGCGACCTGTTCGGAACGCGGGTGACGCAGCGCGGTTCACGGCGCCAAGACGCCCGGCCGCAGCAGAACACGCGCCAGCAGGCCGCCGCGCCTCCGCAGCAGCGCGGGCAGCAGCCCACCGCCGCGGGCGGGCGGCAGCGCCGTGGCGCCCCGACCAAGCTGGTCGTCTCCGAGGGCACCCTCACCGGCACCACCGTCGCCCTCCAGGGCCAGACGATCACGCTGGGCCGGGCGCACGATTCGACGATCGTGCTGGACGACGACTACGCGTCCAGCCGGCACGCCAGGATCTACCCGGACCGGGACGGCCAGTGGATCGTCGAGGATCTCGGGTCCACGAACGGCACCTATCTCGACCGGACCCGCCTCACCACCGCCACGCCGATTCCGCTGGGCGCGCCGATTCGCATCGGCAAGACCGTCATCGAGCTGCGGAAGTAGTACGACAATGAGCGGAGCGACCGGAGGGTGGGCAGTGTGGGTCGAGACCGGCTGTACCCCGATGCAGCGTCGACAGGGCAGGTGCGCATGACTCTGTCCCTGCGTTTCGCCGCGGGCTCCCACAAGGGCATGATCCGCGAGGGCAACGAGGACTCCGGCTATGCCGGCCCCCGGCTGCTCGCCATCGCCGACGGCATGGGCGGCCAGGCCGCCGGTGAGGTCGCCTCCTCCGAGGTGATCTCCACCCTCGTCACGCTCGACGACGACGTCCCCGGTTCCGACATCCTCACCTCGCTCGGTACGGCGGTGCAGCGCGCCAACGACCAGCTGCGGATGATGGTCGAGGAGGACCCGCAGCTCGAGGGCATGGGCACGACGCTCACGGCCCTGCTGTGGACCGGCCAGCGCCTCGGCCTGGTGCACGTCGGCGACTCGCGCGCGTACCTGCTCCGTGACGGTGTCCTCACCCAGATCACGCAGGACCACACCTGGGTGCAGCGCCTCGTCGACGAGGGCCGGATCACCGAGGAAGAGGCCACTACCCACCCGCAGCGTTCGCTCCTCATGCGCGCGCTCGGCAGCGGTGACCACGTCGAACCCGATCTCTCCATCCGCGAGGTCCGGGCCGGCGACCGCTATCTGATCTGCTCCGACGGCCTGTCCGGCGTGGTCTCCCACCAGACCCTCGAGGACACGCTCGCCAGCTACCAGGGCCCGCAGGAGACCGTGCAGGAGCTGATCCAGCTCGCGCTGCGCGGCGGTGGCCCCGACAACATCACGGTGATCGTCGCCGACGTCCTCGACGTCGACGGCGGCGACACCCTCGCCGGTCACCTCAGCGACACCCCGGTCATCGTGGGCGCGGTCGCCGAGAACCAGGCCGCCCAGCTGAACGACGGCGGGGCGATGCAGACCCCCGCCGGCCGCGCCTCCGGCCTCGGCCGCCCTGCCCCGCACCAGCAGCCGCCCGCCGGCGGCTTCGGTCCGCCCGGCAGCGGCGACGACCACGGCTACGGCGGCATGCCGCCGCAGGGTTCCTTCGAGTCGTACACGGACGACGACTTCGTCAAGCCGCGCACGGGCCGCAAGTGGCTCAAGCGCTCCTTCCTCCTCGTCCTGGCCCTCGCCGTCGTCGGCGGCGGGCTCTACGGCGGCTGGCGGTGGACGCAGACGCAGTACTTCGTCGGCTCCAAGGACCAGCACGTGGCGCTCTACCAGGGCATCAGCCAGGACCTGGCCTGGGTCTCGCTGTCGAAGGTCGAGAAGGACCACCCCGAGATCGAACTCAAGTACCTCCCCGCCTACCAGCGGAAGCAGGTCGAGGACACGATCGCCGGCGGCAACCTCGGCAAGGCCGAGACGAAGATCTCCGAGCTGGCAGCGCAGGCCTCGGCCTGCAAGAAGACCGAGCAGCGCCGCGCCGCCGCCGAGAAGGCCGCGGACCAGGCGAGCAAGCCGCCGGCCGAGACGCCGGAAGGCACTGCCACCCCTGACTCCAAGCCCACCACAGCCGCTCCGTCCCCGGGTCCCACCCTCACCGCGGAGGAGCAGAAGCTGGCCTCGAACTGCGGCAAGCAGTAAGCACCCGTAGGGGGCCTTTCACCACCATGAGCGTTGTCACCAACACGACCACCATCGGCGCGATCGAGGCGCCGAGCCGCCGCAACACCGAGCTGGCGCTGCTCGCGTTCGCCGTCGTCATCCCGGTGTTCGCGTACCTCAACGTGGGCCTGGCCATCGACGGCAAGGTCCCGGCCGGCATGGCCGGGTACGGGCTCGGTCTCGCCCTGCTCGCGGGCGTCGCGCACCTCGTGGTGCGGAAGTGGGCCCCGTACGCGGACCCGCTGCTGCTGCCCCTCGCGACCCTGCTCAACGGCATGGGCCTGGTGCTGATCTGGCGGCTTGACCAGTCGCCGCGGCTGATCGCCACGTCGATGCGCCTGTACGACAGCTTCAGCCCGGACGCGCCGAGCCAGATGATGTACTCGGCGATCGGCATCGCCATGTTCGTGGGCGTGCTGCTGCTGTTGAAGGACCACCGTGTCCTCCAGCGCTACACGTACATCTCCATGGTGGTGTCCCTCGTCCTGCTGCTGCTTCCGCTGGTCCCGGGCCTCGGCACGGACAGCTTCGGCGCCAAGATCTGGATCCGGGTCGGCGGTTTCTCGATCCAGCCCGGCGAGTTCGCCAAGCTGGTCCTGGCCGTGTTCTTCTCCGGCTACCTGATGGTGAAGCGGGACGCGCTGGCGCTGGCCAGCCGCCGCTTCATGGGCCTCTACCTGCCCCGTGGCCGCGACCTCGGCCCGATCCTCACGATCTGGGCGGTCAGCCTCCTCATCCTGGTCTTCGAGAACGACCTCGGAACCTCGCTGCTGTTCTTCGGCATGTTCGTGATCATGCTGTACGTGGCGACCGAGCGGACCAGCTGGATCGTCATGGGTCTGCTGATGGCAGCGGGCGGCGCGGTCGCCGTCAGCTCCTTCGCCAGCCACGTCCAGTCCCGTGTGGCGGCCTGGCTCGACCCGTTCGAGTGCCTGAAGACGGCGCCCGCGGGCAGCAACATGGCCTATGCCTGCGACCAGATGACCGAAGTCCTGATGTCCTTCGGCTCCGGCGGCATCCTCGGCACCGGCCTCGGCCAGGGCAACTCGGACCTCATCGGCTTCGCCGCCAACTCCGACTTCATCTTCGCCACCGTCGGCGAGGAGCTCGGACTCGCCGGTGTGATGGTCTTCCTGCTCCTCTACGGGCTGATCGTCGAGCGCGGTGTCCGCACCGCTCTCGCCGCCCGTGACCCCTTCGGCAAGCTGCTCGCGATGGGCCTCTCCGGCGCCTTCGCGCTCCAGATCTTCGTCGTCGCCGGCGGCGTGATGGGGCTCATTCCGCTCACCGGTATGACCATGCCGTTCCTCGCGTACGGCGGTTCCTCCGTGATCGCCAACTGGGCACTGATCGGCATCCTGATCCGGATCAGCGACACGGCGCGCCGTCCGGCGCCCGCGCCCGCCCCGTCCCCCGACGCCGAGATGACCCAGGTGGTCCGTCCGTGAACAAGCCGCTGCGCCGGGTCGCGATCTTCTGCGGCCTGCTCATCCTCGCCCTGCTCCTGCGGGACAACTGGGTGCAGTTCGTCCGCGCCGACGAGCTGAACTCCCACCCGGACAACACCCGTGTCCGGATCGAGCGGTACGCGAACGAGCGCGGGAACATCATCGTCGACGGCAAGCCGATCACCGGCTCCGTCGACTCCAAGGACGAGTACTACAAGTACAAGCGCACCTACACCGACGGCCCGATGTGGGCCCCGGTCACCGGCTACGCCTCGCAGGCCTACGACGCCAACCAGATCGAGAAGATCGAGGACGGCATCCTCACCGGCAACGACGACCGGCTCTTCTTCGACCGCACGCTCTCCATGTTCACGGGCGAGCAGAGGAAGGGCGGCGACGTCGTCACCACCCTCAACGGCGCCGCCCAGAAGGCCGCCTTCGAGGGCCTCGGTGACAACACCGGCGCCGTCGTCGCGATCGAGCCGTCCACCGGCAAGATCCTCGCTCTGGCCTCCACTCCCTCGTACGACCCCACCTCCTTCGCCGGCTACTCGAAGAAGGACGAGAAGGCCTGGGTCGCGCTGGAGAACGACAAGAACAAGCCGAAGCAGAACCGCGCCATCCGCGAGATCTACCCGCCCGGCTCCGTCTTCAAGGTCGTCACCGCCGCCGCGGCGCTGGAGGCCGGCAAGGTCACCGACATCAACGCGGCGACCGAGACGCCCGAGGGCTGGAAGATCCCGCTCTCCACGGTGAAGATGAAGAACCACTCGGGCGGCTGCGCCAACGCCAGCCTCACCAAGGCGCTGGAAGTCTCCTGCAACTCGGTCTTCGCGAAGCTCGGTGACGACGTCGGCCGCGACAAGATGGTGGAGATGGCCGAGAAGTTCGGTTTCAACGCCGAGCAGTTCACCCCGGTCCGCTCCGCCGCCTCCGTCTACGACAAGCAGATGGACCGCGGCGGCAACGCGCTCTCCTCCATCGGCCAGTTCAACACCGCGACCACCCCGCTCCAGATGGCGATGGTCACGGCGGCGATCGCCAACGACGGCAAGCTGATGAAGCCGTACATGATCGACAAGCTGGTCGCCCCGAACCTCGACGTCATCAAGCAGAACGACCCGGAGGAGATGAGCCGGCCGGTCTCCCCGCAGAACGCCCAGCTGCTCCAGCAGATGATGGAGAACGTCGTCACGAAGGGCACCGGCGGCAACGCCGACCTGCACATGGACGGCGTCAAGGTCGGCGGCAAGACGGGTACGGCCCAGCACGGCGAGAAGAACGCCAAGCGTCCGTACGCCTGGTTCATCTCGTATGCCAAGACCGACCAGGGCTCCCCGGTCGCCGTGGCCGTGATCGTCGAGGACTCCGAGGGCACCAACCGCGAGGACATCAGCGGTGGCGGCCTGGCCGCCCCGATCGCGAAGGACGTCATGAAGGCGGTCCTCAAGAGCCGGGGCTGATCCCGGAACGGTACGAACCAGCGAGACGGTACGAACCAGGTACCGGTCAGGTATCAGCTATCGGCCCCGAGCGGAACGCCGTCCAGGGGCCGGTAGCGTATGCGCGAACAGCACACACCGCCGGACCACCCATGGGTGCGGTCGGGACAGACGGAGAGGGCTGGATTAGCTATGGAAGAGCCGCGTCGCCTCGGCGGCCGGTACGAGCTGGGCTCGGTGCTCGGCCGTGGTGGCATGGCCGAGGTGTACATCGCCCAGGACACCCGGCTCGGCCGCACCGTCGCCGTGAAGACGCTGCGGGCCGACCTGGCCCGCGATCCGTCCTTCCAGGCCCGGTTCCGCCGTGAGGCCCAGTCCGCCGCGTCGCTGAACCACCCGGCGATCGTCGCGGTCTACGACACCGGCGAGGACTACGTCGACCAGGTCTCCATCCCGTACATCGTGATGGAGTACGTCGACGGGTCGACCCTGCGCGAGCTGCTGCACTCCGGCCGCAAGCTGCTGCCCGAGCGCACGCTCGAGATGACGGTCGGCATCCTCCAGGCACTCGAGTACTCGCACCGCGCCGGCATCGTGCACCGCGACATCAAGCCGGCGAACGTCATGCTGACGCGCACCGGCCAGGTCAAGGTCATGGACTTCGGCATCGCGCGCGCCATGGGCGACGCGGGCATGACCATGACCCAGACCGCCGCTGTGATCGGCACCGCCCAGTACCTCTCCCCGGAGCAGGCCAAGGGCGAGCAGGTCGACGCCCGGTCCGACCTGTACTCCACGGGCTGCCTGCTGTACGAGCTCCTCACCGTCCGTCCGCCCTTCATCGGCGACTCGCCGGTCGCGGTCGCGTACCAGCACGTCCGTGAGGAGCCGCAGGCGCCGAGCAACTTCGACCCCGAGATCACGCCGTCGATGGACGCCATCGTCCTCAAGGCGCTGGTCAAGGACCCCGACTACCGCTACCAGTCGGCGGACGAGATGCGCGCGGACATCGAGGCCTGCCTCGACGGTCAGCCGGTCGCGGCCGCCGCGGCGATGGGCATGGGGATGGGCGGCGCGCCCGCGTACGGCGGGGGCTACGGCGGTTACGCGGAGGACCAGCCGACGACCGCCCTGCGCCAGGCCGACCCGGCCGGCCAGACGTCGATGATGCCCCCGATCAACGGCGACGACGGTGGCTACGGCTACGACGACCGTCCGGACCGTCGTCGTGGTGGTGGCCAGAAGAAGTCGAACACCTCGACGATCCTGCTGATTCTCGCGGGCATCCTGGTGCTCGTCGGCGCGATCTTCATCGGTGTCTCGCTGATGGACAAGAAGGAGGGGCCCCAGCAGGTCACGGTCCCCCAGCTCGTCGGTCAGCCGCTGAAGGCGGCGGAGGGTCTCGCGGCCAATGCCCAGGTGAAGGCGGTCCAGGCCGGCACCGAGCGCTGCGAGGAGCCCAAGGGCTCCGTCTGCCGCCAGGTCCCGGTCGCGGACAACGTCGCGAAGATGGACACCGGCAGCACGATCCAGGTGTACGTCTCCGAGGGCGCCCCCCTCGTAGAGGTCCCGGACGTCATCGAGCAGTCCCGGGAGCGCGCCGAGCAGACCCTGAAGGACAAGGGCTTCGAGGTCAAGGTCGACCAGGAGGAGTCCCAGGAAGACCCGGGCACGGTCCTGCGCACGAACCCGGACGCCGGCACCAAGGCGGAGAAGAACTCCGAGGTGACGATCACGGTCGCGAAGCAGATGCTGTCCGAGCTTCCCGACCAGAAGGGCCGGACCTACGAGCAGGCCGTCCAGCAGCTGAACGCGGTCGGCTTCACCAAGGTGACCCAGGAGGAAGTCGAATCCGACCAGCCCAAGGGCACGGTCGTCGACATGACCCCGCAGGGCGGCACGGACCAGCCGAAGGACGTCCAGATCACCCTGAAGGTCTCCAAGGGCCCGCAGGTGACACAGGTCCAGATCCCCGCGGACATCGGCGGCAAGCAGTTCAAGGACGTCAAGGCGCAGCTTGAGGCCTTGGGTCTCGTCGTCGTCCAGCAGGGCTCCGACAAGGAGGACGCCATGGTCCTCGGCTCGAACCCGCCCGCGGGTTCGATGATCAACACCGGCGAGACCGTCACGGTCACCTCCCTGGGCGGCACCGGCGGCGACCAGGGCGGCGACCAGGGTGGCAACCAGGGCGGAGACCAGGGCGGCAACCAGGGCGGGAACGAGGGCGGGAACGACAACAACGGCGGCGGCGGCTTCTTCGACTGACGGCCGCATCGGCACCCGTACCCGTACACATGACCGAGCCCCGGCATCCCAAGGATGCCGGGGCTCGGTCGTGGCCGGGACTCAGCCGAGCGTCAGCGCAGCTCCGCCGGCGGGGTGCGGTCGCGGTCGACCTTCTCCGTGCGTTCCAGTTCGCCCCAGACGATGTACCGGTAGTCCGAGGTGTACATCGGGGTGCAGGTCGTCAGCGTGATGTAGCGGCCCGGCTTGCTCACGCCGGATTCCTTCGGGACGGGCTGGAGGACGTCCACGTTGTACTTCGTGGTCTCCGGCAGCGTCTTGTAGACCTTGTAGACGTACCAGGTGTCCTTGGACTCGAAGACGATCGGGTCGCCGGTCTTCAGCTTGTGGATGTTGTGGAACTTCGCGCCGTGCCCGTCGCGGTGCGCGGCCAGCGTGAAGTTGCCCTTCTTGTCCTGCGGGAGGGCGGACTTCATCGGGTCGGTGTAGTAGCCGGCGACGCCGTTGTTCAGGATGCCGGGGGTGGTGCCCTGCTTGACCAGGACCTCGCCGTTCTTCATGGCCGGCACGTGCAGGAAGCCGATGCCGTCCTTGGTGTCGAGGGCGCCGGGGCCGTCGGCCCAGCGGTCGCGGACCTGGGCGCCGTCCTGGTCGGCCGCGCGGTCGGCGAGGACGTTGGTCCACCACAGCGAGTAGACGACGAAGAGTCCGAGCACCAGACCCGCTGTGATGAGGAGTTCGCCGAAGACGCTGATGATCCCGGCGATCCGGTTGCGCGCGCGTGCCACTAGGTCGTCCCGTCGTCCCGTCCGGAGGTGTGGGGTCTCAGCCTACGAGTGCCTCGGGCTTTCCCTCGCTGCGCGGGCGTTCCTCGACCAGCGTGCCCCAGACGATCATGCGGTACGTGCTCGTGAACTCGGGCGTGCACGTGGTCAGCGTGATGTACCGGCCGGGCTTGGTGAAGCCGGAGCCCTTCGGGACCGGGTCGATCACCGAGACGTTCGACGGCGCGGTCTGGGGCAGGATGCTCGCCATCGCGTAGGTGTAGTACGCGTCCTGGGTCTCGACGACGATCGGGTCACCGGGTTTGAGCTGGTTGACGTACCGGAACGGTTCGCCGTGCGTGTTGCGGTGTCCGGCCACGGCGAAGTTGCCCTGCTTGTCGGACGGCATGGCCGTCTTGAGCTTGCCGTCGGCGTAGTGGCCGACCATGCCCTTGTCCAGGACCTTGGTCTTGTTGATGCCCTCGGCGATGGGCACGACGACGTCGAGCTTGGGGATGTACATGATGGCGAAGCCCTCGCCGGGCTCGAAGGCCTCCGGCTTGCTGTCACCCTTCGCCCAGGTGTCCTCTATCTGTTCCTTGGCACGGTCGGTCTGCTGGCCGGCGCGGACGTTCGTCCACCACAGCTGGTAGGTGACGAAGAGCAGCATGACGACGCCGAAGGTGATGAAGAGTTCGCCGATGATCCGGCTGGCGACGACGCCGACGCTGTCCTTGGCAGCGCGGGCGGCGCGGCGGGCCTCGACACGGGAGAGGGGGCGGGATCCGGTCGCCGTTCCCGCGGTGTCGGTGGGGGTGCTGCCGCGACCCTTGCCTCTGCCGCCTTTGGCCGCGCGGCGCCGCTCGGCCCGGCCGGGCCCTGGAGGCGTCTCCACGGCCCGCAGGGCCACCGTCTCGTCTCGTGGGGCGGGTGGGGCCTGTGAGGGCTCCTCCGGCGCGTACGACGCGTACGCGGGCTCACGCGAGGCCGCGTCATACGTCGGCTCGTGCGGCGCCTCGTAGGCGGGCTGCGGCTCGTAAGGCGGCCGGGAGTCGTACGGAGCCTCGTACACGGGGGCGGCCTGGGCCTCGTACGCGGGAACAGCCGGAGCCTCGTACACGGGGGCACCCGGAGCCTCGTACACGGGCTCGTACCCCGTCGGCTCGTAGGGGAGTTGCTCCCCCTGCCCGTACGGGTCCACGGGTATCGGCTCGGGCCCCGGGTCTCCCGCGTCCCGGAACCACGGCGAGCCCGTCGTCACGCGACGGCCTTGCCCACCACCGGCGCGAGCCCCGCCGACCGGGCGACGGCCCCCTTGTCGCCGCACAGCTCCAGCCAGTTGGCGAGCATCAGGTGGCCGTGCTCGGTGAGGACCGACTCGGGGTGGAACTGGACCCCTTCGACGGGCAGTTCACGGTGGCGCAGCCCCATGATGATGCCGTCCTCGGTCCGCGCGGTGACCTCCAGCTCGGCCGGGAGGGTGGCGGGCTCGGCGGCCAGCGAGTGGTAGCGGGTCGCCGTGAAGGGCGAGGGGAGACCTGCGAAGACGCCCGCCCCCTCGTGCGTGACGAGGGAGGTCTTGCCGTGCAGCAGCTCGGGCGCGCGGCCGACGACGCCGCCGTACGCCACGGCCATCGACTGCATGCCGAGGCAGACGCCGAAGACGGGCACGCCGGTGTCGGCGCAGTGCCGGACCATGTCGATGCAGATCCCGGCCTGCTCGGGCGCACCGGGCCCGGGCGACAGAAGGACGCCGTCGAAGCCGCCCCCCGGTACGTGGCTCAGCTCGACCTCGTCGTTGCGGAGGACCTCGCACTCGGCACCGAGCTGGTAGAGGTACTGAACGAGGTTGAAGACGAAGCTGTCGTAGTTGTCGACGACGAGAATGCGCGCGCTCACTGGCCGTCCACCGTCACATCGTTGAACGGAAGCAGGGGCTCCGCCCAGGGGAACACGTACTGGAAGAGGGCGTAGACCACCGCGAGTACCAGCACGATCGAGATCAGTGCCCGCACCCACGCGTTGCCCGGCAGTTGCCTCCAGATCCAGCCGTACATGACGTCGACCGCCCCTTCCGTTCGTTACGGGGACCAGAGTACGGGGCGAGGGGGCCGTGGGGGGTCAGCTGTCCAAAGCCTGTGGACGACCGTCGGTCACCGGCTGCGTGGCGTCGAGGTGCGCCCAGACGATCAGCCGGTGGCTGCTGCCCCACTCGGGCTCGCAGGTGGTGAGGGTGAGGTAGCGGCCGGGCCCGGCGTAGCCGGCCGCGTTCTTCTTGAGGGGCTTCGGTACGGGGGCGACGACCCCGACGTCGGTGGGCAGCGTCCTGTGGGGGCCGCTGTCGATCCGGTACGTGAACCAGGTCGTCCCGTCGGTGAGGACGACCGCGTCGCCGGGGCGCAGCCGCGGGAAGTCCTTGAAGGGGTCCCCGTACGTGCGGCGATGGCCGGCGACGGCGAAGTTCCCGGTCGCGCCGAGGCGGGCGGTCGCCGCGTAGTGCCCGAGGCCCTTCTTCAGGACGCCCGGGCCGGTGCCTTCGAGGACGGGCCACTTCCAGTCCTTGCCGAGCCGGGGGACGTACATGACGGCGATCCCGTTGCCGGGGGCGTAGGGGCGCGTCTTGGGGGCGTGCGGGGACGAAGGCGCCGGCGCGGGGAGCGGCGGTGGCGCGACCGGGCCGGCCGCCCACTCGCGCTGGAGGGTGTCGATCTGGCCGGCGCTCGCGCTCTCGGCCTGGACGCCGGTCCAGTACAGGACGTACACGACGAAGAGGACGATCAGGGTGCCGACGGTCAGGCACAGCTCGCTGAAGGTCCGCACGACGAGACGCAAGCCGCCCACGCGCCCCTCCCCGCAGTCCCTCCGGTCAGCTCACCGGCTTCGCGTAGTGGAGGTCCACTGTGCCCGAGTAGCCGGGCAGAGTCACCGCCTTGCGGTCGTCGACTTTCCAGCCGAGCCCGTACGCCTTGACGTACAGCTGGTAGTTCTGGAGGGCCGGCGACTCGGTGAGCGCCTTGTTCAGCTTCCCGCGGTCGCCGACTGCCGTGATCTTGTACGGGGGCGAGTAGACGCGGCCCTGGAGGATCAGGGTGTTGCCGACGCAGCGCACGGCGCTGGTGGAGATGAGCCGCTGGTCCATCACGCGGATGCCCTCGGCGCCGCCCTGCCACAGGGCGTTGACGACGGCCTGGAGGTCCTGCTGGTGGATGACGAGGTCGTTGGCCTGCGGCTCGGGGTAGCCCGGGGCCGCCTGGGCGTTGGGCGGGGCGTCGTCGAGGGTGACGGTGAGGCCGGAGCCGGAGACCTCCTTGGTCCCCGCGGTCGCTTCGAGGGCGTCGAGCTTCGCGTCCTCCGCACGGGTGGAACCGTCGTCGCGGGCGGCGAGGCCGTCGACCTGGGAGCGGAGGGCGGCGGTGGACTCGTCGAGCCCGGCGTTCTTGTGGCTGCGTTCCTCGATCAGGTCGGAGAGCCTGAGCAGCGAGGCGTCCGTGCGGATGTTGGTGCCCTTGGCGGTGTTGAAACTCGTGACGAAGATCAGTCCGGCGAGGGCGAAGACGGCAAGGGTGAGCACCCGGACGGGGCGCCACCTCGTGGTGCGGCCCGGCCCTGTGGGAGTGTCGGCGGAATTGCTCAACGTACCCTGATCCCCTTCGGTGCCGCGGAACCACTACGCTAACGGACGCCCGGGGGACGCAGTCTTCCTCCTACGTCACATCCCGGCGCCAGCCACAGTTCCCTGCGCGGTCACGCAGCGCATCGACAGGAGAGTCCCTCGTGCCGAAGTCACGTATCCGCAAGAAGGCCGACTTCACGCCTACGCCCGCCAAGCAGGCCACCAACATCAAGCTGACGAACCACAGCTGGGTGGCCCCTGTGATGCTGGCGTTGTTCGCCATCGGGCTGGTGTGGATCGTGGTCTTCTACGTCACCGACGGTTCGATGCCGATCGAGGCGATCCGCAACTGGAATATCGTGGTGGGCTTCGGCTTCATCGCGGCGGGCTTCGGCGTCTCCACGCAGTGGAAGTAGCGCAGTAGCCCGCGAAGTATCGGCTGGACCGGCGGCTCGTCAAGCTCTCCCCTGAACTTATCCACAGCGTTGTACACAGCACTGGATAACTTACGAAGATCTGTGGATAACTTGGACGAGGTTGACGCCGGTATGACCGCTTCGTGAGTGCGATCACCTGCCGTGGAACAGCACGCACCCCTCGCCTCCCTGAGAGAAACACCAGGTCAGAGGCGAGGGGTGCAGCCTTTCCCCACGGTGCGGGGACGAGCCGCCACACACTGTGGATAACTCTGGGGAAAGCTCGGAATAAAGCTCGTCCACAGCCCCCAGCGCTCAGGTGAGCGCAGCGGATCGGGCGAGTACCAGCCCCACGTCGAGCAGGAGCACCAGTCCACAGGCCCCGTACTGCACGAGGTCCCTGCGCGCCCTCGGCGCGTGCACCAGCACGTACGTCACGAGGACGCCCGCGACGAGACCGCCGACGTGGGCCTCCCAGGAGATTCCCGGACGGGTGAAGGTCATGAGCAGCGACAGCGTCACGAAGAGGACCACCGGCCGCATGTCGTGCCGCTTGCGGCGGGCCAGCACGACCCAGGCGCCGATCAGGCCGTAGACGACGCCGGAGGCGCCCAACGAGGGCTGGTTCTGCGCGGCAACGAGATAGGCGAGCACGGAGCCGGAGAGCCCGGAGAGCAGGCACAGGGCCGCGTACCGGATCCGGCCGAGCTCGGGTTCGACGATCCCGCCGATCACCCACAGGCCCAGCACGTTGAAGAGGATGTGCCAGACCTCCTGGTGGAGGACGGTCGAGGTCAGCAGCCGGTACCACTCGCCGTCCGCGACCCCGACCACCTCGCCGAGGGCCGGCGTGTAGGCGTAGCCGATGAGCACGAGCTCGTCGACGAACCGGTCCCCGAACGCCAGCACCATGAGGTAGACCGCGAGGTTGATCCCGATCAGGATCTTGGTGACCAGACGGTCGTCGGCCGCCACCCGGCCGCCCGCGAGCGTCCGGGGCTGGTTGGCGTCGGCGGCGTGGCCGGTTCCCGAACCGTTGCGCACACAGTCCGGGCACTGGAAACCGACCGAGGCGGAGATCATGCACTGCGGGCAGATGGGCTTGTCGCAGCGGGCGCAGCGGATGCCGGTCTCGGCCTCCGGGTGGCGGTAGCAGCGGGGCAGACCGGACTGCGGGTCCATGGGAGGTTCCTTCCCTTGCGTCCCTTCCGTCACTTCCGCCTCAGCGCTTCTCGATCACCACGGAGTCGATCACGACGTCCTGGAGCGGGCGCTCGGTGTGGGGGTCGGTCGCGACCGACACGATCGCGTCCACGACCTTCCGGCTCTCCTGGCTCGCGACCTCGCCGAAGATGGTGTGCTTGCGGTTCAGCCAGGTCGCGGCGCCGACCGTGACGAAGAACTGCGAGCCGTTGGTGCCCGGGCCGGCGTTGGCCATGGCCAGCAGGTACGGACGGTCGAAGAAGAGCTCCGGGTGGAACTCGTCGGCGAACTCGTACCCCGGTCCGCCCGTGCCGTTCCCCAGCGGGTCGCCGCCCTGGATCATGAAGCCCTTGATGACCCGGTGGAAGACCGTGCCGTCGTAGAGCGGATCCGAGGAGACCTTGCCGGTGACGGGATGCGTCCACTCGCGCTCGCCGGAGGCGAGTTCGACGAAGTTGCGCACCGTCTTCGGGGCGTGGAACGGCATCAGCCGGACCTCGATGTCACCCAGGCTGGTCTTGAGGATCGCGTACAGCTGCTCGGCCACGGTCGCCTTCCGTCCACGTCGTGTCGTATCGCGTCATGTCTGTCTCTGGCGTGACCGATCCTCGCATGCTCTGGATCACCGCCCACATGCCTTGGACCACCGCTCCGCGTGCCCCGGACCACTGCCCCGCATACCCCGGATGCCCGCCCCGCATGCCGGACCCCGATCCGACGGGCATGATTCCGAAAAGGATGGAAAGGTGAAAAACCGAGATCGTCGCCACCGAGGAGGAGGAATCCCGTGACCCGCATGGACAGCGTGCGCGCCGCGTCAGATTCGGCGAAGGAGAGCGTCCTGCACGCCGCGGAAGTGGTGGCGCCGTACGCCGGAACGGCCAGGGACCAGGCCACGCACTACGCGCACGAGGCGCGGGTGCGGATCGCGCCGAAGGTCTCGAAGGCCACACGACAGGCCCGAGCACAGACGCGTGCGCAGTACGTCGCGTACGTCGCACCGCACGTACCGCCGCGGGTCGACGCGGCCGCGCATCGCGCGGCGGTCATGACCCGCTCGGCCGCCCGCCAGGCGACCGACTACACCGTTCCGCGTGTCGAGCACGCGGTCGCCGCGACCGGTCCCGTCCTTGAGGAGGCCGGGTCGCGTTCCACCGCCGCCTGGGCCGCGCTGCGCGGGCAGGTGACGCCGAAGGAAATTCAGAAGATCATCAAGAAGCACGAGCGGCGGGCCAGGGCCGGACGCCTCGCCAAGGGACTCGTGGTCCTCGGCTTGGTGGCCGGCGGCGTCTTCGCCGCCTGGAAGTGGTGGGACAAGCAGGCCAATCCCGACTGGCTGGTCGAGCCGCCCGCTCCTACGGAGGTGGGTGAGGGGTCCACGCTGTCGTCCGTCGACGGCAGTAACGGATTCATCGATCCGGAGGTGCAGTTCAAGGAGACCGAGGCCGAGATCGAGGCTGATGCCGAGATCGAGGCGGAGGCTGAGGCCGAAGCCGAAGCCGAGGCTGAGGCCGATGCGGAGCGCGACGAACGTCGCTGACCGCTGCGGTCCGGTCGGTCCGGAGGATCCAGTCGATCCAGTCGGTCCGGAGGGTCCGGTCGGTCCGTGGGAAGAAGGTCTGAGGGTCTTGCTCTGAGGATCTCGTTCTGAGGATCTCGCGGTTCCACAGGCGCGGGGAGTACGCGTACGTCTGCTCCCCGCGTCCTACGCGCCCGCCGCCGTCGCCGTCGCGGCGAGCGCCGTCTCGGTCAGCACGGCCGGGTCGCTCTCGGCCGCTCCACCCGCGTGGCGGTGGCGTACGGAGGGGGAGGAGCCGTGGGCCTCGGCGCCGATGCGCTGCTTGATGGTGGGCGGCAGGGAACGGTCACCGGCGAGCGGCCACCGATGCGTCCGCTGTGCCGGTACGGAGACGAGGGCGCGCTCCCCGGCGGCGGGGACCGCGGCGGAAGAGGCAGAGCCGACGGGCTCCTCGGGCTGCTGCACGGCGGGCTGCTGGGCCGCGGTGGCGGTGCTCGCCAGGCCGACGGAGGCGAGCAGGGCGAAGAGGACGGAGATGAAGGCGGTCCAGAACTGCTTGACCTTGGCGGTGGCCATGATCCCTCACTTTCGTGACGTTCTCGGATGGTTCATTTCGGGTTGCGCGCTTTACGTACTTTCCACATGATGTGGATGCGACCCGAGATTCCCGCGGAACGACGCCGCCGCCGCGCAGTTCTTCCGATGAACACCACCCGTACGGATCAGTGGCCGCCTCCCGGCCCCGGCGGCTAGCTCACCGCCTTCCTCACCAGCTCGGCGATCCGCGCCTCGTCGGCGGCGGTCAGCTCCTTCAGGGCGTAGGCGGAGGGCCACATCGTGCCGTCGTCGAGGTTCGCCACGTCGTTGAAGCCGAAGGTCGCGTACCGCGCGTTGAACTTCTGCGCGCTCTGGAAGAAGCAGACGACCTTGCCGTCCTTGGCGTAGGCGGGCATCCCGTACCAGAGCTTCGGCGCGAGCTCAGGGGCGCTCTCCTTCACCACGGCGTGGACGCGCTCGGCCATGGCCCGGTCCGAGGCCTCCATCTCGGCGATCTTCGCGACCACGGCCGCTTCTTCCTCCGCCGCCTTGTCGGCGCGCGATCCGCGGCGCGCGGACGCCTTCACCTCCTTGGCGCGCTCCTTCATCGCGCTCCGCTCCTCCGCCGTGAACCCCTCGGCCTTCGTCTTCGTCTCGGCCGCGGCGGTCTTCTCGGCGGGCTTCTGCGTGTTCGTCATGGCGGGCTTCCTTGCTCTCGTACGGGATACGGATACGGATACGAATGCGGCTACGGGCGGTGCGCGCCGGCGATCTGCCGGGTCGTGGCGTTGAGCCGGTTGAACAGGTTGGTGACGCCGACCATGAGGATGATCGCGGCGAGCCGCTTCTCGTCGTAGTAGGTGGCGGCCGTGTCCCAGACTTCGTCGGTGACCGCGTCGGGCCGGTCGGCCAGCCGCGTCGCGGCCTCGGCGAGCCCGAGGGCCGCCCGCTCCGCCGCGGTGAAGTACGGGGCCTCGCGCCAGGCGGCGACCGCGGCCAGCCGCTCGTCGCTCACGCCGGCCGCACGGGCCGTCCTGGCGCCGCCGTCGACGCAGGCGGCGCAGCCGTTGATCTGGCTGATCCGCAGGTGGATCAGCTCCAGCGTCTGCCCGTCCACGCCTCCGGAGCGCACGGCGTCGAGGAGCTCCTGGACGGGCCGCGTCGCGGCGGGCAGCACGGCGACGGGGTTCCGCATACGGGACCGCAGTTCGCTCCGCACCTCTTCACCTCTTCCGGGTCGGTGCCCCGTTCCCTCGGGGCGTGACTCCATGACAGCCCGTTCCGCCTGCCGCCACCATCGCCGTGGGACACCGTGGGACAGGTGAAACAGCCTTGACCTGCGGTGAGTTGGCTCGGGAGACTTCGCCCCGCGCGGGACGGGATCACAGCACCACAGCGGGACACGAAGACGGGGGAACCATGGACGCACGACCGACCGACTCACACGCGAGAGCCTCGGACGCGAGAGCCGCGTACGCGAGAGCCGCGGAGGCCGACCCTCAGGAGGAGCTGGCCGCCCGGCTGCGCCTGCTCCACGAGCTGTCCGGGCTCGGCGTACGGGCCCTCGCGCGGGACACCGGCCTCAGCTCCTCGTCGCTCTCGCGCTACCTCAACGGCCGGACCGTGCCGCCCTGGCCCGCGGTCGTCGCCCTGTGCCGTCTGGTGAAGCGGGACCCCCGCCCCCTGCGACCCCTGTGGGAGCGGACCTCGAACCCCCTGCCCGCGCCCCCGAAGAGCAGCCGGCAGATCCGGCCGCTGCCCCGCAACGACCTGCCGCGCGACGTGCCCGACTTCACGGGGCGCGAGGAGCGGCTCTCCGCCGTGTTCGCCGCTGTCGAAAGCCACCGGGCGGTCTCCGTCGACGGCATGGCGGGCGTGGGCAAGACCTGTCTCGCGGTGCACGCCGCGCACCGCCTCGCCGCCGATTTCCCGGACGCCCAGCTCTATGTGGACCTGCACGGCTTCACCGAGGGCCGGCCGCCGCTCGACCCCGACTCCGCGCTGCGGATGCTGCTCGCCGCGCTCGACGTCCCCTCCGAGAGGGTCCCGCGCGAGGGCGTCGAGGAGCTGGCCGCCTGCTGGCGGTCGGAGCTGGCGCGCCGCCGGGTCGTCGTGGTCCTCGACAACGCCGCCGACGCCGACCAGGTCCGCCCGCTGCTGCCCGGCGCCGGGCCCTCCGTCGCCCTGATCACGAGCCGCAACCGCCTCCTCGGCCTGGACGAGGTGCCTCCGGTCTCGCTCGACGTGCTGAGCCCGGCGGAGAGCGCGGAGCTGCTGGCCCGCGCCAGCGGCGACGCCGGCGGCCCCGACAGCAGGCTCGCGCGCGATCCGGAGTCCGCCGCCGAGGTGCTGCGGCTGTGCGGCCGGCTGCCGCTCGCCCTGCGGCTGGCCGCGGCGCGGCTGCGGCACCGGCCGGGCTGGACCGTGGGCATCCTCGTCGAGCGGATGTCGGAGGGCGTGAGCGAGGGCGCGAGCGAGTTCGACGCCGAGTTCGGTGCGGCGTTCGCCATGTCGGTACGGCAGCTCGACCGCGCCCGGGCCCGGCTGTTCCGGCTGCTCGGCCTGCTGCCGGGCGAATCGTTCGACGCGTACGTGGTGGCGGCGCTGGCCGACCTGCCGCTGCGCGAGGCGCGGGCGTCCCTTGAGGACCTGGTGGACGCGCACCTCGTCCAGGAGCCGACGCCGGGCCGCTACCGGCTGCACGACCTGGTGCACCAGCACGCGCGCCGGGCCGTGGCGGAGCAGGACGCGGCACCCGAGCGGGAGCGTGCCCTGCACCGCGTACTCGACTACTACGTCCACGCGACGGCGGCGGCCGACGCCGCGATGCCGTACCTGGCGCCCGGCCGCCCCGCCTCCGCCGGCGTGCCGCCGGCCGAGCTGCCCCGGTTCGCCGACAAGAACGCGGCCTTCATCTGGCTCGTCACGGAGTACGGGAACCTCCTGGCCGCCTTCGAGACGGCCGCCGCCGTCGGCGCCGACACGCACGTCTGCGAGCTGCCGCGTTTCCTGCGGGCGTACTTCGCCCGCCGCTGCGGCACATCCCACCTCAACTACCTCTTCGAGCGGTCGCTGGCCGCCGCCGAGCGCCTGGGGGATCCGCTGCAACTGGCCGAGGCGCACAGCGACCTGGGCTTCGCGCGCTACAACGCGGGGCGGATGGCGGAGGCCACCGCCTCGTACGAGGCGGCCGGAGTCGAGGCGGTCCGCGCGGGGGACACCCGGGCGGAGGCCGAACTGGCCCTGCGCCGGGGCTACCTGAGCTGGGACGCGGGACACGTCGAGGAGCCGCTCGACCTCTTCCGGCTGGCGGGGAAGCTGTACGAGCAGGCCGGCAGCCCGACGGGTGCGGCCCACGCGGCCGCGTCGGAGGCCTGGGCGATGCTCCAGCTGGGCCACCGGGAGGAGGCGGAGCGGCGGGCCCGGGAGGTGCTGGGCATCCCCCACACGGACCCCACCTGGCCGCCCGCGCTGACCGCCCGGATCACCCTGGGCGTGGCCGTCGCGCCCGAGCGGCCCGAGGAGGCCGTGGAGCACCTGGGGCGGGCGCTGGCGGTGGCCCGTGACGACGGGCACCTCCACAACCAGGCGTGGTGCCTCAACTGCCGGGGCGTCGCGCTGCGGCAGATGGGGCGGTACGAGGAGGCTCTGGCCAGTCACCGGGAGGCGTTCGCGCTGCTCGACGAGGTCTTCGAGGAGCACTGGAAGATCCACTTCCTGGACGGTTACGCCGAGACCTGCCGGCTCGCGGGCCTCCCCGACGAGGCCCTGCGACTGCACCGGCAGGCCCTGGAGCTGGCCCCGAGGCTGGGCAACCGGCACGCGGAGGCGCTGGCCCACGAGGGGATCGCGGTCGTGCTCGACGCGGCGGACCCGGCCGGGGCGGCCGAGCACCGGGCGGCGGCCCGGGCGGTCCTGCGGGAGCTCGCCCCCGACGCGTACTGACCGACCCGGAAGACGGAAGAAAAAAGAAAGCAGCCATAAAAGGACAAAAAGCACCCCCCTGATCGCGTTTCCGCAGATCAAGGGGGTGCATCCAGTGGAGCCTAGGGGAGTCGAACCCCTGACATCTGCCATGCAAAGACAGCGCTCTACCAACTGAGCTAAGGCCCCGGAACGAGAACAGCGTACCGGGTCTCCCCCCATGTCCGGCAAAAGGATAGGGACTCCCGGTCCACGACCACTCTCCGTAAGATGCTGATCGAGGTTCGCAGTGGCGAACCTAAGGGATGGGGAGAAGTAATGGACGCAGCGCAGCAGGAAGCCACGGCAAGAGCCAGAGAGCTTCAGCGCAGTTGGTACGGGGAGCCGCTGGGGGCGCTCTTCCGTCGGCTGATCGATGATCTCGGGCTCAATCAGGCCAGGCTCGCGGCCGTGCTCGGGCTGTCCGCGCCCATGCTGTCCCAGCTGATGAGCGGCCAGCGGGCGAAGATCGGTAACCCGGCCGTCGTCCAGCGCGTCCAGGCTCTCCAGGAGCTCGCCGTCCAGGTCGCCGACGGCAGCGTCAGCGCCGCCGAGGCCACCGACCGGATGGACGAGGTCAAGAAGTCGCAGGGCGGCTCCGTCCTCACCAGCACGGCCCAAACGGCCACCGGCTCCGGCGCACCGACCGTGCGCCGCGTGGTCCGCGAGATCCAGTCCCTGCTGCGGTCCGTGGCGGCCGCGGGCGACATCATCGACGCGGCCGACTCCCTCGCCCCGGCGCACCCGGAACTGGCAGAGTTCCTCCGGGTGTACGGCGCGGGGCGCACCGCGGACGCGGTCGCGCACTACGAGTCGCACCAGAACTGACGCGGGACCGGCGCTCGGCCGGTTCCGGGGAGACACGACACGACGGGGAGCGGGCGCAGCGCGATGGGTGAGGTCTTCGCTGGTCGGTACGAGCTGATCGACCCGATCGGACGGGGCGGGGCGGGCGCGGTGTGGCGCGCCTGGGACCACCGGCGGCGCCGGTACGTGGCGGCCAAGGTGCTCCAGCAGAGCGACGCCCACACGCTGCTCCGCTTCGTCCGCGAGCAGGCGACGCGGATCGACCATCCGCACGTCCTCGCCCCGGCCAGCTGGGCCGCCGACGACGACAAGGTCCTCTTCACCATGGACCTGGTCGCCGGCGGTTCGCTGGCGCACGTCGTCGGGGACTACGGCCCGCTGCCGCCCCGCTTCGTCTGCACCCTGCTCGACCAGCTCCTCTCGGGTCTGGCCACGGTGCACGCCGAGGGTGTCGTCCACCGGGACATCAAGCCCGCCAACATCCTTCTGGACGTCACCGGAACCGGGCGGCCGCACCTGCGGCTGTCCGATTTCGGCATCTCCATGCGCAAGGGTGAGCCCCGGCTCACCGAGACCAACTACGTGGTGGGCACGCCCGGTTACTTCGCGCCCGAGCAACTCCTCGGCGCCGAGCCGGACTTCACCGCCGACCTGTTCGCCGTCGGCCTGGTCGCGCTCTATCTGCTCCAGGGCCGCAGCCCGGACTCCCAGGCCCTGGTCACCCACTTCCTCACGTACGGCACTCCGAGCGCCCCCGAGGGCATTCCGGAACCGCTGTGGCAGGTGCTCGCCGGGCTGCTCCAGCCCGATCCGCAGGCCCGCTTCCGGACGGCCACGGGCGTGCGCAAGGCGCTGGACGCCGCCGCCGAGATGCTGCCCGAGCCGCGTCCCGACGAGCCGCCGGTCGAGATCTTCGACCAGATCGGCCCGCTTCCGGCCGGCTTCGGCCCCCTGGGCCCGACAGGCCCCGCGGCTCCCCCCGGACCGGCTCCCACCGGACCGGCGGCCACCGGCCCGCACGGCGCCGCGACCGTCACCGACGCCGTACCGACGCCGCCCGGCGTGCCACCCACCGGGCCCACCGCGCCCGTACCGCCCCAGCAGCACCCCCCACAGCCCCAGTACCAGTACCAGTACCAGCAGCCCGTGTCGGCAGCCCCGGCGCACGCGCCGATGGCGAACCCCTCCGAGACGGGCAGCTTCCACCTGCCCCCGCCGGTCACACACCCGACCCCCTCCTTCGACCAGGCCCCCACGGCCGGGGCGCCGTATGGACAGCCCTCTACTCATCCATACACCGCTCACCCCGTTCAGGTTCCCGATCACCGCATCGCACCGGCGCACCACCCGGCACCCGCGCATCCGGCCCCCGTACGCCGACCGGGACCGCCCCCGAAGGTGACGGTCCCGGTCCTGCTGCTCGCCCTGGTCTGCCTGGCGGTCGGCTTCTGGGCCCTCGCCCAGACCTGAGCCGCCGAGCGGCCCCCAGGGGCCTACGCGGCTCCACAACCGCCCTACGCCGCCTGCCGCCGCGCCACCAGCGTCCACGCGCCGAGCCCGAGCAGCAGCACGCTCCCGGTGCCGATCCCGGCCACCGCGACGACCCGCATGGCCGCGTTCTCCTCGGCCGCCGCCGCTCCGCTCGCACCGTTCGCCGCCGCCTCCTTGTCGTCGGCGGTCACCGCGAACGGACCCGGGTCCCCGTCGTACCCGGGTCCGGACTTCGCGTTCCCCGTGACGGTCACGCGCAGCGTCAGCGGCACGGGCGTGTCCCCGTACTCCTCGGCGATCGCCGGGCTGAGCGTGGCCGACAGGTAGTACCAGCCGGCGAACCGCATGCCGTTCGTGGCGTCGTTGTACGAGGAGCGGTTCTCGTGCGCCACCGGCCGCTGCGGGCCGAGCGCCAGCGTCGCGGGCTTCCCGTCGTAGCTTCCGCTGTTCTCGTCGACGTGGCCGAGCGCCGGGTTGTCGAGGGAGAGCACCAGCGCGTTCCCGACGTACTCGTCCCCGGCGGCGCTGCTGCCGAGCTCCGCGGTGGCGAAGAGCTGCTGCCCCCAGTCGACGGGCACCCGGAAGAAGAGCGTCTGGCCGGGCCGGATGTCGGACCGCCACTCGCCCTGCGTCAGCGAGACGGCGTCGTGGAAGCCGGCGCCGCCCTGCCGCTTCTGCGGACCGCCCGTCGGCGGCGGGGGCGTGGCGGAGGACCAGGCCTCGGGGAGCTCGGTCGGGCCGGCCTTCTTCAGGCCCGGCTCGGACAGGTGCCGGATCTCCAGCTCCCAGTCGTCCGGGGCCGAGGTCGCCTTCGAGGTGCGCTCGACGAGCACATAGAAGGCGCCCGCCTTCTGGCAGGTGGAGCTGTCCGGGTCGACGATGCGGCGGGCGTACCCGGCGAGCGGCCGTGCGTACTCGGCCGAGGAGAACGACACCTGCTGGTACCCGCAGTCGGTGCCGGAGCCGTCCTGCATGCTCACCTTGAAGCCGTCGCCGTACTCGACCTTGCCCCCGGGCTTCGGCACGGCGACCACGGAGACGTAGCTGTTGAGCTTGTCGTCGAGGTCGACGCGGTAGTAGATCTTGCCGTCCTTCTTGAGCGTGTCCCGGTAGGTCTGCCCGGGCATCAGCTGCGCCGCGTCCGAACTCGAAGCGGCACCCTTGACCCGCTGGGCCGCGCCGTCGAAGGCGTACGGCGGGAGCGCGCCGTCGTCGGCGGCCCGTGCCTGGCCCGGCAGCGCCGTCACCGCGCCCACTGCCACGACCGTCGCGATCAGGGCCCCGGTCCCCCGCCCGAAGCGTGCAAGACGTCCAAGCCCTCCACGGCCTCCACGGTCTCCGAGGCGTCCAGGGTCTCCGAGACGTCCGAGGCGACCCTGGCGTCCAAGGCGGACCTGGCGTCCGATGCGTCCGATGCCGGCCTGCGTCTCCACGCGCTTCTCCCCTTTACTCAAGCAAGCCATTTGTTCGCTCAGGCAAAGCAAAGCCCCGGCCCGCTCACGCGCGGCCGGGGCTCTACCCACAGACGGTTTTCGTCTCAGACACCCGAACCTGCGGGCACGGAGTCGGTCGCCTCCGTCCACAGATCCTGCTCGGCGCGATCCGCCTGGATCTGGCGGTACACGAGGAGCCCGCCGATGGCGGCCAGTGCGACCAGGAGAAGCTTCTTCACCGCGCGACCTCGTCTTTCGTTGACGTAGGAGACTTCTGACGCCCACTCTACACATCGACCGATACCGATCGGTGACCTGTGCGGACTTCAAACCTGCCACAAACAAATCGACCCGGACGGATGAACCGTCCGGGTCGATCTGAACTGTGGGGCTAACAGGATTTGAACCTGTGGCCTCATCCTTATCAGGGATGCGCTCTAACCAACTGAGCTATAGCCCCGCCGCGCTCTGCGGTGTGTGTCCCGCGCGCTGACTCCTGAAGATTAGCGCACGTGGGGGCCAGTCCCAAAATCCGTTCCCCGGGTCGGCCCCACACGTCCTACTCGTCTTCGGCGAGCGTGAGCTCCACACCGCCGACGAAGCCGGCCGACAGGTTGTAGATGAACGCGCCCAGCGTCGCCAGGGCGGTCATCAGGACCACGTCGATCACGGCGATCACCGAGGTGAACATCAGAACCCGCGGCAGCGAAAGGAACGACTGCAGGTCGAAGCCGTTGGACTCGTTCGAGCCCGTGGCCTCGCTGATCGTGCCGCCGACCGTCGAGAAGACGCCCATGGCGTCCATGACCATCCACAGCACCGCGGCGGCGACGATCGTGCAGATGCCCAGCGCGATGGAGAGCAGGAAGCTCACCTTCATCACCGACCACGGATCGGCCTTCGCCACCCGCAGCCGCGCCTTGCGCGTACGGGGCGTGGTGCGCGCCCCCGTACGCGGCCGGCGCACGGCACCGGCGCCCGTCTGGCCGCCCAATGTCCCGCCCACCGTGCCGCCCGGCGCCGGAGCACCGTACGCCTGCGGCGGGTGGTACGGGCCGCCCGGCTGCTGCGCACCCGCGCGCTCGCCGGGCAGAGGCCCGCTATAGGTCTCGTACGAGGGCTGCTGCCCCCGGGTATCCGTCACCGCAACCCCCTGGGAGTCCGTGGCGGGGCCACGGGCGCCGTTCGCTCCAGCACCAGCAGAAGCTCCGGCAGCCGCCGATCCGGCGCCCGTGGCTCCACTCACGCTCTTACTCCTCGTGCTCCCCGGCCGAGGGCTCCGTGCCCTCGACTGCCTCGGCCTCGACCACTGCGGCCTCGGTCGCCTCGACGACGCCCTCGGCGTCGTCGTCGACATCTTCGTCGTCGCTGCCGGCCTCGGCGTTCCGTGCGATGCCGACGACGGCATCGCGCTTGCCCAGGTTGATCAGCTGGACGCCCATGGTGTCACGGCCGGTCTCCCTGACTTCGTTGACTCGCGTACGAATCACACCGCCGGACAGCGTGATGGCGAGGATCTCATCGGTCCCCTCGACCACCAGCGCGCCCACGAGCGAGCCGCGGTCCTCCACGATCTTGGCGGCCTTGATGCCGAGGCCGCCACGACCCTGGACGCGGTACTCGTCGACGGGGGTGCGCTTCGCGTACCCGCCGTCGGTCGCGGTGAAGACGAACGTACCGGGCCGGACGACATTCATCGAGAGCAGCTCGTCGTCCGCGCGGAAACTCATGCCCTTGACGCCCGAAGTGGCGCGTCCCATCGGGCGAAGAGCGTCGTCCGTGGCCGTGAAGCGGATCGACTGCGCCTTCTTGCTGACGAGGAGCAGGTCGTCCTCGGACGAGACCAGCTCGGCCCCGATCAGCTCGTCGTCGCGGCCGTCCTCGGTCTCCCGGAGGTTGATCGCGATGACACCGCCGGAGCGCGGCGAGTCGTAGTCCTTCAGCACGGTCTTCTTGACCAGGCCGGCCTTGGTGGCGAGCACCAGGTACGGCGCGGCCTCGTAGTCGCGGATCGCCAGGATCTGGGCGATCTGCTCGTCCGGCTGGAAGGCGAGCAGGTTGGCCACGTGCTGGCCGCGCGCGTCCCGCCCGGCGTCCGGCAGCTCGTACGCCTTGACCCGGTAGACCCGGCCCTTGTTGGTGAAGAAGAGCAGCCAGTGGTGGGTGGTGGAGACGAAGAAGTGGTCGACGATGTCGTCCTGCTTCAGCTTCGTCCCGCGCACGCCCTTGCCGCCGCGCTTCTGCGAGCGGTAGTCCTCGGTCTTCGTCCGCTTCACGTAGCCGCCGCGGGAGATCGTGACGACGATGTCCTCCTCGGCGATCAGGTCCTCGATGGACATGTCACCGTCGAAGGGCACGAGCTTGGACCGGCGGTCGTCGCCGAACCGCTCGACGAGCGCCGCGAGTTCCTCGCTGACGATCGACCGCTGGCGCTCCGGGGAGGCCAGGATCGCGTTGTACTCGTTGATCTTGGCCTGGAGCTCGTCGTGCTCGGCGACGATCTTCTGCCGCTCCAGGGCGGCGAGCCGGCGGAGCTGCATCTCCAGGATCGCGTTGGCCTGGATCTCGTCGATCTGGAGGAGGTCCATGAGGCCGCCGCGGGCGACCTCGACCGTGTCGCTGCGCCGGATGAGGGCGATGACCTCGTCGATCGCGTCGAGCGCCTTGAGCAGACCGCGCAGGATGTGTGCGCGCTCCTCGGCCTTCCGCAGCCGGAACTTCGTCCGGCGGACGATGACCTCGATCTGGTGCGTCACCCAGTGGCGGATGAACGCGTCGAGCGAGAGGGTGCGGGGCACGCCGTCGACGAGCGCCAGCATGTTCGCGCCGAAGTTCGTCTGCAGGTCGGTGTGCTTGTAGAGGTTGTTCAGCACGACCTTGGCGACGGCGTCGCGCTTGAGCACGATGACGAGGCGCTGACCGGTACGGGACGAGGTCTCGTCGCGGACGTCGGCGATGCCGCCGACCTTGCCGTCCTTCACGAGGTCGGCGATCTTCTGCGCGAGGTTGTCCGGGTTGGTCTGGTACGGAAGCTCCGTGACCACCAGGCACTGGCGGTTCTGGATCTCCTCGACCTCGACGACCGCGCGCATCGTGATCGAGCCACGGCCGGTGCGGTACGCCTCCTCGATGCCCTTGCGGCCGACGACGAGCGCGCCGGTGGGGAAGTCCGGGCCCTTGATCCGCTCGATCAGCGCGTCGAGGAGCTCCTCGTGGCTGGCGTCGGGGTGTTCGAGCGCCCACTGCGCACCGGCCGCGACCTCGCGGAGGTTGTGCGGCGGGATGTTGGTCGCCATGCCCACCGCGATACCGGCGCTGCCGTTGATCAGCAGGTTCGGGAAGCGGGCCGGCAGGACCGTCGGCTCCTGGTTGCGGCCGTCGTAGTTGTCCTGGAAATCGACGGTCTCCTCGTCGATGTCCCGGAGCATCTCCATCGACAGCGTCATGAGCTTGCACTCGGTGTACCGCATGGCGGCGGCCGGGTCGTTGCCCGGGGAACCGAAGTTGCCGTTGGAGTCGACGAGCGGCATCCGCATCGACCAGTGCTGGGCGAGGCGGACGAGCGCGTCGTAGATCGAGGAGTCGCCGTGCGGGTGGTACGTACCCATGACGTCACCGACGACGCGGGCGCACTTGTAGAAGCCCTTCTCGGGCCGGTAGCCGCCGTCGTACATCGCGTACAGCACGCGCCGGTGCACGGGCTTGAGGCCGTCCCGTACGTCGGGCAGCGCGCGGGACACGATGACGGACATCGCGTAGTCGAGGTACGAGCGCTGCATCTCGGTCTCGAGCCCGACGGGCTCGATCCGCAGCACAGGCTCCTGCTCTTCGGTGGTGCCGGGGGTGTTTTCGTCGGCCATTGCTGGTCGTCAGTCCTTTCGTACGGTCAGCTGAGGCCGACTCAGATGTCGAGGAAGCGAACGTCCTTGGCGTTGCGCTGGATGAACGAGCGCCGTGCCTCGACGTCCTCGCCCATCAGCACCGAGAACAGGTCGTCGGCCTGGGCCGCGTCGTCCAGGGTGACCTGGCCGAGCACGCGGTGCTCGACGTCCATGGTCGTGATGCGCAGCTCCTCGGCGTTCATCTCGCCGAGGCCCTTGAAGCGCTGGATCGAGTCTTCCTTGATCCGCTTGCCGTTCTGCTTGCCCAGCGCGACGAGCGCGTCCCGCTCGCGGTCCGAGTACGCGTACTCGAAGTCGTCCCGGCCCCACTTGATCTTGTAGAGCGGCGGGCGCGAGAGGTAGACGTGACCGGCCTCGACCAGCGGCCGCATGAAGCGGAAGAGAAAGGTCAGCAGCAGGGTGTTGATGTGCTGACCGTCGACGTCGGCGTCCGCCATCAGGATGATCTTGTGATAGCGGAGCTTCTCGATGTCGAAGTCCTCGTGCACACCGGTGCCGAAGGCGGAGATCAGCGCCTGGACCTCGGTGTTCTGCAGGATCTTGTCGATCCGGGCCTTCTCGACGTTCAGGATCTTGCCGCGGATCGGCAGGATGGCCTGGTACATCGGGTTGCGGCCGGACTTGGCCGAGCCGCCGGCGGAGTCACCCTCGACGATGAAGATCTCGCACTTGGTCGGGTCGTTCGACTGGCAGTCGGACAGCTTGCCCGGCAGCGACGCCGACTCCAGCAGGCCCTTGCGGCGGGTCAGGTCGCGCGCCTTGCGGGCGGCCACGCGCGCGGTGGCGGCCTGGATCGACTTGCGGACGATGTCCGCGGCCTCGACGGGATTGCGGTCGAGCCAGTCGTTGAGGTGCTCGTAGACCGCCTTCTGGACGAAGGTCTTCGCCTCCGTGTTGCCCAGTTTGGTCTTGGTCTGGCCCTCGAACTGCGGCTCGCTCAGCTTGACCGAGATGATCGCGGTCAGACCCTCGCGGATGTCGTCGCCCGTGAGGTTGTCGTCCTTCTCGCGGAGGAACTTCTTGTCGCGCGCGTACTTGTTGATCAGCGAGGTCAGCGCCGCACGGAAGCCCTCCTCGTGCGTGCCGCCCTCGTGGGTGTGGATGATGTTGGCGAAGGAGTACACGCCCTCGCTGTAGCCGCTGTTCCACTGCATCGCGACTTCGAGGGAGAGGGCCTTGTCCTTGTCCTCGGCCTCGAGGTCGATCACGGTGGGGTGGATCAGCTCGCCCTTGCGCGAGTTGAGGTACTTCACGAAGTCGACGATGCCGCCCTCGTAGTGGTACTTCACCGTGCGCGCGGTGGGCTCGGCGGCCTCCGCCTCGGGGTCGTCCGCGCCGACCGTGGCCTTCGCCGACTCGCGCTCGTCCGTGAGCGTCAGGGTGAGGCCCTTGTTCAGGAAGGCCATCTCCTGGAAGCGGCGCGCGAGCGTCTCGAAGGAGTACTCGGTGGTCTCGAAGATGTCCGGGTCGGCCCAGAAGGTGACCGAGGTGCCGGTCTCGTCGGTCGCCTCGTTCTTCACGAGCGCCTCGACCGGAGCGCCCATCTTGTAGTCCTGCGTCCAGCGGTAGCCGTCCGTCTTGATCTCGACGGAGACCTTGGTGGACAGGGCGTTCACGACCGACACACCGACACCGTGCAGACCGCCGGAGACGGCGTAGCCGCCGCCGCCGAACTTGCCGCCCGCGTGCAGTACGGTCAGCACGACCTCGACGGCCGGCTTGCCCTCGGAGGCCACGATGCCCACCGGGATGCCACGGCCGTTGTCGATGACGCGGACGCCGCCGTCGGGGAGGATCGTCACGTCGATGGTGTCGGCGTGGCCGGCCAGGGCTTCGTCGACCGAGTTGTCGACGACCTCCTGCACCATGTGGTGCAGACCGCGCTCGCCGGTCGAGCCGATGTACATGCCAGGGCGCTTGCGCACCGCATCCAGGCCTTCGAGGACCTGGATGTTGCTGGCGGTGTACTGGTTGTTCTCGTTGGGGTTGCCGGAATCGGCCACGAAGCGCCCTTTCTGGCACAGCACAGGCCGTTCTCCGGGCATACGGGAGCGGCTGCGTCGTTCGACTTGTTCCGCAGGGTGGCGGGATTGTCTCCCAGTCTACCGGTAGCGCCGACACTCATGGGGGTTTGCCGGTCCCTGAGTCCGCATGTGCCGCCCTGAGCGGGCCCGAGACGACTCCCCATATCCAGACAGGGCCCCCAGAGCCCTCTGACGGCCACCTAGCGCTTCGAGATGTGACGGGCCGTGGGCGTCGGTTCCACCGCGTTGCGGGCTGCGTCCCTACCGCGTTGCGGGCTGCGTTCCCACCGCGTCGTGGGCGCCCGTGCGGCCACGCTGTGGGCATGCGTTCGACGGAGGCGATCTGTCTGCGCCGGCCACGTCGTGGGCATGCGTTCCGCCGGGGCTGGGGGCCCTGGGGGGTGGGCGCAACGCCCACCAGCGCAGCGCCCTCTGCTTGGACCCGCGCCCCGAGGACCCGCCGCGTACCGCTTACCCGTACGTGTCCCCGGGCCCGACGCTGCCGGGCGCCCTGAGCGGCCCGTACCCCTTCCGGGGGCCACCGGGCCCCAGCACCTTGATGACCCGCACCGTCCCGTGCCCCAGGTCCTCGTTCAACCGAGCCACCAACCGCGGCGCCAGCAACCGCAGCTGCGTCGCCCACGCCGTGGAGTCGCACTGGACGGTGAGGACCCGCGCGTCCGGCTCGTCGTCGAACTTCAGCGGTACGCAGTGCTTCGCCAGGTCCTCGCCGACGATCTGCGGCCAGCGCCCCATGACCCCGCCGACCGCCGCCGGGGTCTCCCACCCGCGCTCGGTGATCAGCCGGTTGATCGCCGCGCCGAGCGCCATCGGGTCGCGCCCGTCGGCGCGCGCGCCGGAGCGCAGCCCGCCCCCGCGCCGGGCCTGCTTCTTCTGCTGGGCGGCGGCGCCCCGCGCCTTCGCCTGCTCCTTGGCCGCGCGCAGCGCGACCCGCGCCAGGTCGATGCCCGAAGCCTCGGGAACCTTGGGCGCCTCCGGCCGCTCCGGTGCCCCTGCCCCCAAGGGCGGCTGCTCGCTCATACCCGCTCCACCGTTCCGCCGGCCACCTCGTACCGCGTCCCCGCGAGGACCCCCGGCACGTCGTCGTCCACCGCCGCCGTCACCAGAACCTGCTCGCCGCCCGCCACCAGCTCCGCGAGCCGCTCGCGGCGGCGCGCGTCCAGCTCGGCGAAGACGTCGTCGAGGACGAGGACCGGCTCGTTGCCCTCGGAGCGCAGCAGGTCGTACGAGGCGAGCCGGAGCGCCAGCGCGTACGACCAGGACTCCCCGTGGCTCGCGTACCCCTTGGCCGGCAGGTCGCCGAGCTTGAGCAGCAGCTCGTCCCGGTGCGGTCCGACGAGCGTGACGCCCCGCTCGATCTCCTGCTTACGGACCTCGGCGAGCGCGGCGATGATCTGCTCGTACAGCTCCTCGCGGGTGTGCCCGGCGCCCGGCGCGGAGGGGCGGTACTCCAGCAGAATCGGTCCGCCGCCCGGCGCCAGCTGCTCGTACGCCTTGTCGGCGAGCGGCTGCAAGGTGCTGATGAGGTCGAGGCGCTGCGCGAGCAGCTCCGCCCCGGCGCGCGCGAGGTGCTGGTCCCAGACGTCGAGCGTGGACAGGTCCATGCCCCGGCCGCCGTGCCGCCGGGCCATCGCCGCCGACTTCAGGAGCGTGTTGCGCTGCTTGAGGACGCGCTCGTAGTCGGAGCGCACGCCCGCCATGCGCGGTGTGCGCGCGGTGATCAGCTCGTCGAGGAAGCGCCGCCGCTCACCGGGGTCGCCCTTGACCAGGGCGAGGTCCTCCGGCGCGAACAGCACCGTCCGGACGATTCCCAGCACGTCACGCGGTCTGACCTGCGAGGACCTGTTGATACGGGCACGGTTGGCCCGGCCGGGGTTGAGCTCGAGCTCGATCAGCTGGGAGCGCTCGCCCTGGGTGACGGCCGCCCGGATGACGGCGCGCTCCGCCCCCATCCGTACCAGCGGGGCGTCCGAGGCGACGCGATGGCTGCCGAGGGTGGCGAGATAGCCGACGGCCTCGACGAGATTGGTCTTGCCCTGGCCGTTCGCGCCCACGAACGCGGTGACGCCCGGGTCGAGCGGAACCTCGACCCGGGCGTACGAGCGGAAGTCGGCCAGCGAGAGATGCGTGACGTGCATGGTGGGCGCCGACCTTCCCCCGACGGCTGTGCACCGCCCGGTGCACAGCCTGTGGATTACTTCTTGGACTCGACCGCGTGGCCACCGAACTGGTTGCGCAGCGCGGCGATCATCTTCATCTGCGGCGAGTCGTCCTGACGGGACGCGAACCGCGCGAACAGCGACGCGGTGATCGCCGGCAGCGGTACGGCGTTGTCGATGGCGGCCTCGACGGTCCACCGGCCCTCGCCGGAGTCCTGTGCGTAGCCGCGCAGCTCGTCCAGGTGCTCGTCCTCGTCCAGCGCGTTGACCGCGAGGTCCAGCAGCCAGGAACGGATGACCGTGCCCTCCTGCCAGGAGCGGAAGACCTCGCGCACGTCGGTGACGGAGTCGACCTTCTCCAGGAGCTCCCAGCCCTCGGCGTAGGCCTGCATCATCGCGTACTCGATGCCGTTGTGGACCATCTTCGCGAAGTGGCCGGCGCCGACCTTGCCCGCGTGGACCGAGCCGAACTCGCCCTCGGGCTTGAGCGCGTCGAAGATCGGCTGGACCTTCGCCACGTCCTCGGCGGAGCCGCCGTACATCAGCGCGTAGCCGTTCTCCAGGCCCCAGACGCCGCCGGAGACGCCGCAGTCGACGAACCCGATGCCCTTGGCGGCGAGCTCCTCGGCGTGCTTCTCGTCATCGGTCCAGCGGGAGTTCCCACCGTCCACGACGATGTCGCCGGGGGAGAGGAGTGCGGCCAGCTCGTCGACCGTGGACTGGGTCGCGGCACCGGCCGGAACCATGACCCACACGACCCGCGGACCCTTGAGCTTGCCCACAAGCTCCTCGAGGCTGTGGACATCGGCGAGGTCCGGGTTGCGGTCGTATCCGATGACGGTGTGGCCTGCGCGGCGGATGCGCTCGCGCATGTTGCCGCCCATCTTGCCGAGACCGACGAGACCGAGCTCCATCAGAGATTCCTTAAGCGTCGTGTGCGGTTTACCCGGGTCCGAGCCTACGCCCGGCCCCGGGTGCACACCTGTGGGGTCAGCCGCTCAGGCGACGACCCCGTACGAGCAGGTCAGCCGCTGCGGCGGCGACCCCGTTCAAGCAGGTCAGCCGCTGAGTCGTACCGGCATGATCAGGTACTTGTAGGCCTCGTCCGCCTCGGCGTCCACGGCGGGCTTGCCGCTGAGCAGCGCCGGCTTGGTGGAGGTCGTGAAGGAGAGCTGGGCGACCGGGGAGTCGATCGCGCTCAGGCCGTCCAGGAGGAAGGTCGGGTTGAAGGCGATCGAGATGTCGTCGCCCTCCAGCTGGGCGTCCACACGCTCCACAGCCTGTGCGTCGTCGCTGGAGCCGGCCTCCAGGATCAGCACGCCCTGCTCGAAGCTCAGCCGCACCGGGGTGTTGCGCTCGGCGACCAGGGCCACGCGCTTGACGGCCTCGACGAAGGGCGCGGTCTCGATCACCGCGACCGAGTTGAACTCGGTGGGGAAGAGCGTGCGGTACTTCGGCAGGTCGCCTTCGAGCAGCCGGGTGGTGGTGCGGCGGCCCGCGCCCTCGAAACCGATGAGGCCCTCGCCCTTGCCGGAGCCCGAGAGCGCCAGCGTGACCGTGTCGCCGCTCGTGAGCGCCTTCGCGGTGTCCAGGAGGGTCTTCGCGGGCACCAGGGCGACCGCGGAGGCGTCCGGGGACTCCGGCTTCCACAGGAACTCGCGGACCGCGAAGCGGTAGCGGTCGGTGGAGGCCAGGGTGACCGTGTCGCCCTCGATCTCGATGCGCACACCGGTGAGGACGGGCAGCGTGTCGTCACGGCCGGCGGCGATGGCCACCTGCGCGGCGGCGGAGGCGAAGACCTCACCGGGGACGGTGCCGGTCGCGGTGGGCATCTCCGGCAGCGCCGGGTACTCCTCCACAGGCAGGGTGTGGAGGGTGAAGCGGGAGGAGCCGCAGACCACGGTCGCCCGTACACCGTCTGTGGAGATCTCCACGGGACGGTTGGGGAGGGCGCGGCAGATGTCGGCGAGCAGCCGACCGGAGACGAGGACCGTGCCGTCCTCCTCGACCTCGGCCTCGACCGAGACCCGGGCGGAGACCTCGTAGTCGAAGCTGGAGAAGCTCAGGGCGCCGTCCTCGGCCTTCAGGAGAAGGCCCGCGAGTACGGGCGCCGGCGGACGGGCCGGAAGGCTGCGGGCCACCCAGGCCACCGCCTCGGCGAGTACGTCGCGCTCCACCCGGATCTTCACCGGAACCGCCTCCTGCTTGTTGCTGGCTCTTCGTCGACTGAGGGAACCAGTCTGACGTACGCCGCCGACACTCGTTGCTGCTCGGGGTCAAGTCGCGACGAGGGCGCGTCGGAGCTCCGGCGGCGAGTTGTGCACAGGCCCCACTTCGAAGCGGATTCCTAGCTAACTCTAAGTAGGAGTAGTAGTAGGGCCTGTGGAAACGGTGGATAACGTCGTTTTCGCAGGTCAGACCCGTTTTTTTGTCCACCGACCCTGTGGGTGGAACCCGTGGAAAACCAGGGTTCTCTGTGGACACCGAAAAGTTCTGCACATCCGGTACACAGGCCATGGGGAGTTCTCCCCAGCACTGTCCCCAGCTTTACCCACGTTCCCCACAGCCCAATCGTCTCCCTTGGTGTGACGGCTTTCACTCGAGGCGGTGAGGACGGGCGATTCGTTGCCGAACAGTGGACAGGGGTGTGGAGAAGCTGTGGGCAACCGACAGTCGCCTGTGGGCGGCCGGTGGACAACTTTCCGGGCCCCCTGTGGACAAAAATTTCATCCACACCCTGTGGACAATGGTTGCCAACAAATCCCCAAGGGCTTGACCTGGGGTGATGACCTGTCAACAGCTCGGCCTGTGGACACAGTCCGGATAACTCGACAGTCCCCACCCTGTGGACGGGAGATCATCCCCCAATCTGTGGAGAACCCGCCACCAGAACGGAGTAATCGAACACCCCGCGCTCGTACACAGCTGTGTACAGCGAACACGGGCGCCCCTGGAGCGGGTTCGAGAACGCTGGAGGGCGCCCCAGGAGGGGGTTCCAGGAACGCCGAAGGGCGCCCCAGGAGGTGTCCTGGGGCGCCCTTCGACCGCTGCCGTCGCGGCGGTCCGTCAGCCGTTCTTGATGCGGTTCGTGAGCTCGGTGACCTGGTTGTAGATGGAGCGCCGCTCCGCCATCAGGGCACGGATCTTCCGGTCCGCGTGCATCACCGTCGTATGGTCGCGGCCGCCGAACTGCGCGCCGATCTTCGGCAGCGACAGGTCCGTCAGCTCACGGCACAGGTACATGGCGATCTGCCGCGCGGTCACCAGGACCCGGCTGCGCGACGATCCGCAGAGGTCCTCCACCGTCAGCCCGAAGTAGTCGGCCGTGGCCGCCATGATCGCGGGGGCGGTGATCTCCGGCGAGCTGTCCTCGCCGCCGGGGATCAGATCCTTGAGGACGATCTCGGTGAGCCCCAGGTCCACCGGCTGCCGGTTGAGGCTCGCGAAGGCCGTCACCCGGATCAGCGCGCCTTCCAGCTCGCGGATGTTCCGCGAGATCCGGGAGGCGATGAACTCCAGCACCTCTGGCGGGGCGTTGAGCTGTTCCTGCACGGCCTTCTTGCGGAGGATCGCGATCCGCGTCTCCAGCTCGGGCGGCTGCACGTCGGTGGTGAGACCCCACTCGAAGCGGTTGCGGAGCCGGTCCTCCAGCGTCACGAGCTGCTTGGGCGGCCGGTCCGAGGAGAGCACGATCTGCTTGTTCGCGTTGTGCAGCGTATTGAAGGTGTGGAAGAACTCCTCCTGCGTCGACTCCTTGCTCGCGAGGAACTGGATGTCGTCGACGAGCAGGATGTCCACATCGCGGTAGCGCTTGCGGAAGGCGTCGCCCTTGCCGTCGCGGATCGAGTTGATGAACTCGTTGGTGAACTCCTCGGAGCTCACGTACCGCACGCGCGTGCCCGGGTAGAGGCTCCGCGCGTAGTGGCCGATGGCGTGCAGCAGGTGGGTCTTGCCGAGCCCCGACTCCCCGTAGATGAAGAGCGGGTTGTACGCCTTCGCCGGCGCCTCCGCCACCGCGACGGCGGCGGCGTGCGCGAATCGGTTCGAGGATCCGATGACGAAGGTGTCGAAGAGGTACTTGGGGTTCAGCCGCGCGTGCTGCTCGCCCGGCGCGCCGGAGCCCTGCCCGGAGGACGAGGAACCGGGACCTCCGTGGACCGGACCGCCGCCCGGCCGGGGGCCGGGGCGGGCACCGGGGCCCTGCGGGTCGGGCAGCTCGGCGCGCTCGGGCCGCTGCGGCTGCTCGTATCCCCGGGGGGGCTCGTCGTAGCGGGACTGCCGGGACTGCTCCGGGCCGGTGTACGGCGCCCGCTCCTGGTAACCGCCGAGCCGCGGCTGCTGCCAGGACAGGTCCTCCTGGGTGCGCGGCCAGGAACCGGGGTCGGGTCGCTGCGGCTGCTGGTAGTCCGGGTAGGCCGGGCGCGCGGTGGGCAGCCCGTCGTCGGGCATCGGACGGTGACCGTAGCCTTCGTACTTCTCGTACGGCTCGTGCTGCGGGCGCTCGTCGTAGCGGGGCTGCTGCGCGGGAGGCGCGGGCGGGGTCGGCTCGCCGACGGAGTCGTCGACGGTGATCGCGATCCGGATCGTGCGACCGCACTCACGGCTCAAGGTCTCGCTGATCAGCGGGGCCAGTCGGCCTTCGAGGACGCGCTTGCCCCACTCGTTCGGCACGGCGAGGAGGGCGGTGTCCGCGACCAGGGCCAGTGGCTGGCAGCGCTCGATCCACTGCTTGTCCTTGGCCTCGATCCCTTGCTGCCCTTCGCCCAGGAGCTGCTCGAGGACGCGTGGCCACACTGCGGCAAGATCGGCAGGTACGTCAGCCACGGGGCACGCTTTCTCGCAGGTCCCCACGATGGTGTGGTTCTCGGGGACGGTGGGTCGAAGTCCGTGAGGACGGGTCCGTTGAGGACAGGTGAGGACAGAACGGAAAAGACTGTGGAGTCTCACCACGGTAGTCGGGGCGGCTGACGTGGTTCAAGTTGTTGTCCACAGCCTGTGCATAATGGACCATGGCGACAGGTCGGTTTGACCGGATGGCGTAGCCGCGCGTACCGTGACCAGGTCGAGTTGTCGATGGCTGCTGCCGCCTGCCTCCGATGGGCAAAGATCACGATCTGTGATCGCGAAGCGGTGCTATCGGGCGTTACGAGCTACTCGTGGGCGCACGGTGACAGCCAGGCGATGTCCCGCCACCACCCGAATCATTTCTGGAGCCCCCGAGTGAGCAAGCGCACCTTCCAGCCGAACAACCGTCGTCGTGCGAAGACCCACGGCTTCCGCCTGCGCATGCGCACCCGTGCCGGCCGCGCCATCCTGGCGAACCGCCGTGGCAAGGGTCGCGCGAGCCTGTCCGCCTGATCCACTTAAACAGGTCATGACGTGCTGCCTACCGAGAATCGGCTGAGGCGGCGCGAGGACTTCGCAACCGCGGTACGCCGAGGTCGCCGGGCCGGTCGCCCGCTCCTCGTCGTCCACCTACGCAGCGGTGCAACGGACCCGCACGCGCCTGGGGAGAGCGCTCCCCCGACGCGTGCGGGTTTCGTCGTGAGCAAGGCCGTAGGCGGCGCGGTCGTACGCAACCAGGTGAAGCGTCGCCTGCGCCATCTTCTCCGCGACCGTCTCATCGAGCTGCCCCCCGGTAGCCTGGTGGTCGTACGGGCGTTGCCCGGAGCCGGTGACGCCGACCACGCACAGCTGGCCCGAGACCTGGACGCCGCTTTTGAGCGGTTGCTGGGAGGGGGCGCGCGATGAAGTACCCGCTGCTGGCTCTCATCAAGCTGTACCAGTGGACGATCAGCCCTCTTCTGGGGCCTGTCTGCCGGTACTACCCGTCGTGTTCCCACTACGGATTCACGGCCATCGACCGGCATGGCGCGATCAAGGGCACGGCCCTGACCGCCTGGCGCATCCTGCGGTGCAACCCGTGGTCGCCCGGCGGTGTGGACCATGTCCCCCCGCGGAAGCGCCCTCGCTGGCACGAAATGCTGAGGAACGCGCTGCGCGGCGACAAGGGCGGGTCCACCGCCGAGACGAGCCCGGCCGCCGAGACTTCGCCCAATGCTCAAGGAGCCTGATTAGTGGACACGATTGCCAGTCTGTTCAGCTTCATCACCACACCTGTCTCATGGGTGATCGTCCAGTTCCACAAGCTGTTCGGGGCGATCTTCGGCCCTGACACGGGCTGGGCCTGGGGTCTGTCGATCGTGTGCCTCGTGGTGCTGATCCGTATCTGCCTGATCCCGCTGTTCGTCAAGCAGATCAAGTCGACCCGGAACATGCAGGCGCTCCAGCCGAAGATGAAGGCGATCCAGGAGCGCTACAAGAGCGACAAGCAGCGTCAGTCCGAAGAGATGATGAAGCTGTACAAGGAGACGGGCACCAACCCGCTCTCCTCGTGCCTTCCCATCCTGGCGCAGTCGCCGTTCTTCTTCGCCCTGTACCACGTGCTCTCCTCGATCGCCTCGGGCAAGGAGATCGGTGTCATCGACGGCCCGCTGCTTGCCAGCGCCCGTCAGGCACACATCTTCGGTGCCCCGCTGGCCTCGAAGTTCACCGACAGCGCCGCCGCGGTCGCCGCTCTTGACGCATCGATCACCTCGGTCCGCATCGTCACCGCGATCATGATCGTCCTGATGTCGGCCTCGCAGTTCTTCACGCAGCGCCAGCTGATGATGAAGAACGTCGACCTCTCGGTGAAGACCCCGTACATGCAGCAGCAGAAGATGCTCATGTACATCTTCCCGGTGATCTTCGCCGTCATGGGTATCAACTTCCCCGTCGGTGTCCTCGTCTACTGGCTGACCACCAACGTGTGGACCATGGGCCAGCAGATGTACGTGATCAACCAGAACCCGACCCCGGGCAGCAAGGCGCAGGACTCCTACCTCCAGCGTCTGCTGAAGAGCATCACCGCCCACGGTGAGGTCCGCGGCCGTCGCCGGAAGACCATCGTGAAGTTGATCGTCGCCAAGAGCACCAGCGATCGCAACGAGAACGAGCGCCGCTTCTTCGCGGGTCTGACCAAGGCCGGCTTCGCGGCCCAGGCCGACGGCACCGTGATCAAGAGCGACACGATCGAGGCCGAGGCCGAGGGCGGCGGCGCCGCCAAGCGGCAGCAGCCCAAGCGTCAGACCAAGGCCCAGCGCCAGGCCGCCGCGGCGCAGCAGGCCGTGGCGAAGGACGCCGAGGAAGGCTCCGAGCCGGCCGCTGAGCAGCCGACCACCTCGCTGGAGAAGAAGCCACAGGGTTCGGCGAAGGCCGACGCTGAGGCCGAAGCGAAGGACGAGGCGCAGGACCAGGCGCAGGGCGACAAGCCCGCGCGTCCCCGTGCCAACTCCGGAGGCTCCCGCCAGGGCAAGTCCGGTCAGCGCAAGGGCCAGCAGCGGCCCAAGCACCCGTCGTCCAAGAAGTAAGAGGAGACCATCCGTGACGGAAGCCATTACCTCCGCCGCCGAGGGTGGCGACACCCTGACCCGCCTGGAGCAGGAGGGTGAGATCGCGGCCGACTACCTCGAGGGTCTGCTCGACATCGCCGACCTCGACGGCGACATCGACATGGACGTCGAGGCGGACCGCGCCGCGGTCTCGATCGTCAGCGACTCCAGCAGCCGTGACCTGCAGAAGCTCGTGGGCCGCGACGGCGAGGTCCTGGAGGCTCTCCAGGAGCTGACCCGCCTGGCCGTGCACCGTGAGACCGGCGACCGCAGCCGGCTCATGCTCGACGTCGCCGGTTTCCGCGCCCAGAAGCGCACCGAGCTCGCAGAGCTGGGCGCCAAGGCCGCGGACGAGGTGAAGTCCAGCGGCCAGCCGGTCAAGCTGGACCCGATGACCCCGTTCGAGCGCAAGGTCGTGCACGACGCGATCGCCGCCGCCGGTCTGCGCAGTGAGTCCGAGGGCGAGGAGCCGCAGCGCTTCGTCGTCGTACTTCCGGCCTGATCCCTCTCGTAGTGTCGGCCCCGTCTGTTCGCAGGCGGGGCCGATCTTGGTCAGCCTGATAGTCAGCCACCACAGTGCGCTCGCAGTAATTGCGTGCGGTACGGAAGGACGGTTCCCGTGACGGAGGCAGCGGAGCTCCCGGAGGCCCCGGAGCAGGCGCGGACAGTCTTCGGTGAGTACTTCCCGGAGGCCGTGCGGTACGCGGAGCTTCTCGCGGACGCGGGTGTGAAGCGCGGCCTGATCGGCCCGCGCGAGGTCCCGCGGCTGTGGGAGCGGCACATGCTGAACTGTGCCGTTCTCTCGGAGGTCGTCCCCGAGGGCGTCACGGTCTGCGACGTGGGCTCGGGCGCCGGTCTTCCCGGCATCCCGTTGGCTCTGGTCCGGCCCGACCTCAAGATCACTCTCCTGGAGCCGCTGCTGCGCCGGACGAACTTCCTCCAGGAAGTCGTCGAGCTGCTGGGCCTCGACCACGTGACCGTGGTCCGTGGCCGCGCGGAGGAGATGCTCGACAAGATCACACCCGTCCACGTGGTGACCGCTCGCGCGGTGGCCCCGCTGGACCGCCTGGCCGGCTGGGGCGTCCCCTTGCTCCGCCCGTACGGCGAGATGCTGGCCCTCAAGGGCGACACCGCGGAGGAGGAGCTCAACGGCGCTCGCGCCGCACTCTCCAAGCTCGGTGTGGTGGAGACCTCGGTGCTGCACGTGGGCGAGGGGATCGTCGATCCGCTGTCCACGGTCGTCCGGGTGGAGGTCGGCGAGAGCCCGGGCGGTGTGCGGTTCGCGGCGAAGCGGGCCAAGGCTGCCCGGACGAGCAAGACCCGTCGACGCCGCTGAGCGTCGCATACGTACCATTTCGGAGTGTCGAACGGCTCCGGCCGGGCAGCAGGGGCATGGTGTTTCACGTGAAACGTCGCTCCCTGCTGCACGGGATCATCAGCCGCGGTCGCGCGGCTGCCACGCCCCGGGACCGTAAGCCCCGCGTGAAGCCACTCGCGAGGGTTACGGAGTTGTCCACAGAGGTGGATTCACCCACAGAACCACCGACCTCGCTGGTTCACGACCCCGAAAGCATGGCAGGCTCTGCTCATCGCGAGCCTGAAGCCGAGGAGAGTGAATCCTTGCGGTCCGACGCCAACATCGCGGGACCGATGACCGATCCGGTCCCCGGTCCCCGAACCGAATCGGTGGGGGAGGATGTTTCACGTGAAACATTGCCCCCGATGGACGACACCCCCATTGGTCGTGCTGCCCAACTGGCAGTAGAAGCCCTGGGTCGTGCCGGTGAGGGACTTCCCCGACCGGCCCAGACGCGCGTGATGGTGGTCGCCAATCAGAAGGGCGGCGTGGGCAAGACGACCACGACGGTCAACCTTGCCGCCTCGCTGGCCCTGCACGGCGCCCGGGTGCTGGTCATCGACCTGGACCCGCAGGGCAACGCCTCTACGGCGCTCGGCATCGACCACCACGCCGAGGTCCCCTCGATCTACGACGTTCTGGTGGACAGCCGGCCGCTGTCCGAGGTGGTGCAGCCGGTCCTGGATGTCGAGGGCCTCTTCTGCGCCCCCGCCACCATCGATCTCGCCGGTGCGGAGATCGAGCTCGTGTCGCTGGTGGCGCGTGAGAGCCGTCTGCAGCGGGCGATCCAGGCCTACGAGCAGCCGCTCGACTACATCCTCATCGACTGCCCGCCCTCCCTCGGCCTGCTCACGGTCAACGCCATGGTGGCGGGCGCCGAGGTGCTGATTCCGATCCAGTGCGAGTACTACGCGCTGGAAGGCCTCGGCCAGCTCCTGCGGAACGTCGAGCTGGTCCGGGGCCATCTGAACCCCGAGCTCCACGTCTCGACGATCCTGCTCACCATGTACGACGGCCGGACGAGGCTCGCCTCCCAGGTCGCCGACGAGGTGCGCACACACTTCGCCGAGGAGGTGCTGCGGACCAGCATTCCGAGGTCCGTCCGCATCTCGGAGGCACCGAGTTACGGCCAGACGGTTCTCACCTACGACCCGGGCTCCAGTGGTGCCCTGTCGTACCTGGAAGCCGCCCGCGAGATCGCCCTGCGGGGTGCTGCCCTGCACTACGACCCGCAGCACGCCCATACAGGGCACCAGAACAACCAGCGCAGCACGTCGGAGGGTGTCCAGTGAGCAAGCGACCTAGGGGATTGGGGCGTGGGCTCGGTGCGCTGATCCCCGCCGCTCCCCAGGAACAGAAGGTTCCGGCGGTCGGTATCGGGGTGGGCGCGACCTCCCCCGGCGCTGCCTCCGGGCTGTCGGCTGAGCGAGGCGTGGCCGCCGCGAAGCTGGCGACGCTTCCGCACAGCAGCCCGTCCCCCGATGCGGCGGCGTCGTGGAGCGAGGCCGAGGAGGTGGCCCTGCCGGAGATTCAGGGCGGGGCCTACTTCACCGAGCTTCCGGTCGACGCCATCGTCCCCAACCGGCACCAGCCGCGTGAGGTCTTCGACGAGGACGCTCTGGCGGAGCTGGTCGTCTCCATCAAGGAGGTCGGCCTCCTCCAGCCCGTGGTGGTGCGCAAGGTCGATGACGAGCGCTACGAGCTCGTCATGGGTGAGCGTCGTCTGCGGGCATCGAAGCAGGCCGGCCTTGAGCGGATCCCGGCGATCGTCCGGGACACCGACGACGAGAAGATGCTCCTGGACGCACTCCTGGAGAACCTCCACCGGGCCCAGCTGAACGCGATCGAAGAGGCCCACGCCTACGAGCAGCTGCTCAAGGACTTCGGCTGCACCCATGACCAGCTCGCGGAGCGGATCGGACGTTCCCGGCCGCAGATCTCCAACACGCTGCGCCTGCTGCGTCTCTCGCCGCCGGTGCAGCGGAGGGTCGCCGCCGGCGTGCTCTCCGCCGGCCACGCGCGGGCCCTGCTCGGCGTGGAGGACTCGGAGGCCCAGGACCAGCTGGCCTACCGGATCGTCGCCGAGGGCCTCTCCGTGCGTACCGTCGAGGAGATCGTGAGCCTCATGGGCTCCGAGGAGCCCGCCGCGGTCAAGCCGAAGGGCCCGCGGGCCGGGGGGCGCGTCTCTCCCGCACTCACCGATCTCGCGTCACGGCTCTCGGACCGCTTCGAGACCCGGGTGAAGGTCGACCTGGGGCAGAAGAAGGGAAAGATCGTCGTCGAGTTCGCCTCGATAGACGATCTGGACCGGATCCTCTCGACCCTCGCCCCCGGCGAGGGGAAGGTCATGGACCACAACACCGAGCGGAGCGAGCAGGGCTGACGCTCCTGCTGCGCTGAGGTTGCCCAGGGCGGGTCGGGCTCCGGTCTTCATCGGAGCCCGACCCGCCCTTTGCCTGCGAGCGGTGTCCCCCTGATCGCCCGGTCGATACGATTCTGAGAAGCGTATCCGTGCTCAAGGGCGAGGGAAGCGAGGGGAAGCCGTGGGGCGTCGGCTCGTACCGCTCACGCTGGACAACCTTCCGGATCTTCCCCAGCGATGTCGCTCCTGTGTCTTCTGGGAGCTCGACCCGGTCAGCGGAGAGGCCGCCGTGAAGGCGGGGCGTCCGGAGGTGGAGAAGGAAGCCTGGATCTCGGCGGTCCTCCTGGAGTGGGGTTCCTGCGGGCGGGTCGTCTACGTGGACGAGGTGCCCGTCGGCTATGTGCTCTACGCTCCCCCGGCCTATGTGCCGCGGTCGACGGCCTTCCCGACCAGTCCGGTGGCGGCTGACTCCGTCCAGCTGATGACGGCCTGGATCATGCCGCAGTATCAGGGCCAGGGGTTGGGCCGGATGGTCGTGCAGACCGTGGCCAAAGACGTGATGAGGCGGGGCTTCAAGGCGATCGAGGCGTTCGGCGATGCCCGGTGGAAGGAACCGGCCTGTGTGCTGCCGGCCGAGCACCTCCTGGCCGTGGGCTTCAAGACGGTCCGGCCACATCACGCGTTCCCCCGGATGAGGCTGGAGCTCCGTACGACGCTCTCCTGGAAGGAGGACGTCGAGATGGCTCTGGACCGGCTGCTCGGCGCCGTGCAGAAGGAGCCGGCCCTGCGGCCGCTCTAGGACAGGGACACGAGAACGGCCCGCCCCTTGTCGGGGCGGGCCGTTCTCGTGTTTCACGTTTCACGTGAAACAGAGGGCGTGTCAGCCGTTCGAGGGCTCGACGAAGTCCGCCAGGTCGCGCAGGATGGCGGCCTTCGGCTTGGCGCCGACGATCGTCTTCACGACCTCGCCGTTCTGGTAGACGTTCAGCGTCGGGATGGACATGACGCCGTACTTGGCGGCCGTTCCCGGGTTCTCGTCGATGTTGAGCTTCACGACCTCGATCTCGCCGTGCTCGGCTGCGATGGCCTCCAGCGACGGGGCGATCTGGCGGCACGGGCCGCACCACGCCGCCCAGAAGTCCACCAGGACGGGCTTGTCGCTCTTGAGGACGTCCTCTTCGAAGGAAGCGTCGGTCACAGTCTTCAGGGCCACGGCGGCCTCCTTGTTTTCGCGGGGTGTGGAGTCAGGAAAGACGAGGGTCAGACCGCAGGGGTCTCGGCCAGCTTCTCGCTGTCGGCGAGGGCGGCCAGGAAGCGCTCGGCGTCGAGTGCGGCGGAGCATCCGGTACCGGCGGCCGTGATGGCCTGACGGTAGGTGTGGTCGACGACGTCGCCCGCACCGAAGACGCCCGTGAGGTTGGTGCGGGTCGACGGGGCGGCCACCTTCAGGTAACCCTCCTCGTCCAGCTCCAGCTGGCCCTTGAAGAGCTCGGTCCGCGGGTCGTGGCCCACGGCGATGAAGAGGCCGGTGACGGGCAGCTGGCGGGTCGCGCCGGTCTTGGTGTCGCGCAGGGTCAGACCGCTGAGCTTCTGCTCGCCGTGGATCTCGGTGACCTCGCTGTCCCAGGCGAACGAGATCTTCGGGTCGGCGAAGGCGCGCTCCTGCATGGCCTTGGAGGCGCGCAGGGTGTCGCGGCGGTGGACGATCGTGACGGACTTGGCGAAGCGCGAGAGGAAGGTGGCTTCCTCGATCGCGGTGTCGCCGCCGCCGACGACGGCGATGTCCTGGTCCTTGAAGAAGAACCCGTCGCAGGTGGCGCACCAGGAGACACCGCGGCCCGAGAGCGTGTCCTCGTTGGGGAGGCCGAGCTTGCGGTGCTGGGAGCCCGTGGTGACGATGACGGCCTTCGCGCGGTGCACGGTGCCGGCGGTGTCGGTGACGGTCTTGATGTCGCCGGTCAGGTCCACGGCGATGACGTCGTCGGGGATCAGCTCGGCGCCGAAGCGCTCGGCCTGGGCCCGCATGTTGTCCATCAGGTCCGGACCCATGATGCCGTCACGGAACCCGGGGAAGTTCTCGACCTCGGTCGTGTTCATCAGCGCGCCACCGGCGGTGACGGCACCCTCGAAGACCAGCGGGTTCAGCGACGCTCGGGCCGTGTAGAGCGCTGCGGTGTAGCCCGCGGGCCCGGAGCCGATGATGATCACGTTACGGACGTCGCTCACGGGTTACTTCCTCGTCTCTGCAGACTGCCACTGCCTACGGGGGCGGTTGTCTCGGTCACTCTCACCCCACCCAACGGATCCTACGGGGCATGCATTCCCGAGATTGCCGCGCGGCACGTGGCCGAGGCACAGAGCGAGATCAGGAGCGCGGGTACGTCTCGCTGAGCAGGAGATCGGCCGCAGGGCTTCCGGTGCTCGTGGGCTGGTCCGCACAGGAGGCGTCGAGGACGAAGGCCTGGACCCGGGTGCCGTCCGCGGGGTCGGCCAGCACGAGCAGATAGGCGGGCGCTCCCTGGTACTCGCCCCGCTCGTGGGCCAGCACGGTGCCGGCATGGCCGGTGCCGGCCAGGACGCAGGCCGGGACGGCGCTGTCCCGGTTCCGGTGAGGGCTGGCGGGCGTGGCGCCTTCGGCGGACATCGATTCGGGGCCGACTCCCTGGGGGGTCTTGGCCGTGCTGCCTTCCTCGCCCAGGAGCGCGTGGACGCGATCCTCGACGGGCGTCCCGGAGAAGGGGCTCACGGCCACAACGGCGGCGTCCGCCTTCTTGGCGCCCTGCGCGCTCCCGGCGGTCGGTCCACCGCCCTGGCTCAGGAAGAGGCTCGTACCGAGGACGGCGGCGGCGAAGGCGCCCCCGAGCGCGGAGACGAGCGCGATCCGGCGCCGACGGGGCTTTTCGGAGCGGCCGGGGCCGGTGGCCGCCTTCGGTCGGCCCGCAGGGCGCTCCGTGGCAGGAGAAGGTGCGCCGGAGGGGAGCTGCTCGGTGCGGGGGAGCGATGTTTCACGTGAAACAGGGCTGCCGTTCTCCGGTGCGGTGGCCTGGAGGAGGGCTTCGGCGGCGAGGGCTGCATCGATCCGGCCGGCGATCTCGGCGGGCATGCGAGGCGGTCCGGGCAGCGTGCCCAGGAGGCCCCGGATCTCCTCCAGGGAGGTCCTGACGTCCGCGCAGAGGGGACAGCCGTCCAGATGGCGGCGTACGGCCGCGGAACGGCTCGGTGAGAGGAGCCCCTCGGTCAGATCGGAGATCTCCGAGACGTCCGGGTGCTGTGTCGTGTCGGCCTTGCCGGTCGTGGAAGTCACGCGCGCCCACCTCCGCCCTTCACAGCAGCTGGATCTGTCGGTCCGGTATCCGTCGGCCCCGGCACCGGTGGGACGGATGTCCCCGGCGTCCGGTTCCTTCCCCCTTCGACGGCCTCGTTACCCACTGTGTCGGCGCGCAGATGAGTGACCATCGGGAGGAGGCGGGACCGCCCCCGCGCGCAGCGGCTCTTCACGGTTCCGGTGGGAACGCCGAGGATACGTGCCGCCTCCGCGACCGGGTATCCCTGCATGTCGACGAGGACGAGTGCGGCGCGCTGGTCCTCGGGGATCTGCGCGAGGGCCGCCAGGAGCTGCCGGTGTAGATCCTGGCGCTCCACGGGGGCCTCCGCCGATTCGTGCGGGTCGAGGAGCTGCTCGAACCGGTCGGTGTCGTCGACGGGCGAGGTTCTGCGGGAGGCGGCCTTGCGGATCCGGTCGAGGCAGGCGTTCACCGTGATGCGGTGGAGCCAGGTCGTGACGGCCGACTGACCACGGAAGGTATGGGCGGCCCGGAACGCGGACAGCAGGGCGTCCTGGAGGGCGTCAGCGGCCTCCTCGCGGTCCCCCAGGGTGCGCAGGGCCACCGCCCACAGACGGTCGCGGTGACGCCGTACGAGCTCACCGAAGGCGTCGGGATCCCCGGCGACATGGCGCGCCAAGAGCTCCTGGTCGCCTGTGGCCTCGTCTATCGGAGCGTCCAACGGTGAGCCCCTCCCCGGGCGGTGGTCAGCCCAAGATCTTGATCTCGGCCAGCTTGCCGCGGTAGCCCCCGTCGTTGGCGGGGAGTTCCGTCAGCCAGACCAGAACGTAGCGGGTCGTGACCGGCTTGGTGGGCTTCAGTGCCACGTTGCTGCCCGAGCCGGCTGCCTGGGTCGTGAACCCGTCGGGTGTGGACGGCGCCGACGAGGCATCGGAGGGCGCGGTGCGGAGCTCCACCGAGGTGTGGCCCAGGAACGACAGGTCGACCGAGCTGATCTCCCGGGCCGTGCCCAGGTCGAGGATCAGACCCACCCCCGTCTTCAGGTTGGCGAAGCCGACACCGCGGTAGTTCTCGGTGTACCAGAAAGTGCTGAGGTCACCGTCGTAGGCAAGGTCTATGGCCTGGGGCTTCTCCGAACCGTTGCCCAGCGGGTCGAAGTCCTGGGCGGACACGATGGAGATCGGTTTGAGCGGCTCGGGCTTCTCGTCGACCGTGGGGGACGTGACCGGCGTCTTGGTGGTCGGCTTCTGGTCGAGCAGCCGGTCGGCGATCTGCCAGCTGCCCAGGCCCAGGGCCGCGATCAGCAGGGCCGAGACGGCCCACTTCAGCGCCGTGCCCGTACGGCTCTGGAGCGGGGCCGGTGGCACCAGGACCGGCTGGGTGACGGCGGGACGTGCCTGGGGGCGTCCGTAGGTGCCCTGCTGGTACGTCGTGCGCTGGTAGTCGGGCGGGGTGGGGAACTGCGGCTCAGGCGGCTTGACGCGGGGCATCGCGGCCACGGCCTTGGCGAGTTCGTCCGGCGTCGTGCAGGGCGGCTCCTGGCGGGACGCGGTGGCCCCGTCGTTGGCGAGGGCGCGCATGGCGATCTCGGAAAGGCCGCGGTGGACTCCCGCCCGGACCTGGTCGGGCGGGAGGAGCCCCACGCCCTTGGGGAGGCCCGAGAGCCCGTAGGCGTCGCTGTCGTAAGGCCATCGCTGCGTGAGCGCCGCGTACAGCAGGGCGCCGATCGCCTCGGTGTCGGTGCGCTGCGGGCGTTCGGCGGTGATGCCGCGCAGGGCGGCGTTCACGGCGAGACCGCGGATCCGGTACTGGCCGGTGGAGCTGCGCAGGACGGCGCTCGGGGTGAGCCGGAGGTGCGCGAGGCCCTCGCGGTGAGCGGCGGCCATGGCCTGCGAGACCTGGCTGACGAGCTGGTAGGCGTCGTGCGCCTCCATCGGGCCCGTCGCGAGCAGCGCGGTCAGCTCGGTGGAGTCGGGCAGCCACTCGTGCACGACGTACACGAGGTCGTTCTCCTCGACGGCATCGAGGACTTGGACGAACCGGGGGTCGCCGAGCAGAGCCGCGGAACGGGCCGCGGCCAGGACGGAGCGGGCCCGGGGGTGGTCGGCCGGCAGAAGGTGGACGCCGACGGCACGCCGCAGCTTCTCGTCTACAGCACGCCAACTGCTGAACCCGTCCAGTCGGGTGACGCACTCCTCCAGTCGGTACCGTCTGGCCAGCTTGTGGCCGCTGTGCAGTTCGGGTGCCGTGATGGAGGGCTGTTCGCCGCTCTTTCGTTCGACCGCCTTGTTCTCCGTGGCCTCGGCGGTCGTCGCCGCCGTCTTCTGCGTTTCCGCCACTCCGTCGGTCGCGGCCTTGTCCGCCTTGGCGGTCAGCGGGTCGTCGCCGCTGTTGTCGGCCACGTCGACGGCAGCCGTGCTACGTTCCGCCACCGTCGTCCTGCCTCCCCATCCGTTGCGCCACATCCAACAGCCATGCCAATTGTGCCCACAGTCCGACGCTATGCACGACACGCGGTCCCCGCAGATGGTTGTGCGGGGATACCGATTCAGCGTCCCAGGCGTCCTCGCACCATGCCGACCAGGGTGTTCAGCTCCGCGATCCGCATGCGTTTGGCCGCGACGAAGAAGACACCCAGGAGGACTGCTCCGCCGACGAACAGGGCGACGAGGGAGCCCAGGGCGCCTTCGCCCAGGAGCTTCAGCAGTCCGAAGCCGACGGCGCCGGCGACGATCGCCGCGGGCACGGAGGCCATGCAGAGCCGCGCGTAGGTCCGCATCACATGGGTGCCGTCCAGGTCGCCGCCGAGGCGGTTGCGCAGGCGGCGCCAGGCGATGCCGACGCCGACGGCGTAGGCGAGTCCGTACGAGGCGGCCATGCCGACGACGGCCCACTGCGCGGGCAGGAGGACGTAACAGAGGGCGGAGGCAGCCCCGTTCACGGCGGCGACAATGACCGTGTTGTAGAAGGGCGTCCGGGTGTCCTCGTAGGCGTAGAAGCCGCGGAGCACGACGTACTGGACGGAGTAGGGGATCAGGCCGAGGCCGAAGGCCATCAGGATGAAGCCCATGCCCTGGGCGGCCTCGACGCCGCTGGAGGCGTAGAGGAGCGTGCACATCGGGACGCCGAGGGCCAGGAAGGCGAAGGCGACCGGGACGATCGCGACGGCCGAGTTGCGCAGGCCCTGCGAGATGTCGTCGCGGACGGCGCCGGGGTCGTTGTCGTGGGCGGCGCGGGAGATCCGCGGCAGCAACGCGGCCATGACGGAGACGGTGATGATGGCCTGCGGCATGCCCCAGATCAGCTGGGCGTTGGAGTAGGCGAGGAAGCCGGCGCCGTTCTTCCCCGACTCCTGACCGGCGGCCGTGGCGAGCTGGGTGACGACCAGGACGCCCGCCTGGTTGGCGAGGACGAAGAGGACGGTCCACTTGGCGAGCTTCACCGTCTTGCCGAGCCCGTGGCCCTTCCAGTCGAAGCGGGGCCGGAAGCGGAAGCCCGTCTCGCGCAGGTACGGGATCATCGCCAGGGCCTGTACGACGAGCCCGAGGAGGGTGCCGATGCCGAGCAGGCGGATGCCCTCGTCGGGAATGGTCTGGACGCCCATCTGGGACTCGGCGGAGGTGCCGTAGACCCAGATGAACAGGCCGAACGTGACGATCATGACGATGTTGTTGAGGACCGGCGTCCACATCATCGCGCCGAACTTGCCGCGGGCGTTGAGGATCTGGCCCATCACCACGTGCACGCCCATGAAGAAGATCGTGGGCAGGCAGTAGCGGGCGAAGGTCACGGCCACGCTGTTGGCCGCGGCGTCGTCGGCGATCGTGTTCGACATCAGCCGGACCAGCAGCGGCGCGGCGAAGACGGCCGCCACCACGATCAGGCCGAGTGCCACCATCACGAGCGTGAGCAGGCGGTTGGCGTAGGCCTCGCCGCCGTCCTCGTCGTTCTTCATGGAGCGGACGAGCTGGGGGACGAAGACCGAGTTGAGGCCGCCGCCGACGGTGAGGATGTAGATCATCGTCGGCAGGGTGTAGGCGATGGTGAAGGTGTCACCGAGTAGTGCGGCGCCGAGCGCGCCGGTGATCACCAGGCTGCGGACGAAGCCGGTGAGCCGGGAGACCAGGGTGCCGGCCGCCATCACGGCGCTCGACTTGAGCAGCCCGGAGGCGCGGCCGGACTTCTTCGGTGCGGGGGCGGGAACGGGCATGGGGTCCGGCTCCGAGGCGGGCGGGGGCACCTGCCCGGGCGTCTGCTGGTCCCGGTAGAGGTGCGCGAACGCGTCCGGCTCGGGCTGCTCCTCGCCGGCACGGGTCACCAGGTCGTCGACGCCGGTGAACTGCACCGTGCGGGCGTCGTCGCCGTACGGCAGGTGACGCGAGGGGCCGTCGGGCTCGGGCGCCGGAGTCTGCGCCCACACGCGGGGGTCCGGGGCGTGCGGGGGCGCGGCGGGCTGCTGGTAGAGCGGCTGAGGCTCCTGGTAGGTACCGGGCGGGGGCGGCGGGTGCGCGGCGCGGTCGTAGAGCGCCTCGGTCACCGGGTCCTGCGCGGAGAGGTCCTGGGCCTGGTACGGATCGTGAGCGAAGGCGTCCTGGACGTAGGGGTCCTGCGCATACGGGTTGTGCTGCGCGTAAGGGTTCTGCCCGTGCGGGTCGGGGACGCCCTGCTGAGGCGATGGCGGCACCGGTGGATACCCGGAACCGGGGGGTGCCGCGGGCGTTCCACCGGACGGCTCGGTGCCGCCCGCGCCCTGGCCGCGGTCACCGTCGTACGGCGCGTTCATGGTTACCCCACCTCATCGTCCCCGGCCGACCGGCCACGGCATCGCTCAACGGTCCACTTTCTCACCCGGGCCCGACGGGTCGCCGCTTTCGGACCCGGTGTCCGGTGTCGGGTCACTCGGCTGCTCGGGTTCACCGCCCTCGACGTCCTCCGTCTCCGGCGCGGGCTCCGACTCCGTGCTTGCCCCGGATTCCTCGGCCTCGGTTCCGGATTCCTCGGATCCTTCGGCTTCCGTCTCCGCCTTCCTGGCCGCGACCCGCTTCCGCTGGCTGTACATCCGTACTCCGGCGAGGACGAGGAGCAGCACGCCGCCGGCGATGACGAGCATCACGGTGGCGGTGATCTCGGAGACCTTCACGTTGAAGGTCATCGGCTGCCCGTACGGGGTGCCGTCAACGGTGTAGAGCTGGGCTGTCATCGGGACCTGGCCGTTGACGTTGGCCGAGGCGTTGAACTTCACCGACTGGCTGTGCCCGGCGTTGATCTTCACGGGGAGTTCGGCGTAGCGCCCGCCGTTCAGCTCCAGCCGGTTCCCGTTGCCGGAGGTGAGGCGCAGGACCAGGTCGTCCACGCCCTGGAGCAGCTTGTTCTGGACGGTCACGGGGATCGTCGCGCTACGGCCGGACAGCGTGAGGTCCGACTTGTCGACCAGCTGGATGCCCTCGGTGAGGTCCTGCAGGTACTTCAGGACGTCGTTTCGGTAGACAGCGGCCGCTCTGGCCTGACCGCGCCAGGAGGTGGACATCTCGCGGCTGATCGCGTTGCCGAACGGGGTCACGACACGGTCCGGGAGAGTCAGGACGATCTTGAAGTCGTCCAGCTCGTCGCGGGTGGTCTTCATGTCACGGAAGGTCTGGACGGGCAGTTCCCGGTCGCGCAGCTGCTTCGGGTACCGGGAACCGCTGGGCACCGTCGTGGACGCGTCCGGGTCCGGCTTGGCCGCGGCCGCCGCCTGGAGCTCGATCGGATTGTTCCAGCGCCGGGCGGACAGCCCGCGAAGAGCGTTCGCCATCGCCTGCGCCTGGGAGACGGTCGGCACCCGCTGCGGGGCGACCACGACGCTGCGCTGCTGCTCAGGCTGTTCCAGGGTGATCGCGAGCGTCTGCGCGAGGAACTCCTGGACCGCGAGGGTGGAGTTCTCCGCGCGGACCATGTCGCCCTCGAAGGCGGTGGACAGAAGCTCGTCGCTCACCACGGCCGTGGTGCTGCCGTTGCCGAGGGGGCGGGCCGCCGTCGGCGTGTAGGGGAGATCGTCGCGGACGCTGTCGCTGCGGGCGATCACCTTGTTCGCGCCGGCGGAGGTGGCGACGGCCACGATCGAGGGGTCGACAGCCCCTTCCACAGGCCAGGAGAAGTCGGTGGACGGCTGGACGTGGAGGACGGTCTCGACGGTCATCGCCGCGAGCGAGGTCGCCGACTGGAGGTGTCCCAGGGAGCCCGGGACGTCCTTGCCGCGATGGGCCAGGGAAGCGAGATCGGGGTCGGCGAACGGCAGGGCGACGATCTTGCGACCCTGCACCGCCGTCTCCAGCGCGTTCAGCCACTGCTCGGCCACGGCCTTGTTCTTGCCCGGGACGTGCACCGTGCCGTCCTTGACGCGGTAGCCGTTGGCCATGGCGTCGACGGTGGCCAGCAAATCCGGGTCGATCACCCAGGTCACCGGCAGGTCCTTGCCCAGCGAGACCATCTGCTCCAGCCGGCCGCCCGGACGCAGCTCGGCGGCCAGGGCGTCGTCCTCGAAGACCGGGGTCTGCTGATCGTCCGTGGCCGTCTCCGCAGAGACGTGGGCCGAGGAGATCAGTGGCCAGAGGTAGGTGAGCTGCGTCTTCTTCTCGGTGGCTTCCGGCTGGTACGGCAGGAAGGTCCGCTCGATGCCGAGCACCCGGTCGTAGCGCAGATCCGAGGTCTGGCCGGTGAGCGAGACGCCCAGCTGGTAGACGCCGAACTCGTCGAGACCGAGTTCGGAGACCGGGACCGAGAGGGAGAAGTCCGCGCTGAGCCCGGCGCCGAGGCGGGGGATCTTGAGAGTGGGGGCCTCGTCGAGCGGAGCGGGGTCGCTGTCGCTCCGGTAGCCGGTGCGATCCGACGCCTGGTCGATCTCGCTGCGGCTCGTCATCATCGGGCCGACCCGCAGATCCACGGTCGCGTCGGTGATGGCCTTCTTGCCCCGGTTGGTGACCGTCCCCGAGACGGTGACCGTGTCACCATCCACCGGTGCGCTCGGGGACAGCGTGTCGAGGGACACATCGACGGTCTTGGAGACGGCGGCTTCCTCCGCGGCCTCCGCCGGTGAGGCGGTCGGGGCCTGGAGCAGACCGGCGAGGAGCGGCGCGCCGACGGCGACCGTGATGGTGCGCCGCAGCCATCGGCGGGCAGGTGAGGGACCGGTTCCCTGAATGTCTGCCGCCTCGCCCACGCGTTCGCCCATCCTCGTCGTTGTCTGTGGTGCCAGTGGTGTCGATGGTTCCCGGTTGCTGTGTCCAGGCATGGTAACGAGGCACGCTGGGGGCAAGTGCCGGGGACTGCTCCAGCCGATGGGGCCGCGCGCCCGCCCCGCGGGAAAACGAGGACGTCGCGGTGGACCGGGGCACGTACCCTTTTCTGTTGTGCCGAACGCCAACGAAGACACCCCGACCGCACTGAGCCAGGTGCAACGCCGCGCGGTCAGCGAACTGCTGCGTGTGTCCCCTGTCGCCGACGACCTTGCCCGCCGTTTCCAGGAGGCCGGGTTCAGCCTCGCGCTGGTCGGCGGCTCGGTACGGGATGCCCTGCTCGGCCGGCTCGGCAACGACCTGGACTTCACCACCGACGCCCGCCCCGAGGACGTCCTGAAGATCGTCCGCCCATGGGCCGACGCCGTCTGGGAGGTCGGGATCGCCTTCGGGACGGTCGGCTGTCAGAAGGACGCCCGCGTCGGAGACGCTGATCAGCGCTTTGAGATCGAGGTCACGACGTACCGCTCCGAGGCGTACGACCGGACCTCGCGGAAGCCCGAGGTCTCCTACGGCGACTCCATCGACCAGGACCTCGTCCGGCGTGACTTCACCGTCAACGCCATGGCCGTGGCCCTCCCCGAGAAGGAGTTCATCGATCCGTACGGCGGTCTGGAAGACCTTGCCGCCCGGGTCCTGCGTACGCCGGGCACGCCCGAGGAGTCCTTCTCCGACGACCCCCTGCGCATGATGCGGGCCGCGCGGTTCGCCGCCCAGCTGGACTTCGAGGTGGCACCCGAGGTCGTCACGGCCATGCGGGAGATGTCCGGCCGGATCGAGATCGTCTCCGCCGAGCGGGTCAGGGAAGAACTCAACAAGCTGGTGCTCTCGGCGCACCCCCGGAAGGGCCTCGGCCTGCTCGTGGACACGGGTCTCGCCGACCACGTCATGCCCGAGCTGCCCGCGCTGCGTCTGGAGAGTGACGAGCACCACCGGCACAAGGACGTCTACGAGCACTCGTTGACCGTGCTCGACCAGGCGATCGACCTGGAGGAGGACGGCCCCGACCTGGTGCTGCGCCTCGCTGCCCTGCTCCACGACATCGGCAAGCCGCGCACCCGTCGCTTCGAGAAGGACGGCCGGGTCTCGTTCCACCACCACGAGGTGGTGGGCGCGAAGATGACCAAGAAGCGCATGACCGCGCTGAAGTACTCCAACGAGATGATCAAGGAAGTCTCGCGGCTGGTCGAGCTGCACCTCCGCTTCCACGGTTACGGGGACGGCGAGTGGACCGACTCGGCGGTGCGCCGCTATGTCCGCGACGCGGGACCGCTGCTTTCGCGGCTGCACAAGCTGACCCGTTCGGACTGCACCACCCGCAACAAGCGCAAGGCGACGGCGCTCTCCCGCACCTATGACGGCCTGGAGGAGCGCATCGCCCAGCTCCAGGAGCAGGAGGAGCTGGACGCGATCCGTCCCGACCTGGACGGCAAGCAGATCCAGGAGGTCCTCGGCATCGGACCCGGTCCGGCCATCGGTCAGGCGTACAAGTTCCTGCTGGAGCTCCGGCTGGAGAACGGTCCGATGGAGCACGACCAGGCGATCGCCGCACTCAAGGAGTGGTGGGCGGCGCGCGGCTGAGACGAGTCGGGGAGATGGGGTGGGTGTTTCACGTGAAACACCCACCCGATCGTGACCGAGGCAGCGATGCCGCAGAGGGGTGGTGTTTCACGTGAAACATCATCCCTCTGTGCGTTCCTTTCGCAGTGCCAGCGCGATCGCCGCGTAGACCGCCGCCACGAGGACGACAAGCAGGGGGGAGCGGCCGTCCGGCGGCAGCATCAGCGCCGCGATGCCCGCAGCCCCCACGAAGGCGACGTTGAACAGCACGTCGTAGAGGGAGAACACCCGGCCCCGGTAGGCGTCGTCCACCGTCGTCTGCACCACCGTGTCCGTCGCGATCTTGGCTCCCTGGGTGATCAGCCCGAGAACGAAGGCGGCGACGAGGAAGGGTCCGGGGTCGAAGAACAGGCCGAGCGTCGGCACCAGGACGGCGGCGATCCCGGCGCACAGGGTCATCCAGCCGAAGGGTCCCAGTCGTCCCACCGCCCAGGGGGAGAGGACGGCTGCCGCGAAGAACCCGGCCCCCGAAGCGGCGACGGCGATCCCCAGGAGGCCAAGGCCTTCGGACTCCGTGGTGCTCCAGGCGTAGCGGCTGAGCATCAGCACGGTGACGAGCAGGGCGCCGTAGCAGAAGCGCATCAGGGCCACCGCGGTCAGCGCCCTGGCGGCGGGCCGTCGCTCGGCCAGGTGCCGCAGCCCTTCGACCAGCCCCCGGGCCGTGGAGGCCAGCGAGGAGGCGAGCCGCTGTGGAACGAGCTCCGGATCGGGTCCGAGGAGTCCCCGGGGCATCCGCAGGGAGGCGAGGGCGGACAGCAGGTAGAGAGCAGCGCCGAAGGCCACCACGGCCGCGTCGGAGTCGTCCGCGATCAGCCGGACGCCGAAGGCCAGACCGCCTCCGAGCGTGGCGGCGAGGGTGCCGGCCGTAGGGGAGAGCGAGTTCGCCACGACCAGCCGTTCCTCGTCGACGACGCGGGGGAGCGCGGCCGAGAGGCCCGCGAGCACGAAGCGATTGACCGCTGTGACGGAGAGCGCGGAGGCGTAGAAGAGCCACTCGGGGACGGAGGCGACGACGAGCACGGCGGTCCCGCAGGCGAGCAGGGCCCGCAGGAGGTTCCCGTACAGAAAGACCTGTCGGCGCTGCCAGCGGTCGAGGAAGACTCCGGCGAAGGGTCCGACGAGCGAGTACGGGAGCAGGAGCACGGCCATGGCGGAGGCGATGGCGGTGGGCGAGGTCTGTTTCTCGGGGGAGAAGACGACGTACGTGGCCAGGGCCACCTGGTAGACGCCGTCGGCGCACTGGGAGAGCAGCCGGACGGCGAGCAGGCGGCGGAAGTTCGTCAGGCGCAGGAGTACGCGCAGATCACGTACGGCGGACATGGCAGCAAGACTCACATACGAAGAGGGCCCCCGGGCAGCGCCGCGGGGACCCTCTTCGACAAGCGTGTGGCGCTTAGCGCTCGACCTCACCCTTGATGAACTTCTCGACGTTGGCCAGGGCCTCGTCGTCGAAGTACTGCACCGGCGGGCTCTTCATGAAGTAGCTCGACGCGGAGAGGATGGGGCCGCCGATGCCGCGGTCCTTGGCGATCTTCGCGGCGCGCAGGGCGTCGATGATGACACCCGCGGAGTTCGGGGAGTCCCACACCTCGAGCTTGTACTCCAGGTTCAGCGGAACGTCACCGAAGGCGCGACCCTCGAGGCGCACGTACGCCCACTTGCGGTCGTCCAGCCAGGCCACGTAGTCCGACGGACCGATGTGGACGTTCTTCTCGCCCAGGTCGCGGTCCGGGATCTGCGAGGTGACGGCCTGCGTCTTGGAGATCTTCTTGGACTCGAGGCGGTCGCGCTCGAGCATGTTCTTGAAGTCCATGTTGCCGCCGACGTTGAGCTGCATGGTGCGCTCAAGACGGACACCGCGGTCCTCGAACAGCTTCGCCATCACGCGGTGCGTGATGGTCGCGCCGACCTGCGACTTGATGTCGTCGCCGACGATCGGGACGCCCGCCTCGGTGAACTTGTCGGCCCACTCCTTGGTGCCGGCGATGAAGACCGGGAGGGCGTTGACGAACGCGACCTTGGCGTCGATGGCGCACTGCGCGTAGAACTTCGCAGCGTCCTCGGAACCGACGGGCAGGTAGCAGACGAGAACGTCGACCTGGCGGTCCTTGAGGATCTGGACGACGTCGACCGGCTCCTCGGCGGACTCCTCGATGGTCATGCGGTAGTACTTACCGAGACCGTCGAACGTGTGACCACGCTGAACCGTGACGCCCGCGTTCGGGACGTCGCAGATCTTGATGGTGTTGTTCTCGCTGGCGCCGATGGCGTCGGAGAGGTCGAGGCCGACCTTCTTCGCGTCGACGTCGAACGCGGCGACGAACTCGACGTCACCGACGTGGTAGTCGCCGAACTGGACGTGCATCAGGCCGGGCACCTTGGCCGCCGGGTCGGCGTCCTTGTAGTACTCGACGCCCTGGACCAGCGAGGCGGCGCAGTTGCCCACGCCGACGATGGCTACGCGAACCGAACCCATTCCGGTTGCTCCCTGTTGTGATTGTGGAAGCCCTGCTGTGTGCAGGGTTTCACTTGGCGGTGTCGTCGGACGGATCCGGCCGGGTACTGCCCCCGTGCCGGGGCAGGCCGCCCGTTTCTCCAGAATCGTTGTCGTGCAGAGCGGGGGCGTCGGGGCCGGATCGCTGATCCCGCCCCGCCCTCTCGCTCTCGATGAGCTCGTTCAGCCAGCGCACCTCGCGCTCCACGGACTCCATGCCGTGGCGCTGCAGCTCAAGCGTGTAGTCGTCGAGTCGCTCGCGGGTCCGGGCCAGGGAGGCGCGCATCTTCTCCAGACGCTCCTCCAGCCGGCTGCGGCGGCCTTCGAGCACCCGCATCCGTACTTCGCGCTCGGTCTGACCGAAGAAGGCGAAGCGGGCGGCGAAGTGCTCGTCTTCCCAGGCGTCGGGGCCGGTGTGGGTGAGGAGCTCCTCGAAATGCTCCTTACCTTCCGGTGTCAACCGGTAGACGATCTTGGCCCGGCGACCTGCGAGTGAAGCGGCGAGAGCCTCCTCGGGGGCGCTGCCCGGCTCCTCGATCAACCAGCCGTTGGCGACCAGCGTCTTGAGGCAGGGATACAGCGTCCCGTAGCTGAAGGCCCGGAAGACTCCCAGCGAGGTGTTGAGGCGCTTTCGCAGCTCGTACCCGTGCATAGGAGCCTCGCGGAGCAGGCCGAGAACGGCGAACTCGAGGATGCCTGAGCGCCTGCTCATTCGTCGCCTCCTCCGCTTCCCGGGACCCTTATGCCGTGCTGATGTATCGACTCGATACATCAGCACGATAGAACGGCCACCCTGTCTCGACAAGTGGGACCGCCGTGACCGGCGTCACATCGTCAATTCACAGCGATCGACTTGCCTGATTTGGGGTGAACTCCGGCCCTACGTGGGTTTTGGCCGTGCGTAGTCTGTGCGGCATGCAGACCACCGGGAACCAAGCGATGCCGCGGGGCGTCAGTGCTGCGGGTGACCGGCTGCGGTACGGAGGGGCCTCCGATGGGTTCCGTCCGTGCGCATTTCGGGGGGACCGGAACTCAACTGCCGCTTCCAGGCGTACGCGCCTGCCCGAGGAGTAGTCGTTCGATGAGCGAGCATCGTCGCAAAATGCCGTCGCAGGAGCCGCCGACAGGTGGCCGCGCGGCGGCACGACGCGCTGCCCAGCAGCCGGTGGGCCGCAGGTCGGCCCCGGCCCAGGATGTCGGTAGGGGGGCCCCTTCGGCCTCGTACGGGCCGCCTTCTTCCCACGGGGAGGAGCCGCGGCCCTACGGCGGTCGCGCGGAGGCCCGACGGGCCGCGCAGCGCGGTGGCCGCCGAAGGGAGGCCGAAGTCGGCCCCGGGGGCCCTGGTGGTCCCGCCGGTCCCGGTGGAGGACGGCGTGGTGGCGGCGGTGGTGGCGGTCGCGGCAGCGGTCCGGGCCGCGGCTCCGGCGGTCGTCCGCCGGGCAAGAAGCGGATCATCGACTACCCGCGCCACGACAAGTACGGCTGGCGTCGCTGGATGCCCTCGTGGAGGCTCGTGACGGGCACGTTCCTGGTGTTCGTGGGCGTGCTGATGGGTGGCGCGGTCTTCGCGTACTCCCAGGTGGGCATCCCTGAGCAGGACGAGACCGCGACCTCGCAGAACAACATCTACTACTGGAAAGACGGCTCGCGCATGGTCGCGACCGGTAGTGGTCAGAACCGTCAGATCGTGGGCATCCAGCAGATCCCGAGGGTCATGCAGGAGGCCGTGGTCTCGGCCGAGAACAAGACCTTCTGGGACGACTCGGGCATCGATCCGATGGGCATGGGCCGCGCTGTGTGGAACATGGCCAAGGGCGGCGAGACCCAGGGTGGTTCGACCATCACCCAGCAGTACGTGAAGAACAACCGGCTCAACGACCAGTCTCAGACCGTCACCCGGAAGGTGAAGGAACTCTTCATCTCCATGAAGGTCGGCAACGAGTACGAGAAGCCGGAGATCATGGCCGGCTACCTGAACACCGCGTACTACGGGCGCGGTGCCTACGGCATCCAGGCGGCCTCGCGCGCGTACTTCGACAAGGACTCCAAGGACCTCAACGTCAGTGAGTCGGCGCTGCTCACCGCCGTACTGAAGGGCGCGACGTACTACGACCCCGCCGGCTACCCCGAGATCGACCCCGAGGCCACGCCCGAGAAGAACCTCGACCGGGCCACCAAGCGGTGGAGCTGGATCCTCGACGAGATGGTCAAGGACGGCAAGATCACGGCCGAGGAACGTGCCAAGTACACGACGTTCCCCAAGGTGCAGAAGCGCAAGCAGGACGCGGCGCTGACCGGTCAGATCGGTTACCTGGTCAGCACGGCCAAGGCGAACTTCATCAACAACAACACCGAGGGAATCGGCACCAAGGAGCTGGAGCGCGGCGGCTTCGAGATCTACACCACCTTCGAGAAGAAGAAGGTGAAGGCGCTCGAGGACTCGGTCAAGAAGGTCTACGACGAGTACATCGACCCGAAGAAGCGGCCGACGAAGGACACCCACGTCCAGTTCGGCGGTGCCTCCGTCGACGCGAAGACCGGTGCGCTCGTCGCGATCTACGGCGGCCAGGACGCCACCAAGCACTTCACCAACAACGCCGACACGACCGGTGCCCAGGTCGGATCGACGTTCAAGCCCTTCGTGCTGGCCGCCGCGATGAAGGACGGCGTCCGGGACAAGGACCTCGGTCCCGTCCAGGACGCGTCCTCCCGCACGATCGTGGACCCGGACAAGAGCCGCTACTCCGGCAAGAACGAGCTGAGGGTCCGGGAGTACAACGGCGAGATCTGGGAGGACGAGAAGGGCGAGGAGTGGCTCCAGACCAATGACGGCGACGAGAGCTACGGCTCCATGACCCTTCGCCGGGCCATGATCAAGTCGGCCAACTCGCCGTACGTGCAGCTCGGCATGGACGTCGGCATCGACAAGGTCCGTGACGCCGCCGTCAGGGCCGGTCTGCGCGAGGACTCCCTCGTCAAGGGCGAGGTGCCCTCCTTCTCCCTCGGTATCTCCAGCCCGAGCGCGATCCGGATGGCCGGCGCCTACGCCACCTTCGCCAACAACGGCGAGCAGAACGAGCCGTTCTCGGTGACGAAGGTGGTCAAGGGCGGTAAGACCATCTACACGCACAAGGCCAAGACCGAGCAGGCCTTCTCGTCCGCCATCGCCAGCAACGTCACCGACGTGCTCCGGTCCGTCGTGGAGGACTCGGAGGGCACCGGCCGCAAGGCCGCGATCCCGGGCCGTGCCGTTGCCGGCAAGACCGGTACGACCGACGGCAACAAGTCGGCCTGGTTCGTGGGCTACACCCCGCAGCTGTCGACCGCCATCGACATGTACCGCTTCGACGACGACGAGACGAAGAAGAACCGCGAGTTCGAGGAGATGTACGGCACGGGTGGCAAGGACACCATCCACGGTTCGTCGTTCCCCTCGCAGATCTGGAACGACTACATGACGGACGCCGTCGCGGGCATGCCGGACGTGGAGTTCCCCGAGCCCGAGAAGCTGGAGGACGCCGAGCCCGTCTTCGGCGGTGGCGCCACCAGCCCGACGCCGTCGCCGACGCCGACCCCGACGCCCACCGAGACCTCGGCGGCGCCGACGACCACGGCGCCGACGACGACTCCCCCGGCCACGCCGACGACGAATCCCCCGACCACGACGAAGTCGCCGAAGCCGGACAAGACGACCTGCGACGTCTTCGACTGGGACTGCAACAACCCGGGTGGCGACCCGGGCGGCAACACGGGTGAACCGACGACCACGCCGCCGACCACGACCACGGCGCCGACACCGACCGGTTCGGCGACGACGGACGACCCGGGCAACGGGAACGGCGGGAACGGCCCCGGCGGCGGAGACGGAGACGGGGCCTGGACCCCCTGATCCCGGCCGCCCCTTTCCCAGGGCAGGGCACACAGCGAGGGCCGTCGCGTCCGTCCGTACCTTCCGTACGGGCCGGGCGCGGCGGCCCTCGCCGTTTTCCCAGGGACGTACGGCAGGATGTCCCCCATGCCGAGCCTCCAGAAGACGCGCGAGCCGCAGGACCGGCCGCAGGGCCCGCCGGCGGTCATCCCCACCCACCGGGACGAGGTGGCCGCCGCGGGCAGCGAGCTGATCGGCGGTCCCTTCGGCCGCCGTGCCCTGACCGGCGCCGGTCAGTTCACACCGGTGCGGGTGATCGCCCTCGTGGCCATCGGGATGTTCGCCCTCGGCATGGTGCAGAAACTGCCCTGCTACAACTGGGCCTGGTTCCGGGGAACCACCTCCCAGTACACCCACGCGTGTTACTCGGACATCCCACACCTCTTCTCAGGGCGCGGGTTCGCCGACGGTCTGGTGCCCTACTTCGACCGGTTGAGCGGCGACATACCGTTCCTGGAGTATCCGGTCCTGACGGGCCTCTTCATGGAGGTCGCGGCCTGGCTGACGCCCGGCAGCGGCACCATGGACCACCGCGAGCAGACGTTCTGGATGGTCAACGCGGGCATGCTGATGGTCTGCGCGGCCGTCCTCGCGGTCTGTGTGGCCCGGACGCACCGGCGCCGCCCCTGGGACGGTCTCCTGGTCGCCCTGGCGCCCTCCGTCGCGCTCACCGCCACGATCAACTGGGACATACTGGCCGTCGCGCTGACCTCCGTCGCGGTGCTCCTGTGGTCGCGCGGCCGGCCGCTCGGCTTCGGCATCCTGCTCGGCCTCGCCACGGCCGCGAAGTTCTACCCGATACTGCTCCTCGTCCCGCTGCTGCTGCTCTGCTGGCGCGCCGGGAAGTGGCGGGAGTACGGGACGGCCGTGCTCGGCGCGGCCGGCGCGTGGCTGGTCGTGAACCTGCCCGTGATGCTGATGGCGCCCGAGGGGTGGAAGCAGTTCTATCTCTTCAGCCGTGACCGGAACGTCGACTTCGGTTCGATCTGGCTGCTGGTCAGCCAGCGGACGGGCACGTCGATCACGCCGGACAAGGCCAATCTGTACGCGCTGATGCTCATGGTGGTCGCGGTGGTCGCCCTCGGCTTCCTGGCGTTCAACGCTCCCCGCAGGCCCCGCTTCGTCCAGCTGGCCTTCCTGGTCGTCGCCGCGTTCGTCCTGACCAACAAGGTCTACTCGCCGCAGTACGTGCTGTGGCTCGTCCCGCTCGCGGCCCTCGCCAGGCCGCGCTGGCGCGACTTCCTGATCTGGCAGGCGTGCGAGGTCATGTACTTCCTGGGCATCTGGATGTACCTGGCCTTCATGAACAGCGGCAACAAGCAGGGACTGCCGGTCGACGGCTACCAGTTCGCGATCGTCCTGCACCTGCTCGGCACGCTGTACCTGTGCGTCATGGTCGTACGCGACATCCTCATGCCCGAGAAGGACCCGGTACGGCAGGACGGCTCGGACGACCCCTCGGGGGGCGTCCTGGACGGCGCGGAGGACGTCTTCGTCACGGGCAGGGCTGCCCACCCGGTCCGGCACGCCGCACCGGCGATGGAGGGGCCGCGGGTGCGATGGGGAACGGTCGGAGAGGTGGAACAAGACACCCCCGGGGAAGAACCGGAACCGGAACCGGAACCTGGCTCCCGGGGGTGAACGTGCTCGACCGGCTCAGCGCTCCACGAGCCGGTCGAACTGCGTCGTGGTGTGGCGCAGATGCGCGACGAGCTCGTCGCCGACGCGGGGCTCCTGGGCGTCGGAGGGGACGAACAGGATCGACACCTGCATGTGCGGCGGCTCGGCGAACCAGCGCTGCTTGCCCGCCCAGACGAAGGGCGACAGGTTCCGGTTGACCGTGGCCAGACCGGCCCGTGCGACGCCCTTGGCGCGCGGCATGACGCCGTGCATCGCCTTCGGGGCCTCCAGACCGACACCGTGCGAGGTGCCGCCGGCGACGACGACCAGCCAGCCGTCCGACGCGGCCTTCTGCTGGCGGTAACCGAACCGGTCCCCCTTGGCGACCCGGGTGACGTCGAGGACGGCGCCTCGGTACTCGGTGGCCTCGTGGTCGCCCAGCCAGAGCCGGGTACCGATCCGCGCGCGGAACCGGGTCTGCGGGAACTGCTGCTGGAGCCGGGCCTGTTCCTCGGCCCGCAGGTGACTCACGAACATGGTGTGCAGCGGCAGACGGGCGGCCCGCAGCCGGTCCATCCAGGCGATGACCTCCTCGACCGCGTCGGTGCCGTCCGGGCGGTCCAGCGGGAGGTGGAGGGCGAAGCCTTCGAGCCGTACGTCCTCGATGGCGGAGTGGAGCTGCTGGAGCTCCTCCTCGTGGACGCCGTGCCGCTTCATCGAGCTCATGCACTCGATCACGACCCGGGCGCCCACCAGGGCGTGGACGCCGTCCACGGAGGAGACGGAGCGGATGACCCGGTCGGGCAGCGGAACCGGTTCCTCACCCCGTCGGAAGGGGGTGAGGACCAGCAGGTCGCCGCTGAACCAGTCCTTGATGCGCGCGGCTTCGTAGGTGGTGCCGACCGCGAGCATGTCGGCGCCGAAGCGGGCGGCCTCGTCGGCGAGGCGCTCGTGCCCGAAGCCGTAGCCGTTGCCCTTGCAGACCGGGATCAGACCGGGGAATTGGTCGATGACGGTCTTCTGGTGCGCGCGCCAGCGAGCGGTGTCGACGTAGAGGGAGAGCGCCATGGCCGGCCCGGAACCTTTCTGATGGCAGCGGTGTATCAAAGATATGTACGAGACTACGGAACCGTCGCCGAAGCGACGCCGCTCAGCGGCGGGACATGTAGATGTCGAGCGCCTTGTGGAGCAGCTTGTTCAGCGGGAAGTCCCACTCGCCGACGTACTCGACGGCCTCGCCGCCCGTGCCCACCTTGAACTGGATGAGCCCGAAGAGGTGGTCGGTCTCGTCGAGCGAGTCCGAGATGCCCCGCAGGTCGTAGACGGTCGCGCCCATCGCGTAGGCGTCGCGCAGCATCCGCCACTGCATCGCGTTCGAGGGCCGGACCTCGCGGCCGATGTTGTCGGAGGCGCCGTAGGAGTACCAGACGTGGCCACCGACGACGAGCATGGTCGCGGCGGACAGGTTCACGCCGTTGTGGCGTGCGAAGTACAGCCGCATCCGGTTGGGGTCCTCGTTGTTGAGGACGGTCCACATGCGCTGGAAGTACGAGAGCGGGCGCGGCCGGAAGTGGTCGCGGACGGCGGTGATCTCGTAGAGGCGCTGCCACTCGGCCAGGTCCTCGTAGCCGCCCTGGACGACCTCGACGCCGGCCTTCTCGGCCTTCTTGATGTTGCGGCGCCACAGCTGGTTGAAGCCCTTGAGGACGTCGTCGAGTGAGCGGTTCGCGAGCGGGACCTGGAAGACGTACCGGGGCTGGACGTCGCCGAAGCCGGCGCCGCCGTCCTCGGCCTGCTGCCAGCCCATCTTCCGCAGCCGGTCCGCGACTTCGAAGGCGCGCGGCTCGATGTGGGTGGCCTCGACGTCCTTGAGGCGCTTCACGTCCGGGTCCTGGATACCGGACTTGATGGCGGCGGCGTCCCAGCGTCGGATGACGACCGGCGGGCCCATCTTCACCGAGAACGCGCCCTGCTGCTTGAGGTGCGCCAGCATCGGCTGCAGCCAGTCGTCGAGGTTGGGCGCGTGCCAGTTGATGACCGGGCCCTCGGGAAGGTACGCGAGGTAGCGCTTGATCTTCGGAAGCTGGCGGTAGAGCACCAGACCGGCACCGACGAGCTCGCCGTTCTTGTCGAACCAACCGAGGTTCTCCGAACGCCACTCGGTCTTCACATCAGCCCACGCCGGGACCTGGCAGTGGCTCGCCGCGGGCTGGCTCTGGATGAATCCCAGATGCTGCTCACGGCTGATGGTCCTCAGGGTCAGGCTCATGCGGGGCGCTCCTCGGCTGGTGTGTCCCCATCGGTCAGGGGCTCCGGCTCTCGCGCCGAAGCCTACTGTGACCGGGGAGCGCCCCGGATGGGCGTGTACGTCCTGACGTGCCGCTGGGCCCGCCCTGACGTGCCGCCGGACTCAGCCGCTGATGACGCCGCCGAAGAGACCGCCGTGGGCCATGCCGAGGTAGAAGCCCACCGCCGCCGCGCCGAGTCCGACGACCAGCGCGAAGCGCTCGCGGGTCGTCACGGAGATGAACTGTCCGTATGCCCCGGTCAGGATGCCGATCAGCCCCGCCCAGGAACTCAGCAGGTGGAGGTCGTGGAACTGGGCCGTGATGAAGGAGAGCACGCCCAGCACCAGCGTCACGCCGACCAGCGTGTCCTGGAGCGGGTGTGGCTTGCCGTCGGTCGCGAAGAGGGAATGGCCGGGGTCGGGTCGCATTGCCTGTGCCATGGGGCACCTCCTGGCGTGCCTGTCGGACGGCGGCGCATCTTAGCGCCGCCGACATCCGATGTGTACAGATTGCGTCCCCTCACCGGTGAATTTCAACCGCAGGCCGATGTGCAGGTACTCTGTACGGTCTGCACCGGTGTCTGCCCTGGGTCCGTCCTGGATCTCGACGGTGCCCCTCGTTCGTCGAGGGGGACTGTCAGTGGTGGCGGATACCGTTGTTTACGCATCACGACCCTCCTGCCACGGAACGACCGTGGCCGCTGAGTCCAAAGGAGGTGGGTTCCACATGCGTCACTACGAGGTGATGGTCATCCTCGACCCCGATCTGGAGGAGCGCGCTGTCGCCCCCCTGATCGAGAACTTCCTCTCCGTCGTCCGTGAGGGCAACGGAAAGGTCGAGAAGGTCGACACCTGGGGCCGTCGTCGTCTCTCGTACGAGATCAAGAAGAAGCCCGAGGGCATCTACTCGGTCATCGACCTGCAGGCCGAGCCTGCGGTCGTCAAGGAGCTCGACCGCCAGATGAACCTGAACGAGTCGGTCCTCCGGACCAAGGTCCTCCGCCCCGAGACCCACTGAGCTTCTAGCTCAGAGGTCATCGGGTTCGAGTAGCTACAAGCAGCCAGAAGCAATCCCGCCGAGAGGTTCCCCCATGGCAGGCGAGACCGTCATCACGGTCGTCGGCAATCTTGTCGACGACCCCGAGCTGCGCTTCACCCCGTCCGGTGCGGCGGTCGCGAAGTTCCGTATCGCGTCCACCCCCCGCACCTTCGACCGTCAGACCAACGAGTGGAAGGACGGCGACAGCCTCTTCCTCACCTGCTCGGTCTGGCGTCAGGCGGCGGAGAACGTCGCCGAGTCGCTTCAGCGAGGCATGCGCGTCGTCGTGCAGGGCCGGCTGAAGCAGCGGTCCTATGAGGACCGTGAGGGCGTCAAGCGCACGGTCTACGAGCTGGACGTCGAGGAAGTCGGCCCCAGCCTCAAGAACGCCACGGCCAAGGTCACCAAGACCACTGGTCGCGGTGGTCAGGGCGGCTACGGCGGCGGTGGCCAGCAGCAGGGTGGCGGCAGCTGGAGTGGAAACTCCGGCGGCGGTGCCCCGCAGGGTGGCGGCGGTGCTCCCGCCGACGACCCGTGGGCGACCGGTGCTCCTTCTGGCGGTTCCGGCGGTTCCGGCGGCCAGCAGGGCGGCGGAAGCGGCGGCTGGGGTGGGAACTCCGGCGGCGGCTACTCGGACGAGCCTCCCTTCTAGGGCACACGCCCTCGAAGCAGCTCGTATCCCCACTTCTTGATCACACAGGAGAAACACCATGGCGAAGCCGCCTGTGCGCAAGCCTAAGAAGAAGGTCTGCGCGTTCTGCAAGGACAAGACCCAGTACGTGGACTACAAGGACACGAACATGCTGCGGAAGTTCATTTCCGACCGCGGCAAGATCCGTGCCCGCCGCGTTACCGGCAACTGCACGCAGCACCAGCGTGACGTCGCCACGGCCGTCAAGAACAGCCGTGAGATGGCGCTGCTGCCCTACACGTCCACCGCGCGATAAGGAAAGGGTGACCGAAAAATGAAGATCATCCTGACCCACGAGGTCTCTGGCCTCGGCGCCGCCGGCGACGTCGTCGACGTCAAGGACGGCTACGCTCGCAACTACCTGGTCCCGCGTGGTTTCGCGATCCGCTGGACCAAGGGTGGCGAGAAGGACGTGGCGCAGATCCGCCGCGCCCGCAAGATCCACGAGATCGCGACCATCGAGCAGGCCAACGAGATCAAGGCCCAGCTCGAGGGCACGAAGGTGCGCCTGGCTGTTCGCTCTGGCGACGCCGGCCGTCTCTTCGGCTCCGTGACCCCGGCCGACATCGCCTCGGCGATCAAGACCGCGGGTGGCCCCGACGTCGACAAGCGTCGCGTCGAGCTCGGTTCGCCGATCAAGACCCTGGGCTCGCACCAGGTGTTCGTGCGTCTGCACCCCGAGGTTGCCGCGAAGCTCGGCGTCGAGGTCGTCGCCGCGTAACGCTGCCCTAGGCAGTCTGCGCTCAGCAGTGAAGAAGGGCCGCACCCCTCGGGGTGTGGCCCTTCCGCCGTTTCACGTGAAACGTTCAGCGAGTGGCGCCCGTGACGATCCAGCGGCCGGAGCGTGCGCGCAGCCAGAGCGTCATCATCCGGACCGTCATCATCAGAGTCATCGCCCACCAGAGGGCGGTCAGGCCGCCACCGAGGGCCGGAACGAGCAGGGCGACCGGGGCGAAGGCCGCGAGGGTCAGCAGCATGGCCCAGGCCAGATAGGGGCCGTCACCCGCGCCCATGAGGACACCGTCGAGGACGAACACGACCCCGGAGATCGGCTGGGACAGGGCGACCACCAGCAGGGCGGGGAGCAGGGTGTCCTGGACGGTGGTGTCGCCGGTGAAGAGCGGGATGAACAGGGGACGGGCGACGATGAGCAGCGCGGCGAGCACCACTCCGGAGAGCACGCCCCACTGGACCATGCGGCGGCAGACCTGGCGTGCGCCGTCGGCGTCGTTCGCGCCGAGATAGCGGCCGATGATGGCCTGGCCCGCGATGGCGATCGCGTCGAGGGCGAAGGCCATCAGGCTCCACAGGGACAGGATGATCTGGTGGGCGGCGACCTCGGCGTCACCCATGCGGGCCGCGACAGCGGTGGCGATCATCAGGATGGCGCGGAGCGAGAGCGTACGGACCAGGAGGGGGACGCCGGCCTGGGCGGAGGCTCGGATGCCGGCGGCGTCGGGGCGGAGGGAGGCGCCGTGGCGCCGGGCGCCCCGTACGACCACGACGAGGTAGGCGGCGGCCATGCCGCACTGGGCGATGACCGTGCCCCAGGCCGAGCCGGCGATCCCCAGGCCGGCGCCGTAGACCAGTCCGAGGTTGAGCGCTCCGTTCACGGCGAAGCCACCGATGGCCACGTAGAGGGGCGTACGGGTGTCCTGGAGGCCGCGCAGGACACCGGTGGCGGCCAGGACGACCAGCATGGCGGGGATGCCGAGGCTGGAGATCCGCAGATAGGTCACGGCGTAGGGGGCAGCCGTGTCGGAGGCGCCGAAGACGTCGACGAGCCATGGTGCCGTGGGCAGGGTCAGGGCGACGACGGCGGCGCCGAGGAGGAGGGCGAGCCAGATGCCGTCCATGCCTTGTCGAATGGCGGCCTGGAGGTCGCCCGAGCCGACGCGCCGGGCGACGGCCGCCGTGGTCGCATAGGCGAGGAAGACGAAGACGCTGACGGCGGTGGACAGCAGGACGCCGGCGATCGCGAGACCCGCAAGCTGGGGGGTGCCGAGGTGGCCGACGATGGCGCTGTCGACCATCAGGAAGAGCGGCTCGGCGACGAGTGCGCCGAAGGCCGGCAGGGCGAGGGAGACGATCTCGCGGTCGTGCTGCCGGCGGACGGCCTTGGAGGTCGCGGGGGCCTGGGTCATGGGGTCAATCTAATCTTCCACAGGTAAGAGATGCAATGCCCTTGAGACCATTACTTCGCGATGGCGCGGGGCTTCGGGTGTGGGCCGTTTGTTCTGATCTTGGGTCCGGGGGAAAAGTTTTTCTCCCCCACAGGCCGTGGATGGAAAAGGTGCAGGTCAGGTGGGTGGGGATGAGGGTGCTATGAGTTTGTCCACATGGCTGTCCCCCGCTCCGTGCACAGGATCCGGGGAGTTCTCCACAGCATCTGGGCGTTCACCCACAGGCCCTGTGGATAACCAGATTGGCTGACGCTGCTCGCGGGCCTACCGTGGTCCGGCGCCCGACGCGCCAGCAGCGGTCGCAAAGCCACTCGTTGATCAAGGCCGTGGCGTAAGAAAGAGTGGCACGGCGAGGTCCGCGGAGCGGACGGGAGGAGGTGGCTTGGTGAGCGTTACCGAGCCCATGGACGACCCCTGGGCCGACAGCGGACCAAGCGACCGGCTGCCCACCCGTACCCGAGGAGAAGGACGCGGCCGGGGCCGCGGGCGGGACGACCAGCACGAGCGCGGCAACGACGGCCCGTGGGACGGCGGACTCTCCGGTTTCGAGCGAGTCCCCCCGCAGGATCTCGACGCCGAGCAGTCCGTCCTGGGCGGCATGCTGCTCTCCAAGGACGCCATCGCGGACGTCGTGGAGATCATCAAGGGCAACGACTTCTACAAGCCCGCCCACGAGACCGTCTACGCCGCGATCCTCGACCTCTACGCCAAGGGCGAGCCGGCCGACCCCATCACGGTCGGCGCCGAACTCACCAAGCGCGGTGAGATCACCCGCGTCGGCGGCGCCTCCTACCTCCACACCCTGGTCCAGTCGGTACCGACCGCGGCCAACGCCTCGTACTACGCCGAGATCGTCCACGAGCGCGCCGTCCTGCGCCGCCTCGTGGAGGCCGGCACCAAGATCACGCAGATGGGCTACGCGGCCGACGGAGACGTCGACGAGATCGTGAACTCGGCGCAGGCCGAGATCTACGCGGTCACCGAGCAGCGCACCACCGAGGACTACCTGCCGCTCGGCGACATCATGGAGGGGGCCCTCGACGAGATCGAGGCGATCGGCTCCCGCAGCGGTGAGATGACGGGTGTGCCGACCGGCTTCACCGACCTCGACTCGCTCACCAACGGACTGCACCCCGGCCAGATGATCATCATCGCGGCCCGTCCCGCCATGGGTAAGTCGACCCTCGCCCTGGACTTCGCCCGGGCGGCCTCCATCAAGCACAACCTGCCCAGTGTCATCTTCTCCCTCGAAATGGGCCGCAACGAGATCGCGATGCGCCTGCTCTCGGCGGAGGCCCGGGTCGCGCTCCACCACATGCGTTCCGGCACGATGACCGACGAGGACTGGACGCGGCTCGCCCGCCGCATGCCGGACGTCTCCCAGGCGCCCCTGTACATCGACGACTCCCCGAACCTGTCGATGATGGAGATCCGGGCGAAGTGCCGCCGACTCAAGCAGCGCAACGGCCTCAAGCTCGTGATCATCGACTACCTCCAGCTGATGCAGTCGGGCGGCTCCAAGCGGCAGGAGAGCCGTCAGCAGGAAGTCTCCGACATGTCGCGAAACCTCAAGCTCCTCGCCAAGGAGCTGGAGCTGCCCGTGATCGCGCTCTCCCAGCTGAACCGTGGTCCCGAGCAGCGCACCGACAAGAAGCCGATGGTCTCCGACCTGCGTGAATCCGGCTCGATCGAGCAGGACGCCGACATGGTGATCCTGCTGCACCGCGAGGACGCCTACGAGAAGGAGTCTCCGCGGGCCGGCGAGGCGGACATCATCGTGGGCAAGCACCGTAACGGCCCGACGGCCACGATCACCGTGGCCTTCCAGGGCCACTACTCGCGCTTCGTGGACATGGCCCAGACCTGACCGGACGCCGCGTGCTCCCTTTCCTTCGCGTGCTCCTCTCGCGCCGCTCCCCTCAGGCGGCAGCGGGGCGGGCGGAGGCGAGGGACCGTACGCCCGTCAGGCTGTCGGCGTGGGCGGGCGACCAGCCGAGTTCCCGCTCGGCCTTGCTCGCGTCGAGGCGCAGCTGGGAGGTCATGCAGGTGTGCACCAGGGGAGCCGGCTTGAGCAGCCAGAGCGGGACCCGCAGGGGCTTGGGAGCCCCGAAAGCCGCGGCGACCTCCTGGACGTGCGTGCCGAAGGGGAGCGGGGTGCGGTCGGCGATGTTGTAGGCCTGGCCCGGCGTGCCGTTCTCGACGGCCAGGACGACGGCCCGTGCCGCGTCGTCGACGTCCACCCAGGAGAGAGCGCGTCCGTGGTCGGCGACCACGGGCAGGGAGCGCTTGCTCAGGAGAGGGAGCATGTCGTTGTCGGTGACCCCGGCGCCGTAGAAGAAGCCGAATCGAAGACTGATCGCCTCCAGTCCTTCCGCGGTGAAGGCCATGCGCTCCTTGGCGCGCATGGCGCCGACGTGGCGCTCCAGCCAGGTGGTGGTGCCGCGCGGGCCGAAGGGGGTGTTCTCTTCGGTGAGGAGGCCGGTGCCGTGGTCCCCGTAGCCGTAGCCGAACATCATCGACTCGACCACGAACCGGCGGGCGCCGGTCGCGCGGGCGGCGGCGAGGAGGTTCTCGGTGCCCCGGGTCCGCAGGGCATTGGTCGGCGCCATGCTCTGGTGGCGTGCCATCGACTCGCCCTTGAGGGCGGTCGCCGCGTGGACGACGACGTCGAAGGCGAGACCGTCCACGGCCCTGAGGACGGCGTCGGCGTCCAGGAGGTCGGCGCGCAGCGTGTTCGTCGCGCCCCGCCCGAGCCCCGCGACCTCGTGACCGGCGGCGGTCAGCTGCCGCGTGGCGCTCCGGCCCAGTGCGCCGCTCGCTCCTGCCAGCAGAACCTTCATGTCCGTGCTCCCTTCCGATCCCATCCGGTGATGCTCACAGGACGGATCGGGAAGCTTCGGATGTGACATCACGTTGGATGGGTTCCATGACGACATCTTTCGACGCTTTGCTGCCCGGTACCGAGCGGGCCCTGCTGCACCGCGTGGCGGTCGCCCAATCCGAAGGGCGTGCGCCCTCCTTCGTCGGGGCGGTGGTCCGTGACGGAGCTCTGGTGTGGAGTGGTTCGCGCAGCTGCGTGGACGGGCACGCGCCGGATGCTGACACGCAGTTCAGGATCGGCTCCCTCACCAAAGTGTTCACCGCCGTGCTGGTGATGCGCCTGCGGGACGAGGGACTGATCGACCTCGACGATCCACTGGAGCGCCATCTCAAGGGGACGAGCGTCGGTGAGGTGACGATCGCTCAACTGCTCGGCCACAGTGGTGGCCTCGCGGCCGAGACACCGGGCCAGTGGTGGGAACGGTCCGCCGCGACGCTGCGCCCGGAGCTCTCCGATGTCCTGGGGGAGCGGCCCTCCCTCCGAACCCCGGGGCGCGGCTTTCACTACTCCAACCCCGGCTACACCCTGCTCGGTGCGCTCATCGAGGAGCTGCGGGGGGTCTCCTGGGAGGAGGCGCTGCGGCGCGAGATCCTGGAGCCGCTGGGGATGAGCCGTACGACGCTCGACCCGGTCGCTCCGCACGCGGGTGGCTGGGCGGTGCATCCCTGGGCCGATGTGATGCTGCCCGAGCCGGCCGAGGACCTGGGGCTGATGGCGCCGGCCGGACAGCTGTGGTCGACGGCGGCGGACCTCGGTCGGTTCGCCGTGTTCCTCGCGGCGGGCGACGAGCGGGTGCTCGTGTCGGCCTCCGTGGAGGAGATGCGAGCTCCGGCCTCCCCCGCCGGCGAGGGTGACTGGGAGGGGAGCTATGGGCTCGGTCTCCAGCTGCTGCGCAGGGACGGTCGGACTCTGATCGGGCACACCGGCTCGCTGCCGGGCTTCGTCGCCTGTCTGTGGGTGAGCGTGGAGGACGGACTGGCCGGGATCGCCCTCGCCAATGCCACGTCAGGGCCGCTGACGGCAGCTGTGGCGGCCGATCTCGTGCGCATCGTGGCGGACGCCGAGCCGAGGTTCCCGGAGCCCTGGCGCCCCCTTCCGGAGGCCGAGGTCGACGAGGAACTGCTTTCCCTGACGGGGCCTTGGTACTGGGGCACGTACTCCTACGGGCTCCGGCTCGGGCCCGAGCGTTCCTTGGTGCTGGAGCCGTTGAGGGGAGCCGGGCGGCGGGCTCGCTTCCGTGCGCTGCCCGAGGGCGGCTGGGTCGGTCTCAACGGCTACTACGCGGGGGAGACGCTCCGGGTGGTGCGGCGCCCCGACGGCAACGTGAGCCACCTGGATCTTGGGTCGTTCGTCTTCACACGGGAGCCGTACGAGCCGGGGGACGCGGTGCCGGGCGGGGTGGACGAGGCGGGCTGGCGCGGCCTCTGAGTCGTCCGCGTGGTGGTTGCCTCTCCGCCTCCACCTCGTGTTTCACGTGAAACAGCGCGCCGGGCACGGCCGGCGCACTGTCCGTCCGCGGGGTGGCCTCAGAGGTTTTTCTTGAAGCCCACGTGGGAGGCCTCGAAGCCGAGGCGCTCGTAGAAGCGGTGGGCGTCGGTGCGCGTGGCATCGGAGGTCAGCTGGACCAGTCCGCACTCCTGGCGGCGGGACTCCTCGACGGCCCATTCGATGAGCCGCGTTCCGAGTCCACTGCCGCGCTCGTCGGCGTGGATGCGGACGCCTTCGATGATCGAGCGGGTGGTGCCCCGGCGGGAGAGTCCGGGGATCACCGTCAGCTGGAGCGTCCCGACGACCTTCTCCCCGCGGACCGCCACGACGACGTGCTGGTGGGGATCGTTCGCGAGGCGTTCGAAGGCGGCGAGGTACGGGGAGAGGTCGTCGGGGGACTCGCGCTGCGCACCCAGCGGGTCGTCGGCGAGCATCGCCACGATGGCCGGGAGATCGGCGGCGTCGGCGGGGCGTACGTCAAGATCGTTCATGCCCCGCAGCGTACGCATGCTCCTCCGCCGCCACCCTCTCTCCCGCGTCAGACGGTGACGCCCACGCCCTCCACGACCTGGACCAGCGGTGCCAGCTCGGGGATCTTCGCGGCTTCGTCGAGGGCCTCGCGCAGCGCGCTGTCGTTGGTGGGGCGGGCCTCTTCGAGGAGCTTCTGGCCGGCCTCGGTGACATCGGTGTAGATGCCCCGCCGGTCGGTGGCACAGAGGTACCGGGTGAGCAGGCCGCGGTCCTCGAGGCGGGTGACGAGCCGGGTGGTGGCGCTCTGGCTCAGCACGACGGCGTCGGCGACCTGCTTCATCTGGAGGTGGCCGCCGGGGCCGCTGTGCTGGCGGCTGAGGACGTCGAGGAGCGAGTACTCGCGGACGCTCAGACCGTGCCGGGACTCCAGGGCGCGCTCGATGTGCGACTCGATCCTGCCGTGCAGCAGGGAGAGGGCGCACCAGCGCTGGGAGAGCGCGGTCAGTGCGGGGTCCGTCGCGGTCATGGTCTCTCCTCGGTCTCTCCTCGGCGCCGGGGCGGCTCACGAACCAGGGTAGACGATGCACTGCAATAATGCGCGTCTGCAAGTAAATCTGCCTGGGGCCCGAGGGGAGCGGAGGTCAGCCCGCCGCGACGGTCAGAGGGGCGAAGCGCCGACGCCAGTCGCCAGGGAGGTCAGGGAGGGAGCGGACCATCACGGCGGTGGTGGCGATCGAGGCGATGCCGTTTTCCTTCGCCCAGCGCAGCAGCGTCGTGTGGCGCACGTCGATGTCCGTGCGCAGCGGCCGGTCGGTGGCGGCGGCCAGAGAGGCGATCAGCGCCTGCGCCGTGGCCGGGTCCTTGGCGATCAGCGGTCCGACGACATGCGTGTCCATGTTGGGCCACGCTGCCGCGAAGCCGGTGATCTCGCCGTCCTCTTCCGCGACCCGGAGATGGTCCGCGAACGCGGGCAGCCGCGTGAGGATGTGTGTGCGGTCGAGGCCGAAGATCTCGTGGTCCAGGCGCAGGATCGCCTGGAGGTCCTCAGCGGTCGCCGGGCGGACGGGGACCGCCGGTGCGGGCGTGGTGAAGCTGAACTGTCCGCGCACCATCTCGGACCGGCTCGTCTCGATGAAGCCCAGCTGCTCGTAGAGGGGCTGTCCGTTGGTGGTGGCGTACAGGGTCAGCGGGGTGTCACCGGCCTCCGCCAGGACGTGCTGCATGAGCCGGCGGCCCACCCCTTGGCGTGCGTACGACTCGGCGACGAGCACCATGCCGATCGCGGCGAGCCCCGGGCCGTACGAGGTGACCACGCAGCAGGTGGCCAGCCCCGTGCCGGACGGGTCGTCGATGCCGTAGCCGGTGCCCGCCGTCAGGAGATGGCCCCACTTGTGCTCTTCGCGTAGCCATCCCCGGTTCTCGGAAAGGTCGGCGCAGGCGAGGAGATCGTCCGTGGTGAGGCGCCGGATGGGGAGCTGAGCGAGAGCTGAGGGGGAAGTCGGCATGCCGTTCAGGCTGACCGAAGCAGTGATCTTCCGTCCAGCGGTTTACGAGATCCGGCCGATTACCCAGGGAAGCGTTGATTCCCTCCCCTGGGATACGGACGATGTTTCACGTGAAACCGAGTGAATCCATGGAATCCCGACACCGCAGACTGCACCTCTTCGACCTCGACGGCACGCTGATCAGGGGTTCGGCGGCCGCTGTGGAGATCTCCCGGCAACTGAACCTCGTGGAGGAGATCGCCACACTGGAGGAGGAGTTTCTGCGGGGGCTCACTCCGGACGAGTTCGCCGTGCGGGCCCGCGAGCTCTGGTCCACGCTCACCCCGGCGCAGGTCGCGCAGGCCTTCGAGGGTGCGCCCTGGCTGACGGGCATCCGCGAGGTCTGGGCCGACATCAGGGCTCGGGGTGAGCGCTGTGCGGTCATCTCTCTCTCGCCCGACTTCTTTGTCGAACGCCTCCTCGACTGGGGCGTCGACACAGTGCACGGCTCACGCTGGCCTGCTGTCCCCTTCACCCAGCCGATCCACCGGCCCGGCATCCTCGACGCGGCGGCGAAGGTACGGATCGCTCAGGAGCTTTGCGCGGAGTACGGCATGGAATGGGCCGACTGCGTGGCCTACGGGGATTCGATGTCCGACGCCGCGCTCTTCGCGATCGTGCGGGACACCGTGGCCGTGAACGCGGACCATCACCTCGCCGGGCTTTCCCGACACAGCTACACCGGAGGGGACCTGCGAGAGGCCTACGACTTGGTCCGAAACCGCGCAGCTTAGCCGGAATCCCGGACCTATAGCCTGAGAACTCCGCTTTCCGTCCGAAGTGGTGCCCGGAAATGTCATGCTGCGGGCACGGAAGCCGGCCAGCGCGAGGCGAGGCACATGATGGATGCTCCGACCACCACGACGGACGGGACGGAGGCCCGAATACCCGGAGAGGCCTCCCCCGACGCGATTCTGGTCCGCCGCACCCTGGCGGAGATCGCACCCGTCGCCGACCAGGTGACCTCGTACTTCTACGCCCTGCTCTTCGTCCGGAACCCCGAGCTGCGCGAGATGTTTCCCGTAGCCATGGACACCCAGCGCGACCGGCTCCTGAAGGCCCTCCTGACAGCGGCCGAGCACCTGGACGACGTACCCGTCCTCACCTCGTATCTGGAGAACCTCGGCAAGGGACACCGCAAGTACGGCACCAGGGCCGCCCACTACCCGGCCGTCGGCGAGGCCCTGATCGGAGCGCTCGTCCGGTACGCCTCGGCGAGCTGGGGCGAGGAGACCGAGGCGGCCTGGGTCCGTACGTACACGACGATCTCCCAGATCATGATCGACGCGGCGGCGGAGAACGAGGAGCACGCGCCCGCCTGGTGGCAGGCGGAGGTGGTCTCCCACGATCTCCGCACACCCGACGTCGCCGTCGTCACCCTCCGGCCCGACCAGCCGTACCCCTTCCTGGCGGGGCAGTACACGACGCTGGAGACCGCCTGGTGGCCGCGGATCTGGCGCCACTACTCCTTCGCCTCGGCGCCCCGGCCCGACGGACTGCTCTCCCTCCACGTCAAGGCGGTCCCGGCGGGCTGGGTGTCCAAGGCGCTGGTCCACAGGGCGCGCCCCGGAGACGTCCTGCGCCTCGGCGCGCCGGCCGGCTCCATGACGGTCGACCACTCCACCGACAGCGGACTGCTCTGCCTGGGCGGTGGCACCGGGATAGCGCCCATCAAGGCCCTGGTCGAGGACGTCGCCGAGCACGGGGACCGGCGGCCGGTCGACGTCTTCTACGGGGCGCGCAGCGGTCACGACCTCTACGACATTGACACGATGCTGCGGCTCCAGAAGACCTTCCCCTGGCTCTCCGTCCACCCGGTCACCGAGGAGCAGGGGCGGCTCCCGGACGCCGTCTGCCGCTACGGGTCCTGGGAGGAGCGCGACGCCTACCTCTCGGGCCCGCTCGGCATGGTCCGCCGTGGAGTCGACGCCCTGCGCGGAGCAGGGGTGCCGTCGGACCGCATCCGGCACGACTTCCTGGCCGAGCTCACCACCGCGGGCAGCGAGCTCACCGCGGCGAGCAGCGATCAGCCCAGGTCGGGGGCGTGCATGGCGCGAACCCCCTCGATATTGCCGTCGAGGTAGTGACGCAGGGAAAGCGGGACGAGGTGGACGGCGGCGATGCCGACCCGGCTGAACGGCACCCGGACGATCTCGTACTCGCCGACCGGTTCGTCGATCTCGGGGCCGTGTCGCAGGGAGGGGTCCATGGAGCCGAGCCGGCACACGAAGAAGTGCTGGACCTTCACCCCGGAGACCCCACCGTCGACGATGTGCTCGACGGTGTCCACGAAGCAGGGCACCACGTCGGTGATCTTGGCGCCGAGCTCCTCGAGCACCTCGCGGTGCAGGGCCTCGACGACAGTGGTGTCGGAAGGCTCCACGCCACCACCGGGCGTGAGCCAGTAGGGATCCATCCCCGGCTTGGTGCGTTTGATGAGGACGAGATCGTCCCCGTCGAGCAGGATGGCGCGTGCGGTGCGCTTGATCACGGGCCGTTCGGTCATGGGAAGAAAATGGCCCGTACGCGGTGTCCTGAAACTCACCAGTCCCCTGCGGCCTGTAACAAACCCTCGTGCGCCCGCGCGATGTGCGAGAGCGCGAGCGTGCCGGTCCGCACCACCAGGAAGTACGTCCGCAGCGGAGGCACCGGAGGGTCGAGCAGCGCCACGAGCCGCCCCTGCTCCAAGGCCTCCTCGCACAGATAGCGCGGCAGGACGGCGAGCCCGGCACCGGAGGCCGCGGACTCCCGGACGGCTCGCAGGTCGGGGGCGATCACGGTCGCGGCCGCCGCCGGCTTGGTCTCGAAGACGGCGGCCCAGTAGCGGGAGACGAACGGCAGCGACTCGTGCACCTCGACCACCGGAAGCTGTTCCAGGACCACCGCCCCCTTGCGGAGCAGCACTTCGGGGGCGAGCCGGGCCGCCCAGCGCGGGGCCGCGACCAGCACGTGCTCCTCGTCGCAGAGCGGGGTGGCGACGAAGAGACCGCCGCGGGGGCGGGCGGTGGTGAGGGCAAGGTCATGGTGGCCGGCCGCGAGCCCGTCGAGGATGTCCTCCGCGTTCCCGAGGAAGGTCGCCCGGATCGCCAGCCCCTGGCCGACCAGCGGGGTGAGCGACGGCAGCGCGCGGAGCGCGGTGAACTCCGGGGGCCCGGCGACATGGAGGGTACGGACGCCGCTCTCCTCGTCGAGCCCGGTCTCGGCGATCTCGACCAGGGCGTCCAGATGCGGCGCGGCGCGGTGTGCGAGCTCGTCGCCGATCGTGGTCGGCGTGACCCCGCGCGCCTGTCTGAGGAAGAGCGGCCGACCCAGCTGCCGCTCCAGGGTCCTGATCTGGCTGGTGACGGCGGGCTGGGACAGTCCCAGGAGCGCGGCGGCGCGGGTGAAGGAGCCGGCCCGGTGCACCGTGACGAACGTGCGCAGCAGGGCAAGATCCATGTCCGCCCCCTCCCGGCCATGCGGCCGTTCGACTCAGGCGGTCGGCTGACTGCGCCTCAGGACCGTCCAACTATAAATAAGTCGATAGGTCTCTGTCGCTACCGTGATTGGACACTGACGCTCAGTCAACTAGCCTTGTTCAGGCGGTCTCCGCGCGTGGAAACGAGGCGTTCCGAGCCACGAGGGGGGAGGCTCGGAGCGCCCCGTTCCGCGCTCCTGCCGCCGGCCGGGCGTGGCAGGAACCGGCTGCCACCACGACGACTCAGCCGGTGGCTCCGGCCTCGTCGAGGGCCCGCAGGACGTCGGCGATGAGATCCTCCGGATCCTCGGCGCCCACCGAGAAGCGGATGAAGCCCTCCGCGACCGCGTCCCCGCCCCAGCGCCCGCGCCGCTCCGCCGTGGAGCGCACGCCGCCGAAGCTGGTGGCGTCGTCCACGAGGCGCAGCTCTTCGAGGAACCGCTCGGCCCGCTTCCGGTCCGCCAGCTCGAAGGAGACGACCGGGCCGAAGCGCCGCATCTGCCGGGCCGCCACAGTGTGCGAGGGGTCGCCCGGCAGCCCCGGGTAGCGCAGCCCGGTCACGTCATCGCGCTCGGCGAGTACGCGGGCGAGGGACAGGGCGGTGGAGCACTGCCGGTCGATCCGCAGCTGGAGGGTGGCCAGCGAACGGTGGGCGAGCCAGGCCTCCATGGGGCCCGGGATCGCGCCGACGACCTTGCGCCAGCGCCGTACCTCCGCCGCTCGCAGGGGATCCCGGCAGCTCACGTGCCCGAGCAGGACGTCACCGTGCCCGGTCATGCCCTTGGTGTCGCTGGCGACGGAGAAGTCCGCGCCCAGCTCCAGGGGCCGCTGGCCGAGCGGGGTGGCGAGGGTGTTGTCGACGGCCACGAGCGCCCCCGCGGCGTGCGCCTCGCGCACCAGGCGCCGGATGTCGCAGACGTCGAGCCCGGGGTTGGACGGGCTCTCGATCCAGAGCAGCCGGGCGCCTTCGAGGACGGCGAGCTGCCCGTCACCGCCGGTCGGCGCGGTGCGCACCTCGATGCCGTACGCCCTCAGCTGCTCGTGCAGCAGCGGCAGGGCCTGGTAGCCGTCGGCCGGCAGCACCACGGCGTCGCCGGCCTTCAGCTGGGAGAGGAGGACGGCGGAGATCGCGGCCATGCCGGAGGCGAAGACCAGCGTCTCGACGCCCTGCTCCCCCGGTGCCTCCAGCTCGCCGATGGCCCGTTCCAGGTGGGTCCAGGTGGGGTTCTCGTCGCGGCCGTAGGTGTACGGGCCGGTCGGTTCGCCCGGCAGATGGAAGTGGGCGGCGAAGACCGGGCCCGGCAGGGTCGGTTCGTACTTCACGGGCTCGGGGAGCCCGGCCCGCACGGCGAGGGTGCCGTCACCGAGTACGCCGGCCGTCCGCCGGCCGGGGTCGCTTGCCTGGTCGGTCACGCTGTCCGTTCCTCCACTTCCGCACGTACGGCCGCGAGCAGTCCCCCGCTCGCGGCCTCCACCATCTCCAGGCACTCCTCGAAGCCCTCCTGGCCCCCGTAATACGGGTCGGGGACGTCGAGCGCGTCCCCCGCGGCCGGGTCGTAGGAGCGCAGCAGTCGTATCCTCGCCGCTTCCTCGGGGGTGCGGGCGAGTGCCCGGAGCTCTCGCAGATGCCCTTCGTCCAGCGCGATCACCAGGTCGACGGCGGGGAACCAGGAGGCCCGGAACCGCCGCGCGGTGTGCGCGGAGGTGTAGCCGTTCTCCTCCAGGACGGCGACCGTGCGCGGGTCGGCACCGTGGCCCTCGTGCCAGCCGCCGGTCCCCGCGCTGTCGACCTCCACCGTCCCGCCGAGGCCGGCCTCCTCCACCCGCCGGCGGAAGACGTGCTCGGCCATCGGCGAGCGGCAGATGTTGCCCGTGCAGACGAAGCACACGCGATAGGTCACGGTCATCGGCTCAGTCGCCGTCGGGGAGCACGACGTTCAGGGCCCACGAGACGACGGAGATGATCAGGCCGCCGAGGACGGCGGTCCAGAAGCCCTCCACGTGGAAGCTGAGGTCGAACTGCTCGGCCAGCCAGGACGTGAGGAGCAGCATCAGGGCGTTGACCACCAGGGTGATCAGGCCGAGCGTCAGAATGAAGAGCGGCAGTGTCAGCAGTTTGACGATGGGCTTGACCAAGAAGTTCACGAGCCCGAAGACCAGGGCGACGAGAATGAGGGTCAGGGCCTTCTTGCCGGTGCTCTCACCGGTCAGGGTGATGTCCTGGATCAGCCAGATGGCGACTCCCAGGGCGCCCGCGTTGGCGAGCGTCTTGACTACAAAATTCTTCATGTGTCTGATCGTGGCAGACATGATCGGGCCAAGGGCAGGGGCGGACAGGCGATGAAGGCATTCCGGCTGGACGAACTGGAGGCGGAGCGTGCCGCGAACCAGGGCGCCTATCTCCAGTTCCTGCGGGAGCGGAACATGTCGGTGGGCCTGTACGCCCTGGACGCCGGGGCACTCGACCCGCAGCAGCCGCACGGCCAGGACGAGGTGTACTTCGTGGTGAGCGGCCGTGCGGCGATCACGGTCGGGGAGGAGACGACCCAGGTGGCGCGCGGCAGCGTGGTCTACGTGCCGGCCGGGGTGCCCCACAAGTTCCACCACATCAGCGAGGACCTGCGGGTCCTGGTGGTCTTCTCCCCGCCGGAGAGCTGAGCCCCGATGCGGAGGCGGCTCCCCGAGGCGCGGGCCGTGCCCCGGTGCGGAGGCGGCGACCCCGAGGCGGAGGCGGCGACCCCCTAGGGGGCGGATCAGGGGAGAGCGGGGGCCCCGTGGCCCCCGTGGACCCCTTTCCGCCCCTAGCCTTGAGGGTGTTCGGCGCGGAGTGCGCGGAACAGATCTTCGAGAGCGAGGTAGGACCATGGCCGTACAGGAGATTCTCGCGGGGATGCCCTGGTGGGTGAAGTGGGTCGCCATACCCGCTCTCGTCCTGCTGGTCTTCGGCGGACTGATCACCAGCGTCCTGACCTTCGTGGTCGCACTGCTCTTCAAGGTGCTGCTCTTCGTGGCCCTCGTCGCCGGACTCGTCTACGTCGTGCGGAAGTTCAAGAACTCCCCCGGCTCGCGCGAGGACTGGTAGCACAAGCTGCGGAGCCGTAGGGAACCGATGCCGGGCATTAGCCCGGCCGGGGGAACGCGGGGGTGGAATCGGGGCAGGGCCTCAAAGGCTGCCACTAGAGTGGAATCCCTCCGCCGTGTTGGGGACTACGGGCGTAGACCGCCGTACTGACCAGCGGTTTCCCAGGCCCGGCGGGCGCGCGGGGGCGGCCCCCGCGGGCGGATGCACTGCATCCGTCGTCACGCCTGGGGGTGACCTTTGGCCACGGCTACGCAGTCAGCTGCACCTACTCTGATCGGCTCGGTGCAGCGGGCGCTGAGACTTCTGGAGGCTGTGTCCTCCCATGCGGATGGCGCCCCGGCCAAACAGCTCGCCCGCGAGACGGGCCTTCCGCTTCCCACCACGTACCACCTGCTCCGCACCCTGACGCACGAGGGCTATCTGCGCCGCGAGAAGGGTGTGTTCGTCCTGGGCGACGCCGCCGTCCGACTGGCCGGCGGCGGAGCTGTGCAGAATCGTCGCATCAAGATCGAAGACTCCCTTGCCCGCTGGCGGGACGAGATCGGTGTGCCGGTGTACTTCGCTCTCTATCGCGAGGGTGAGATCGAGCTCGTCGCTGTCGCGGACACCCCCTCGGCCCCCGCGGTGGAGGAGTGGGCCGACTTCCGCGAGACCGCGCACGCGCACGCCATCGGTCAGTGCCTGCTGAGCCAACTCGATCTGAAAGCTCGTCAAGACCACCTCGACCGCCATCCGGTGGAATCCATCACTCCGTACACGGTGCGTAACCGACGTGTCCTTTTGGATCGTTTGGGCGGTTTGGGGCGAATGGAGCCCCTGGTGGAGCGTCAGGAATATGCACTCGGCACGGTCTGTGCCGCCATTCCCATCACTGCGGGCTCCGCGGCGGCCGCGATGGCCATTTCCCTCCCCCTTCACCAGGAAGAACGGTTGCTCCCAGCAGTCGAGCGGCTACGTACGGAGATCGGGAGGCTCTTCAGTTCGCTCGCGTTCTCTATCAGTATCTGAAAAATCACTCCTTGTGATCTGCTAGCGCTTACAGCACGATTGCGTCAAGAGGGCCACGGGGGATCATTCCTGGCCGTTTCGGTCACAGCTTTCAGCAGCTGTGTTTACACAACTGCTTCATCTACTGCGGGGTACATGATGCGAGAGTCGGTTCAGGCCGAGGTCCTGATGAGCTTCCTCGTCTCCGAGGAGCTCTGCTTCAAGATCCCAGTCGAGCTGCGATACGAGACCCGGGATCCTTACGCGGTGCGGATGACCTTCCACCTCCCCGGAGACGCGCCCGTGACCTGGGCGTTCGGTAGGGAACTGCTGCTCGACGGGATCAACAAGCCGAGCGGGGACGGGGACGTGCACATCGCCCCGACGGACCCCGATGGGCTTTCGGACGTCTCCATCCGGCTTCAAGTGGGCGGCGACCGCGCCCTGTTCCGGGCGAGCGCGCCGCCGCTGGTCGCCTTCCTCGACCGCACGGACAAGCTGGTTCCGCTTGGTCAGGAACGGACACTCGGTGACTTCGAGGACAACCTGGAGGCGGCACTCGGCCGGATTCTGGCAGAGGAGAACGCCGGCTGAGACCCCGTCGACACAGCGACGGGGTCCACCGGGGGCGGGACGCGGAGTACGGGTGCGGGAGTGCGGGACGGACCGGCCCACACCCGGAATCCCTACTTCGCGCGGCGGCGCCGACCGCCCCGTACCGCCGCCCGGGGCTTCTCGTCGGCCTCGGCTCCCGGCCGGTCTGCGGAGACCACCAGCGCCGCGAGGACCGTGGTGAGCGGCACGGAGGCGACCAGACCGATCGAACCGACCAGCGTTCGGACGATCTCCACTGCGACCAACTCGCTGTTGGCCACCGTACCCATGCTGCTCTGCGCGATCGAGAAGAGCAGCAGCAGCGGCAGGGCGGCGCCCGCGTAAGCGAGGACCAGGGTGTTCACGACCGAGGCGATGTGGTCGCGGCCGATCCGGATCCCGGCCCGGTACAGGGCGCGCGGCCCCATGCGCGGGTCGGCCTGGTGCAGCTCCCAGACCGCCGAGGTCTGGGTGACGGTCACGTCGTCGAGGACACCGAGCGACCCGATGATGACGCTGGCGAGCAGCAGGCCGGACATGTCGATGTCCGGATACAGGCCGTGGATCAGCCCGGTGTTGTCGTCGGTGTTGCCGCTGAGCGAGGCCCAGCCGATGAAGAGCGAGCCGAGCAGGCCGATCAGCAGCAGCGAGATCAGCGTGCCGAGCACCGCGACCGAGGTGCGGGCCGAGAGACCATGGCACAAGTAGAGCGCGATCAGCATGATCGCGCTCGACCCGACCACCGCCACGACCAGCGGATTCGAGCCCTCCAGGATCGCCGGCAGGATGAAGAACGTCAGCACCAGGAAGCTCGCGACGAGCGCGACGAGCGCCATCAAGCCCTTCAGCCGGCCGACGACCACGACCGCGACGGCGAAGATCCCGGCGAGCAGCGCCATCGGGAGCTTCCGGTTCACGTCCGTCACGGAGTACTGGAGGTCGCGCGGGGCATCGGGGGCGTACGCCACCACCACGCCCTGCCCCTCGTGCAGTTGGCGCGGCGCGTCGGGCTGCACGATCTCGGTGAACGTACGGCCCTTCTCCCGGCCGCTGGTTACCTCGATCATCGCCTTCTCGCACTGACCCTGCTGGGCTTCGACCGCCTCGCGTCCCTCGGGGGTGGAGGTGTCGCCCGTCGGCGGGACCTGGGCGGCGTTCACGTCCTTGCAGTCGACCTGTTCGACGGAGACGACCGTGCCCTGCTCGGTCTGCCGGTCGAAGCCGACCCCGGTGCGCTCGTGCGCCGGAGCGCCGCCCGGCCACAGGACCGCGAGCCCGACCAGGACGGCGGTGGCGAAGGGGATCAGGACCGCGGCGATGACCTTGCGCAGGTGCCGGGAGACGGGGGCGGCGGGGCCGTGGCTGTGGCTGTGCCCGTGCCCGTGGGAGGGGCCGGAATCGCGCCCGTGCCCATGGTCGGGACCGGGGACGTGGCCGTGCGGCTCGGGGGGCTGCTGGGGGGAAGTCACCGACCGATCATCGCAAGAACGGTGGGGGCCCACTGTTCAGCACGCCCGGGATGGCGCTAGCGTGGTGACCACTTTGCACACGCGGGAGCTCGGAGCACCGGGCTGAGAGGGCGCTGATCACCGTACGCACGTACGGGAGGAGGCTGCGCCGACCGCCGAACCTGTTACCGGGTAATGCCGGCGTAGGGAGATCGGTCTCATGACCATTCAGGATGCACGCACGCCTGCCTCCGACCAGGACGGCACGTCCGTCGACGGCGCCCGCACGCCGGGCTGGCACAAGGGCTACGTCGAGGGTTCGCGCCCCGACCTCCAGGTCCCGGTCCGTCAGGTGCACCTCACCAACGGCAAGGACGTGACGCTGTACGACACGTCCGGTCCGTACACCGACCCCACCATCGACACCGACGTACGGCGAGGCCTTGCGCCGTTGCGCGAGAACTGGATCATCGCGCGCGGTGACACCGAGGAGTACGCGGGCCGTCCCGTCCGCCCCGAGGACGACGGCATCAAGCACACGTCGCCGCGCGGCGGCGGGCTCAAGAACCTCGACGCCGTCTTCCCCGGCCGTCCGCGCCTGCCGCGCCGCGGCCGCGACGGCCAGGCGGTGACGCAGCTCGCGTACGCCCGCCGGGGGGAGATCACCCCGGAGATGGAGTACGTCGCGATTCGGGAGAACGTCTCCCCCGAGGTCGTACGGGAGGAGATCGCCGCGGGCCGCGCGGTGCTCCCGGCGAACGTCAACCACCCGGAGATCGAGCCGATGATCATCGGCAAGCGGTTCCTGGTGAAGGTGAACGCCAACATCGGCAACTCCGCCGTCACCTCCTCCATCGAGGAGGAGGTGGAGAAGATGACCTGGGCCACCAAGTGGGGCGCGGACACGGTCATGGACCTGTCCACCGGCCGCAACATCCACACCACCCGCGAGTGGGTGCTGCGCAACTCCCCCGTGCCGATCGGTACCGTGCCGCTCTACCAGGCCCTGGAGAAGGTCGACGGCCGGGCCGAGGACCTGACCTGGGAGATCTACAAGGACACGGTCATCGAGCAGGCCGAGCAGGGCGTCGACTACATGACGGTGCACGCCGGCGTGCTCCTGCCGTACGTGCCGCTCACCGCGCGCCGCAAGACCGGCATCGTCTCGCGCGGCGGCTCGATCATGGCCGCCTGGTGTCTCGCCCACCACAAGGAGAACTTCCTCTACACGAACTTCGAGGAGCTCTGCGAGATCCTGGCGGCGTACGACGTCACGTACTCGCTCGGCGACGGTCTGCGCCCCGGCTCGATCGCGGACGCCAACGACGAGGCGCAGTTCGCGGAGCTGCGCACGCTCGGTGAGCTGAACACGATCGCCAAGCGGCACAACGTGCAGACGATGATCGAGGGCCCGGGCCACGTCCCGATGCACAAGATCAAGGAGAACATCGACCTCCAGCAGGAGATCTGCGAGGAGGCGCCGTTCTACACGCTCGGCCCGCTGACGACGGACGTGGCGCCCGCCTACGACCACATCACCTCCGGCATCGGCGCGGCGATGATCGCCTGGTGGGGCACGGCGATGCTCTGCTACGTCACGCCCAAGGAGCACCTGGGCCTGCCCAACAAGGACGACGTGAAGACGGGCGTCATCACGTACAAGATCGCCGCCCATGCGGCGGACCTCGCGAAGGGGCACCCGGGCGCGCAGGAGTGGGACGACGCGCTCTCGGACGCGCGGTTCGAGTTCCGCTGGGAGGACCAGTTCAACCTGGCGCTCGACCCGGTCACCGCACGCGAGTTCCACGACGAGACGCTGCCGGCGGAGCCCGCGAAGACCGCGCACTTCTGCTCGATGTGCGGTCCGAAGTTCTGCTCGATGAAGATCTCCCAGGACATCCGGCGGGAGCACGGCGGCACGCAGCAGGAGATCGAGGCCGGGATGGCGGAGAAGTCGAAGGAGTTCGCGGAGGCCGGCAACCGCGTGTACCTGCCGCTCGCGGACTGACCGCGGCGGCTTCTGAGTCGGCACCACGCCGGCTTCTGAGTCGGCACCACGCCGGTTTCTGAGCAGGTACCGGCCCGCGACCCACGGGGGAGTCGCGGGCCGGTGCCGTTGTCCGGGGGTGCCCCCGCCGGGTGGAGGCGCCGTCAGGTGGGGGTGCCGTCGTCCCGGTCCATGGCGGCGAGGGCGTCGCGGAGGAAGGGGACGACGCCGCGTTCGAGCAGGGCGAGGCGCCAGGCCTCGCGAGCGCGGGACAGTTCGTCGTCCGCCGCGGTGGCGGGCGTACCGGCGTTGACCGTCGCGGTCGGGCTGTTGCGCAGGGCGGTCCTGAGGATCCCGGCGGCCGCGCAGAGCAGGCCCGCGGCGGCGATCGCGCCGAAGACCAGGCCGGCCGTCAGCAGCGTCGCGCCGAACACCACGGTGGGCGCGATCGCGTGCAGGAGCGCGCCGACCAGCAGGAAGATGAAGGCGGCCGACCCGGCGAGGACGGGCACCATGACCGTGACGATCGCGGCGATCCCCGCTCCGGAGCCGTTCTGCGGGGCGGGTACGCGGGTGGCGACCGCGACGCGGCTCTGCTCGCGGACCTTGACGAAGTGGTCGTACTCGCTGGACGCCGCGGTGGTGATCAGCGCTGTCGCGTTCAGGGCCATGGAGCGTAGTTGCCCGACCGTGAGCCGTGTCCCGACTCCGGCGAGATCCGGACGTGCGTGGGCGGTGCTCAGTGCGTCGTCGAGGACCCGCTCGTACTCGGCGCGATCCTCGGTCAGCAGGTACGGAGCCACGTTCATGTGCATCCCCCGATGCTCCGCAGGCCCGGATCAGCCGTGGAGAACGGCCGGTCGGGCGGAAACGGAGGAGAGCCTGCTACGGATGGTCCGATGGTATTGCGCTGACGCCACAGGCTGACAGAGTGTTTCCGGAAATCGACTTCCCCGGATGCGCAGGGTTATGCGTCAGCCGTTCAGAGGGAGTTGGACGACCAGCAGCTTTCCGGCCATGGTCACGCCACCGTCCATGGCGATCGCGAGATCGTCCGCGTATACATGCGGCCCGTCGACGATCGGGCCGCCGCCACCTTCGCTCTCCTCCGTGCCGACCTGGCCGAGGAGGTACGGGATGGGGCTGTGGCCGTGCACGATCCGGCTGCCGCCGTAGGTGGAGAGGAGCTCCTGGACGGCCTGCGGGCCGCCCTCGTCGCGGAACGCGAAGCGCTTCGTGAACTTCCGGAACACGTCCCAGACCTCGTCGGCGTCGCTCCGGGTGAGGATCTCGTGGACCGTCTCGTTGACGTCCTCGATGGTCTCGCCGTATTCGAGGTACGCGGTGGTGTCGGAGTGCAGGAGGAGGTGGTCGTCCTCCAGGACCACGGCGTCGAGTCGGGACATCCACTGGAGGTGGACGTCCTGGAGCCGGTCCATGTCGTGCTTCTGGCCACCGTTGAGCAGCCAGGCGGCCTGGAAGGTGGCCGTGCCCGCACCGGAGTTGACCGGGGTGTCGCCGAAGCGCTTGGCGCCGATCAGCAGCAGCTCGTGGTTGCCCATGAGGGCCTTGCAGTAGCCGCCGGCGGCGGCGGCCTCGGCGGAGAGCCGCATGACGAGGTCGATGACGCCGATGCCGTCGGGACCGCGGTCGGTGAAGTCGCCGAGGAACCAGAGTCGGGCGTTGCCCGCGGCCCAGCCGCCGTTCTCGTCGACGAGGCCCTGGGCGCGCAGGGCGGCGACGAGTTCGTCGAGGTAGCCGTGGACGTCGCCGACGACGTAGAGGGGGCCGGGGCCGTCGCCGGTCGTGGCGGCGGGGTCGGGCGCGGTGGCGGCGTCGGGGGTGACCCGGACCTGGACGGTGTCGCCGCGGTTGATGACCGGGAGGTCGCGCTCGGTCGGGGTGTAGCCCTCGGGCACGTTCCCCTCGGGGAAGGCGCTGCCGGGGTGGCCGGTGGCGACCGAGACGATGGAGGAGCCGGTGGTGCTGGTGGTGGCGCCGGTGGTGCCGGTGTACGCGGGGGCGATGCGGCGGCCCAGGAGCAGGGTTGGGTCGGCGGGTGCGGGTGCGGGTGCGGGTGCGGGTGCGGGTGCGGGTGCGGGTGCCGGTACGGGCGCGGCCGCGGGTACGGGCGGCGCGGGCACGGGTGCGGGTGCGACGGCGGCGGGCGTGGACGGGGGCGCGCCGACGACGGGGAGCGACCCGCTCGGTGCTGCCTCGACCGTCCGTGCGGGCGCGGTGGCCGGCATGGGCGGGGCGACTGGCGTCGCGACCGGTCCCTCGGCCGGTGCTTCGGCAGAGGGAAGGTGCTCACCCGGCGGAAGATGCTGTGCCGACGGCGCGGGCGTCGGCAGCGGATCCGCGGACGTCGGCTCGGCGGCGTGGCCCTGTACGGGCACCCGGGCGTACGGCGGTACGCGGAAGTCGCGCAATGTCGCCGTGCGCACCACGGGCTCCTGCCCGGCCCCCTGAGTCATGGACCCCTCCACCACCGTCGCGATGCCCTGCACATGGTGGACCGGCCTGGTCGGGGTGGCCCACGATGTCGTCCGCCCATCATAGGAATGAGGGTCCTCCTGTGTGACGCACCAGGGGTGGTGAATCCGGGTCCACTCCGGGTTCACCGGTTGTTTCGCCCGAATTGAGAAGGTCCAGTCCAGGGTTGAGGCCGGTACGGTGCTCGGTTTCGCCGCCCCTGCCCACGGGCAGGGGCGGGGACGGCGGATTCGGTGAGCCTCGGTCACTCCTTCGCGGGTGAGCGCGGCGGGCTGACCGTGGTGCGCGGCGAGCGCCGCTGCGAGGACGTGCGGACGATGAGTTCGGTCGGTATCACCTGCTCGACCGGACCGTCCGTATCGACCCCCTCGATGGCGTCGATGAGGAGCTGGACGACGGCCGTGCCGATCCTGCGTGGCTTGAGCGAGAGTGTCGTGATGGGCGGTTCGGTGGTGGCGTAGACGGTGGACTCGCTGCAGCAGACCAGCAGCAGGTCCTCCGGGACGCGCAGCCCGTAGCGGCGCGCGGCCGCGAGGAGATCGGTTCCGTTGGGATCGAAGAGGCCGTATACGGCGTCGGGTCGGTCCGGGCGGGCGAGCAGCCGGTCGGCCGCGACGGCGCCCGCGCACGGATCGTGCGCCGGATAGGCCTCGTAGACGGGGTCCTGGCCGACCCGCTCGCACCAGTTGAGGTACGCGGTGGTGGACAGGCGGGTGTACGTGTCGGTGGTGGTTCCGGTGAGGAGGCCGATGCGGCGGGCGCCGGCGTCGGCGAGGTGGTCGAGCAGATCGAGGACGGCGGCTTCGTGGTCGTTGTCGACCCAGGCGGTGACCGGAAGGGTGCCGGCGGGGCGTCCGTCGGAGACGACGGGGAGGCCTTGCCGGACCAGTTCGGTGACGACCGGGTCGTGGTCGGAGGGGTCGATGACGACGGTGCCGTCGAGGGCGACGTTCGACCAGACGTCATGGCGGGAGGTGGCGGGGAGGATGACCAGGGCGTAGCCCCGGGCGAGTGCTGCCGATGTGGCTGCTCTGGCCATCTCCGCGAAGTATGCGAATTCGGTGAAGGTGAAAGGTTCATCCCCGTACGTGGTCACGGTCAGGCCGATGAGTCCCGACTTGCCCGTACGGAGCGTGCGGGCCGCCGCGGATGGGCGGTAGCCCAGCCGGTCGGCGACCTCGCGGACGTGGCGGCGGGTGGCGTCCGGGAGTCGGCCCTTGCCGTTGAGCGCGTCGGAGACAGTCGTGATGGAGACCCCGGCGGCGGCGGCCACGTCCCGGATGCCTGCCCGGCCCTGCCGGCTTCCCCGGGTCTGTGCCCGGCTCACCTGGTGCTTCCCTGCTGCTGTCATGGCGAGCCGATAGTAGGGCGATGAGGGGCGGTCGGGACGGTCGCATATGCAGGCATTGACAGGCACGTTTCTGCATGATCGAAAACTGCCAATGGCCAAGGAATGCAAGGTAGTTAAGGGTCCATCCATGCGACCTAGGGTTGCCGAACGGCATAGGCCTGGCGATGGGACGAGGTCTCGAAGAGGTCTCAACTCACCTCTACGGGGGATGCGCGCCACGGCGCCCGCCACCGGCGCGCGCCACCCGGGCTCGCGCTCCCCCTCTCCACGGGCTGTCCACGGGATCGCCAGGGGAGGGATCGGGAGCGGTTTCCACAGCGTGTCCCTCCTGTTGTCCACAGGCCATTCGCAGCGGAGGCGAATCCTCTTAAGGTGAGGAGTATTGGCGGTACGGACGGTCGAGGAGGCCACACTGTGAGCGAGACCAGCGGGACGAGCACCGGCAGCCCCAAGCTGCGCGCCGAGCTGGACGGCGTCCCCACCTACAAGCCGGGTAAGCCGGCCGCCGCGGGCGGACCCGTGGCCTTCAAGCTGTCGTCCAACGAGAACCCCTATCCGCCGCTGCCCGGGGTCATGGAGAGCACGCTGGCCGCCGCCGCGAACTTCAACCGCTACCCGGACATGGCCTGCACGGGCCTGATGCAGGAGCTCGCCGACCGCTTCGGCGTGCCGGTCTCGCACATCGCGACGGGCACGGGCTCGGTAGGGGTCGCGCAGTCGCTGCTCCAGGCCACCTCGGGCCCGGGTGACGAGGTGATCTACGCCTGGCGCTCCTTCGAGGCGTACCCGATCATCACGCAGATCAGTGGCGCCACCTCGGTACAGGTGCCGCTGACCGACGGCGAGGTGCACGACCTCGACGCGATGGCCGCGGCGATCACCGACCGGACCCGGCTGATCTTCGTTTGCAACCCCAACAACCCCACGGGCACCGCGGTCCGCCGGGCCGAGCTGGAGCGTTTCCTCGACCGGGTGCCCTCTGACGTCCTGGTCGTCATCGACGAGGCGTACAAGGAGTTCGTCCGCGACTCCGACATCCCGGACGGCATCGAGCTCTACCGCGACCGGCCGAACGTCGCCGTGCTGCGTACGTTCTCCAAGGCGTACGGCCTGGCGGGGCTGCGGGTCGGCTTCGCGATCGCCCACGAGCCGGTGGCGGCGGCGCTGCGCAAGACGGCGGTCCCGTTCGGGGTCAGCCAGCTGGCGCAGGACGCGGCGGTGGCCTCGCTGCGGGCCGAGGACGAACTGCTCGGCCGGGTCGGCTCGTTGGTGGCCGAGCGCGAGCGGGTCCACGCGGGGCTTGTGGCCCAGGGCTGGACCGTGCCGGACACCCAGGCGAACTTCGTCTGGCTGCGGCTCGGTGAGCGGACGCTGGACTTCGCGGCGGAGTGCGAGCGGCACGGCGTGATGGTGCGGCCGTTCGCGGGCGAGGGCGTGCGCGTCACGATCGGCGAGACCGAGGCGAACGACCTGTTCCTGAAGACGGCGGAGGGCTTCCGCGCGCAGGGCTGATCAGCGGCCGGCGACGAGTTCCACGCGGATCGGGTCGCCGTCCCTGACGGTGGCCAGGATCCGCGGGTCGCCGTCCAGGGCGCCCAGCAGATTGCAGGGGCTCGCGAGCCGGCACTCGTCCCCCCGTGAGATCGGGGTCGGGCCGTAGGGGAGGGCGAGCGCGTCGCCGTCCGTCCAGAAGGCCACCGTGCCCGGCTCCACGACCTGGCGCGCTCCGTCCTCGACGGGGACGGAGACCGGGGTGTCGAAGTAGACCTCCTGGCCCCAGGTCCGGGCGGTGGAGGAGATCGGGAGAGCCCCCGCGAGCGCCGCGCTCGTGGGGGTTTCCTCAAGGGTCGCCGTGGTGTGTCCGGCCGGCCAGGAGATGCGTATCCGAAGGGTCATGCCCCGGATTCAACAATATGTTGAAGTCCCTGGGAAGGGGTGACCTTCGATGGGGGGACCCCGACTGAAGGTACGGATTTCGTATGAGCCATAATGCTTGTGAATGTGAACGCGTTCACAAGCGCGCCTGGTTTATCCCTTAATCGGTGGGATTAACGGGGCAAACTGCCGATGTGATCACGGCGAGTAAGGAGAAGACGTGGACCTCGCTCTTGCGCCAGAGACTCTGGCGCGCTGGCAGTTCGGCATCACCACCGTCTACCACTTCCTCTTCGTCCCCCTGACGATCTCCCTCGCCGCCCTCACCGCCGGTCTTCAGACGGCCTGGGTGCGGACCGAGAAGGAGAAGTACCTCAGGGCGACGAAGTTCTGGGGCAAGCTGTTCCTGATCAACATCGCCATGGGCGTCGTCACCGGCATCGTGCAGGAGTTCCAGTTCGGTATGAACTGGTCCGACTACTCCCGTTTCGTCGGCGACGTCTTCGGTGCCCCGCTCGCCTTCGAGGCGCTCATCGCCTTCTTCTTCGAGTCCACGTTCATCGGCCTGTGGATCTTCGGCTGGGACAAGCTGCCCAAGCGGATCCACCTCGCCTGCATGTGGATGGTGTCGATCGGCACCATCCTCTCCGCCTACTTCATCCTCGCGGCGAACTCCTGGATGCAGCACCCCGTCGGGTACCGCATCAACGAGGAGCGCGGCCGGGCGGAGCTCACCGATTTCTGGCTGGTGCTCACCCAGAACACGGCCCTCACCCAGTTCTTCCACACCATGACGGCGGCCTTCCTGGTCGGCGGCGCGTTCATGGTCGGCATCTCCGCGTTCCACCTGGCGCGCAAGAAGCACATTCCGGTGATGCGGACCTCGCTGCGGCTCGGCCTGATCACGCTGATCATCGCCGGCCTCGGCACCGCCATCAGCGGTGACCTGCTCGGCAAGGTCATGTTCAAGCAGCAGCCGATGAAGATGGCCGCCGCCGAGGCGCTCTGGGACGGCGAGGCGCCCGCGCCCTTCTCGATCTTCGCCTACGGCGATGTCGACAAGGGCCACAACAAGGTCGCCATCGAGATCCCGGGACTCCTGTCCTTCCTCGCGAACGACGACTTCACCTCGTACGTCCCGGGCATCAACGACATCAACAAGGCCGAGCAGGAGAAGTTCGGCCCCGGCGACTACCGGCCGAACATCCCCGTCGCGTACTGGGGATTCCGCTGGATGATCGGCTTCGGCATGGCCTCGCTGGGCATCGGCATGCTCGGCCTCTGGCTGACCCGCAAGAAGTTCATGCTGGCACCGGGGATGCGGACCGGTGAGGACGAAGTGCCGAATCTGGTCCTGTTCAAGCGGAAGGCGCTCAGCCCCCGCTTCACCAAGTGGTACTGGATCGTCGCCCTCTGGACCATGGGCTTCCCACTCATCGCCAGTTCCTGGGGCTGGATCTTCACCGAGATGGGCCGTCAGCCCTGGGTCGTCTACGGCGTGCTGCGCACCCGGGACGCGGTCTCCCCCGGTGTCTCCCAGGGTGAGGTGCTCACCTCGATGATCATCTTCACCGCCCTCTACGCCGTCCTCGCCGTGATCGAGGTCAAGCTCCTCGTCAAGTACGTCAAGGCGGGACCGCCGGAGCTCACCGAGGACGACCTCAACCCGCCCACCAAGATCGGCGGGGACTCCCGTGACCCCGACCGCCCCATGGCCTTCTCGTACTGAGGCTCAGGAGAACGAGGCATGGAACTCCACGACGTCTGGTTCGTACTCATCGCCGTCCTCTGGATCGGCTACTTCTTTCTCGAAGGCTTCGACTTCGGGATCGGCGTCCTGACCAAGCTGCTCGCCCGCGACCGGGCCGAGAAGCGGGTCCTCATCAACACGATCGGTCCCGTCTGGGACGGCAACGAGGTGTGGCTGCTCACGGCCGGCGGCGCGACCTTCGCCGCCTTCCCCGAGTGGTACGCGACGCTCTTCTCCGGCTTCTACCTGCCGCTGCTGATCATCCTGGTCTGCCTGATCGTCCGGGGCGTCGCCTTCGAGTACCGGGCGAAGCGGCCCGAGGAGAACTGGCAGCGCAACTGGGAGCAGGCCATCTTCTGGACCTCCCTGATCCCGGCGTTCCTCTGGGGCGTGGCCTTCGGCAACATCGTCCGGGGCGTGAAGATCGACGCGGAGATGGAGTACGTCGGCACCTTCGGGGACCTCCTCAACCCGTACGCGCTCCTCGGCGGTCTGGTCACGCTCACCCTCTTCACCTTCCACGGCGCCGTCTTCGCCTCGCTCAAGACGGTCGGTGACATCCGGGTGCGCGCCCGGGCGCTCGCACTCAAGCTGGGCCTGGTCACGGCCGTGCTCGCGCTCGTCTTCCTGATCTGGACCCAGGTCGACACGGGGGACAGCTGGAGCGTCGCGGCGATGCTGGTCGCCGTGGTGGCCCTGGTCGGCGCCATCGGTGCCATCAAGGCGGGGCGCGAGGGCTGGTCATTCGCGCTGTCGGGCGTGACGATCGCCGCCGCGGTGGCGATGCTCTTCCTCGCGCTCTTCCCGAACGTCATGCCGTCTTCGCTCAATCCCGAGTGGAGCCTTACCGTGACGAACGCGTCGTCGAGCCCCTACACGCTCAAGATCATGACCTGGTGCGCGGCGATCGCGACCCCGTTGGTGCTGCTCTACCAGAGCTGGACCTACTGGGTGTTCCGTAAGCGCATCGGTACGCAGCACATCGCCGACGCGCACTAGCCGACCGACGCACGAGCTCACTAGAGGGGCATGTTTCACGTGAAACCGATCGATCCGCGTCTGCTCCGGTACGCCCGGGCCACCCGCTTCTTCCTTGCCGCGGTGGTCGTGCTCGGTCTGGCCGGGGCGGCGCTGGTCGTCGCCCAGGCGATGCTCATCGCCGAGATCGTGGTGGGGGCCTTCCAGAAGGGCCTGTCGGTTTCCGATCTGACCACTCCTCTGCTGCTGCTCGCGGGAGTCGCGGTGGCGCGGGGCATTGTCTCCTGGCTGACCGAGCTCGCCGCCCACCGGGCGAGTGCGGCGGTCAAGTCCGAGCTCCGCGGCCGGCTCCTCGCCCGGGCGGCCGCGCTCGGACCCGGGTGGCTGAGCGGCCAGAAGGCGGGTTCGCTGATCGCGCTGGCGACGCGGGGCGTCGACGCGCTCGACGACTACTTCTCCCGCTACCTTCCGCAGCTCGGCCTCGCGGTGGTGGTGCCGGTGGCGGTCCTCGCCCGGATCGTCACCGAGGACTGGGTCTCGGCGGCGATCATCGTCGTCACCCTGCCGCTCATTCCGATCTTCATGATCCTCATCGGCTGGTACACGCAGGCGCGGATGGACCGGCAGTGGAAGCTGCTCTCGCGGCTCTCCGGTCACTTCCTGGACGTCGTGGCGGGCCTGCCCACCCTCAAGATCTTCGGCCGGGCGAAGGCCCAGGCCGAGTCGATCCGCGCGATCACCTCGGAGTACCGGCAGGCGACGATGCGCACCCTGCGGATCGCCTTCATCTCCTCCTTCGCCCTGGAGCTCCTCGCGACCTTGTCGGTCGCGCTCGTCGCCGTGACCATCGGCATGCGGCTCGTCCACGGCGAGCTCGATCTGTACACCGGGCTCGTCATCCTGATCCTGGCGCCCGAGGCCTACTTCCCGTTGCGGCAGGTGGGCGCGCAGTACCACGCGGCGGCCGAAGGGCTCGCGGCGGCGGAGGAGATCTTCGAGGTCCTGGAGCAGCCCGTACGCGGGGGCGGTACGGGGGCGGTTCCGGCCTCCGTACGGCTGGAGCTCGACCGGGTGACCGTGCGGCACGCTGGACGCTCCGAACCGGCCCTCGCCGCGGCGACGCTGACGGTCGAGCCCGGCGAGACGGTGGCCCTGGTCGGCCCGAGCGGTGTCGGGAAGTCGACGCTCCTCGACGTGGTGCTCGGCTTCGTGGCGCCGGAGGAAGGCGGTTCCGTCCGGGTCGGCGGCGAGGACCTCGCGACGCTGGACCTGGAGGGCTGGCGATCGCGGATCGCCTGGGTACCGCAGCGCCCGTACCTCTTCGCGGGGACGATCGCCGAGAACGTACGCCTGGCCCGCCCGGACGCCACCGACGAGGCAGTGCGGGAAGCCCTGCGGGACGCCGGGGCGGACGGGTTCGTCGCGGGGCTGGCCGAGGGGCTCGACACCCCGCTCGGCGAGGACGGTGCCGGACTGTCGGCGGGCCAGCGGCAACGCCTGGCGCTCGCCCGGGCGTTCCTGGCGGACCGGCCGCTGCTGCTGCTCGACGAGCCGACGGCCGCGCTGGACGGCGAGACGGAGGCGGGCGTCGTCGACGCGGTCCGGCGTCTCGCCGCCGGCCGGACGGTCCTGCTGGTGGTCCACCGTCCGGCGCTGCTCGCGGTCGCGGACCGGGTGGTGAGCCTGGTTCCGGCGCCGGCCGGGGAAGTGGGTGCGGCCGCGTCGGAGCCGGTCGGCGTACGCGGCCAGGTGGAAGCGGCGGGAGCGGACCCGGGGGCTCGGTCCGGTGGGGACGGGGTCGTCGGAGGCGTAGCGGACGGCGCGTCGGACGCCGGATCGGGCGGCGTGGCCGACGAGGGAGCCGGAGCGGGCTCCGGGCGGTCGGGACTCGGGCGGGTCCGGGACATGGCCGGTGAGCTCAAGGGACGCATGGCGCTCGCCCTGCTGCTCGGGAGCCTGGCCCTCGGTTCCGCCGTCGGGCTCATGGCCGTGTCCGGCTGGCTCATCTCCCGGGCCTCCGAACAGCCGCCCGTGCTCTATCTGATGATGGCCGTCACCGCCACGCGCGCCTTCGGCATCGGCCGGGCCGTCTTCCGGTACGCCGAACGGCTCGTCTCGCACGACGCCGTGCTCCGGATGCTCGCCGAGCTCCGGGTCTCCGTCTACCGCCGCCTGGAGCGGATCGCCCCGGCGGGGCTGCGCCGCACCCGCCGCGGAGACCTCCTCTCCCGGCTCGTCCAGGACGTCGACGCGCTCCAGGACTACTGGCTTCGCTGGCTTCTCCCGGTGGGCGCCGCCCTCGTCGTGGGCGTCGCCTCCAGCGGGTTCACCGCCTGGCTGCTTCCCGAGGCCGGGGCCGTCCTCGCCGTGGGCCTGCTGGTCGCGGGCGTCGCCGTCCCGGCGGTCGGCGGGGCCTTCGCCCGTCGGGCGGAGCGCCGGCTCGCCCCCGCACGCGGCGCCCTGGCGACGGCCGTCGCCGACCTGCTCCGCGGCTGCGCCGAACTGACGGTCGCGGGCGCGCTGCCCGGCCGGGTCGAGCGGACCCGGACCGCCGACCGGCACCTCACCTCCATCGCCTCCCGGCAGGCCGCGGCCACCGCGCTCGGCGCCGGTCTCTCCGCGCTGGTCTGCGGACTGACCGTCGCGGCCGCCGCACTCGTCGGCGTCCAGGCCGTACGGGACGGGCGGCTCGACGGAGTGGCTCTCGCCGTGGTCGTCCTGACACCGCTCGCCGCCTTCGAGGCCGTGACCGGCCTGCCGCTCGCCGTCCAGTACCGGCAGCGCGTCCGGCACAGCGCCGAGCGTGTCTTCGAGGTGCTCGACGCCCCCGTCCCCGTACACGAGCCCGCCAGGCCCGAGACTCCCCCGGAGAACCCGTTCCCGCTGGAGCTGACGGGGCTTTCCGCCCGGCACGCCGGGCAGGACCGGGCGGCGCTCGCCGACTTCGGGCTCACCCTGGAGGCCGGGCGCCGGGTCGCCGTCGTCGGTGCCTCCGGCTCCGGGAAGACCACGCTCGCCCAGGTGCTGCTGCGGTTCCTGGACGTGGAGAGCGGCATGTACCGGATCGGCGGCGTGCCCGCCTGGGAGCTCGACGGCGACGCGGTCCGGCGGTTCGTCGGGCTCTGCGCCCAGGACGCCCACATCTTCGACAGCTCCGTCCGGGAGAACCTGCGGCTGGCGAAGGTCGGGGCGAGCGACGAGGAACTGCGCGACGCGCTGCGCCGGGCCCGGCTGCTCGACTGGGTGAACGGCCTCCCGGCCGGGCTCGACACCCTCGTGGGCGAGCACGGCTCCCGGCTCTCCGGCGGCCAGCGGCAGCGCCTCGCGCTCGCGCGCGCCCTGCTGGCCGACTTCCCCGTCCTCGTGCTCGACGAGCCGGCCGAACACCTCGACCTGGCCACCGCCGACGCGCTCACCGACGACCTGCTCCGGGCCACGGAGGGTCGCACCACCGTCCTCATCACCCACCGGCTGCACGGGCTCGACGCCGTCGACGAGGTGGTGGTCCTGGCCGAGGGCCGGACCGTGCAGCGCGGCCCGTACGCCGAGCTGGCCGAGACGGAGGGCCCGCTGCGCCGGATGCTGGAGCAGGAGCGGGAGACCGACCTGCTCGTCGTCGGCGCCGGGTCGAGCGGGGCCGCGTCCGGGGCATGAGCGGGGCCGTAGGCCATCGGCCGACTTTTCTCGCCAAATAGGACTAACTAGGCTCAGGCTCATGACCGCCGCCGCGTCCGACGCCTCGGACCCCCTGGAAGCCGCCACTCGGGCCACGCGCAGCCTCCAGGGGCTGTCCACGGAGCTCACCGCCCGCGTACCGCAGCTCCTGGAGGCCATGCGGTCGGTCGGGACGGGGCTCGAACTCCACTCCACCCTCGACCGGATCTGCGAGACCGCCGCCGAACTCGCCGCCGCCCGCTACGCCGCGATCGGGGTCGTCGACGAAGAGGGCAAGGGACTGTCCGACTTCGTCACCTTCGGCGTCGGGGAGGACGTGGCCCGCCGGATCGGACGTCTCCCCGACGGCCACGCCGGGCTGCTCGGCGCGCTGATCCGCGACCCGCAGACCATCCGCCTCGCCGACCTGTCCAGCGACCCGCGCGCGGCCGGCTTCCCGCCGGGGCATCCGCCGATGCGGACCTTCCTCGGCGTACCCATCCGGGTCCAGGGCGAGATCTTCGGCAACCTCTACCTCGCCGAGAAGCACGACGGCGGCGAGTTCAACGACTACGACGTCCACATGGTCAGGGTGCTCGCCACGGAGGCGGGCATCGCCATCGGCAACGCCCGCCTCTACGAGGCCGCCCGGCAGCGCGAACGGTGGATCGACGGCTCGGTCGCCGTCACCACGGCCCTGCTCTCCGGCGGCGACGCGGACGACGCGCTCGCGGTCGTCGCCGAACAGGCGCGCCGGCTTGCCGACGCGGACGCCGGCATCGTGCTGCTGCCCGCCGAGGAGGGGGGCCTGGAGATCGTCGCCGTCTCCTCGCCCCGCGCCACCAAGTCGCTGGGCGTCGTGATCCCGCCCGAGAGCGCCGTGGTCGAACGGCTCCTGGAAGGCGAGGCGGTCTTCGTGGCGGACGTCTCGACGGACCCGCGCATGACCAGTCGGCTGACCTCCGCGTACGGCCCGAGCATGATGCTGCCGCTGCAGAGTGGCGGGCGGGTCCTCGGCGCGCTCGCCACCCCCCGGGTGCGAGGCGCGCGCCCGTTCACGGAGACGGAGCGGACGCTCGCCACGCAGTTCGCCTCACAGGCGGCGCTCGCGCTGATGATGGCGGACGCGCAGCGGGACCGGGAGCGTCTCGCCGTGTTCGAGGACCGTGACCGGATCGCCCGTGACCTGCACGACCTGGTCATCCAACGGCTCTTCGCCACCGGCATGATGCTGGAGAGCGCCCAGCGCAAGTCGATCGTGCCGGCCGTGCGCGAGGGCGTCGGCAAGGCCGTGGACGAGCTGGACGTGACCATTCAGGAGATCCGTACGGCGATCTTCGCGCTCCAGCAGGGTCCCGCCGAAGCCCCGTCGGGGCTGCGCACCCGTGTTCTGCGGGAGATCAACATGGCGGCCGTGCCGCTCGGCTTCAAGCCCGCGCACCGCTTCCTCGGCGTGATCGATTCGGCGGTCGGCGAGCTCACCGGCAAGAACCTCATCGCCGCCCTGCGCGAGGCCCTCTCGAACGCCTTCCGGCACGCCGAGGCGAGCCGCATCGAGGTGGTCGTCGACGCCACGGTCACGCTGCCCGACGGCTCGGCCGGGGTGCGGCTCTCGGTCGCGGACGACGGCGTCGGCATGCCGGAGGGCGGGCGGCGCAGCGGTCTGCGCAACCTGGCACGGCGGGCCGAGTCGCTGGGCGGTGCGAGCTGGTGCGGGCCGGGCCTCGGAGAGGACGGCGGCGGTACGACAGTGGTGTGGGAGGCCCCGCTCTGACGACGGGCGGGTGACTACGGGGTGTCCCGCCGCGCGTCCAGTGCCTCCGCCACGAGCCGCTCGATGACGACGGCCACGCCGTCCTCGTTGTTGCCGACCGTACGGCCGGAGGCGGCGGCGATCACAGCGGGGTGGGCGTTGCCCATCGCGTACGACCGGCCGGCCCAGCTGAGCATCTCGATGTCGTTGGGCATGTCGCCGAAGGCGGCGACCTCCTCGGCCGTGATGCCGCGCTCGGCGCAGCACCGGGCCAGGGTGGAGGCCTTGGAGACGTCGAGGGCGCTGACCTCCAGGAGAGCCGTGGGGCTGGACCGGGTGAAGGAGGCCAGTTCGCCGGCGGACTCCCTGGCCAGGGCCAGGAACGCGTCGGGGTCGAGCTCGGGATGTTGGGCGAGCAGCTTGAGTACCGGGGCGGCGGCGCCCGGAGCCTCCTCGAAGAGGAGCTTCTCGGCGGTGGCGACGGTGGCGCCGGGGTCGAGGAAGAACGGCGGGTAGTCCGGCTCGTAGTGGATGCCGGTGGTGAGCTCGACCGCGAAGGAGGTCCCGGGCGCGGCGGCGCGCAGGGCCCGCACGACGTCGAGGGCGACCGGCCGCTCCAGCGGGCGGACCTCCAGGAAGGTGCCTCCCGCGTGGAGGTCGACGACGGCGGCACCGTTGGCGCAGATGGCCAGGCCGTGGCCGTGGACGTGGTCGCTGACGACGTCCATCCAGCGGGCCGGCCGGCCGGTGACGAAGAAGACCTCGATGCCGGCCCGCTCCGCCGAGGCGAGGGCGGCGATCGTGCGCTCGGAGACGGACTTGTCGTCGCGCAGGAGCGTGCCGTCGAGGTCGGTGGCGATCAGCCGGGTCGCCGGGGTCGCCGGTGCGGAGGAACGCGGAGAGGGGGGAGAGGTCACCGGACCATTGTTCCGCACCGGACGCACGGGCGTGCGAGGAGGTGCACATATGAGTAGGCGAATTCGGTGCCGCGACGCGTCCCGGAGCGTCCTGATCTGGCCGTAAAACGCTCGTTCGGTTCCTGGCGGGCATGGGGAGGATCCCAGGAGAGCTGACGGCATCTCCAGGGGGTGGGGCATGGTCTCGGGCCGGCGGTGTGACGAGTGCGAGGCCTGCGGTGCGCCGTACGGCATATGGATCGCGAGTCTCGGGATGGCGCTCTGCGGGAGCTGTGAGCAGGCCGGATCGGATCATCCGGCGCGTGAGCCGGTGCTGGTGGGCGACGTCCTGGCGGGGATGACCGAGGCCGTGACGCACGCGGCCCGCACCGGGAAGGCCGTGCCGGACGCGCGGAGCTCGTCGCCCGCGACCTGCGGTGCGTGCGGAGCCGGCGCCGCCTGGCACCGGACGGTGCGGGGGCGCTGGGTCATGATCGAGCCGGGGGAGCTGCCCGCCCGGGTGGTTCCGGCGGGCCGGCGCTGGCGCGTGGCGGGCGACGGTACGGCGGTCAACCTCGGCCCCGCCGTACCGTCCGACACCTGCCGGGTCAGCCACTTCGACGTCTGTCCCGGACGGCCCGCGCCGACCGGCTCACCGGTGCTGCTCGCCCTGTGGCGCGGGCACGCCCGGCGCGCGACCTGACCTCAGGCCCCGGCGGGGTCGACCGAGGTGGGCGGCTCAGCCCAGCTGGGAGAGGGCCTCGGTGGCGATCTTCTCGAAGACGGCCTGGTCGGCGGCGAAGTCGGAGTCCGCGATCGGCCAGTGGATCACGATCTCGGTGAAGCCGAGGTCGCGGTGGGTGCCGGCGAAGTCGACGAAGGCGTTCAGCGACTCCAGCGGGCGACCGCGGTCCGGGGTGAAGCCGGTGAGCAGGACCTTGTCGAGCTCGGCCACGTTCCGGCCGGTCTCGGCACACGCCTTGCCGAGCTTCTCGATCTGGCCGCGCAGCGCTTCCACCGACTGCTCAGGGGTGCCCTCTTCGAAGATCTTCGGGTCGCCGGTCGTCACCCACGCCTGCCCGTACCGGGCGGCCAGCCTCAGCCCGCGCGGCCCGGTCGCCGCCACCGCGAACGGCAGTCGCGGGCGCTGGACGCAGCCGGGGATGTTCCGGGCCTCCTCCGCGGAGTAGAACGTGCCCCGGTCCGTCACCGATTCCTCGGTGAGAAGACGGTCGAGCAGCGGCACGAACTCGCCGAACCGGTCGGCCCGCTCCTTCGGCGTCCACGCCTCCTGCCCGAGGGCGGTGGCGTCGAAGCCGTTGCCGCCGGCCCCGATGCCGAGCGTGATCCGGCCCCCGGAGATGTCGTCGAGCGACATCAGGTCCTTGGCGAGGGTCACGGGGTGACGGAAGTTGGGGGAGGTCACGAGCGTGCCCAGACGGAGCCGCTCGGTCGCCGTGGCCGCGGCGGTGAGGGTGGGCAGCGCGCCGAACCACGGGCCGTCGCGGAAGGTGCGCCAGGAGAGGTGGTCGTAGGTGTACGCCGTGTGGAACCCCAGCTCCTCGGCGCGCCGCCACTTCTCGCGGCCTCCCTCGTGCCAACGGTCGATGGGCAGGATGACGGTGCTCAGACGCAGGCTCATGGTCCCGAGCCTACGGCGGTCCGCGGAGGATCAGCGGACGCTGCGGTTCATCCAGGGGGTGAGCGAGCTGTCCGGGATGAGCTCCTTGTGCGTGGTGTCGCCGGGGAGCGGGACGACGAGCCACCAGCCGGGCGGGAAGAACCGGCCCTTCACGTGGGCGAGGCCGCCGAGGACGGAGCGGAGGAAGGCGGGGACCGCGTCTCGGGGCACGTCGGCGAACTCGATGCCGTCCACGGTGATCCTGGCGTCGTCCTCGGGGAAGAGCTGGACGGTGAGCGAGGGGGCGCCGCCCAGTTCGACGTAGGCCTCGTGAGGCAGGGAGCCGTCCGGGTCGAGGACGGCGAACGCGCCGGCGGAGGTGCGCCGGGAGGTCTGGTCCGCGCCGATGTCGTCGGTCACCGTCATCTCCAGGTGGAACTCCTGGGCGATCTCGCGGATCGCGGTGACGGCCGCTTCGGTGGTGGGCAGGTGCGGGTGTGCCATGGGGGCGATCATGCCTCAACCGTTGGGTTCAGGGGGCGGTCGGGGCTCAGGAGGGCAGGCGGAGGAACTCCGGCGGCACGGCGTCGGTCAGCCAGACCCCGTTGGCGCTGACGTGGAAGACGTGTCCCGCGCGGTGCATGGCGCCGGCGTCGACGCTCAGCACGATCGGCCGTCCGCGCCGGGCGCCGACCCGGGTCGCGGTCTCCCGGTCGGGGGAGAGGTGCACGTGGTGGCGGGCCATGGGGCGCAGCCCTTCCGCCCGGATCGCGGTAATCCGGTCCGCGACCGTACCGTGGTAGAGGTACGCGGGCGGTTCGGCGACCGGCAGGTCCAGGTCCACCTCGACGGTGTGGCCCTGGCTGGCGCGGATGCGGGTCCCCTCGATCGCGAAGCGCTTCTTGTCGTTGGTCGCGACGACGTGGTCGAGTTCCTCGCGGGTGATCGGGAAGCCGTGCGCGGCCGTTGCCCGCAGGAGCGTGTCGATGTCGGTCCAGCCCTGCGTGTCGAGGACGAGGCCGATGCGCTCGGGCTGGTGACGCAGATGCTTGGAGAGGTACTTCGACACCTTCACCGTGCGTCGTTCGTCCATTGTTCTCCGATGAATTGAAGCGGACATGTTTGATCCACAGCCAAAGTAGGTTATCCACAGGCTAGTTGGCGTTTCTGTGGACAACGCGGCTGTTATTTAAGGCCTATTGGGCAAGTTAGCTGGATATCTGCCGAGTTGAGGCAAGGGTATCCAATGTCCTTTTATGGACTTCGCGTTCAGTGGCGGCCGTGACGAAGGCCGCGACACCCTCCGCGCCCACCAGATTCTGCACGGCCCGAATCGTGTCGGCGGGCAACCCTACCGAGCGAGGTTCATCGTCCCTCGGCGGCGCTGTGTCAGGCGAGAGGTGGAGCTGGAGGTGCCGGGTCGCCAACAGGCGCATGGCCCGCGCCAGTTCGGCATCGACCGTCTGCTGGGCGAGCGGCCGGAGCCGTCGCACCATCGTCGCCGCCTCGGCCGCGTCCGCGTCCGTCGGGGGCCGATGCTCCAGGTAGCGGGCGAAGACGTGCTCGGTCGTGAACTCCAGGAAGCGGGAGGCGATGTGCTCGACCTGGTCGCGAAGCTCCCGCAGATGCCCGGTGATTGCCGGGAGCGGCACCCCGGCCGCGTACAACTCGACGGCCACGGCGAGCTCCTGCGGGCTCGGTACGAGGTACTCCTCCGCTTCCCGGTCAGGAAGCCGCTCCAGTACGCCGAGCTCGACGGCCTCCCGGATGGCGTCGTCGTCGGGCTTACCGCCGAAGCGGGCGTCCAGCTCCGCGCGGGATATCCGGGCGGCCTCCTCGTCCGTCCACGGCCCGTGGACCTCCGCGACCAGGCCGAGTACCCCGCCGAGGCCCCGGCCGGTGTCCCAGGCCTCCAGGAGCTCCTTGATCGAGGCCAGGGTGTAGCCACGGTCGAGGAGGTCGGCGATCTGGCGCAACCTGGCGAGGTGCGCGTCCCCGTACACGTTGGACCTGCCGCGCCGCTCGGGGCGGGGCAGCAGACCGCGGTCCTGGTAGGCACGGATCGTCCGGACCGTGGCCCCGCTGTGATGCGCGAGGTCCTCGATCCGGTACTCCGGCTGTGCTGACTGCTCGGACAAACCCGCTCCCCACCGCCCGCTTTCCGCACCCCGTCGCCGCGGGGCCCCTCCTGGGAGGGATCGTACGACCGCGCGTCCCTTCCCCGATCCGCCTACGCGGGCGGCTGCCAGCGGGCGAACGCCCGCAGCACGCCCGGGCTCAGCCGGGACAGGGCGTGGATGCCCCGCGCCTCGGGGGTCACCGGGACGACGGCCCGGTCGTGCAGGACCGCCCCCAGGATCGCGTCCGCGACCTTCTCCGGCGGGTAGTTCCGCAGGCCGTAGAGCCGGGACGCCTTCTTCTGGCGCCGTGTCTCCTCCGCCTCGTCCGTGACCCCCGCGAACCGCGTGGTCGCGGTGATGTTGGTGTTGACGATGCCGGGGCAGATCGCGGACACCCCGATGCCCTGGTCGGCCAGCTCGGCGCGCAGGCACTCGCTGAGCATCAGCACGGCCGCCTTCGAGGTGCTGTACGCGGGCAGGGCCCGGGAGGGCTGGAAGGCGGCCGCCGAGGCGGTGTTGACGATGTGACCGCCCTGGCCGCGCGCGGTCATCTGCGCGCCGAAGATCCGGCACCCGTGGATCACGCCCCACAGGTTGACGTCCAGGACCCGCTTCCACTCCTCGCTCGTCGTCTCGAAGAAGGAGCCGGTGAGCCCTATGCCCGCGTTGTTGACCAGGACGTCGACGATCCCGTACTCGCTCGCCACCTTCGCGGCCAGCTTCTCCATCGCCTGCTCGTCGGCGACGTCGACGGTCTCGCTCCAGGCCTCGGGAGCGCCGATGAGCCGGGCCATCTCGGCCGTACGGCCCGCGCCCTCGGCGTCCCGGTCCACGGCCACGACCCGGGCACCGGCCTCCGCGAACGCGAAGGCGGTGGCCCGACCGATGCCGCTGGCGGCCCCGGTCACCAGGACCAGCTGCCCGCCGAACCGCTCCGCGTACTCGGGCTTCAACCCACTCCTCGCCGCCGTCGCCGCGACGGTCCGGCGAGCACCCGAAGCCCCGGTCGCCGGGTCCTCGTTGGCCCGGACGAACTCGGCGATCCAGGCCGACAGCTGGTCCGGCCGGGTGCGCGGCACCCAGTGCTTGGCGGGCAGGGTGCGCCGGGTCAGGTCCGGCACCCAGGTGCCCAGGTCGTCGTAGAGCCGCTCGGAGAGGAAGGCGTCACCGGTCGGCGTGATCAGTTGCACGGGCACGTGCGCGTACGCGTCGGGGCGCGGCCTGCCGAGACGGGCGCGGACGTTGTCCCGGTAGAGCCAGGCGCCGTGCGCCGCGTCGCTCGGCAGCGAGGGCGTCGGGTAGTCGCCGGTCGGGACCTTCTCGACGCGCTCCAGGATCTTCGGCCAGCGCTTGCCGAGCGGCCCGCGCCAGGCGAGCTCCGGCAGCACCGGCGTGTGCAGCAGGTACACGTACCAGGACTTGGCGCCCTGGCCGAGGAGCTGCCCGACGCGACGGGGGGTGGGCCGGGTCATGCGCTGCTTGATCCAGTGCCCGAAGTGGTCGAGGCTCGGCCCCGACATCGAGGTGAAGGAGGCGATCCGTCCCTCGGTGCGGGGGACGGTGACGAACTCCCAGGACTGCACCGAGCCCCAGTCGTGGCCGACGAGATGGACCGGCCGGTCCGGGCTGACGGCGTCGGCGACCGCGAGGAAGTCGTCCGTCAGCTTCTCCAGGGTGAAGCCGCCGCGCAGCGGGGCCGGCGCCGTCGACCGGCCGTGGCCCCGGACGTCGTACAGCACCACGTGGAACTCCTCGGCCAGCCGGGCCGCGACCTGCGACCAGACCTCCTTGGAGTCCGGGTAGCCGTGCACGAGCACCACGGTCGGCCGGTCCGTGTCACCGAGCTCGGCGACACACAGCTCGACCCCGCCCGTACGGACCCAGCGCTCCCGCGCGCCCTTGAGCCCTGCCCGCGTGGACCCCGCGTCGTTGAGCCCAGCGATTCCCGCCATCAGACCGCCCCCTCGTTCCAGCGCCGCACGTGCGGCAGATCGTCGTCCAGCCAGAACGCGCTCTGCTCGGGATCCTTCGAGTCGGTGACGACCAGGATCTCCTCGAACTTCGCGCCCGTCCCCCGGAATCCGAGGTGCGGCTCGACCGCCCACAGCCCGGGTACGGGCGGGTGGTCGGAGAACGTGTACGGCGACCAGAGCGGCGACCAGCCGTCCCGGTGGCCGTGGATCGCGTCGCTCGCCAGGCCCTTGATCGCCTGCGTGCCGAAGCCGAAGAGCGTCGGCGACCAGCGGCGCTCCTTCACCCGGTCGATCTTGTGGGCGATGACGCCGAAGGGGTAGGCCCGGTGCCGGTTCGCGTACCCCTGGCGGACCATGAGCCGGTCCACGTCCTCGTATATCTCGCGCAGCGTACGGCGCTCGCGGACCTCGCGGAGTATCAGCTCGCGGTGGTCGCGGAGGTCGGCGAGCAGCTTGTCGTGCAGGGGGTTGAGGCCCAGGCAGCCGCTGTAGCCGACGTCGGCGGTGTGGCCCTTGTAGACCGGCGCCATGTCGAGGATGAACGGCATCCCCGCCTCCAGGCGGCGGTTCGTCGGGAAGAACTGCAGGGGGATCTTGAAGTCCACGAAGGCCGTGCGGTCCCCGAACCAGGCGAACGGCCGGTGGAACCAGTCCCGCACCCCGCGCTCGTACAGCCATTCCCGCTGCATCCGGGCGGCCTCGCGCTCGGTCACGCCCGGCTTGAGCTGCGCCGCGACGGCTTCCGCGCACTCGTAGGAGAGCCGCTGCACTTCCCTGAACCCCCGCAACTCCGCGGAGAGTTCGCCTGTCACTGCTGAGCCCATGCCATCCGCCGTCCCGTGTGAGCGCCCGATCGCACTACGCGTCCGTAACTTGACACCGATGAATGTGACAATGCCCGACGGCTGAGTCAAGAGGTCGGACACCAGCCTGTGGAAAAGGTCGGGCCATGGCCTGTGGAAAAGGTCGTGGGAAAGGCCGTGAAAAAGACTTTCGTCGCGAGCCCCCTACGGGCTTGTACTCCTCTGGTCGGAGAAGGATCGAGCCGTTGGGCTGACGACCGCTGTGGCGCGCACCACTACCGTCGTCACTGTGACTGTGATCGCGACCGAAAGCCTCAGCAAGCGGTTCCCCCGGGTGACCGCTCTTGACCGGCTCTCCCTGGACATCGGGCCCGGTGTGACCGGACTCGTGGGTGCCAACGGAGCCGGCAAGTCCACCATGATCAAGATTCTGCTCGGACTCTCCCCCGCCACGGAGGGCCGCGCCGAGGTGCTCGGCCTCGACGTCAGCACCTCCGGCGCGCAGATCCGCGAGCAGGTCGGCTACATGCCGGAGCACGACTGCCTGCCCCCGGACGTCTCGGCCACCGAGTTCGTCGTCCACATGGCGCGGATGTCGGGCCTGCCCGCGACCGCCGCCCGGGAGCGGACCGCCGACACCCTCCGCCACGTCGGCCTGTACGAGGAGCGCTACCGCCCCATCGGCGGCTACTCGACGGGCATGAAACAGCGGGTGAAGCTCGCGCAGGCCCTCGTCCACGACCCGAAGCTGGTCCTCCTCGACGAGCCGACCAACGGCCTCGACCCGGTCGGCCGCGACGAGATGCTCGGACTGATCCGCCGCGTCTGGACCGACTTCGGCATCTCCGTCCTCGTGACCTCGCATCTCCTCGGCGAGCTGGAGCGCACCTGCGACCACGTCGTCGTCATCGACGGCGGGCAGCTGCTCCGCTCCAGCTCCACCAGCGACTTCACCCGGACCACCACCACGCTCGCGGTCGAGGTCACCGACTCCGACGCCCACCCCGACGGCACGGGGGCGCTCCGCGCGGCCCTCGCCGGCGCCGGCGTCACCCTCCACGCGGGTGTGGAGGACGGCCTGCCCGGCGCCGGTCACATCCTGCTCCTGGAGGCGGCCGGCGAGGAGACGTACGACCTCGTGCGGGACACCGTCGCCGGTCTCGGCCTCGGGCTCGTCCGCATGGAACAGCGCCGCCACCACATCGCCGAGGTCTTCCGGCCCGAGACGCCCCCGCGGCACGAGGAGGTGCCGGCCCGATGAGCACCCAGCTGCCCCACCCCTCCCAGGCCGCTCCCGACACGACGCAGATCCACAACATCGGCTACCGGTCCTACGACGGACCGCGCCTCGGCCGGGCCTACGCGCGCCGGTCGCTCTTCTCGCAGTCCCTGCGCGGTGCCTACGGCCTCGGCCGCAGCGCCAAGTCGAAGGTGCTGCCGATGCTCCTCTTCGCCGTGATGTGCGTCCCCGCGCTGATCCTCGTCGCGGTCGCCGTGGTCGGGAAGCAGTCCAAGCTCTCGATCGAGTACACGCAGTACGCGATCTACCTCCAGGTCGTCATCAGCATCTACCTGGCCTCGCAGGCACCGCAGTCCGTCTCCCGGGACCTCCGGTTCCGGACGGTGCCGCTGTACTTCTCCCGCCCGATCGAGCGCGCGGACTACGTCCTCGCCAAGCTCGGCGCGATGGCCTCGGCGCTCTTCATTCTGACCGCCTCGCCGCTGCTGATCCTCTGGATCGGCTCGCTGCTCGCCAAGATGGACTTCGCCGAGCAGACCAAGATGTTCGGCCAAGGGCTCGTCTCCGTGGCGCTGCTCTCGGTGCTCTTCGGCGGCATCGGACTCGTCATGGCGGCCCTCACCCCGCGCCGCGGCTTCGGAGTCGCCGCCGTGATCGCCGTCCTGACCGTCTCGTACGGGGCGGTCTCCACCCTCATGGGCATCGCCTTCGCCACCGACAACGGCGGGGCCATCCAGTGGCTCGGCCTCTTCTCGCCGATGACGCTCATCGACGGCGTGCAGAGCGCCTTCCTGGGCGCCCCTCCGGGCTTCCCCGAGCTCGGGGGTCCGAGCACCGGTGCCGGTGTGGTCTACGTGCTGGTCGTCCTCGCGCTCATCGCCGGCTCGTACGGCATCCTGATGCGCCGCTACCGAAAGGTCGGGCTGTGACCGCCCTCCCGTCGCCCGCCGCCACCGCTCAAAGGAAGGGGCTGCGCCCATGAGCACCCTCTCCATCGACCACGTCTCCCGCTGGTTCGGAAACGTCGTGGCCGTGAACGACGTCACGATGTCGGTGGGCCCGGGCGTCACCGGCCTCCTCGGCCCGAACGGCGCAGGGAAGTCCACCCTGATCAACATGATGGGCGGCTTCCTCGACCCCTCCACCGGCAGCGTCACGCTCGACGGGCAGAAGATCTGGGGGAACGAGTCCGTCTACCGCCAGATCGGCGTCGTCCCTGAGCGGGAGGCGATGTACGACTTCCTGACCGGTCGCGAGTTCGTCGTGGCCAACGCGGAGCTCCAGGGCCTCGGCGACAAGGAGGCCCAGGCGGCCCTCGCCACGGTCGAGATGGAGTACGCCCAGGACCGCAAGATCTCCACGTACAGCAAGGGCATGCGCCAGCGCGTGAAGATGGCCTCGGCCCTCGTGCACGAGCCGTCCGTGCTCCTCCTGGACGAGCCGTTCAACGGCATGGACCCGCGCCAGCGGATGCAGTTGATGGACCTGCTGCGGCGGATGGGCGCGGAGGGCCGCACGGTCCTCTTCTCCTCGCACATCCTGGAGGAGGTCGAGCAGCTCGCCTCCCACATCGAGGTGATCGTGGCCGGGCGGCACGCGGCCTCCGGCGACTTCCGCAAGATCCGCCGGCTCATGACGGACCGGCCGCACCGCTATCTCGTCCGCTCCAGCGACGACCGGGCGCTGGCCGCCGCGCTGATCGCCGACCCGTCCACGGCCGGGATCGAGGTCGACCTGGTGGAAGGCGGACTGCGCGTCCAGGCGGTGGACTTCCGGCGGTTCACGGAGCTGCTGCCCAGGGTCGCGAAGGACCAGGGCATCCGCCTCCTGACGGTCTCGCCCTCGGACGAGTCCCTCGAATCGGTCTTCTCGTACCTCGTCGCGGCCTGAAAGGAGCCTGACCGATGTACAACCCCACAGTCGCCCGGCTCACCTACCGGGCCCTCCTCGGCCGCCGGCGGGCGATGATCCTCTTCCTGCTGCCCGCCCTGCTGGTGCTCATCGCGGCGGCGGTCCGCGCCTTCAACGGCGCGGACGACCAGGTCGCCGCCGACGTCCTGGGCGGCTTCGCGCTGGCCACGATGGTGCCGCTGATCGGCGTGATCGCCGGGACCGGCGCGATCGGGCCCGAGATCGACGACGGCTCGATCGTCTACCTGCTGTCCAAGCCGGTGAAGCGGTCCTCGATCATCTTCACGAAGCTCATCGTGGCGATCGCCGTGACCATGGTCTTCTCGGCGGTGCCGACGTTCATCGCCGGATTCGTCCTCAACGGCAACGGCCAGCAGGTGGCGGTCGCGTACACGGTGGCGGCCCTGGTGGCCTCCATCGCCTACAGCGCGCTGTTCCTGCTGCTCGGCACGGTCAGCCGGCACGCGGTGGTCATCGGCCTCGTCTACGCGCTGGTCTGGGAGACCCTCTTCGGCTCCCTGATCTCCGGTGCCAAGACCCTGAGCGTCCAGCAGTGGTCGCTCGCCCTCGCGGAGAAGGTCACCGGTGACGGTCTGATCGACTCCGAGGTCGGTCTCACCACGGCGACCGTCCTCCTCGTGGCGGTCACGGTCGTGGCGACCTGGTTCGCCGGCCACAAGCTGCGGACGCTGACCCTGGCGGGCGAGGAGTAGGCCCAGGCCCACGCGGAGTCGGTACGGCTCCGAAGGTCGTCGCACGGCTCCGGGAGGCCCTCCCGGAGCCGTACCGCCACCCCCTCAGACCACCCGGTCCCGGGCCGCGAGGAGACCCACGGCGAGGGCCACCGCGCAGACGCCCAGGACCAGGGCGATTGGCAGGGTCCATGAGCCGGTGGCCTGGTGCAGGGCGCCGGCGGCCAGCGGCCCCGCCGCGCCGAGCAGATAGCCGACCGCCTGAGCCATCCCGGACAGCCGGGACGCGGTCGCCGCGTCCCCCGAGCGCAGCACGATCAGGGTCAGGGCGAGGCCCAGCGCACCGCCCTGACCGACGCCGAGGACACCCGACCAGAGCCAGGCGCCCTCGACCGGCGCGACGAGCAGACCGACGTAACCGGCCGCGACCAGCGCCGTGACCAGGACGATCAGCGGCCGCTGACTCCGCGTCCGGCCGGCGAGCAGCGGCACCGCGAAGGCGCCCACGATCTGGGTGAGGGTGTTGAAGGCGAAGACCACCCCGGCCGTGGAGCGGCTCATCCCGTGGTCGGTGAAGATCGTCGGCATCCAGGCGATCAGCACGTACGTCCAGACCGATTGCATGCCCATGAACAGGGTCACCTGCCAGGCCAGCGGCGAGCGCCAGAGGCTCACCGGGCGGGCGTCGCCGGCCGGGACGGCCCGTACAGCGTGGCCCGTACGGTCCCTGGCGATCACCACCTGCGGCAGCCAGGCCGCCGCCGCGACCATGGCGAGCAGCGACCAGACGCCGAGCGAGGCCTTCCAGCCGCCGCCGAGGGCTTCCTCCAGAGGCACGGCGGCCGCCGCGGCCACCGTCGCGCCGGCGATCATCGCGCCCGTGTAGACGGAGGTCATCGCCGCGGCCCGGTCCGGGAAGTCCCGCTTGATCAGGCCGGGCATCAGGACGTTGAGCAGGGCGATCGCGGTGCCGACGAGGATCCCGCCGCCGTACAGCGCGTACACGGACGGCAGCACGCGCGCGAGGATGCCGACGGCGAGCAGGAGGAGCGCGGCGAACAGCACCCGCTCGGCGCCGAAGCGGCGCCCCAGCCACGGCGCGACCAGCGCGCCCAAGCCCAGGAAGAGCACCGGGACCGAGGTGACGAGCGAGCTCGCCGTCGAGGAGAGACCGAGGGCGGTGGAGATCTCGCCCACCAGGGGCGCCACGCTCGCCAGCGAGGCCCGCATGTTCAGCGAGGCCAGCACGATGCCGATGAGGAGCACCGCCGGGTGGGCGAGCCGTGCGCGCCGGGCCGCCACTCCCTCGGCCGGGGCGACTACCCCGGCCCCGGCGCCGACCAGCACGCCCACCGGCCGCTGCGCCGGGCCTCCCGCGGAGCGGGTCTCGTCCGGCGTCCGTATCTCCCCGCTCACCGGCTCTCCCCCGCGTTCCCCGCGTTCCCCGTGTCCCCTGGCTTCCCGGCGCTCCCCGCGTTCCCTGTGTCCCCCGGCTTCCCGGCGTTCCTCGTGTCCCCCGGCTTCCCCGCGTTCCCCGCCTTCCTCGTGCGCCCCAGCCGCTCCTGTTCGTCCGTCAGCGCCACGACCGCCTCCATCGGCACCCGCAGCAGCTCCCGTGCCTGACGCTCCGCCTCCTCCGGGTCGCCCGCCTCGATCGCCGCCGCCAGGGCCTCGTGGGCCTCCATGTCGACCGGCGGCATCTCCCGGTCGCCGAGCGCCTCCACCAGCACCTCGTGCACCTGCGCCGAGAAGAAGCGGTACACCTCGACGAAGGTCGCGTTGTGCGTCGCGCCCACGACCGCCAGGTGGAAGGCGAGGTCCGCGTCCGCGTCCCGGTCGCCCTCCTCCCGCAGGGTGGTGAGGGCCGCCCGCAGCCGCAACAGGTCGTGGGTGTCCCGGCGCACCGCCGCGAGCCGGGCCGCCTCCGCTTCCAGGGCGATCCGCAGCTCGATCACGTCCGCCGCGCCCGCGTGGCGCATCCCGGACAGGACGGCGGCGGGATCGGCGGTCGACCTGACGAAGGTGCCGTTGCCCTGCCGGGACTCCAGGAGACCGGCGTGGACGAGGACCCGGACCGCCTCGCGGACGGTGTTGCGGCCCACGCCGAGCTGCTGGGCGAGCTCGTGCTCGGTGGGGATGCGGTCGCCCACCGCCCACTCCCCGTCCGTGAGCTGCGCCCGCAGCTGTTCCACGACGGAGTCCACCAGCGAGGTCCGCCCCGCCGCCTTGAGTGCCATGCCGTTCCGACCCCTCTATTCGCCCGGTTGCCCAGTCATCCTACAACTGACCATGTGGGGGACACCGGACTACTGTGGGCCCGTACGCGGACCGAACACCCTCACCACCCTCGGGAGTCAGTCATGTCAGACCGCTTCGACGTCGTCGTACTCGGAGCTGGCCCCGGCGGCTACGTCGCCGCCATCCGCGCCGCCCAGCTGGGCAAGCGGGTCGCGGTCGTCGAGGAGAAGTACTGGGGCGGTGTCTGCCTGAACGTCGGCTGCATCCCCACCAAGGCGCTGCTGCGCAACGCCGAACTCGCCCACATCTTCAACCACGAGGCCAAGACCTTCGGCATCAAGGTCGACGGCTCGGTCACCTTCGACTACGGCGACGCCTTCCGCCGCAGCCGCTCGGTCGCGGACGGCCGGGTCAAGGGCGTCCACTTCCTCATGAAGAAGAACGGGATCACCGAGTTCAACGGCCGGGGCACCTTCCTCGACGCGAACACCCTCCAGGTGGCCAAGGCCGACGGCACCTCGGAGACGATCACCTTCGACAACTGCATCATTGCCACCGGCGCCACCCCGCGCCTGCTGCCGGGCACCGCCCGCAGCGAGCGCGTCGTGTCGTACGAGGAGCAGATCCTCGCCGAGGACGCCCCGAAGTCGATCGTCATCGCCGGCGCAGGCGCGATCGGCATCGAGTTCGCGTACGTGCTGAACAACTACGGCACCAAGGTCACGATCGTCGAGTTCCTCGACCGCATCGCCCCGCTGGAGGACGAGGAGGTCTCCAAGGAGCTGGCGAAGCAGTACCGCAAGCTCGGCATCGACGTCCTGACCTCCACCCGTGTCGAGACCATCGACGAGTCCGGCCCGCAGGTCCGCGTCACCGTCACCGGCAAGGACGGGGTCCAGAAGGTCCTGGAGGCCGACAAGGTCCTCCAGGCCATCGGCTTCGCCCCGAACATCACCGGCTACGGCCTGGAGGCCACCGGTGTCGCGCTGACCGAGCGCGGCGCGATCGACGTCGACGGCCGCTGCCGCACCTCCGTGCCGCACATCTACGCCATCGGTGACGTGACCGCGAAGCTGATGCTCGCGCACACCGCCGAGGCCATGGGCGTCATCGCGGCCGAGACCATCGGGGACGCCGAGACGATGGAGCTCGACTACCCGATGATCCCGCGCGCGACCTACTGCCAGCCGCAGATCGCCAGCTTCGGCTGGACCGAGGCGCAGGCCCGCGAGAAGGGCTTCGACGTCAAGGTCGCCAAGTTCCCGTTCGTCGCGAACGGCAAGGCGCACGGTCTCGGCGACGCCACGGGCTTCGTCAAGATCATCGCCGACGGTACGCACGGCGAGATCATCGGCGCCCACCTGATCGGCCCCGACGTCACCGAGCTGCTCCCCGAGCTGACGCTGGCCCAGCAGTGGGACCTCACGGTCCACGAGGTCGCGCGGAACGTCCACGCGCACCCGACGCTGGGCGAGGCCGTGAAGGAAGCGATCCACGGCATTGCCGGACACATGATCAATTTCTGAGGTTTCTCATGGTTCCGGGTGATAGGCACTGAAAGGTGCCGAACACGGAATCCCCGGACAGCGACACCTCGCCGGGTGGCGAACCATCCCGACCGATCAGGTCGTGGGTGCGTTCGTCACCCGGTACGCATGTCTGGCTGCTGGTCATCGCGATCACGAGCCTCGTCATCGCGCTCTCCCCTGACGGCCTGGAGAGCTATCTCCTCCACCGCAACAGCAGCAACCTCCACCAGCTCGCGCACCACCCGGTGCGGGCTCTGCTCGGCAGCGCGTTCTGGATCGAGGACCCGGCGGACCTGCTGCTCTACGCGGTCCTCTTCGAGCTCTTCCACGCCCCGGTGGAGCGGTGGCTCTCCACACCGAAGTGGCTCTTGACCGTGGCCACGGCGCACATCGCGGCGACCCTCGTCAGCCAGCAGGTCGTCCTGGACGCCATCCGCGACCACGACGTGCCGCGCAGCATGGCGCACGTCGTCGACATCGGGGTCAGCTACGGGCTCGCCGCCTCCGTGGGCATCCTGACCTACCGGCTGCCCCGCCCCTGGCGCTGGTTCTACCTCGTGGGAGCCGTCGCCTTCTTCCTCGTACCGCTGGTGACCGGCCGCACGTACACCGACCTCGGGCACGCGATCTCCCTGGCGATCGGCCTCGCCTGCTACCCGCTGACCCGCGGAAAACCAGTCGCTCCCGAACTGCGGTCCGGCGCACACTAGTCGTGCGGGAGGAACGGGGGATCTCCCGGAAGCGGCCGCTTCGAGCGCGCGTACGTGTACGTCCGCGCGAGGCCGTGAACGTCGAAGGCCCGCTCCCTTGAGGGGAGCGGGCCTTCTTCGGTGTCCAGGAGGCTCAGGCGCTCAGCAGACGCTCCAGGACGACGGCGATGCCGTCCTCCTCGTTCGACGAGGTCACCTCGTCCGCCACCGCTCGCAGTTCCTCGTGCGCGTTGCCCATCGCCACACCGTGTGCCGCCCAGGCGAACATCGGGATGTCGTTCGGCATGTCGCCGAAGGCGATCGTCTCCGCGGCCTTCACGCCCAGTCGGCGTGCGGCCAGGGAGAGCCCCGTCGCCTTGCTCAGGCCGAGCGGGAGGATCTCCACGATCCCCGGCCCGGCCATGACGACGTCCACGAGCCCGCCGACCGTCTCGCGGGCGATCCGCGTCAGCTCGTCGTCGCTCAGTTCCGGGTGCTGGATGTAGAGCTTGGTCAGCGGCGCCGCCCACAGCTCCGCCGGGTCCTCGTACGGGACGTACGGCAGGGGACCCTCCTGGACCCGGTAGCCGGGGCCCATCAGGACCTCGCCCTCCAGGCCGTCGCGACTGGCGGCCAGCGCCAGCGGGCCGATCTCCGCCTCGATCTTGGAGAGGGCGAGCCCGGCGAGCTGCCGGTCCAGGGTCAGCGAGGTCAGCAGCCGGTGCTCTCCGGCGTGGTAGACCTGCGCGCCCTGCCCGCACACCGCGATCCCCTCGTAGCCGAGGTCGTCGAGGATGTGCCGCGTCCAGGGCACCGCCCGGCCGGTGACGACGATGTGCGCGGCGCCCGCCTCGGTCACGGCGGCGAGCGCGTCCCGCGTGCGGCCGGAGACGGACTCGTCGGCGCGCAGCAGCGTGCCGTCGAGGTCCGTCGCCACCAGGCGGTAGGGGAAGGGGCTCACTTGGCGATCGGCTCCAGGACCTCGCGCCCGCCCAGGTACGGCCGCAGGATCTCGGGCACGCGCACCGAGCCGTCGGGCAGCTGGTGGTTCTCCAGGATCGCCACGATCGTGCGCGGTACGGCGCACAGCGTGCCGTTCAGGGTGGCCAGCGGCTGCACGGTCTTCTTGCCGCCCTGCTCGTCGCGCATGCGGACGGAGAGGCGGCGGGCCTGGAAGCTGTTGCAGTTCGAGGCGGAGGTCAGCTCGCGGTACTTGCCCTGGGTCGGGATCCACGCCTCGCAGTCGAACTTGCGGGAGGCGGAGGCACCGAGGTCACCGGTGGCGACGTCGATGACCTGGAACGGCAGCTCCAGGGCGGTCAGCCACTGCTTCTCCCAGTCCAGGAGCCGCTTGTGCTCGTTCTCCGCGTCCTCGGGCGCGACGTACGAGAACATCTCGACCTTGTCGAACTGGTGGACGCGGAAGATGCCGCGGGTGTCCTTGCCGTACGTGCCGGCCTCGCGGCGGAAGCAGGGCGAGAAGCCCGCGTACCGCAGGGGCAGCTTGTCGGCGTCGATGATCTCGTCCATGTGGTACGCCGCGAGCGGGACCTCGGACGTACCGACGAGGTAGTAGTCGTCCTTCTCCAGGTGGTACACGTTCTCCGAGGCCTGGCCGAGGAAGCCGGTGCCCTCCATGGCGCGCGGGCGGACCAGCGCCGGGGTCAGCATCGGGATGAAGCCGGCCTCGGTGGCCTGGGCGATCGCCGCATTGACCAGGGCGAGCTCCAGGAGGGCGCCCACGCCGGTCAGGTAGTAGAACCGCGAGCCGGAGACCTTGGCGCCACGCTCGACGTCGATGGCGCCGAGCGCCTCGCCGAGCTCCAGGTGGTCCTTGGGCTCGAAGCCCTCGGCCGCGAAGTCGCGGATGGTGCCGTGCGTCTCCAGGACGACGAAGTCCTCCTCGCCGCCGACCGGGACGTCCGTGTGGACGATGTTCCCGAGCTGGAGCAGGAGCCGCTTGGCCGTCTCGTCGGCCTCGTTCTGTTCGGCCTCGGCGGCCTTGACGTCGGTCTTGAGCTGCTCCGCCTTCTGCAGGAGCTCGGCGCGCTCCTCGGGCGTGGCCCTGGGGATCAGCTTTCCGAGCGCCTTCTGCTCGGATCGGAGCTCGTCGAAGCGGACGCCGGACGACCTGCGCCGCTCATCGGCGGAGAGCAGGGCGTCGACGAGCGCGACGTCCTCTCCACGGGCGCGCTGGGAGGCGCGAACACGGTCGGGGTCCTCACGGAGCAGGCGAAGGTCAATCACCCCACCAGGCTACCGGTGCCCGCTTGCGCGCCCCCACCGCATAAGGTCGCGCGTGTTGTTTTGCCCGAATTGCCGCTCAGGGAAAAGTGGATCGAGGTCCACCGCATTCACTTATCCACAGGCTGTGCGGAAGTTCTGTGGACTACGGGGGAGATCGCGGGGATTCCGCTCTGCGGGCCTGGTAATTCCGTGATCAAACGCCCTTTGCCCACTCATTCGGGTGGGAATTACTCGCTCCAAAGAGTTGATCTGCGGAAGCGCGGTGACGGATGAGCCATCGGCGCACTGTGGATGGATCGGGCGTAGCCGAGGGGCGCTGGGGTGATTTGTCGACCATGTCGGATTGCGATGTCGACTTGTCCCCAGGTCGAGCCGAGCCCTGTGGATAACCTCTGTGGGTAACTGAAAAGTATGCAGGTAGGACTAGTTGTTCGTACCTGTGGACGACCGCCCGCGGCGGCGGGAGCGGTCGGTCAGTATCGGGTCAGGCCCGACCGTCCTGGGCCCTCGCCAGCCAGTCGGAGGCCGCCATGAACTCCACGTCCGAAGTCCCGCGCCGCAGCGCCGACACGTCCCCGGCCGCGACGCCCGCCCGCGGGTACGAGCCGAGGAAGCGCACCTTGGGACAGATCCGCTTGAGCCCCATCAGCGCCTCGCCCACCCGGCGGTCCGAGATATGGCCCTCGGCGTCCACGGCGAAGCAGTAGTTCCCGATCCCCGCTCCCGTGGGCCGGGACTGGATCAGCATCAGGTTCACCCCGCGCACCGCGAATTCCTGGAGCAGTTCGAGGAGGGCACCCGGATGATCGTCACCCAGCCACAGCACCACCGAGGTCTTGTCCGCGCCGGTCGGAGCGGCCGGTCGGGCCGGCCTGCCCACGAGCACGAACCGGGTCTCGGCGTTCTCCGCGTCGTGGATCTCCTTGACCAGCGGCTCCAGACCGTAGGTCACCGCCGCGAACTCGCCCGCGAAGGCGGCGTCGAACCTGCCCTCTTGGACCAGCCGGGCCCCGTCCGCGTTCGAGGCGGCCGACTCCCACAGGGCGTCGGGAAGGTGCGCCCGCAGCCAGTTCCTGACCTGCGGCTGGGCCACGGGATGGCCGGTGACCGTCTTGATCTCCGAGAGCTTGGTCCCGGGCCGCACGAGCAGCGCGAAGGCGATCGGCAGCAGCACCTCGCGGTAGATCATCAGCGGCTCGCCGGAGGCCAGCTCGTCCAGCGTCGCGGTCACGCCGCCCTCGACCGAGTTCTCGATCGGTACGAGCGCGGCGGCGGCCTCCCCGTTCCGTACGGCGTCGAGCGCGGCCGGGACCGAGACCATCGGGACGAGCTCCCGGGTCGCGGCCTCGGGCAGCGTACGCAGCGCGGCCTCCGTGAAGGTGCCTTCGGGACCGAGATACGTGAACCGGGTGGCGGACATACCGTCACCCTAATGGTCTCCGGGCGCGGGGGCCGCCCGCTTGAACGACATCTCGATCGGTTACGCCTCCAGCAGCCGCTGGCCCACGTACTCGCCTTCGGCGGGGCCGCCCGGGGCCGCGAAGAGGCCGCTCGACTCGTGCCGGATGAACGCGGACAGCGCGTCGCCCCGGTCGAGCTTGCGCTGCACCGGGACGAATCCCCGGAGCGGATCGGCCTGCCAGCAGACGAAGAGGAGTCCGGCGTCCGGCGTCCCGTCCGGGCCGATCCCGTCGTGGAAGGAGAAGGGCCGGCGGAGCATCGCCGCCCCGCCGTTCTGTTCGGGGGCGGAGATCCGGGAGTGAGCGTTGTCCGGGATCACCGACTTCCCGTCCGTACCGAGCTTGTTCAGATCGAGCTCGGTGGTCTCGGTGCCGCCGGTGAGCGGGGCACCGTCGGACTTCCGGCGGCCGATCACTTGCTCCTGCCGGTCCAGCGGCAGCTTCTCCCAGTCGTCGAGCAGCATCCGGATCCGCCGCACGACCGCGTACGAACCTCCGGCCATCCACTCCTGGGCGCCCGTGGCACCGGCCGGGACGAAGATCCGCTGGTCGAAGTCGGGCTCGGTGGGCTTCGGATTGCCCGTGCCGTCGACCTGACCCATGAGGTTGCGCGCGGTCATCGGCTGCGCCGTGGCACCGGCCGAGCGGTTGAAGCCGTTCATCTGCCAGCGCACCCGGGCCGCGTCGCCCGCGTCCTTCTGGACGGCCCGCAGCGCGTGGAAGGCGACGAGGGCGTCGTCGGCTCCGATCTGCACCCACAGGTCGCCCTCGGAGCGCCGGGCGTCGAGGGCGTCGGAGGAGAAGGCGGGCAGCGGGTCGAGCTGGGTGGGGCGGCGCGCGGCCAGTCCGGTGCGGTCGAAGAAGGTGCGGCCGAAGCCGAAGGTGACCGTGAGGGAGGAGGGCCCGGCGTCGAGCGCGATGCCCGTGTCCTCGGCCGGGGCCTTCCCCGCCATCAGCGCCTTCGCCGTGGCCGACCAGCGGCGCAGCAGGGCGGCAGCCTCCTTGCGCCCGGCACCCGGGGCGAGGTCGAAGGCGATGAGATGGCCGCGGGACTGGAGGGGGTTGGTGATCCCGGCCTGATGTTTCCCGTGAAACATCACCTCGGTCGCGCCGACGGAGGTGAGGGCCTGCGGCCCGCCGGCGCCGGCGGTGGTGGATTCGCCCGACACCGCCGAGGAGATCCCGACGCCGCCGGCCGCGCCGATGACGAGTCCGGCCGCACCCGCCGCGCCGACGGTGCCGAGCAGGCGCCGCCGGGAGATGTCCGCAGGGGTGTCGCCGCTGCTGTCGCTGTTGGCGCTGTTGTCGCTCTCGATCACGAGGGTCAGCCGATCTTCACGTTCTTGTCGATGGTGGTCTGGTCGATGTCGGAGGTGCGGACGGTCACTTGGATCTTCCACTCGCCCGGCATCGGGATCTGGACGCCGTTCGCGCTCCAGTGTCCGGTTTGGATGCGGTCGGGGGCGACGGGTAGCGGGCCGACGTCCTTGGCCTCCAGGGTGAAGGCGACCTTGATCTCGGGGACGTCCAGAGGCTTGCCGTTGGGGCGCTCGACGAAGACGTGGAGCGCGTTGGCGCCGGTGCGGCCGGGGTCGAGGCTGAGACGGACGACGCCCTTGCCGTCGACGCCGCCGGTGTCGAAGGGCAGCCGGATGTCGACGGGGCGGTCGGGCACGGCGGCCGAGCCGGCGGCGGAGCCGGTCCGGCCGGCCTCCTCCTCGGTTCGGCCGGGCTCGGTGGAGGTGAGGACGGTGGTCACGGCGAGGAGGACGACGGCGACGGCGGCCTCGGTCAGCACCGAGCGGCGCAGACCGGCCCGCTCGGGGTCGGCGTCCCGCTCCCGCTTGCGGCGGGCGGTGGCCACGGCGGCGCGCTGCCGGGCGAGCTGGGCGGCCCGCTCGGGGTCGGGCTCGGGGCCGGACCCGGGCTGGGGCTCGGGCGCGGAGGCGGTGCCGACGAGGACCTCGGCTGCCTCGGCCTCCTCCTCTGCCTCGGCCTCCCCGAGCGGTTCCTCGACCGAGTCCGCAGCCGGGTCCTCAGCCGAGTTCTCGACCGAGTCCGCAGCCGGGTTCTCGACCGGGTCCTCAGCCGACTTCTCGGCAGGCTCCTCGGTGGGCGTCGGGTCGGCGAGGCGCTGGGTCCAGCGGCGCGAGATCCAGGCGATGCCGAGGAGGACGACCATCAGGCCGATCTTTACCAGCAGCAGCTGCCCGTAGCGGGTGCCGGTCAGCGCGGACCAGGAGCCGACCTGGCGCCAGGATTGGTAGAGGCCGGTGGCCGCGAGGACGACCACGGAGCCGAAGGCGACCTTCGAGAAGCGGTCCACCGCCGAGCGCTCGACGGAGGGCGTCCGGTAGAGGGCGACGAGCAGCACCGTGAGTCCGCCGAGCCAGGCGGCGACGGCCAGCAGGTGCAGGATGTCGACGGGCATGGCGATGCCGGGCTGGATGCCGGTCGACGCGTGCTCCGCCAGCGCCCAGGTACCGGCGATCCCGGCGGCGACGACGGTGCCGCCGAGGCCGAGGCCGAAGGCGAGGTCCTTCCTCTCCTTCGGGTCGGTACGGCGGGCGTAGGAGCCGAAGAGGACCGCGACGAACAGCGCCGCGGCGCCGAGCAGCAGCAGACGGGAGGTGAGCGCGGCCCCGGTCTTGGTCTCCAGGACGGACTTCAGGCCCGCCAGGTCGAAGGCGTCGGAGAGCTCGCCGGAGCCGGTGTACGGGTTGCGGAGGAGGAGCATCGCCAGCGTGGCGACGGTGAGGGTCAGCCAGCCCCGGACCACGGTCCGCTGGACCGGGCGGACGCCCGCCCCGCGCGGCCAGCAGGCCAGGACGAAGGCGCCGCCGCCGACGAGGACGGCGAAGGCGGCGTACGAGAGGTAGCGCGCGATGCCGTAGAGGGTGCCGACGAGTCCGCCGCCGGCGTTCTGCTCGGGCAAGGTGACGGACGTCGTGGAGGGGGCACCGATGGAGAAGGTGAAGGCGCCGGCGATCGGGTGGCTGTCGGCGGAGACGGTCTGCCAGGCCACGGTGTACGTACCGTCCGGCAGTCCGGCGCGGAGCCCGACTCCGTACCGGACGATGGAACCGCTGCACAGGTCGCGTATCTCGCCGGTGTCGGCGCGCCGGCCCGCCGGGTCGAGGACCCGGATCGAGTCGGCGCTCATCGCGACCTGCTCGGAGAAGGTCAGGTTGACCTCCTTGGGAGCGGTGGCGACCACCGCCCCGTCCCTCGGGTCGCTTCCGGTGAGCGCCGCGTGCGCGGAGGCGGGGGCGGCGCCGGCGAGCAGCGTGCCGAGCAGCGCGGCCGCGAGGATCAGCAGCCGGGCGACGGCGGTGCCGAGGCGCGGGGCGGTGGTTGTCATCTCTGTGTCACTCCGTCAACGAGCTCAGTGCTGCTGCGGGTTGTGGTTGGCGGCTTCGACGGGAACGTCGACCTTGATGGGGTCCGACTTCTCGAAGTGCAGCTCGAGGCTGACCTTCTCGCCCTGCTTGGGCTTCTTCTTCAGCTCCATGAACATGATGTGGTTGCCGCCGCGTTCGAGCTTCAGCTCCCCGTTCGCGGGGATGTCGAAGGACTTCACCTCCACCATCTTCTGGTCCTTCGCCTCGTGGATCGTGACGTCGTCCGAGAGGGAGCTGGTGACGGAGGTGAGCTTGTCCGCCGTACCGCCGTCGTTGGTGATGGTGAGGAAGCCGCCGGCCATGTCCATCACCGGCTGCGGCATGAACGCGCCGCTGACCTTCAGCTCGGGCTTGTCACCGTCGGACGAACACCCGGTCAGCGCGAGTGCGGCGGCGAGGGCCACGGCGGCGGACAGGGCGGTGGTGCGGCGGTTCACGGGTTCTCCCCCTTGATGAGCTTCGGCAGGTCCTCGGCGTAGTCCTCGACGGTCGTGTCCTCGCCGTACAGGACGTAGCCCTGGTCGGTGGTGGGCGAGAAGGCGATCACCTGGGCGCCGTGCATGGAGACGACCTTGCCGCCCTCCTCCTTCGGCGGGTCGATGCCGATGCCCATCGAGCGGGCGCCCGCCTGGATGGCGGAGAAGTCACCGGTGAGACCGGTGAAGGAGGGGTCGCCCGCGGCGGGCAGCCACTTCGCGAGCTCGGCCGAGGTGTCCCGCTTCGGGTCGGTGGTGACGAAGACGACCTCCAGCTTGTCCTGGTCGGCCTTCGGGAGCTGCTTCTTGGCGATGGCGATATTGCTCATCGTCATGGGGCAGACGTCGGGGCAGTGCGTGTAGCCGAAGTAGACGAGGGTCGCCTTGCCCTTGGTCCGCTCCCGCAGGTCGTACTTCTGGCCCTTGGTGTCCGTGAGGACGAGCGCGGGCTTGGTGAACGGCCGGTCGAGGACGGTGGCGGCCTTGGTGGAGTCGTCGACGCCGGAGACCTCGGCGACCGAGCTCGAGCCCGTGCCGGTGGCCTTGTCGTCGTTGCCACCGAGGCCGACGGCCGCGGTGATGCCGAGCGCGGCGACGATCGCGACCGCCGCGACGATCAGCGGGGTGCGCCGCCCGGGGCGGGCGGTGCCGTCCCCGGGCTGCGAGGTGGGTGTCTTCTCTGCGGACATGGTGGTTCTTTCCGAACGGGTCGGGTGGAGGGAGGAGGAAGGGAGGAGCGTCAGGCCGAGCGGCGGCGGCCGGCGAGGACGCCGAAGGCGACGCCGGCGATGCCGACGAGGATGCCGATGACGCCGAGGATCCGGGCCGTGGTGTCGGAGGAGGAAGAGGAGGCGGCGGCCGTCTTCTCCTCGTGGGCGGCCTTGTCGTCGTGCCCGCCCTTCGCGTCAGCGGAGGCGGAGGCGGAAGCCGAGGCCGAGGCCGACGGAGCGCCGGCGCCGTGGTGGTCACCGCTCGCGGCGGAGAGCTTCAGGACGGGAGCCGGGTTCTGCGGCTCGTCCGCGCCCTCCTTCGCCTCCTCGATCCAGCGCACGACCTCCTTGTTGTCGTACGTCTGGATGGCCTTGAGCACGAGCTGGTCCGTGTCCTCGGGCAGCTGGCCGAGGGAGAGCGGGAACTGCTGGAACTGGCCGGGGCCGATCTTCGAACCGTCGGCGGTCCAGGTGACCTTGGAGACGGCCTCGTTGATCGTCTTGCCGTGCAGCTCCAGCGGCTTGCTGAGCTTGCTCCTCGTCACCTCGGCCTTCCAGCCGGGGACGGGCTGCGGCATGACGGACGCCAGCGGGTGGTCGAGCGGGAAGTTGACCTCCACCTTCACGGTGGAGGCGTTGTCGCGCTCGTTCGGGACCTTGACGTTGACGGTCGCGTAGCCGCCCTGGGCGGCCTCGCCCTGCGGCTGCACGCTGACGTGCGCGAAGGCCGTGCCGGACAGCAGCACGACGGAGGAGAGCGCGATGCCACCGGCGACGGCGACACGCGTGGCGGCGGAGAGACGCGAGGAGGCAGGACGGGAAACGTTCATGGCAGAAGACACTCCAGCTCGGAGGAGGACGGCGGGATCCGGCGCGCCGAGGGGCGGTACCCCTGTCGAGGCGTGCGGGCGTACGCGGCGCCGCTCCTGGTGAGCGGTCCGCGTCAGGCTGCGAGGACGCAGTCGGCGGCCGGAGGGCCGCGCCTGATCACCGTGTTCTCGAGCGCCTCGAACACGGGCGGCGGCGAGCAGTCGAAGGCCGTGCGGGCAGGCGGCCGCGATCCCGTGTGCGGGGCGGCGGGCAGCCCGGCGAGCAGGCTCCGTACGAGGCGGAGGCTGGTCCGCAGCGAGCGCACCAGGGCGCACTCGGCGAGCTCCGTCGCGCCCTGCTCGGAGAGCTGGACGAGCCGGACCAGGGCCCGGTCGCCGCGGCGCAGCAGCCAGCCCGCGGCCAGTGCCGCGAGCAGATGGCCGAGGAGCATGGGCAGTCCGGGCAGGAGCCCCGCGGCCGGGGCCGTCGCATGCCCCAGGTGGGCGTGGGCGGTGGCCGGGTCGAGCCCGGCGTCGCCGACGATCCGGGCGGCGTCGGCCGGGTTGATGGCCGCGGTGCCCGCTCCGCAGACCAGCTTGGCGGCCATCCGCACGAGCACGTCGTCGGCCGTGGGACTCAGCGCGAGAGGGCGCTGCCCCAGGCTGAAGAGGGTGTGCAGGCCGAGCTGCCCGGCCGCGAGGGCGCCGACGACGAAGGCGAGGGAGCGTTCGCGTCCGGTGAAGAGGAGGGTGGTCCCGAAGACGCCGAGGAAGCCGGCGACGAGGGTCCACAGGGCGATGCCCGCGCAGGCGGCGAGGGCGTGTCCCAGCGCGGACAGCACGACGCAGACCGCGGTGAACACCGCGGCCCTCAGCAGCCGTGGAGCGAGCGCGGGGGCAGTCATGGCGGGCCCATCATCGCACCAGCGGTACGCCCGGCATGAGGCAGGTCCGGAAGGTCGTTCTTGGGCGCCTTCGGGGTGACATACACCGGCGTATCGGCGTGGTGCATCCGCCGAACGAGCGCTCTTGTCGCCTTCGGGGGCTTACGAAGGGTTCCGTCCGGCAATAGGTATCGGTATGTCGAGCCGCTGCCGGGAGGCTGGAGCATGAGCATCTGGTGGTCATTGCATCTGCGGCGCGAGGCTGCGAGCGTGCCCCTGGCCCGTCGGCTTCTGCTGGGCACGATGGAGACGGCGGGGGTCGATCCCGACGTGTCGTACGAGCTGTCGGTGGCGCTGACCGAGGCCTGTGCGAACGCGGTCGAGCACGGCGGCGACGGCGAGGCCGGCGGGGCGGCCAGGGCGGCGTACCGGGTGACGGCGTACCTGGACGGCGAGACCTGCCGTATCGAGGTGGCGGACTCGGGCCCGGGCTTCCCGGGTGCTCAGACGGCGCCGACGGCCCCCTCGGACGACGCCGAGCACGGCCGGGGGCTGCGCCTGATCGAGGAGCTCGCCGACCATGTGCAGTTCGGCAATCGCTCAGGCCGGGGCGGCGCGGTGGTCAGCTTCGACAAGATCCTGAAGTGGAAGGACGGCCCGTCCCTGCTGATGGCCTGAACCCCTGAGCGAGGCGTACGGATACGGGGAAGGGCCCCCGCCGGTCGGTCGGCGGGGGCCCTTCGTTTCCAACGTACGCGTGATCGCGGAGATCAGCCCTTCAGGCCGGCCATCCACGCCTCGACCTCTTCGGAGCGGCGCGGCAGCCCGTCCGAGAGGTTCACGTGGCCGTCCTCGGTGACGAGGATGTCGTCCTCGATCCGGACGCCGATGCCGCGGTACTCCTCCGGCACGGTCAGGTCGTCGGCCTGGAAGTACAGACCCGGCTCGACGGTCAGGCACATGCCCGGCGCGAGGGTCGTGTCGACGTAGGCCTCGGTGCGCGCGGCGGCGCAGTCGTGGACGTCCATGCCGAGCATGTGACCGGTGCCGTGCAGGGTCCAGCGGCGCTGGAGGCCGAGCTCCAGGACGCGCTCGACCGGGCCCTCGACGAGGCCCCACTCGACGAGCTTCTCGGTGAGGACGCGCTGGGCGGCGTCGTGGAAGTCGCGGTAGGCGGCGCCGGGCTTCACCGCGGCGATGCCGGCCTCCTGCGCCTCGTACACGGCGTCGTAGATCTTGCGCTGGAGCTCGGTGTACCGGCCGTTGATGGGCAGGGTGCGGGTGATGTCCGCGGTGTAGAGCTCGTTGGTCTCCACGCCGGCGTCGAGCAGCAGCAGGTCGCCGGAGCGGACGTCGCCGTCGTTGCGCACCCAGTGGAGGGTGGTGGCGTGCGGGCCGGCGGCGCAGATGGAGCCGTAGCCGATGTCGTTGCCCTCGACGCGGGCGCGCAGGAAGAACGTGCCCTCGATGTAGCGCTCGCTGGTCGCCTCGGCCTTGTCGAGCACCTTGACGACGTCCTCGAAGCCGCGGGCGGTGGCCTCGCAGGCCTTCCTGAGCTCGGCGACCTCGAAGTCGTCCTTGATGAGACGGGCCTCGGAGAGGTAGACGCGCAGCTCCTCGTCGCGCTCGGCGGTGACCTTGTCGGTCAGCGCCGCCTCGATGCCGGCGTCGTGGCCGCGGACGGCGCGGACGGGGCCGGTGGCCTCCTTCAGGTGGGCGGTCAGCTCGCGTACGTCCTTCGCGGGGACGCCGAGGAGCTGCTCGGCCTCGGTGAGGGAGTGACGGCGGCCGACCCACAGCTCGCCCTGGCCGTCGAGCCAGAACTCGCCGTTCTCGCGGTCGGAGCGCGGCAGCAGGTAGATCGTGGCCTCGTGGCCGCTCTTCACCGGCTCCAGGACGAGGACGCCGTCCTGCGTCTGGTCGCCGGTGAGGTACGCGTACTCGGTCGAGGCGCGGAAGCTGTACTCGGTGTCGTTCGACCGGGTCTTCAGGTTCCCGGCGGGGATCACCAGGCGCTCGCCCGGGAAGCGGGCGGACAGCGCGGCGCGGCGCGCGGCGGTCTTGTCGGCCTGCGCGATGGGCGCGAGGTCGCGCAGCTCGGTGTCGGCCCAGCCGGACTTCATGTTCTCGGCGAGCTCGTCGGACACGCCCGGGTACAGGCCGTTCTTCCGCTGCTTGATCGCCTGCTCTTCGGTCGTCTCTTCCGGGGTCTCCGGCGTGAGCTCCTCGGCCACGGGTCTGCCTCCTCTTGGTACGACACTGAACCCCCACCATCGTACGGTCGTACGGAAGGGGGCCCAGGGCCGGAAGACCTATTACCGGAGCGTCACGTTCCGCTCACGCCTCGATGCCCGGATGCCTGGGCGCCCGGAGCCGGGAAGCGCTCACTCGAACCGGGCCGCGAGCAGGACCACGTCCTCCTCCTCGGCGCCCGCCGCGGTGAGGCCATCCGGCAGCAGGGTCCGCAGGACGTGGTCGGCGATCGCGCCCGGGTCGCCCCGGTCCGCCTTCGGCACGCTCGACGCGGCCGCGTGGAGCCGCGCGAAGGCCCGGTCCATGGCGTCGCCGGTACGGCGAAGCAGCCCGTCCGTGTAGAGAAGCACCGTTTCTCCCGGGGCGGGAGACAGCTCGACGCTCGGCGCCTCCCAGCAGGAGAGCATCCCGAGCGGAGCCGAGAGCGAGGTCTCGACGAACTCGGTCCGGTGGTCGCCGATGATCAGCGGCGGCGCGTGGCCGGCCCCGGCCAGGACGATCCGGCGCCGCGCGGGCTCGGCGTACGCGAAGAGCGCGGTCGCCGAGCGCGCGGGCTCGGTGAGCCGGAGCAGGAGCTCCAGGTCGGAGAGGACGGCGACAGGGTCCTCGCCCTCCATCACCGCGTACGCCCGGAGGGAGGCGCGCAGCCGGCCCATGGCGGCCAGCGCGCTCGGGCCGGTCCCGGAGACGGAGCCGACGGCGAGGCCGAGGGCGCCCTCGGGCAGCGGCAGCGCGTCGTACCAGTCGCCGCCGCCCCGGGGTCCGGTGCGGTGGCGGGCGGCGAGCTGGACGCCGGGGACGCGGGGGAGGCGGCTGGGGAGCAGCTCCTCGGCGACGGTGGCGACCTGGGCGCGGGCCCGTTCGACCTGGAGGAGACGGGCGACGTGTTCGGTGGCGAAGCGGCCGTAGAGCCCGATGAGGTGGCGCTGGCGTTCGGAGGGCTCGGCGGGCTCGTCGTAGAGCCAGACGGCCGCGCCCAGCCGGCCGGCCTCCTCGGTCGCGAGGGGGAGGGCGTAGCTGGCGGCGTAGCCGAGGCGGGCGGCGACCTCGCGGTGGCGCGGGTCGAGCCCCTCCTCCGTACGGACGTCGGGGATGGCGATCGGATCGGGGACGCGGGCCGGGGCGGCGGGATCGGGGAGGCCGTCGAGGAGGCGGCCGTAGCTGGTCGCGCCGCGCGGGATGGTCTCGATCGTGCCGAGCTCGGCGTGGGCGAGTCCGAGGCCGATGGTGGTGGCGGGGCCGAGGCCGTCGGCGGGTTCGAGGACGGCCATGCCCCGGCGAGCGCCGACGAGGGCCGCGCCGGCGCCGAGCACCTCGGGGAGGGCCTCGTCGAGGGACGAGGTCCTGATGAGGCGCTCGGTGAGTTCGTGGAGGGTCGTGAGGTCGGAGACCCAGCCGGCCAGCCGGTCCTGAATCAGCACGCCGGGCGGGAGAGCCGCGTCGACGGGCGTCGCCGCCGCCGGGACCCCGGAAAGGGGCGCCGTAGTGTGCGGGGGAGAGGGAACCGTGGAATCGATTCCAGCCACATTCGGCATGTGTGGGGCGCTCATGTCAGTCGGCTTTCCGACCGGTGCGTTTGACGCCATAGCATCGCAAACCCCCATGTCATTCTGCGCCGCTCGATGCATCCACATGTACACGCACTGGAGGAGCGATGTCCAGCATTGTCCCCATGGGACTTGTGGTGTCCGTGAGCTTGGACGCAGGGGTTGAAGTACACGGGAAGTTGGCCGAAAATAGCCCCCAGCGTGCACCTTTTGCGGTCGACTGGCGTCGTTTGAAAGCGCGTCATTCCGAGCTTGCTGGGTACGTACTCGATGACAGGCAGGGGCAGTTGGAGCTGCCCCGGAACGTGCCGTGGAACCCCGGCGTCTTACGTGCCGCAGGCCTCGGCCCGTCCCCCAGTGGCGGGGAACGTGTTCTGACCCGGCTTGGATCTGGCACCGATACGGATCGACCTGGCTCGACCTGGTTCCGACCTGGCTTCACCTGGTTCTGACCTGCTCCACCGGTTCCTCCCCGGCTCGACCTGGCTCAACCGGTTCATACCTGGCCCGTCGGCCCCGCTTCGGCGCGGGGCGGCGCACCACCGACCTTGTACGCGCTGATACGCACGGTGAAGAGATCTGCACATGGTGTGATGTGGATTCGGCGTTCAACGGAAAGGAACGAGCGCTCATGCGCGAGATCCTCGGAATCCTGGGAACCCTCGGAAGGCGACGCAGGCTCCGGCTCCGGCGCGAGGCGCCGACCGCCCGGCTCGACGCGGCGGTGACCTTCGCGGTCGAGTGGGACTGGCCCGTCCTGCCCGGCGTGGGCCTGAAGACGAAGACCCGTACGGCCGCGGGGCCGGCCTGCGCCTGCCCGGACCCCGAGTGCGCGGTGCCCGGCGCGCACCCGTACGAACCCGGGCTCCTCGCGGCCACCACCGACGAGCGGATGATCCGCTGGTGGTGGACCAGGCGCCCGGAGGCCCCGGTGGTCCTCGCCACGGGCGGCGGCGCGCCCTGTGCGGTGAGCCTGCCCGCGGTGGCCGGAGCGCGGGCGCTGACCGCGCTCGACGCGATGGGCATGCGGCTCGGCCCGGTGGTGGCGACGCCCACGCGGTGGTCGATCCTCGTCGCCCCGTACGGCCTCGAACGGCTGGGCGAGCTGCTGTACGCGAAGGACAGCGTGCCCAGTTCGCTGCGGTTCCACGGCGAGGGCGGCTACCTGCTGCTGCCGCCCTCGGTCGCCGGGAGCGGGCAGGTGCGGTGGGAGCGCGCGCCGCTCGCGGGCTCGGCGCGGCCGTGGCTGCCGGACGTGGAGGCCGTGGTGGACGCCCTGGTCGAGGCGAGCACGAGCACGCCGGGCGGCGGGAGCCGGCTCACGTACTGACGGCCGGCCGCTTACGGGCGCGAGGCGCCCGTTCACCCGAACGGGTGTGTCCTGGCCCGACTTGCAGGGGAAACGGGCGGCGGCCGACCGGCCGCCCGCCGATATGTTCGCCCCACCCGTCGAAGATCCCGGGCGAAAGAGCAGGTGGGTCGCATGAGTCCCGTGATGAGCCCGGCGAAACTCCGCATGATCGGACTCGGGGCGGCCGTGGCGGTCGCCGTCCTCCTGCCGATCGTCGCGGTCGCCGGCCCGACGCAGCTGACGGCTCTGACGGGTCCGACGGGTGATCCCGTACGGCCGACCGGAGCGAGTGATCCCGTACGGCCGACCGGAGCGGGTGACGCGAAGTCCGGGGACGGGCACGGGGAGGGAGCCGGGGGCGGGCACGGGCACGGGGAGGGAGCCGGGGGCGGTGACCTGCTGTCGGGTCTGGGGCTCGGCCGTGGCCCCCGTACGGCGGAATCTCCCGCCACCGGTCCCGCTCCGGCCCCTGCCTCCGACGCCCTCTCGACCCCTTCCGCCCCATCCGGCCCCTCCGCCCCTTCCGCCGTGGCCGCGGCTCCCGAGCGGATCACGAAGTGTGGGCCGGAACTCGCCTCTCCCGAGGGGATCGAGGCACAGACCTGCGTCCTCGCCGAGGGTCCCGACACATGGGCGCGTACGTACTACCGGAACGCGACAGGGCAGGAACTCGACGCGTTTCTGACCCTGATGGCGCCCGGCGGGCGGACCGTGCAAGTGCGTTGTCCGGTCGCGGCGCAGGACGAACCGGGAACCTGTGAAACGCCCAGGGAACGCGGTCAGGGCAAGGCCACGGCCTATACGGCGGTCGCGGAATTCGCGGGCACCGGCGAAGGGGGAAGTACCCCACTGCTGCTGCGATCGGGCAGCAACACGGCGGACACCGAAGGAAGTTGAGCGCCGACGCCCCGGCACGGCCTGGGGCGGGCATGGAAACGCCCGGTCGCTGGCGACGGGGGATGCACCAGCGACCGGGCTTCCAGAACGGTAACAAGAGATCTGCTGTTCGCAAATTCGATCTCGGTTATTCGGACAGGGATTTACCCGCCCGCAGACCGGGTTGTGGCAGAAGTCACCGACTGGTCGGTCTGTCAGTCACCGATACCACCTGGGGTATCAGCTGAGAGTCACCTGACGGTTCGTGAGGCCGCCGCGCGCCCGGCGCTCCTCGGCCGTGAGGGGGGCGTCCGAGGCGAGCGCCCCGGCGAGCCGCTCGGCGAACTCGGCGGCCGGCTTCTCGCACTCCTCGGCGGTCATGGAGGTCGGCAGGTCCCACACCGGCACCATCAGACCGTGGGCGCGGAAGGAGCCGACGAGCCGGGTGTCCGCGCCGAGGGACGTGCCCTCGCCGGCCTGGAGCCGGGCGAGCGCGTCGAGGAGCTTCTCCTCCGGGTGCGGCATGACCCAGCGCAGGTGGTTCTTGTCCGGGGTCTCGCACCAGTACGCGGAGTCGACACCGGTCAGCTTGACCGTCGGGATCGCGGCGGCGTTGGCCCGCTCCAGGGAGGCGGCGACCTCGGGGTCGGCACCGTCCGCGGACGCCGGGATCCAGAACTCGAAGCCCGTGTGGACCTCCGGCGCGAACGGGGCGTCCGCGTCGAGCAGCTCCTGCAGGCGCGGGCCCTCGGAGGGCACGCGGCGCGGGGGAACCGGGGTGCCCGGCTCGGTCTCCAGGGCGCGCTGGAGGGTGTCGGCGAGGTCGCGCGCGAGGTCGCCGGAGGACGAGTCGTTCTGCAGGGCGAGGAGGACGGAGCCGTCGTCGCGGCGCAGCGCCGGCCACGCCATCGGCAGCACGGTCGCGAGCGTCACGGACGGCACGCCCTCGGGCAGCCCGCCCTTCAGGGTGAGCGGCACGGTGGCGGCGGGCACGAGCTCGCGGAGCGCGACCCAGTCGCACTCGCCCGGCAGGCCCTCGAAGGGGCGCTGGACGAGCTCGGTCACGGCGTGCGCGGCGGACCGGCCGTGACAGGCCTTGTAACGGCGGCCCGAGCCGCACGGGCAGGGCTCGCGCGCGCCGACGACCGGGATCTCCCCGCTCGTGACCTGTGCCTGGCCGGCCTTGCCGGCCTTCGTCTGGGGGCGCTTCTTGGCCATGGTGTGGCTTTCTCCCGATCGCGGCGGTGCTGTGTGCGTGCTGTATCGGGCGCGAGCCTAGCCGCACAGGGCACCGCCGCTCCTCAGGCGGGGCGCGGCCCCGCCCGAGGCGCGCCGGTCCGATGAGCGTCGGTCCGGGTCGTGTCGGACCGGGGCCTGGGTGTCCCGGCGTCAGTCCAGATCGTCGTACGCATCGAGGAAGTCGAAGCACGAGCCGCCGCCGACGCGCGCCGCGAAGTCCTCGCGGCGGTGCCCCTCGGTGACCACGACCCAGACCGTGACCTCACCGGTCGCGCTGTCCCGTACGCCCCAGTCCTGGGCCAGCGCGCTGATGATGTTCAGCCCGCGTCCGCCGCGTGCGGTGACCGAGGGCGTGGACGGCACGGGTCTCGTGGGACCACCGCCATCCGTCACCTCGACCCGCAGGCCACCCGCGGGGTCGACCCGCCAGGCCGCCAGGACATCGCCCTCGCCCCGCTCCGCCCGTCCCAGCGGCCTGCCGTAGCGGCAGGCATTGCTGAGCAGCTCCGAAAGGATCAGTACCGCGTCGTCGACGACCGATTCGGACACCCCGCTGCGGTACAGCTCGTCCCGCATCCGGTGTCGCGCCTCACCCACGCCCGCAGGGCCATGGGGTACGGCCATGCTCGACGACGTGGGCACCTCCTGTGCCACCACCAACGCCACCCCCGAGACCTCCTTTGCCCCACGCCACCGTGTGGATGCCCCACTGGACTGGACCGGAAACCGGCCAACGCACGTGGTGTGTCGCACTCGTGACGATCGAGTACGCGCTGAACGCGCCGGTGCACTCCCCGTAAGCCCTGGGGAAGGTGTGACGAAAGGGGCAGGAGTTCAGTCGCGGCCCAGCTGGGAGAGCACCTGCTTGGGACGGTTGGTGATGATCGCGTCCACGCCCAGGCGTACGCAGAGCTCGACGTCCTCGGGCTCGTCCACCGTCCAGACGTGGACCTGGTGCCCGGCCTTCTGGAGCCGCAGGATCACGGCGGGGTGGTGGCGGACGATCCGGATCGAGGGGCCCGCCACGCGCGCGCCCGCGGGGAGGCGTCCGTCGCGCAGCCGCGGGGTGACGAACTGGGTGAGGGAGACGGTCGGCAGGGTCGGCGAGGCGGCGGCGATCCGGTTCAGGGAACGGGCCGAGAAGCTCATGACCCGTACGGGAGAGTCGTCCCTGGACGCCGGGGCGTCGAGTCCGAACCGCTTCAGGAGCTGGAGGAGCCGTTCCTCGACCTGGCCCGCCCAGCGGGTGGGGTGCTTGGTCTCGATGGCCAGCTCGACCCGGCGCCCGGCGTCGGAGACGAGCTCCAGGAGGCGCTCCAGGGTGAGGACGGAGGTGTACTCGGGGTCTCCCCAGTCGGGGCTCTCGGAGGCCTCGCCGCGTTCCTCGCGTTCCTTCCAGACGCCGAAGTCGAGCGCGGCGAGGTCGGCGAGCTCGAGGGCGGAGACGGCACCGCGACCGTTCGACGTACGGTTGACGCGTCGGTCGTGGACGCAGACGAGGTGGCCGTCGGCGGTGAGCCGGACGTCGCACTCCAGGGCGTCGGCGCCGTCCTCGATGGCCTTCACATAGGCGGCCAGGGTGTGTTCCGGGGCGTCCTCGGAGGCTCCGCGGTGGGCGACGACCTGGACGGGTGCGCTGTTCGGGTGCTGCCGTGCGTGAGTCACGGCGTCATGGTGCCATTGGCGGGGTGGGACGAGCACACCGGAAGCTGTCCGTTCTGCCCGTATATAAAGGATGGGGCGCGGATGCACAGCTCCGCCTTACGGTGGCCTGACGCCCGGTGGGAAAAGCTGGTGACGACACCCTGCGCCAGGCACGACCACCCATGACCACCCACGACCATTCCGCGCAGTGATCGAGCAGCCAACGAGGAGAGCGAGCTGTGAGCACCGAGAACGAGGGCACGGCGGTTCCGGCGGACCCGACCGCCCCGTCCGCCCCTCCGACGCCGCCCGCCCCTCCGACACCTCCCGTACCGTCGGCTCCGCCGGCGGCGGCGGCCGAGCCGGTGACGCCGGAGGCGGTGACGACGGGACAGGCACCCGCCCAGGCGCCAGCCCCTGCCCAGGCGCCGGGCCCTGCCCCCGCCCCAGCCCCTGCCCCCGCCCCCGTGGCGGCAGGCGCGGCCGGTGGCTGGCCCCCGCCTCCGCCGGCCGTACCGGCCTGGGGCGTGCCCGTCCCGCCCGTACCCGTCGCTCCCCAGGCACCCCGCAAGCGGACCGGCGGCATCGTGGCGGCCGTCCTGGTCGCGGCGCTCGTCGCGGGCGGTGTCGGCGGCGGCATCGGCTACTGGGCGGCCCAGCGCGGCGACGAGGGCACCGGCTCGACGACGGTCTCCTCGGGCGAGGCACCGGCCTCGTTCAAGCGCGACCCGGGGACGGTCGCAGCGGTCGCGGCGAAGGCGCTGCCGAGCGTGGTCACGATCCAGGCGAAGTCCGGCGAGGCGCAGGGCGAGAGCGAGGGCGGCACGGGCACCGGATTCGTGTACGACCAGGAAGGCCACATCGTCACCAACAACCACGTGGTGGCGTCGGCGGCGGAGGGCGGCACGCTCTCCGTGACCTTCTCCGACGGCAAGTCGTACGACGCGGAGGTCGTCGGCCGGGCCCAGGGCTACGACGTGGCCGTCCTGAAGCTCACGAACGCCCCGAAGGGGCTGAAGCCGCTGCCGCTCGGCAACTCCGACCAGGTGGCGGTCGGCGACGCGACGATCGCGATCGGCGCGCCCTTCGGTCTGTCGAACACGGTGACGACGGGCATCATCAGCGCCAAGAACCGCCCGGTCGCCTCGGGCGACGGCTCGGGCGGCGGCAACTCGTACATGAGCGCCCTGCAGACCGACGCCTCGATCAACCCGGGCAACTCCGGCGGCCCGCTGCTCGACGCGAGCGGCGCGGTGATCGGCATCAACTCGGCCATCCAGTCCACCGGAAACGGCTTCGGCCAGTCCCAGGCGGGCTCGATCGGACTCGGCTTCGCGATCCCGGTCAACCAGGCGAAGAACGTCGCCCAGCAGCTGATCAAGACGGGCAAGCCGGTCTACCCGGTGATCGGCGCGACCGTGAACATGACCGAGCAGGGCGCGGGCGCGACGATCGCGTCCCAGGGCTCCGGCGGCACCGCCTCGGTCACCCCGAACGGCCCGGCGGCGAAGGCGGGCCTCAAGGCCGGTGACGTGATCACGGGCTTCGGGGGCCACGCGATCGACAGCGGCCCCGCGCTCATCAGCGAGATCTGGACCCACAAGCCGGGCGACTCGGTCAAGATCACCTACGAGCGCGACGGCAAGACGTCCACGGCAACCGTCACCCTCGGCGAACGCACGGGCGACAGCTGACCGTACGGAACGGCCGCAGGGAAGGGGGGGGCAAGCATGCCGGCGACGCCGAGCCCGGTGAGCAGGCCCGCGATGAGCGGCGGGACCGGCCGGGTGCCGAGGTAGCCCACGATGAAGACGCCGACGCCCACGACGACCACGGCCACGAGGAGGCTGAGGAACGTCAGGGACGTGTCGTACGAGATCGGGGACTCCGGCCCGGCCCCTTCCCCGGCCGACCCAGCCCCACCCCGCTCCCCGGCCGGGTACGCTGTAGCCCGCTCCACCCCAGGTGGTCCGGGGCGAGGGTGGGTTGCCCGAGCGGCCTAAGGGAACGGTCTTGAAAACCGTCGTGGCAGCGATGTCACCGTGGGTTCAAATCCCACACCCACCGCACGTGAACGGCCCCTGACCAGGCACGACAGTCAGGGGCCGTTCTGTCGTCCGTGGTTGCCGGGCGCCGTTGTTCCCGTTGGTTCCGGAGTGGGACAGTTCTCGGCATGGTGCGAATCGTGCTCGTTCAGGGGGACATCACGGCCGAGCCGGCGGACGCGGTGGTCAATGCCGCGAACTCGTCGCTGCTCGGGGGCGGCGGCGTCGACGGGGCCATCCACCGGAAGGGCGGGCCGGAGATCCTCGCCGCCTGCCAGGATCTGCGGCGCTCCCACTACGGCAAGGGGCTGCCGACCGGCCGGGCCGTGGCGACGACCGCGGGGCGGTTGCCGGCCTGGCACGTGATCCACACCGTGGGTCCGGTCTGGTCGCGGGACGAGGACCGGTCGGCTCTGCTGGCCTCCTGCTATCGCGAATCCCTGCGGGTCGCGGACGAGTTGGGGGACCGCACGGTCGCGTTCCCGGCCATCTCCACCGGGATCTACGGCTGGCCGATGGAGGACGGGGCCAGGATCGCGCTGGAGACCGTACGGGCGGCCCGTACCGAGGTGGAGGAAGTGCGGTTCGTGCTGTTCGACGCGGAGGCGTACGCGGCCTTCGAGGCGGCGGTCGGCAGCCAGGACCTTCCGTAAGGCAATTCGTAGAACGTTTCTCCGGGCGTCGTTGTCGCGTTCGCATTCCGCGCGCCCAGGAATCGCCGGGCCGTCTTTCCGAGAGAAGGATTGGCGGAAAATCTGCCGGAACGCTTCCTCTCTTGCCGCGCCCGGATTCTTTCGGCCGCACACCCCCGCCGACCGGCTGAGCTGCGCTGTTCTCGCTTCGCCGGGGTTTATCAGCCTGTCCTCACGCTTGCGGGGGAATAAGTCGCTCCGGGGTGGTTCGACGGGGATTCGGTGGGCAACTCTGGATTCGCGACGTCAAGCACAACGACCGAGGCGGTCGGCCAACTGCCTGGGTAATGGCCGTAGTTCAGAGAAGTTCTCGAAGCAGTTCCGTGCAAAGCATCAGTTTCAGTTCCCGGAGGAACAGACATGGCAAGCATCCGTACCGCCCGCGTTCTCGCCGCTGCCGCCGCCCTGCCCCTCGCCGCCGCGCTCTTCACCGGGGTGGCCCAGGCCGACAACGGTGGATTCGCGGACGACGGATCGAACACGAGCGTCGCCACGATCATCGGCAGTGGTGTGGGCGGGGACAACAACGGAAACTCGACCACCACGCAGCAGGTGGCGACCGGTTCCGGTGCCTCCAACCAGAACAACACGGCGAGCGTGAACGGCTCCGCGTTCACCCACATCGACCAGTCGAACGCGGTGGTGAACTTCTACCCGTGGTGGTAGTCGGCAGCAGCACGGGAGCCGGCCCGATGGGGGGCGTGACCGCGGTGTGAACAACGGCCTGTGCGCCGGTACTTCGGTACCGGCGTGCGGGCCGTTCCGCGTTTCCGGGTCCGCGCGCCGGGGGTCTGCGGTCGCCTGTGTGCGGTCGCCGACACCTTGACAGAGGTCTTGAATCTGACGGACAGTCAGAAACCTCAGTCGTCCCACGGGAGGCCGTCGCCGTGCACCTCGCCCCGACCGACCGGCAGCTGCGGCTGCGCGCCGAACTCCGCGCGTACTTCCGCGAGGTGATGCCCGAAGGGCCGCCTCCCCCCGGCGACGCCGCCGCCCAGCGCCGGCTGCTCCGCCGGATCGGCGCCGACGGGCTGCTCGGCCTCGGCTGGCCCGAGGAGTACGGCGGGCAGGGCCGCGGCCCCGACGAGCAGTTCGTCTTCTTCGACGAGGCCTACCGGGCGGGCGCGCCGGTCTCCATGGTCACCCTCAACACCGTCGGACCCACCCTCATGAAGTACGGGACCGACGAGCAGAAGGCCTACTTCCTGCCCCGGATCCTGCGCGGCGAGACCGTCTTCGCCATCGGCTACAGCGAGCCCGAGGCCGGTACGGACCTCGCCTCCCTGCGGACCCGGGCGGTACGGGACGGGGAAGGCGACGGCGAGGACTGGCTGATCGACGGGCAGAAGATCTTCACGTCCAACGCCCAGAACGCCGACTGGATCTGGCTCGCCTGCCGCACCGACCCCGCCGCGCCGCCGCACCGGGGCATCTCCATCGTCCTCGTCCCCACCGACGCGCCCGGTTTCTCCTGGACCCCGATCGCGACCGTCGGCGGGCTGACGACGACCGCCACCTACTACGACGGGATACGGGTCCCCACCGGGAACCTCGTCGGGCCGGAGCACTGCGGCTGGGGACTGATCACCGAGCAGCTCAACCACGAGCGGGTCGCGCTCGCCGCGATCGGGATGCAGGCCGAGGACTTCTTCGCGGCGGCGCTCGACCGGGCACGTACCCCCGATCCGGTGACGGGCAGGCGCCGCATTGACGAGCCGTGGATACGGATTCGGGCCGCCGAAGCGCATGCCCGACTGGCGGCGACGCGCCTGCTCAACTGGCGTTTGGTGGGGGACGTGGGGGCCGGCCGACTGGCCCCGGGGGACGCGAGCGGCGTGAAGTTCGCGGGAACCGAATCGGCGGTCGAGGTGTATCGAATATGTCAGGAGATCGCGGGCGGGGCGGGGACGGTGCGAGCGGGATCGCCGGGGGAGTTCGACGGCGGCGAGCTGGAGCGCATGAACCGGGCCGCGCAGATCAACACCTTCGGGGGAGGGGTGAGCGAGGTGCAGCGCGAGATCGTCGCGAGGATGCGGCTCGGCATGAAGGGGAGGGGGCGGCGATGAGTGGTGCGGAGCGGGCGGCGGCGAGCGACGGGGAGCGCGCGGCGGACGCGCTGTACGAGCGGCTCCTCCCCTACGAGGGGCGGTCCGCCGTCACCGCCGGCGTCGGCAAGGACCCCGTCAACCTGCCCATGATCCGGCACTGGTGCGAGGCCATGGGCGATGCCCACCCGGCGTACGAAGGGCCCGGGGCGGTCGCGCCACCGACCATGCTCCAGGCGTGGACCATGGGAGGCCTCTCCGGGCACGGCGAGCGCTCCGGGGCGTACGACGAGCTGTCCGCGCTCCTCGACGCCGCCGGGTACACCTCGGTCGTCGCGACCGACTGCGAGCAGGAGTACCTCCGGCCCCTGCGGCCGGGGGACGCGATCACCTTCGACGCCGTCATCGAGTCCGTGTCGCCGCGCAAGACGACCAAGCTCGGGACCGGGCACTTCGTCACGACCCGGATGGACGTCCGGGCCGCCGGCGAGCTCGCCGGCACCCACCGCTTCCGGATCCTCAGGTACGCGCCCGCCGGGCGCCCTCCGAAGCCCGACCTGCGGGTCCCGGAGCCCGCCGCCGCGGCGCCCCGGCGGCCGCGCCCGGTCGTCAACCGGGACAACGCCGGATTCTGGGAGGGCGTGGCCGCGCACCGGCTGCTCATCCAGCGCTGCGGCGAGTGCGCGAGCCTGCGCCTCCCCTGGCTGCCGGGATGCGCCGAGTGCGGCTCGCCGGAGTGGGACACGGTCGAGGCGAGCGGCGAGGGGACCGTCTACTCGTACGTGGTGATGCACCACCCGCCCTTCCCGGCCTTCGACCCTCCCTACGCGGTCGGGCTGATCGAACTGGCCGAGGGCGTACGGATGATCAGCAACGTGGTGGGAGTGCCGTACGACAAGGTCCGGATCGGGATGCCGGTGCGGCTGGAGTTCCTGCGGGTCGACGAGGAGCTGGAGCTCCCCGTCTTCCGTGCGGGAGGGGAGGGCTGACATGGACTTCACCCCCACCGAGGAGCAGGAAGCCGCCCGGGACCTGGCCGCGCGGATCTTCGGCGACCTCGCCACCCACGAGCGGCTCGCGGCCGCCGGCACCGGCAGCGACGCCGAGCTGTGGAAGGCCCTCTGCGCGGCAGGCCTTCCCGGCGCCGTCGAGGAGACCGGGCTGCTCGGCCTCGTCCTCCTCCTGGAGGAGCAGGGCCGCACGACCGCGCAGGTACCGCTGGCCACCAGTGGTGTGTACGGGATCCTCGCCGTCGCCCGGCACGGCACCGAGGAGCAGCGCGCCCGGCTCCTGCCGGGCCTCCGCGACGGTACGACGGTGGTGACGGGGGCGTTCCCCGCCACCGGCGGCGTCGCGGCGCGCGAGGGGCGGCTCAGCGGGGCCGTCGCGTGGGTGCCGTGGCTCAGGGACGCGACCCACGTCCTCGTACCGGACGCGGAGCGCGGACTGTGGCTCGTCCGCACCGAGGACGCGACCCGGATGGAGACCGTCGAGCTCACCGCGCCCTGGTCCGCGGGGCGGCTCGTGCTCGACGGGGCGACGGGGGAGCGGCTGGGGACCGGCCCCGGCGCCTACGCGGACGTGCTGGCCGCCGCCCGGGTCGCCTTCGCCGGGCTCCAGGCGGGGGTGTGCGCGGGTTCCCTCGCCAGAGCCGTGGAGTACACCTCCGTACGCGAGCAGTTCGGGCGCCCCCTCTCCACCCACCAGGCGGTCCAGCTGCGCGCCGCGGACGCCCACATGGACACCGAGGCCATCCGGGTCACGGCCTACGAGGCGGCCTGGCGCCACGACGAGGGCCTGGACGCCACCGAGGCCGCCCTGACCGCCGCCTGGTGGGCGTCCGAGGCGGGCAAACGGGTCGTGCACACCGGGCAGCACCTCCACGGCGGCATGGGCGCCGACCTCGACCACCCCGTCCACCGGCACTTCCTGTGGGGCCGGCAGCTCGACGCCTACCTGGGCTGCGGCACCGAACTCCTCGCCGAACTCGGCGACCTGCTCGCCAAGGGAGACCTGTCATGAAGCCCGGGGACGAGCTGCCGCCGCTGACGATCCCGATCACCCGCACCCTGATCGTCGCCGGGGCCGTGGCCTCCCGCGACTACCAGGACGTCCACCACGACGCCGAACTGGCCCGGGAGAAGGGCTCCCCGGACATCTTCATGAACATCCTCACGACCAACGGACTCGTGGGCCGGTACATCACCGACCACTTCGGCCCCCACGCGGTCCTCCGCAGGGTCGCCATCCGGCTCGGCGCCCCCAACCACCCCGGGGACACGATGACCCTGACCGGGACGGTCACCGAGGTGGCCGGGGACACGGCCACGGTCCGGGTCGTCGGGGCCAACGACCTGGGACACCATGTCACCGGGACGGTCACCGTCACCGTGGAGGTGGCGCGATGAGCGTCCGTACCAGGGACAGCCTCGGCGGGCGGGCGGCCGTCGTCGGCATCGGGGCGACGGAGTTCTCCAAGGACTCGGGCCGCAGCGAACTCTCCCTCGCCACCGAGGCGGTACGGGCCGCCCTCGACGACGCCGGGCTGGCCCCCGGCGATGTCGACGGCCTGGTCACCTTCACCATGGACACCAACCCCGAGATCACCGTCGCCCAGGCCGCCGGCATCGGCGAACTGTCCTTCTTCTCCCGCGTGCACTACGGCGGCGGGGCCGCCTGCGCCACCGTCCAGCAGGCCGCGCTCGCCGTCGCGAGCGGCGTCGCCGAAGTCGTCGTCTGCTACCGGGCGTTCAACGAACGCTCCGGGCGCCGCTTCGGCTCCGGCGTCCAGCAGCGCGAGCCCTCCGCCGAGGGCGCCGCGCTCGGCTGGCAGCTGCCCTTCGGGCTCCTCACCCCGGCCTCCTGGGTCGCGATGGCCGCCCAGCGGTACCTCCACACCTACGGGCTGACCCCGGACGCCTTCGGGCACGTCGCCGTCACCGACCGGCGGCACGCGGCCCGCAACCCCGCCGCGTACTTCCACGGGAAGCCGATCACCCTCGCCGACCACGCCGCCTCGCGCTGGATCGTCGAGCCGCTGCGGCTCCTCGACTGCTGCCAGGAGACGGACGGCGGCCAGGCGATCGTCGTCACCTCCGTCGAGCGCGCCCGCGACCTGCCCCGGCCCCCTGCCGTGATCCTGGCAGCGGCGCAGGGCGCCGGACGGAAGCAGGAAGCCATGACCAGCTTCTACCGGGACGAGCTGACCGGGCTGCCGGAGATGGGCGTGGTCGCCCGGCAGCTCTGGCGGACCGCCGGCCTCACCCCGGACGACATCGACGTGGCCATCCTCTACGACCACTTCACCCCGTTCGTGCTGATGCAGTTGGAGGAGTTCGGCTTCTGCGGTCCGGGAGAGGCGGCGGACTTCGTCGCGGCCGACGCCCTCCCGCTGAACACCCACGGCGGTCAGCTCGGCGAGGCCTATCTGCACGGCATGAACGGCATCGCGGAAGCGGTACGGCAACTGCGCGGCACGTCCGTGAACCAGATACCCGGCGCGGCCCGGACCCTGGTCACGGCGGGCACGGGGGTTCCCACGTCCGGGTTGATCCTGGGCGCGGACGGCTGACACGACGGCCGCAGCGGTGGCCGGGCGGGGCGGGCGGCTCTTCACTCGCGGCATGAGCACAAACGCACCACCCCCGCCGCCCGCCCCGCTCACCCCCGTCCGTACGCCGCGCGCACGGTCCGCGCCGCCTCCCGGGGCGCGGGCCGTGGTCACCGCCCTCGTGGTGGCGGCGATGGCCGGCGCGGCACTCGTCACGGGCCCGCCCTCGACCGAGGCCCGGGCCTCGGCACCCGCCTCCGCCGCTCCTGTCCCCGCTGCTCCCGCCGTCGGTGCGCCCGTCCAGGCCGCACCCGCCTCTGCCGCGCCCGTCCCGGCCGCTCCCGCGTCTGGCGCACCCGCGGCCGGTGCTCCCGCTCCGGCCGCTCCCGTCTCTGCCACACCCGCGGCCGGTGTGCCCGCGGCCGCCGCGCCCGCGGCCGGTGCGTCCCTGTCCGCGCCGCGCTTCGCGGGCAAGGCCTTCGACACCTGTGAGGCGCCGTCCCTCGCGGTGATGAAGGCTTGGCTCACGTCCCCGTACCGGGCCGTCGGGATCTACTTCGGGGGCCGGGGCCGGGGCTGTCCCACCCAGAAGGAGCTGAACCCCGCCTGGGTCGCCTCCGCCCACGCCATGGGCTGGCGGCTGCTGCCGCTCTTCGTCGGCTCCCAGGCGCCGTGCGTCCACTCCGCCGCGAAGCGGCCGTACGCCATCGGCGCGAACCCCTGGAGCCAGGGCGTCCGGGAGGCGGGCGAGGCGGCGCGGGCGGCGCGGGCCCTGGGGATCGGCACGAGCAGCCCGCTGTACCTGGACATCGAGTCCTACCGGGTGGAGGACACGCGCTGTGCGGCCACCACGCTGTCCTTCGTCCGCGCCTGGAACCGCGAGGTGCGGCGCCTCGGCTATGTGCCCGGCTACTACAGCAGCGTCGATACCGGGATCCGGCACATCGAGGGGGAGCGGAAGGCGGGCACGGAGGACCTGCCGTCCGTTCTGTGGTTCGCGCGCTGGCGGGGTGTCCCCGCGCTGTACGCGGAGGCGTCGCTGCACCCGGAGGCCTGGATGCCGCACGCCCGGATCCATCAGTACGCGGGCAACGTCGCCGAGTCGTACGGAGGGCGCCGGATGCTGATCGACCGCAACGCGGTGGACGCGCCCGTCGCCCGTGTCACGGCGACCGGCACCTGACCCCGCGGCACCACCCCGCGGCACCACGTCGCCCTCCCGCCCCGGCCCTTCCCCAACCCTTCCCCAACCCCTTCTCGACCCCGGTTCGACCCGGTATCGACCCTGACTCCGGTGGAGGGGCGACTCCACCCAGAGGAGGTCCGGGCGTCGCCGTTCCTCCAACCTGAGGCGGACCCCGGTTCGGGACCTGGGGCCGATCCGCCGGGCACGGTCCGCTTCTAGCGTGGAGTCATGACTCCGCCACCCTCTGGCCCCGTCTGCACCGGCGCCTCGAAGGCCGCCCTCGGCCACGTGCCGTACCCGTCGTTCTCCTCGTACGTACGGGCGCGTGGTCCCGTGTTGCTGCGTACGGCGCGCTCCCTGACCGCCAATCCCTGCGACGCCGAGGACCTCCTCCAGACCGCGCTCACGAAGACCTTCGTCGCCTGGGAGCGCATCGAGGACCACCGCGCCCTGGACGGCTACGTCCGCCGCGCGCTGCTGAACACGCGTACGTCGCAGTGGCGCAAGCGCAAGGTCGACGAGTTCGCCTGCGAGGAGCTGCCGGAGCCGACCGGCCTCCCGGAGCCCGACCCGGCCGACCGTCAGGTGCTGCACGACGCGATGTGGCGCGCGGTGATGAAGCTGCCGGAGCGCCAGCGCCAGATGGTGGTCCTGCGGTACTACGAGGACCTCAGCGAGGCCCAGACCGCCGAGGTGCTCGGGGTCTCGGTCGGCACGGTCAAGAGCGCGGTGTCCCGGGCTCTCGGCAAGCTCCGCGAGGACCCGGAGCTGACCCCCGTACGGTAGGAAAGTCAGAGGGAAGAGCAACTTCCGCCAGTGGTCACTGGCAATTTACGTACTCCCGGGTAGTGACATACCGCGCGGTACGTGCGCAGAATCTCCACACCCTTTCTGCCACGTAGCGCCCACCGGGAGGACGCCCCGTGTACAGCACCATGCAGGACGTACAGCTGACCGTGAGCCGCATCCTCAAGCACGGGATGACGATTCACGGGAAGTCCACGATCACCACCTGGACGGGCGAGCCCGAGCCGCAGCGCCGCACGTTCGCGGAGGCCGGTGCCCGCGCGCACCAGCTGGCCAACGCCCTGCGCGACGAACTCGGGGTGACCGGCGACCAGCGCGTCGCGACCCTGATGTGGAACAACTCCGAGCATGTCGAGGCGTACTTCGCGATCCCTTCCATGGGCGCGGTCCTCCACACCCTCAACCTCCGCCTTCCCCCCGAGCAGCTGGTGTGGATCGTCAACCACGCCGCCGACCGGGTCGTGCTCGTCAACGGCTCCCTGCTGCCGCTCCTCGTCCCGCTGCTCCCGCACCTTCCGACGGTCGAGCACGTGGTCGTCGCGGGCCCCGGGGACCGTTCCGGCCTTGAGGGCGTCGCGCCGCGCGTGCACGACTACGAGGAGCTGATCGCCGGCCGCCCGACCACGTACGACTGGCCCGAGCTCGACGAGCGCTCCGCCGCCGCCATGTGTTACACCTCCGGCACCACCGGCGACCCCAAGGGCGTCGTCTACTCCCACCGTTCGATCTACCTGCACTCCATGCAGGTGAACATGGCCGAGTCGATGGCCCTGACCGACAAGGACACGACCCTCGTCGTCGTTCCGCAGTTCCACGTCAACGCCTGGGGCCTCCCGCACGCCACCTTCATGACCGGCATCAACATGCTGATGCCGGACCGTTTCCTCCAGCCCGCCCCGCTCGCCGAGATGATCGAGCGCGAGCGGCCGAGCCACGCGGCGGCCGTCCCCACCATCTGGCAGGGCCTGCTCGCCGAGGTCACCGCGAACCCCCGCGACCTCTCCTCCATGGCCCAGGTCACCATCGGCGGCGCGGCCTGCCCGCCGTCGCTCATGGAGGCGTACGACCGGCTCGGTGTCCGCCTCTGCCACGCGTGGGGCATGACCGAGACCTCCCCGCTGGGCACGATGGCCCACCCGCCGGCCGGGCTGAGCGCCGAGGAGGAGTGGCCGTACCGCGTCACGCAGGGACGCTTCCCCGCCGGTGTCGAGGCGCGGCTCGTCGGCCCCGGCGGCGACCACCTGCCCTGGGACGGCGAGTCGGCGGGTGAGCTGGAGGTCCGCGGCACCTGGATCGCGGGCTCGTACTTCGGCGGTGCCGACGGCGAGGAGATCCGCCCGGCCGACAAGTTCAGCGAGGACGGCTGGCTCAAGACGGGCGACGTCGGCGTGATCAGCCCCGACGGCTACCTCACCCTCACCGACCGGGCGAAGGACGTCATCAAGTCCGGTGGCGAGTGGATATCGAGCGTCGATCTGGAGAACGCCCTCATGGCGCACCCGGAGGTCGCCGAGGCCGCCGTCGTCGCCGTGCCGGACGAGAAGTGGGGCGAGCGGCCGCTCGCGACGGTCGTCCTCAAGGAGGGCGCCACGGCGGACTACGAGACGCTGCGGTCCTTCCTCGCCGCCGAGGGCGGCATCGCCAAGTGGCAGCTGCCGGAGCGCTGGGCGATCGTGCCGGCGGTGCCGAAGACGAGCGTCGGCAAGTTCGACAAGAAGGTCATCCGCAAGCAGTACGCGGAGGGCGAGCTGGACGTGACCCAGCTCTGATGCGACCCGGTTCTGATGTGACCCACTTCTGATCGGACCCAGCTCTGGTGACGGCGACGGGGGCGGGAGGGGCTGAAGCCCTTCCCGCCCCCGCGCTCATGCCGCGTGCCTCATGCCGGGTGCCTCGCGCCTAGTTGGTGCCGATCTTCGCGAGCAGGTCGACGATCCGGGCCTGGACCTCGGTGCTGTTCGACCGCTCGGCGAGGAAGAGGACCGTCTCGCCGGAGGACAGCTTCGGCAGCTCGTCCTCGTCGAGGTCGGCCGACGTGTAGACGACGAGCGGCGTGCGGTTCAACTGCCCGTTCGCGCGAAGCCAGTCGATGATGCCGGCCCGTCGGCGGCGCACCTGCATCAGGTCCATCACGACGAGGTTCGGCCGGGTCTGCGTGGCCAGCGTGACCGCTTCGGTGTCCGTGGCCGCCCGGGCGACCTGCATCCCGCGCCGCTCCAGGGTGGCGGCGAGCGCCTCCGCGATGTCGTCGTGCTCCTCGATCAGCAGGACCCGGGACGGGTGCTGCTCGCTGTCGCGGGGCGCGAGCGCCTTGAGGAGTACGGCCGGATCGGCACCGTACGCGGCCTCCCGGGTCGCCTGCCCGAGCCCTGCCGCGAGCAGCACCGGCACCTCGGCGGCGACGGCGGCCTGGCGCAGCGACTGGAGCGCGGTACGGGTGATGGGCCCGGTCAGCGGGTCGACGAAGAGCGCGGCCGGGAAGGCGGCGATCTGGGCGTCGACCTCCTCGCGGGAGTGCACGATCACCGGGCGGTAGCCGCGGTCGCTGAGCGCCTGCTGGGTGGAGACGTCGGGCGCGGGCCAGACGAGCAGCCGGCGCGGGTTGTCGAGCGGCTCGGGGGGCAGCTCGTCGTCGACGGGCCGCGGCGCGGGACGGTTGGCGACCTCGACCGCGCCACCGGGGCCGTCGAGCGGCTCGGGACCTTCGGCGGAGCCCTCGGCGGGCGCCCCTATGGCGTAGGCGCGGCCCTCGGAAGAGGCCGGGGCGAGCCCGCGCGCGGCCTCGGGGGAGGACTGCGGGTGCGGCTTGGCCGCGTTCTCGGCGGCGGCGGCCGGTACGGGGAGCGCCGCGGGCGCCGGCGGGTCGATCTCCGGCGGGGTGGCGAGCTTGCGCCGCCGCCCGGAGCCGTTGGAGGCCGCGGGGGCCGCCGGGACGGCAGGGGCTACGGGGGCCACGGGGGCAGCCGGAGGGGCCACTGGCGTCACAGGGGCAGCTGGGGTCACAGGGCCAGCTGGGGTCACAGGGGCAGCCGCAGGGGTCGCGACGGCCGGAGCGGCGGGAGCAGCCGGGGTGGCGGAGGCGGCCGTCGGCGGGACGAAGGGAACGCCCTGCCCGAGGGTGCGCACGCTGAACGCCCGCCCCTGGGTCGAGTCCTTCGGCACCGTCGTCGGCGTCGTCACCGGCATGGGCAGCTCGGGCGGCAGCGGTACGGAGCCGGTGCCCGTCCCGGAGCCGGTACCGCTCTGCGGCGCGGGCAGCGGGGTCGCCGACGGCGGCACGGGCGCCGGCGGTGCCATGGCCCGGCGGCGACCGCTCGGCTCGGGCAGCGGCTGCGGCTGCTGCGCGAGGTGCGGATGGGGCTGCGGGGGCGTGTGGTCGGAGCCCGGGACACCGCGTACGGCCTCGTGCTGCCCCTCGTCGGAGACGGGCAGCGCGCCGGCGCCCTGAACCGGAACCGGCGCGGGCGCGAGCCCGGCCGACGGCAGGGAGGCGGATGTGGTCTCAGGGCGGTCCACGTCGGCCGGCGGGAGCGCGAACGGCGTCCGGGGGCCGGCCTCGGCCGCTGCGGCCCGCTCCTGCGCGGCGGCCAGCGCCCGCCGGCGGCGCCCGCTCGGCTGGCCGGCCGGTACGTCACCACCGGAGGCGACGGCGGGCAGGGCCAGGGCAGGACCGGGTGCGGCCGCGACCGCGTGCGCGTTCACGTGCTCGGCGACGGCGACACCCTGCGGAGGCACGGCGGCGCCCAGCGCGGCCCGCCCCTGCGCGCCCTCGGCGGCGGTCACCACGGACCCCTCGGCGGGACGGCCGCGGCGGCGCCCGGTGGGCTCGACGGCGGGCCCGGCCGACGGAAGGGAGGCGGGCACGGGAGCCGGGAGCGCGGCCACGGCGGAGCTGTCGGCGGCGGCGTTCTGCTGGGCGGGGATCAGCTCGGCGGGGCCGGACGACTCTCCCGTACGGGCACGACGGCGACCGCCCGACTCGGCGCCCGCAGGGGCGACCGGGCTCTCCAGGAAGGCGTCCGTGGAGGCGCGCCGGCCCCGGCGACGTCCGCCGCCGGAGGTCTCGCCCTCCGCGCCCGTGGCCTGTGCGGGAAGGGCCGGGACGTCCCGTACGCCGGAGCCCGGCGACTCAGGCGCGGGAGAAGCAGAGGGGACGGGGCCGGCCACGGCCGCGGGCGCAGGCGCGGGGACCGTGCCCCGCCCGGCCCCGAGCGGGACCTCCAGGACGTACGCGCCGCCGCTCGTCCCGGGCACCTCGTGGGTCTGCACGACACCGCCGTGCGCCGCCACGATCCCGCGCACGACCGGCCCGTGGACCGGGTCGCCGCCCGCGTACGGGCCGCGGACCTCGATGCGTACGACGTCTCCGCGCTGGGCTGCCGCGACGACGATCGTGGAGTCGGTCGGCCCGGCGCCCTGCGTGGCCGCCCGGTTCTTGCCGGTCGCGTCGACGCCGGCGACGTCCGCGACGAGGTGCGCGAGCGCGGTCGCGAGCCGGTCCGCGTCCACCTCGGCCTCGATCGGCGGCGCGTGTACGGCGAACTGCGCGCGGCCGGGCCCGATCAGCTCGACGGCCCCGTCGATGCCGGCCGTCACGACCCCGTCGAGGAGCGCGACCCGCCGGTCGAGCTCCTCCACGCCCGCGTCCAGGCGCTGGTAGCCCAGGACGTTGTCCACGAGCGCGGTCATCCGGGCGTAGCCGGCGGTCAGGTGGTGCAGCACCTGGTTGGCCTCGGGCCACAGCTGCCCGGCATCGTCGGCGGCGAGCGCGCCCAGCCGGCTGCGCAGCTCCTCCAGGGGACCGCGCAGCGACTCGGCGAGGACGGCGGTCAGCTGCTCGTGCCGGGCGGCCAGCGAGGCGTACCGCTCCTGCTGCGTCTCCCGCTCCACCGCGTGCCGTTCGGCGCGGTCGGCGAGTTCGGCGGCGTGCTGCTCCTCGAGCTGCTCGTACGGCCTGCGATCGGTGAAGGTCATCACCGCGCCGACGAGCTGGTCCCCGTCCCGTACCGGGGCGGTCGTCAGGTCGACCGGCACCCGGTGGCCCTTCTTCGCCCACAGCACCTGACCGCGGACCCGGTGCTTCCGCCCGGACTTGAGGGTGTCGGCGAGCGCCGACTCCTCGTACGGGAAGGGCTCGCCGTCGGCACGCGTGGCGAGGATCAGCGGGTGCAGCTCCTGGCCGCCGAGTTCACCGGCGCGGTAGCCGAGGATCTGCGCGGCGGCGGGGTTGACGAGGACGACCCGGCCGTCGGTGTCCGTGCCGACGACGCCCTCGGACGCGGCGCGCAGGATCATCTCGGTCTGGCGCTGCGAGCGGGCGAGTTCGGCCTCGGTGTCGAGGGTGCCGGTGAGGTCCCGGACGACGAGCATGAGCAGTTCGTCGCCGGTGTATCCGCTGTACGAGTCGTAGGCCTCGCGGCCGTCCTCCAGGCTGGCGCTGGTCACCTCGACGGGGAACTCGCCGCCGTCCGTGCGGCGCGCGATCATCCGGGTCGGCTTGGTGCGGCCGCGCTCGTCGGTGCCCTCGGGGCGGCGCATGGAGCCGGGGATGAGGCGCGAGTCGAAGCCGGGCAGCAGATCGAGCAGGCCACGGCCGACGAGCGCGGTGCCGGGCGTCTCGAACATGCCGAGGGCGATCGTGTTGGCGTTGACGACCGTGCCATTGCAGTTGACGAGCACGAGGCCGTCAGGGAGGGCGTCGAGTATGGCTGCGAGGCGAGCAGCGCCTCGGGATGGCCTGCTGCTCACGACGACGGTTCCTCCCTGACCCACTGCACGTGCTTGCCTGTCGGCAGGCGGGCCCCATCTTGCCCCTCGGGCCGCAGCCTGTCACGGAGGGAGTCTAAGGGAGCCGCCGCCCGCCGTTCATTGTCCGAGGGCCGGAAGGACCGGCTGGAGGTCGGTCCAGCGGTCGATCTCGCAGCCGTTGACGCGGGAGAAACGGGCGTCGATCTCGCGGCCCTGCCAGGTGCCGGTGACGTGCGCGACGGCGTCCCCGCCGTACACCTGGGTGCAGAACGCGTCCTGCGGAACGGCCTTGAACGGGTTCGTGCCCGCCTTCGCGTGCTCCTCCAGTCGCGCGCAGGCGTCCTCGGCGTCCGGGTGCGTCCCGCCCGCCGGGTCGTCGCAGGTCAGCTCGAACGTGCCGTCGGCGCCGGGACGGCCGCTCTCGGCGACCGTCACGGTCAGCGTGTCGGGCGGGGAGAGCAGAGGCAGCGGCGGCAGGGGGCCGAGTCCGGCGGTCCCGGCGGCGGCGGTGGCGAGGGTCGCGAGGAGGAGGCGGCGCAACATACGGATCTCCAGGAGCGGCGGGATACGGCGACGGATGCGGATGCGGGTACGGGGGGCGGGGTGCGAGTACGGGTACGGGGGTGCGGGTGCGGTCCACGGTGCCCGTGGTGTCCCGTGGTGCCCCACCCCTCTAACGCTCCGGGCGCCGGGGCGTTGCGCAAGCGGGGTGCGCCGGGTGGGCGGCACGGGGCGCGGCAGGGCTCGCGGGGCTTTGCCCTGGACCCCGGAGGCCTAGTACGGTGAGAATCGATTGGTGACAGCCGGTTCGCCTGTGTCATCATCTGCACGCACCACTCGCGTATGCGCGGGGTGCATGGAGGCGTCGCCTAGTCCGGTCTATGGCGCCGCACTGCTAATGCGGTTTGGGTCTTAAAGCCCATCGAGGGTTCAAATCCCTCCGCCTCCGCCCCTTACCGAAGCCCCGGCCCCACGGCCGGGGCTTCGGCCGTTCCCGGGGCCGGGGCTTCGGGCTTTCCCCGGCCGTGTGACCCCGGTCTCTTTCGGCGCGTTTCCGCCCCGAGTACCCCCGCAGCCGACCCCCGGCCACCGACTCCCCGAACCTCCCCCGAGCAGCGTTTTCGCAGGTCACAAGGGGTGGGGTGAATGGATTTCACATGACGGCGGCAGTCATGTAATGTTCTTCCTGTCGCCGCGAGCGGGTCGAAAGACCGGGGAGCGAAGACAGAAAACAAAACAAGCACTCGTAGCTTAACGGATAGAGCATCTGACTACGGATCAGAAGGTTGCAGGTTCGAATCCTGCCGAGTGCACACAGGTGAGAGGCCCCCGGAGAGATCCGGGGGCCTCTCAGCGTTAGGTCCGTACAGCAGCGAAGTACAGCAACCGCGTCAGCCGTCACCGCCCATGGCGTCGGCCAGCTTGCCGATCGCGGCGCGCACCTGTTCCTCGCTCGCCTCGGCGTACACCTCCATCGTCATCGCGATCTGAGAGTGCCGCAGGATCCGCTGTGCCACCTTCGGGTGGACCTTGAGCGCGACCAGGAGCGAGCTGCACGTGTGCCGGGTGTTCCGAAGCGGGATCACGCGCACACCGGCGCGGCGGGCCCGCAAGGCGAACATTCGAGTCAGGTTCCCCGGCTCGATCGGGGTGCCGTACTTCGTGGTGAAGACGAGCCCGTGGGCGTCCTGCCACAGTTCCCCGGCGGCTTTCCGGTCCCCGATCTGCTGAGCACGGCGCATCCGGAGCGCCTTCAGGCAGACGGCCGGCAGCGGCAGGAAGTCGTCCGACTCCTCCGTCTTGCTCTCGCGGTGGAGGACCCGCCGTCCGGCCCGCTGGATCTGGTGATCCACGTACAGCTCACCGGCATCGAAGTCGACGGACTTCCACGTCAGCCCGAGCACCTCACCTCACCCCGGCGGAGCCCGAGGCACAGCACGAGCATCCAGGCCGCGAAGAGATGATCGTCCCGAGCGACCCCGTCCGCGAGGAACTGACCTGCCTCAGCGACCGACCACGGCTTGATCCGGCGCCGGCGCGGCTTGGGGACCTTCACGAGGGAGGCGACGTTCTTCCCGATCTCCTCCTCGGTCACGGCGTGCGTGAGCGCGGCGCGCAGGGCATCCCGGGCACCCTGGACGACTCGGCGAGACGGGTACGCCTCGCAGCACTCCCCGGCAGCACAGCACTTCCGTCGGCCCGACTCCCGCTTGGCGTCCTTCCCCTGCGCGCAGCACTGGCAGATGGTCGCGAGCTTGGTCAGCCACTCCCGGACGTCCCGCACAGTCAGCTTGTCGAGCCGCTTCGTACCGAGGCGCGGGGCGATGTAAATCCGGACGTACCCCTCGTACGAGACGTAGGAGAGCGGGGCGAGGTTGGGCTTCACGATCGAGTCGAGCCAGTAGGCGAGGAACGCGGAGAGGGTGCGGTGCCGGGTGGCGACGGGCCCCTTCTTCGCCTCGGTGTGGAGCTTGAGCCACTTGTCGTGGACTTCCTCCCGGGTCTTGCCGTAGGCGTACTTCCGGGCCCGCTTGCCGTCCGGCTTGGTGACCGTACCTCCACATCGCTGACGTGCTGCGACAGCGCACCAACGGAACTTTGTGGATGGCCAGTTGAGGTCGCAGGCGGCCGAAAATCATCTTCCTCAATTCTTGCTCAGAAGAACGCTCTTTTCTCCCTCATCCCCCGTGAACACGGTTACGTTCCTTCCACGCGGCCACCTCACTGACCTAACAGGTGGTCTCACGATCAGCCTTAACGTGGGGGAACCATGCGTTTTACAGCACGAGGGACTGTCCTCCCGGTGTTCGCTCTGGCTCTGCTTAACAGCTTGGCGTATCCGGCCAACGCTGCAAACGAGGAGCCTGAGCCCATATCAACTCCGGTAGAGGCGGTGGAGGAGGCCGCGCCCGCGGACGGCACGTTGGCGCAGTTGCCGGAGACATCGACCAATGGGGAGACCGGCTCGCAGGCGTGTGACAACCCCCGTCGCAACTGGATCGAGATCACCTCAAAGACCCCCGTCCACATGCCGACCAAGTGGGCAGGGACGTCCTTCAAGGACGGGCCCGGAGGCATCATGGTGGTCAAGGTCGAGAAATCGGGGACGCTCAAGGCGGAGGTCACCGGGGCCGCGGAGGCAGAAGTCGGCGCCGTCATCGCCAAGGCCAAGACCTCGGTGTCGGTCACAATTGGCGCTGAGGTTGGGATCACTCTGGGACACGAGTACCGCAGGAACGTGACCAACAACAAGTACGGTCATCTTCAGTACGGCTCCTGGGGATACTCCGTAAAGTGGGCCAAGTACGAGACCAGCGCGGATCGATGCGGCAAGAAGCTCATCAAGAGCGGAACCGCGAAGCTGCCCTCCTCGGAGGTCGGGTGGCGCTACTGGGAGACGAGCTCGTGACGACACTGCGCAAGCCACTAACCGCGGGGGCGACCCTCGCTCTCGTCACCCTCCTGGCGGCCGGCTGCACCGACGGTGCAACACCCTCGGGTTCCCCGTCGGCATCGGCGACGGGGAAGCCCACTGTGACGCCGTCGCCCCAAGGGGAAAGCGAGGAAGACCAGGGCAAGCGCGCCAAGGCCGCACTGGAGGTTGTCTCGCCGGATGAGCCGGAATTCGTGGAATCCGGGCTGGAGCGGGTTCGGGACGGCGTGCACAGTCTCTCCCCGCTCAGGAAGGGCAAGGCCTACAAGCTCTCCGTGGCTTGCGTCGGCACAGGGACCGTGAAGGTCGTCATTGCGGACAAGCCGCCCCAGTCCGTGCCGTGTGACGGAGTGCCGGCAGGGCAGCGCGTCGAGAATGCCCCAGCACAGTTGTCGATCGACATCAGCGCGGCGGCTGGAGCCACAGGGATGGTCGCTTGGCAGATCATCTCCATTCCTTCCTGACAGCGACACTTCGATGGGTCCTGTCCACCCGCAGAAACGATGGACGGGACCCATCCGCCGTTAAAATCACAGCTCGACGCTTCCTTCATGTTTCCCTTGCGATATCGAGACCCATGACTGAATGCCTGTTCTTCAGCGGCTCTGGATTTTCCGCTTCAAGAAGGCGGAGGAGTGGGCGAAGGCTCGGCCGGACGATTGCTTTGCGGGCTACCTGGTGACCGCCCGGCGTGCCACAGACGTGCCAGAAGGTGCGGCTACTCGCGGTCAATGAAGAAGCTGGCGGAGCCGGCTTCCGGCCCGGCCGCTGTACAACGGATCAGAAGGTTGCAGGTTCGAATCCTGCCGAGTGCACATGAGTGAGAGGCCCCGGACGAGAGTCCGGGGCCTCTTGCGTTGGGGTGGGGCTAGGTCTGATGATCGTTCTTTCTCTTCATCAGTGGGGGTTGGGACATGGCGCTCTTCGGGAACGCGCACGCGATCGATCCGGCGCAGGCGCAGCAGGACTTCGCGCGGCTGCTCGGGCAGGGGGAGCAGGTGCACGCCGCGTACCTGCTGATCCGCGACACGATCTTCTTCACCGACCGGCGCCTGGTGCTCGTCGACAAGCAGGGCATCACCGGCAAGAAGGTCGAGTACCACTCGATCCCGTACCGGAGCATCACGCACTTCGCCGTCGAGACCGCCGGCACCTTCGACCTCGACGCCGAGCTGAAGATCTGGATCTCGGGCAACGCCATGCCCGTCCAGAAGACCTTCACCAAGGGCGTCGACATCTACGAGGTGCAGGCGATCCTTACGCAGTTCGTCGCGAAGTAGGCGATGCCCGCGAAGTCGGCGAAGTGAGGAGGAAGGCCCTCGGGAATCTCGGGGGTCTTCCCCTTTTGGGTGAACCTGTCTGATTTGCATGTCAGTTGAATATGCCCTCGGCCTAGCTTGCGAGGCGGAGGTGATGATCGATGGATGCGATCGACATCGATGACATGGTGTACGTCGCCACCGGGGCGCGTCTTCGGCGGCTGACCGCGCCGGACGGGACGCACTGGTTCCCGGTCGTGGACGTGGCGAAGCGGCTCGGGTACGCGGGGACGCGGGAGGCGCTGCGGACGGTGGTGCTGCCCGAAGGGTGCCTGGCGGGGGCGGGGGAGCTCGCCGGGAGTGCCGCGATACTCGCCCTCAGCGGCGTCAGGTCCTCGGCGCGGATGGTGAACGTTCCGGGGCTCGTCCAGCTCGTGGGCGCGTGCCGGAGACCGGAGGCCGGGCCGTTCCGGGCGTGGGTCGCGGAGGTCGTGACGGCGGTCCAGCGGGACGGCGGCTACGGGCTCGAACCCTCGCCGGTCCGCGCAGGGTTCCTCCTGCCGCCGGACCTCGTCGACGCGCTCGTACGGCTGGAGGGCGAGTTCGACGAGCAGGCCGCCGTGCACGCCGCGTACGACGAGTACACCGACCGCGCGGAGCTGCTCCGCGAGACACGCGAGAACCTCGCAAGGGCCGCCGACTCCCTTGCGCGTCTCGCGGTGCCCCGGCAGCGCACCGGCGCCGCCGTCGTCGCGCTCACCCCGCACCAGCTCGTCGAGTCCTGGGCCATCACCGGCGACACCCGGACCGTCGCCTGCTGTCTCGCGCCCGCGCTCGTGCGGGGCGGGGTCCGCTATCGGCCCCAGGACGTCACCCTCCGGACCGGTCTGTCCGGCGAGCGCGTCCACGACTGCGTCCGGATCCTTCTGGAGCGCGGCTGCATGCGTGAAGTGGGTGTTCCGGACCCCGACGGTGCCCGGATCTACGTCCTGCCCTGAGCCGCATTCTCTTCCCCGTCCCCGTCCCCGGCCCGGGGGTGGGGACCGGATGTGGCGGAGACTGGATGCCACAGCAGGGTAGGGAGGCGTGGGCCGGTGGAGTGGTGGTGTCGGGGGCTCGGGTGGAGTGGTGGGGTGCCCGGGTTGCGGTGGCGGGGTGGGAGGGTCAGCGCCCTCGGCCATGGGCAAGTGCTTGCCTTTCGGGCCGTCGGGGTGCGTCGGTGTCCCGGGGCCCGGGACAATCCCTGCCCCCTGGAGGCCGTCGTGTCCGGGCGGGCCACCGGCGGGCGGTGCGCCGAGTGTGCGCGGCTCGACCGGGCGCACTCGGTCGCGGCGGACACCCTGCTGGACGATCCGCAGCCGTACCGCGTCTATCTCGCCTGGTTCGGGCCCGGGATGACCAAGGTCGGGATCACCGCCGAGGCCCGTGGCGAGGCCCGGCTCCTGGAGCAGGGGGCGGTCGCCTTCAGCTGGCTCGGGCGGGGGCCACTCATGGCCGCGCGCCGGACCGAGGAAGTGCTGCGGCAGGCGCTCGGCGTCCCCGACCGGATCGCGTACGAGCGGAAGCGGGCCGTACGGCACGCCCTGCCCCCCGTCGAGGACCGTGCCCGGGAGGTCCAGGAGCTGCACCAGCGCGCGCGGGCGGTCGGTGGGTGGACGGAGACCCTGGAGCCGCTGGACTTCGTCGCCCGCGACCATGCCGGGGCCTTCCACCTCGACGGGCTGCCGCCGCTCGGCGGGACGGTCACCGAGCTCGTCGACGGTGGTGTCGTCACCGGGCGGCTGCTCGCCGCCGCCGGTCCGGATCTGCACCTGCTCGATCCCGGCGGGCGTTGCGTCGTCCTCGACACCCGGCTCATGGGGGGATGGGCCCTCCGGGCGGCTGGGGAACGAGAGGCATTCTCGGTGCCGGTGGCTTCCTTGGTCGTCGCGGAGCCCGAGAGTGCTCAGGGCGAGCTCTTCTGACGCTTCGTAAAGTCTTGGATCCCTTTGGCCTGCGACCGTGGACAGCCCGGCCCGGTCCCGACGAGGGTGATCACATGACCCAGAAGCTGGTGGCTGGCCTGGAACCGCCCTACTACACCGCCCTGTTCACGTCCGTTCGTCCCGACGCGCCCGAGGGCTACGCCGAGACCTCCTCCCGCATGCAGGAGATCGTCAAGGACATCCCCGGGTTCCTCGGCTACGAGTACGCCCGCACCCCCGGCGGCATCGGCATCACCGTCGCCTACTTCCGCGACCTCGACTCCCTCGACGCCTGGCGCCTCGACACCGAGCACCAGGCCGCCAAGGCGTACGGGCGGGAGCACTGGTACGAGAGCTACAGCGTCCACATCGGCAAAGTCGAACGGAGTTACAGCTTTGAGCGGGAGTAGCGAGAGCGACGACATCCGGGCAATAGTCGCGCGGCTCGGGATTCCCGGGCTCGTCGATGTGCACACGCACTTCATGCCGCAGAACGTCCTCGATAAGGTCTGGGCCTACTTCGACTCCGCCGGCCCCCTGACGGGCCTGGAGTGGCCCATCACCTACCGCGAGGAGGAGGACCGCCGGCTCGCGATCCTGCGCGGGTTCGGGGCCGTCGCCTTCACCGCGATGCTCTACCCGCACAAGCCCGGCATGGCCGCCTGGCTGAACGCCTGGGCCGCCGACTTCGCCGCCCGCACCCCCGACTGTCTGCACACCGCGACCTTCTTTCCCGAGCCGGGCGCCGACGCGTACGTCCACGAGGCTCTCGACGCCGGCGCCCGCGTCTTCAAGGTCCACCTCCAGGTCGGCGGGTTCGACCCGACGGACCCGCTGCTCGACACCGTGTGGGGAACCCTCGCCGAGAGCGGTACGCCCGCCGTCGTCCACTGCGGCTCCGGTCCCACTCCGGGGAATTTCACCGGCCCGGAGCCCATGGGGCGGCTGCTCGCCCGCCACCCCCGGCTGCGCGTGATCGTCGCGCACATGGGGATGCCCGAGTACGGCGAGTTCCTCGCCATGGCCGAGCGGTACGAGGGCGTCTGCCTCGACACCACCATGGCCTTCACCGACTTCAGCGAGCGGCTCGCGCCCTTCCCGACGGCGGAGCTCGGGCGGCTCGCCGACCTCGGTGACCGCATCCTCCTCGGCTCCGACTTCCCGAACATCCCCTACCCGTACGTCCACCAGCTCCACGCCCTCGAACGCCTCGGGCTCGGGGACGACTGGATGCGGCGCGTCCTGTACGAGAACGGCGCCGCGTTGTTTCACGTGAAACACCCCTGAGGCCGCCCGAGGTCCTTTCTCAGGGAATTCACAGGCAAGGGAAAGAGGGCTCTCAGCGGCGGTGGAGAGCGTGTGCCCATGACCGTCACCACACGCCGCCCCGGCACCCGCGCCGACATGCTCCGTGCCGACGGCACCGCCGTCCGCGTCCTCGTCGTCGACGACGAGGCCTCGCTCGCCGAGCTCCTCTCCATGGCCCTCCGCTACGAGGGCTGGCAGGTGCGAAGCGCCGGCGACGGCGCCGCCGCCCTGCGTTCCGTACGCGAGTTCCGGCCCGACGCCGTGATCCTCGACGTGATGCTCCCCGACGCCGACGGGCTCAGCCTGCTCGGCTCGATCCGGCGCGAGCTCCCGGACGTTCCGGTCCTCTTCCTGACGGCGAAGGACGCCGTCGAGGACCGGATCGCCGGGCTCACCGCCGGCGGCGACGACTACGTCACCAAGCCCTTCAGCCTGGAGGAGGTGGTCGCCCGGCTGCGCGGCCTCATCCGCCGGTCCGGCGCCGCACAGGCGCGCAGTGAATCGCTGCTCGCCGTCGGGGACCTCACCCTCGACGAGGACAGCCACGAGGTCACCCGGGGCGGGGACTCGATCCACCTCACCGCCACCGAGTTCGAGCTGCTGCGCTACCTCATGCGCAATCCGCGCCGGGTGCTCAGCAAGGCGCAGATCCTCGACCGCGTCTGGTCGTACGACTTCGGCGGCCAGGCCAACGTCGTCGAGCTCTACATCTCCTACCTCCGCCGGAAGATCGACGCGGGCCGTGCGCCGATGATCCACACCCGTCGCGGGGCCGGGTACCTCATCAAGCCGGGGGAGTAGCGCCCGTGCCCGTACGACGTCGGCGGCCGTGGTCGCTGCGCACCCGGCTGGTCGTCTCGGCGGTCGCGCTGATCGCGGTCGTCGCGGCCGTGATCGGGACGGTGACGACCATCGCCTTCCGCTCGTACCTGTACGACCAGGCCGACGAGCAGCTGAACAGCGTCTCGATGCGGGCTTCGGGCCCGCCGGTCGCCAGGGGTTCCCTCCCCGGCATGCCCGACCCGGGCCTGGTGAAGGACCGGCTCGCCTTCGTCCAAGGGCCCGGCGCCCCGATCGGCACCCTCGGCGCCGACCTGGTGGACGGCGAGATGACCACGGCCGGGTACTCGGCGGAGGCCGCGTCCGAGGACGCCGGGGAGTTCGGGCGGAACGTCCGGACCACGGCGCTCGACGCGGCCCAGCGGGCCGCGCTCGCCGCCGTCCCCCGCGACAGCGAGCCGCACACCGTCGAACTGCCCGGCGGCCTCGGGTCCTACCGGGTCGAGTACGCCTCCGGGGAACGTGGCTCGTTCCTCACCGGCATCCCGCTCACCGAGGTCGAGGACGCCCTCTCCACCCTTGTCCTCGTCGAGCTGAGCGTCACCGGCGCCGGGCTCGTCGCGGCCTCCATCGCCGGGACCGTGCTGGTCCGGGTGGCGCTGCGCCCGCTGCGGCGGGTCGCCACCACCGCCGGCCAGGTCGCCCAGCTCCCGCTGCACAGCGGCGAGGTGGCGCTCCATCAGCGGGTCCCGGAGACGGAGGCCGATGCGCGGACCGAGGTCGGCCAGGTCGGCGCGGCCATCAACCGGATGCTCGACCACGTCCACTCGGCCCTCGACGCCCGTCAGCAGAGCGAGACCCGGGTCCGGCAGTTCGTCGCGGACGCCAGCCACGAGCTGCGGACCCCGCTCGCCTCGATCCGGGGGTACGCGGAGCTGACCCGGCGCGGCCGGGAGGAGTGCGGGCCCGACACCCGGCACGCGCTGGGCCGGATCGAGTCCGAGGCGACCCGGATGACGGGGCTCGTGGAGGACCTCCTGCTGCTCGCGCGGCTCGACGCCGGACGCCCGCTCTCGTACGAGAGCACCGATGCCGTCCCCCTCGTGGTGGACGCCGTGAGCGACGCCCGTGCCGCAGGGCCCGAGCACCACTGGCGCCTCGAACTGCCCGCGGACGGCGAGGCCGTGACCGTACGGGCCGACGGCGCCCGCCTCCAGCAGGTGCTCGTCAACCTCCTCGCCAACGCCCGGACCCACACCCCGCCCGGCACGCAGGTCACCGCCCGCGTCCGGTCGGACGGGCCGAGCGCGCTCGTGGACATCGAGGACGACGGGCCCGGCATCCCGCCCGGGCTCCTGCCCTCCGTCTTCGAGCGGTTCGCGCGCGGCGACGCCTCCCGCTCCCGGCACGCCGGCTCCACCGGCCTCGGCCTCGCCATCGTGCGCGCGGTCACCCTCGCCCACGGCGGCGACGTGAGCGTCGTGAGCGCCCCCGGCCGGACCGTCTTCACCGTCCGGCTGCCTGCTGAGAAGGACGCACAGCGGGACTCACAGCGAGGGCACAGGCTCGTCACACAGCCGTGACAGCGGCCCCCGCGAGTGTCGTCGGCATGCGAACCCCAACGATCGCGGGCCCCGCGTCCGGGACTCCCGGCGCCCTACCCGCCCGGGAGCACCTGCCGGTGAGCGTCGCCGGAAGGCCCGTCCTGGACGTGGTGATTCCCGTCTACAACGAGGAGAAGGACCTGGAGCCGTGCGTCCGCCGGCTCCACGAACACCTCCTCCGGACCTTCCCGTACGGCTTCCGCATCACCGTCGCCGACAACGCCTCCACCGACACGACGCCGGCCGTCGCCGCGGCCCTCGCCGACGAGGTGCCCGAGGTCCGCTCCGTACGGCTTGAACAGAAGGGGCGCGGCCGGGCGCTGCGGACGGTCTGGTCCGCCTCGGACGCGCCCGTCCTCGCCTACATGGACGTCGACCTGTCGACCGACCTGAACGCGCTGCTCCCGCTGGTCGCGCCGCTCATCTCGGGCCACTCGGACCTGGCGATCGGCTCCCGGCTGGCCCGCTCCTCGCGGGTGGTGCGCGGGCCGAAGCGGGAGTTCATCTCCCGGGCGTACAACCTCATCCTGCGCGGCTCGCTCGCCGCCCGCTTCTCCGACGCCCAGTGCGGGTTCAAGGCGATACGGCGGGACGTCGCCGAGCGGCTCCTCCCGATGGTCGAGGACACCGGCTGGTTCTTCGACACCGAGATGCTGGTCCTTGCCGAGCGGGCCGGGCTCCGTATCCACGAGGTGCCGGTCGACTGGGTCGACGACCCCGACTCGACCGTGCACATCGTGAAGACGGCCACCGACGACCTCAGGGGCGTGTGGCGGGTCGGGCGGGCCCTGGCGACCGGCTCGCTGCCCCTCGACCGGCTGGCCCGGCCCTTCGGGGACGACCCCAGGGACCGTGACCTCAGCGGAGTGCCGGGCGGTCTCGCGCGCCAGCTCGTCGGCTTCTGCGTGGTCGGCGCGCTGTCCACGCTCTTCTACGTCGCGCTGTACTCGGCCTTCCGGCTCGGCGTCGGCCCGCAGCTCGCCAACGCCGGCGCCCTGCTCGTCTCGGCCGTCGCCAACACGGCGGCCAACCGGCGCCTCACCTTCGGCGTCCGGGGCCGGGACCGGGCCGTCCGCCACCAGGCGCAGGGGCTCGTGGTCTTCGCCATCGGCCTGGCCCTGACGAGCGGTTCACTCGCCGCACTGGGCGCGGCGACCGGCGATCCGGCGCACTCCACGGAGCTCGCCGTCCTGATCGTCGCCAATCTCGCCGCGACCGTCCTGCGCTTCCTCCTCTTCCGGCTCTGGGTCTTCCCCGAGCGGACCACCCCGCAGACCTCCTCAAGGAACGCCCGATGACCACCATGTCCACCGCGGCCCACGCCGCGCCGTCCCGTGGCGGCCCTCTCGCCCGGCTCTGGCGCGGGCGCGCCGAGGACGCCTCCTGGGTCCGGCCCGCCTTCCTCGGCCTGCTCGCCGTGACCACCGCGCTCTACCTCTGGAACCTGAGCGCCTCCGGCTACGCCAACTCCTTCTACTCGGCGGCCGTCCAGGCGGGCGGCGAGAGCTGGAAGGCCTTCTTCTTCGGCTCCCTCGACGCGGCCAACGCCATCACCGTCGACAAGCCCCCGGCCGCCCTCTGGCCGATGGCGCTCTCCGTCCGCCTCTTCGGCCTCGGCTCCTGGCAGATCCTGGTGCCCGAGGTGCTGATGGGCGTGGCCACGGTCGCCGTGCTGTACGCGGCCGTCCGGCGCCGGTTCAGCGCGGGCGCGGGGCTGATCGCGGGCGCGGTGCTCGCGCTGACGCCCGTCGCCGCGCTGATGTTCCGCTTCAACAACCCGGACGCGCTGCTCGCGCTGCTCATGACGGTCGCGGTGTACTGCCTGCTGCGCGCCCTGGAGCAGGAGAAGGGCGCGGCGAAGTGGTTGGTCTGGGCTGGGGTGGCCTTCGGGTTCGCGTTCCTCGCGAAGACCCTCCAGGCCTTCCTGATCCTGCCGCCGCTCGCGCTCGTCTACGGAGTGTGCGCGCCGGGCGCGATCGGCCGCCGCATCGGCCGTCTGGCCCTCGCCGGACTCGCGATGGTCGTGTCGGCGGGCTGGTGGGTGGCCCTGGTCGAGCTGTGGCCCGCGGCCTCCCGCCCGTACGTCGGAGGCTCGCAGAACAACAGCTTCCTTGAGCTGACCTTCGGCTACAACGGCCTCGGCCGGATCAACGGCAACGAGACCGGCAGCGTCGGCGGCGGCGGCCGCGGCGGTGGCCAGCGCGGCGGCTGGGGCGAGACCGGGATCGGCCGGATGTTCAATGACGCGGTCGGCGGTCAGATCTCCTGGCTGCTCCCGGCGGCGCTGGTCCTGCTCGTCGCGGGGCTCGTCGTCACCTGGCGGGCGCCCCGGACGGACACGGCGCGCTCGGCGTTCCTGGTGTGGGGCGGCTCGCTGCTGATCACGCTCGCCGTCTTCAGCTTCATGGCCGGCATCTTCCACGAGTACTACACGGTGGCCCTGGCCCCGTACGTCGCGGCGCTCGTCGGCATGGGTGCGGCGGTGCTCTGGGAGGAGCGCACGCGGTGGCTCGCCTCGGCGGCCCTCGCGGTGACGGTCGCGGCGACGGCGGTGTGGGCCTGGACGCTCCTCGGCCGTACGCCGGACTGGCTGCCGTGGCTGCGCTGGGCGGTCCTGGCGGCGGGCGCGGTGGCCGCGCTCGGGCTGCTGTTCGCCGGGCGGATCGACCGCCGGTTCGGGCTCGCGGTGGCGGGCCTCGGCCTGGCGGCGGGGCTCGCGGGCCCGTTCGCGTACACCCTGGAGACACTGGGCTCCGGACACCAGGGCTCGATCGTCACGGCGGGCCCGTCGGGCGGCGCCATGGGCGGCCGGGGCCCGGGCGGCCCTGGCGGCCGGATGTTCGAGATGGGTGCGATGCCACAGGGCGGCCAGGGCCAGGGCCAGGGCCAGATGCCCGACGGCCAGGGCGGCGGCCAGGGCCAGATGCCCGGCGGCACCGGCGGCGGCACCCCGCCCCAGGGAACGCCGCAAGGCATGCCCCAGGGCGCGACCCGTGGTGAAGGCGGCCCCGGCGGCGGTGGCATGGGCGGTGGCGGCGGCATGGGCGGTCTCCTCAACGGCGCCAGCGTCGGTACGGAGGCGAAGGCCGCGCTCCTCGCGGACGCCGACGCGTACACCTGGGTCGCGGCCACGGTCGGCGCCCAGAACGCGGCCAGCTACCAGCTCGCCACCGAGAAGCCCGTGATGGCGATCGGCGGCTTCAACGGCAGCGACCCGTCCCCGACGCTCGCCCAGTTCCAGCAGTACGTCGCCGAGGGGAAGATCCACTACTTCATCGGCGGCAGCGAAGCCGGCGGCAGCGAAGCCGGTGGCAGCGAAGGCGGCACGGGCGAAGGCACCACCGGCCGCATGGGCGGCGGCGGTCCCGCCGGAAACTCGGAGATCTCCACCTGGGTCGCGGAGACCTTCGAGAAGGTCACGATCGGCGGTGCCACCTTCTACGACCTGACTGCGACGAAGTAATCGCTATACAGCGTACGAGAGTCCTTGTACGGTGTACGAGACCCAGTCCCGTACACCGTACAAGGAGTCCTGCCATGACGGCCCCGACCGCCGCGACCGACCAGACAGCCACCGGCGGTCACCCGCAGCGCTGGCTGATCCTCGGTGTCATCTGCCTCGCCCAGCTCACCGTGCTGCTCGACAACACCGTGCTCAGCGTCGCCATCCCCTCGCTGACCTCCGAACTCGACGCGACCACCGCCGACATCCAGTGGATGATCAACGCGTACTCGCTCGTCCAGTCCGGCCTCCTGCTGAGCGCGGGCAACGCCGCCGACCGCTACGGCCGCAAGAAGCTCCTCGCCGCCGGCCTCGTGCTCTTCGGCCTCGGCTCGCTCGCCGCCGGCCTCGCCGACTCCACCACGCAGCTGATCGCCGCCCGTGCGGGCATGGGCGTCGGCGGCGCGCTCCTCATGACCACCACCCTCGCCGTCGTCATGCAGATCTTCGACGACTCCGAGCGCGTCAAGGCCATCGCGCTCTGGTCCACGGTCGCCTCGCTCGGCTTCGCCGGCGGGCCGCTGATCGGCGGCGTGATCCTGAACCACTTCTGGTGGGGAATGATCTTCCTCATCAACATCCCGGTCGCGGTCCTCGCGCTCGTCGCCGTCCTCAAGCTGGTCCCCGAGTCCAAGAACCCGCAGGGCGACCGCCCCGACCTGCTCGGCGCGCTGCTCTCCACGATCGGCATGACGGCCGTCGTGTACGCGATCATCACCGGCCCCGAGCACGGCTGGCTCTCCGCCGAGGTCCTCGTCCCGGCCGTCATCGGCCTCCTCGGCCTCGGCGCCTTCGCGCTGTGGGAGCTCCACACTCCGTACCCGATGCTCGACATGCACTTCTTCCGCAACCAGAAGTTCGTCGGCGCCATCGGCGGCTCGATCCTGGTCGTGTTCGGCATGGGCGGCTCGCTCTTCCTGCTCACCCAGCACCTGCAGTTCGTGCTCGGGTACGAGCCCCTTGAGGCGGGTCTGCGGATGGCGCCGCTCGCGCTGACGATCGTCGCCCTCAACCTGACGGGCATCGGTCCGCGGATCGTCATGAAGCTCGGCACCCCGCCCACCGTCGTCCTCGGCATGACCCTGGTCGCCGGCGGCCTCACCTCGATCTCGCTGCTCGGCGGCGGCACGGACGGCAGCTACTGGGGCATGCTGCTCGGCCTGGTCCTGATGGGCGGCGGCATCGCCGTCTCGTCCCCGGCCATGGCCAACGCGATCATGAGCTCGATCCCGCCGGAGAAGGCGGGCGTGGGCGCCGGCATCAACGGCACCCTCGCCGAGTTCGGCAACGGCCTCGGCGTCGCCGTCCTCGGAGCCGTGCTCAACGCCCGCTTCGCGGCCCTCGTCGCCGTCACCGCGACCTCACTTCCCGCCGCCCTCGCCGCCGCGGGCAGCGAGGCCGAGCGCCAGGAGATCTCCGACGCCTTCGCCTCGGGCCTCCAGACCAGCCAGCTGGTCGGCGCGATCGCCGTCTTCGCCGGCGGTCTGGTCGCCGCGGCCCTGCTCAGGCGGGCCGAGCGGACGGAGGCGGCGGCCGCGCGGGCGGCCGAGGCGGCGGACCGGGTCGAGACCGCTGCTTAGCATGGGGACGGACCGCTGACAGACGGAGGAACGCGATGGTCAAGGCAGCCGAACGGGCCAAGAACCCGGCGCGTTCCAGCGTCTGGCTGGAGGCGAGGGCCCCCCGCAGCGGCGGCGGTCCGGCCGGGCTCGACCGGGACCGGATCGTTGCCGCGGCGATCCGGATTCTCGACGAGGAGGGCCTGGCCGGGCTCTCGATGCGCAAGCTCGCGGCCGCGCTGAACGTCACCGCGATGTCCCTGTACTGGTACGTGGACACCAAGGACGACATCATCGAGTTCGCCATGGACAGCGTGTACGGCGAGTTCGACCTCGCGGCGGTCGAAGCCGCCGACGGCTGGCGGGACATGATCCGGGTGCTCGCCCTGGGATACCGCCGGATGCTGGTCCGCCACCCGTGGATGTCGCCGAGCGCCGGGCAGTACCTGAACATCGGCCCGCACGCGATCGCCGTCGGCGGCAAGATCCAGGAGGCGATGGGGGACACCGGCCTGCCGATCGACCGTCAGCCCAGCGCGACGTCGGCGGTCTTCCAGTTCGTGTACGGCTACGGGACGATCGAGTCCCAGTTCGGGCGGCGTGCGGCGGAGGCCGGGATGTCGCAGGACGACTTCTACGTGGAGTCCGTCAAGGCCTTCCGCGACAACCCGGGCTTCGTGGACGCCATCGAACCCATGGCGGAGATCCTCGACGCGCGGGCCTCGCAAGGCAGCGTCACCGAGATGTGGGACCGGGACTTCGCCTACGCCCTGGACGTCCTGGTCGCCGGCATCGAGGCGATGGTTTCCCGTGAAACCGGAAAATGACGGAGCGGCGGGCCGTCCCCTGCCCGCCGCTCCGTTCCCGACCCGGCCGCGCCTCCGCTCGAAGCGCGGCCGGGAGTCTTTTTACTTGTCGTCAGCCGTCGCCGTGCCGCTCTTCAGGGCGACTTCCTTGATGAACAGGGTCACCACGAAGGCGAGCAGCGCGAACGGCGCCGAGTAGAGGAAGACGTCGCCGACGCCGTGTCCGTACGCGCTCTCCATGACCGTACGGATCGGGCCCGGCAGCTTGTCCATGTCCGGGATCCCGCCGCCCGAGCCGGCCTGGCCCATGGCGCCGGCGGCCTTCGGGCCGAGCTCGGCCAGGCCCTCCTTGACGTAGTCCGTGACCCGGTGGGCCATGACCGCGCCCAGCGCCGAGACGCCGATCGCACCGCCGAGGGAGCGGAAGAAGGTGACGACGGAGGAGGCGGCGCCGAGGTCGGCGGGGTCCACCTGGTTCTGGGTGCAGAGCACGAGGTTCTGCATCATCATGCCGAGGCCGAGGCCGAGGACCGCCATGAAGATCGCGATGTGCCAGTACGTCGTGTCGTAGCGGATCGTGCCGAGCATCCCGAGCCCGCCGGCGGCCAGGGCGCCACCGCTGACCAGCCACGCCTTCCACTTGCCGGTCTTCGTGATGATCATGCCGGAGGCGGTGGACGAGACGAACAGACCCGCGATCATCGGAATGGTGAGGACGCCGGACATCGTCGGCGACTCGTTCCGCGCCAGCTGGAAGTACTGACTGAAGAAGACCGTACCGGCGAACATCGCGACACCCACGAAGAGCGAGGCGAGCGAGGCGAGGGTGATCGTGCGGTTGCGGAAGAGGCGGAGCGGGATGATCGGCTCGCTCGCCTTGGACTCGACGAGCACGAAGATCCCGCCGAGCGCGATCGAGCCGAGCACCATGGCGGCGGTCTGCCAGGACATCCAGTCGTACTTGTCGCCCGCGAAGGTGACCCAGACGAGGAGCAGGGAGACGGCGGCACTGATGAAGAAGGCGCCGGCCCAGTCGACCTTGACCTTGCGCTTCACGACGGGGAGCTTGAGGGTCTTCTGCAGGACGACCAGCGCGATGAACGCGAAGGGCACGCCGACGTAGAAGCACCAGCGCCAGCCGAGCCAGTCGGTGTCGGTGATGACGCCGCCGAGCAGCGGGCCGCCGACGGTGGCGACGGCGAAGGTCGCGCCGAGGTAGCCGCTGTAGCGCCCGCGCTCACGCGGGGCGATCATCGCGGCCAGGATGATCTGGGAGAGGGCGGTCAGACCGCCGACGCCGATGCCCTGGACGACACGGCAGGCGATGAGCATGCCGGTGCTCTGCGAGAGACCGGCGACGACCGAGCCCGCCACGTAGATGATCAGGGCTATCTGGACGAGCAGCTTCTTCGAGAAGAGGTCCGCGAGCTTGCCCCAGAGCGGGGTGGTCGCGGTCATCGAAAGGAGCGCGGCGGTGACCACCCAGGTGTACGCGGACTGGCCGCCGCCCAGGTCGGTGATGATCTGGGGGAGGGCGTTGGAGACGATCGTCGAGGACAGGATGGCGACGAACATGCCGAGCAGCAGGCCGGACAGCGCCTCCATGATCTGCCGGTGCGTCATCGGGGCGCCGCCGGTGGCGGTGTCCCCTTGCTGGGCGCTCCCGCCGCGCACACCGGTGGCAGGTGTGGTGGTAGCCATCAACTTCCTTCGTTCTCAAGCGTGGTGGGCCCGGCAGTCCCCGAAGGAGTCGCGGAGGCGGGCAAGCAGGTCGGTGAGCAGTTCGACGTCGTCGTCGGACCACTCGGCGAGGGTGCGGGCGAGCATGTCCGTCAGCCGTCGGTCGAGGACGGCGAGCATGGACTCGCCCGCGGAGGTCAGGTGCAGGGTGCGGGAGCGCTTGTCGGCGGGGTCGGGCAGTCGCTCGACCCAGCCGCGGTCCACGGTGTGGGCCACGTGGCGGCTGCTGACCGACATGTCGACGGCCATCAGTTCGGACACGCGGCCGATCCGCATGTCCCCGTGGTGGTGGAGCAGGGCGAGGACGATGGCGGACCCGCCGGGGCACTCGGCAGGCAGGGTCCGCGCGAGTCCGCGCTTCACCGCTCCGATCGCGCTCACCTGGCGGGCGAGGTTCTCGTAGCGTCTGCCTCTGTTCATCGGATCCGTCGGGTCCGTCGGTTCCATCGGGCACTCCATGGATGTTGTTGCTTAGGGCAACGATAGAGATGGATGGTTGCTTCAGGCAAACTAAAACGGTCAAACGGCGCTAAAGAATCGGCAAAGGGCGGTCGGGGTGAGGTCGGGGCCGAGGGGGAGGGGCGACGGGCTTGGGCCCTCCACCCGCACTTCGCTAGGGTCCTGGCTCATGGCACACAACCCCCAAGCACCGTACGGCCAGGGCCAGGCACCCCAGGGGCAGGGCCCCGAGGGCTATGACCCCGCCGGCAGCACGCAGATGTTCCGCGCCTTCGTCGACGAGGGTGCTCCGCAGCGGCAGCAGCCGCAGGCCGCGGTCCCGGCGGCGGCGGCGGCCGGGCCGCGCGTCGGCCTGATCGTCGGCGTCGTCGCGGTGATCGCCGTCCTGGCGGCCGTCGCCTGGCTGGCCCTGGGCTGACCGCTCGTCCCTACAGCACACCCCGGACGGGCCGGGTCCGCGTCACGCGGACCCGGCCCGTCTTTGCCGGCGGACGCGCGGCGGGACCACGTCTGGCGGCGGTCAACGTCGCCAAGGCCGCCGGACTGGCGGTGTCAGCCTGTGGGGCGCAGGTGAGACCGGTACTTGTTCCGGCGCGGTGCGGCAGGAACCCACCCGGTGCCGCATCTCATGGCGGCGTGGCGGACGTCGCCCCGGACGTGGCGGGCGTCGAGTTCACCGGCCCGGACGGTCCGGCCGAGCCGCGGGGCGCGCCGACCCGCGTGCGCCGCGCGGCGGCCGAGGCCGGCACGGGACGCCGGCTGTGGGAGGTGTCGGAGGGCCTGACCGGGGTGCGCTTCCCGGTCACTGCCAGCTGACGGTGACCCGCTGGGTGTCGATCCGCATGCCCAGCGGCACCCGCCAGGAGTCCACGCACACGCGGTACGTCTGCGTCCGCGCCGTCCCGGCGGCGATCGGCGCGGGCAGGGGCCGGCTGGAGGTGACCGTCGCCCAGTCGACGCCGAGGGCGCCGATGACGTGCGTGGCGAAGGTGACCGTGCCCGAACGGGCAGCCGTGCCACCGGTGTTCCGGAAGGTGACGGTCACCTGCTCGCACCAGCGCCGGTCGGCGTCCGCGAGGACGGGCGCGGAGACGGTGAGCAGGGCGGGCGCGGGCGGGGGCGTAGGGGACGGCGATGGGCCCGGTCTCGTGGGCGGGGCCGACGTGGGACCGGGGCCGCCGGTGCCGGGCGCGGGCGTGGTCCCGGGAGGGCTGGAGGGGGTACGGGACGGGGTGCCGCCGCCGGTCCCCGGAGCCGTACCGGAGGTGGCGGAGCTGCCGGGCGCGGAGGTCACCGGAGCCGTACCCGACTCCGTACCGGAAGAGCCCGAGCCGCCGGACGTACCGGAGGTCCCGGAAGCGGGCGCCGCACCCCCGCCCGCCGCATCCGATGATGACGACGATGACGACGATGACGGCGACAGGGAGGACGGGGGCGACGGCGAAGACGGTGCAGGCGCCGGTGACGACGTACTGGATGTCGTCCCGCTCGCCGTGGGGCTGCTGTCCAGGGGGACCAGCGTGACCGCGCCCGAGGGGGCGACCGCGCCTCTCGGGAAGGGGCCGGCGCCGACCGCCGCGTACCCCTCGCCGTCTCCTCCGCCACCGCAGGCGGTCAGCGCCCCGCCGAGGCAGAGCGCCACCGCCACGAGTCCCGGCTTCCTTCGCCTCATGGGCCACAGTCTGGCTGACAGAGCGTCAACAAGACGTGCTTTTCGGGAAGTCCGCCCGGACGATCAGTCGGAGATGAGGCCCTCGCGCAGCTGGGCGAGGGTGCGGGTGAGCAGCCGCGAGACGTGCATCTGGGAGATGCCGACCTCCTCGCCGATCTGCGACTGGGTCATGTTGGCGAAGAAGCGCAGCATGATGATCTGCCGCTCCCTGGGCGGCAGTTTGGCGAGCAGGGGCTTGAGCGACTCCCGGTACTCGACGCCTTCGAGCGCGGTGTCCTCGTAGCCGAGGCGGTCGGCGAGGGAGCCCTCGCCGCCGTCGTCCTCGGGCGAGGGGGAGTCGAGCGAGGAGGCGGTGTACGCGTTGCCCACGGCGAGGCCGTCGACGACGTCCTCCTCCGACACCCCGAGGACGGCGGCGAGTTCGGGGACGGTGGGGGAGCGGTCGAGCTTCTGCGCGAGCTCGTCGCTGGCCTTGGTGAGGGCGAGCCGCAGCTCCTGGAGCCGGCGCGGCACCCGCACCGACCAGGACGTGTCGCGGAAGAACCGCTTGATCTCGCCGACGACCGTGGGCATGGCGAACGTCGGGAACTCCACGCCCCGTTCGCAGTCGAAGCGGTCGATCGCCTTGATCAGGCCGATCGTGCCGACCTGGACGATGTCCTCCATCGGCTCGTTGCGGGAGCGGAAGCGGGCCGCCGCGTACCGCACGAGGGGGAGGTTGAGCTCGATCAGGGTGTCGCGGACGTAGGTCCGCTCCGGGCTGTCGGTGGCGGCGCCTTCGTCGGCGAGGGCGCGCAGCCGCAGGAACAGGGAGCGCGAGAGGGTGCGGGTGTCGAGGGTGCCGGACGTGGCGGGCAGCGGCGGAGCCGTGCTCTCCACGGTGTCGACGACGCTCACCACGGCGGTTTCCGCGGAGCTCCCCGCGGAGCTTTCGGCCGCGGTCGGAGCCGTCGTCTGCGTGGGCACGGGAACGGGCGTGAGCGTGAGCACCTTCGAGCTGCCCAGTTCTGTGGACATGCCACCCCCTTGAGGTCGCGGACGGTCGCGGTGGCCGCGACCATCTGAGGAACGCAGCCTCCACCTGAATACCGGCGGCGGGGCTGCGGCAAACTCGGTTCCAGCAGAATGTCACATGTCGGCAACACGCTGTAGTGACTTGTCGACAAGCAGACGGTGCATTTCCGCAGGAAACAAGGGGTGTACGGCATTTGGGGTGCCGCAGAACTGCTCCGAACCGGTCTACCCGTTCCGGTTACGCCTCGATTCTGTTTGCGGATCTCAAACGCGCGAAGCTACGGGCGAGGAGCCTTGACACGTGCATCTGCGAGACGCCGAGTTCCTGACTGATCTGAGACTGGGTCAGATTGCTGTAGTAGCGCAGCATCAGGATCCGCTGCTCGCGCTCGGGCAGCTGGACGAGCAGGTGCCGGACGAGGTCCCGGTGCTCGACGCCGGCGAGCGCGGGGTCCTCGTAGCCGAGCCGGTCGAGCAGTCCTGGCAGCCCGTCGCCCTCCTGCGCCGCCTCCAGGGAGGTCGCGTGGTACGAGCGCCCGGCCTCGATGCAGGCGAGCACCTCGTCCTCCCCGATCCGCAGCCGCTGGGCGATCTCCGCGGTCGTGGGGGAGCGGCCGTGGGCGGTCGTCAGGTCCTCCGTGGCGCCGTTCACCTGGACCCACAGCTCGTGCAGCCTGCGCGGTACGTGCACGGTCCGGACGTTGTCGCGGAAGTACCGCTTGATCTCGCCGACGACCGTGGGCATGGCGAAGGTCGGGAACTGCACGCCCCGGTCGGGGTCGAAGCGGTCGATGGCGTTGATCAGGCCGATGGTGCCGACCTGGACGACGTCCTCCATGGGCTCGTTGCGGGAGCGGAAGCGGGCCGCCGCGTACCGCACCAGCGGCAGGTTGGCCTCGATGAGGGCCCCGCGCACCCGGTGGTGCTCCGGAGTGCCCGGTTCCAGGTGCTTGAGCTGCCCGAAGAGCACCTGTGTGAGGGCGCGGGTGTCGGCGCCGCGGGTGCTCTGGGGGCGGGGCCGCGGGGTCTCCGCCCCACCTGCCTCGTGCTGGGGCGGGACTTGAGGCGCTGTACTGGCCGGCACGTTCACGCCACCCCTTTGGCTGGTCTTGCTGGTCGACTGGGTCAACTACGGTCAACTCATCCGTCAAAAGCGGTCATAGCATCACAAGACATGTCCACTGTGTGCAAGCACCGTATAGCCACGTGTTGAGGGCATAATGGAGCAAAAGGGGAGGCCAGAACTCCGCGAGGCCCCCCACCATGGCGGCGGGGGGCCTCGACGGCGCGACTGCTCCGGGAGTGGCTAGAACGCGTAGTCGGCGATCACCCAGGTGGCGAACTCGCGCCACTGGGCGACACCCGCCTGGTGCGCGGGGTGCTCCAGGTAGCGCTGGAGGGCGTCCGTGTCCTCGACGGCCGAATTGATGGCGAAGTCGTACGCGATCGGCCGGTCGGTGATGTTCCAGTCGCACTCCCAGAACCTCAGCTCGGGGATCTGCGCGCCGAGCGCGCGGAACGCCTCGACACCGGCGACGACGCGAGGCTCGTCGCGCTTGACACCCTCGTTGAGCTTGAAGAGGACCAGATGGCGGATCACGAAGGGCTCCTAGTTGATGAGTTCGGTCATGAACTCGCCGACGCCCTGGGCAGCGCTGGCAATGCCTTCGAACCCTACTCCCACGAGATCGGCAGCCCGCTCGGGGGAGTTGATGATCGTGTACAGCACAAAGACCGCGACCGCGTACAGCGCGATCTTCCTCGCTTGTCCCATTGCTCAGCCCTCCCCTGTCCCCGCCGTACGACCGCGCCACTCTAACCGAGCCTTTATGGACCAAGGGCCCGGAGATCGAGGCCTTTCGCCGCCCCCCGGAAGAGTGACGGGCGAGCAGTATGGATGTCGAGCCCGGAGGATCTGGCAGGAATCCGAGGGGCTTTCGGAACCGGCCCGCACTGCGGGGTCCGCGCCGCGGGCTTCCCCCCTGACTGCGGCGCAGGACTTGTAGGTCCGGTTCTCATCGGGGGGAACGGCTTGTCCCCCCGATGCCGTTCCCCCCGTCCTACGGAGAAGGCCCCGGCCCACGCCACTCGCGCGGACCGGGGCCTTTCCCGTACGCCGTGACAGGCGGCTCCGGTCACCGCCGAGGCGCACCGTCTCCTGGCCTCAGGGCCTCAGGGCCTCACGGGCGAGCACCGGGAAGCTCCTGCTCAGGATCGCCGAGCGCCCACTGACGTCCCGTCAACGTGAAACCGCCCCCGACCTGTTCTTCACAGGTCGGGGGCGGTTCTCAAGAGCGGTAGCGGAGGGATTTGAACCCTCGGTGACTTGCGCCACACTCGCTTTCGAGGCGAGCTCCTTCGGCCGCTCGGACACGCTACCGAGAGAGAGCTTAGCCGAAACTGGCGCTGCGATGAAATCCGTATCCCCGGCGAGGTCAGGACGGGTGTCAGCGCGTGCGGAAGAAGGCCGTCAGCTGCTCCGCGCACTCCTCGCCGAGCACGCCGTGGATCACCTCGGGGCGGTGGTTGAGCCGCCGGTCCCGTACGAGGTCCCAGAGCGAGCCCGCCGCGCCCGCCTTCTCGTCGAGCGCGCCGAAGACCACCCGCTCGACCCGCGACTGGACGAGGGCGCCCGCGCACATCACGCACGGCTCCAGGGTGACGACGAGCGTGCAGCCCGTCAGGCGCCACTCCCCGGTCGCCGCGGCCGCCCGCCGCAGGGCGAGGACCTCGGCGTGGGCGGTCGGGTCGCCGGCCGCCTCCCGCTCGTTGTGCGCGCGGGCGAGGACCGTGCCGTCCGGGCCGAGCACGACCGCGCCGACCGGTACGTCACCGGCGGGCGCGGCCGCGTCGGCCTCGGCGAGAGCGAGCCGCATGGCGCCCCGCCAGGGATCCCTTACGGGGTCCCGTACGGGGTCGGCGCCGGGCGTTGGTCCAGGCTTCGGCACGGGCCCGGCACCCGGCGTCGGTACGGGTCCGGCACCCGGCGTCGGTACGGGTCCGGCACCCGGCGTCGGTACGGGATCGGCGCCGGGTGTCACGGGGTCGGGGTCGGGGACAGGGACGGCGTGGATCACTAGCGGACGGCCTCCAGGACCTCCGCGGCGCCCAGCGCGTCCACGATCACCGCGAGCGCGTCGCTGTCGAGCGCCCGGAGCTCCCGCTCCGAGAGGCCGAGGTCCGTGAGGACCAGCGCGTCGCCCACGGGAGCGGACGGCACGGCCTCCGCGGCCGCGCCGGCCCGCTCGTCGTCGTCATCGTCGGCATCGTCGGCGAGGGGCTCCCCGTCCTCCGTGCCGTCCAGGTCGAGCGACTCCAGCTCGTCGAGCTCGGCGTCGAGGTCGTCGCCGAGGATCTCCCGGGTGAGGATCTCCCCGTACGAGGAACGGGCGGCGGCGGCGGCGTCCGAGACGTAGATCCGAGGGTCTTCCTCACCCTCGATCCGGACGATCCCGAACCACGCGTCCTCCTGCTCGATGTAGACGATCACCGTGTCGTCGTCCGAGGCCTCACGGGCCAGCTCGGTCAGATCCGACAGGGTCTCCACGTCGTCGAGCTCCGTGTCGCTCGCTTCCCACCCGTCTTCGGTGCGCGCGAGCAGTGCGGCGATGTACACCTGACTCTCTCCCACTGATCAGAGGTGTGACGTTCCGGCGGCGCGCTTCGGATGCCCCGCCCAATCGGCATCGTGACAGAAACAGGGCGCTCAGGAGAGGTCTTCGGCTCTTGCGTCGTGCATCAGTCTGAAGGGCACCGCCATCGGGCGGGCGTGCGACCCCGGCGCACACAGGGGGCGCACGGCGGGCGGCGCCGGGCGGTCTCACCAGCGGAAGGTCCGCATGCGCATGGCCTGGCGCATCCGTGCGGCCCGGGCGCGCCGCGGCTGTACGCGCTCGCGCAGCGCCTTCGCCTCGTTCAGCTCGCGGAGGAACTGGGCGCGGCGCCTGCGGCGCTCCACGTCGGTCTCCGGTGCCGGCCGATCGGCCGCCCCCTCGGCGGCTTCCTCGGCCGGTTCTTCCAGGTCGGGCATCGGCCACACCACCCCATCGCTGGGTCCCTGTGCCCCCACCTTCCCCCAGCGGCGTGGGTCCACGCCAGTGCGGGGCGGGCTACTGTTGAGCCATGCGTCTCCACGTCGTCGACCACCCTCTGGTCGCCCACAAGCTCACCACCCTGCGCGACAAGCGCACGGACTCCGCGACCTTCCGGCGTCTCGCCGACGAGCTGGTCACCCTGCTCGCCTACGAGGCCACCAGGGACGTGCGGACCGAGCAGGTCGACATCGAGACCCCCGTCACTCCCACGACCGGTGTGAAGCTCTCGTACCCGCGTCCGCTGGTGGTCCCGATCCTGCGTGCCGGGCTCGGCATGCTCGACGGCATGGTCCGCCTGCTCCCGACGGCCGAGGTCGGCTTCCTGGGCATGATCCGCAACGAGGAGACGCTGGAGGCGTCGACCTATGCCACGCGGATGCCGGAGGACCTCTCGGGCCGCCAGGTGTACGTCCTGGACCCGATGCTGGCGACCGGCGGCACGCTGGTCGCGGCGATCCGGGAGCTGATCAAGCGCGGCGCCGACGACGTGACCGCGGTCGTGCTCCTCGCCGCCCCGGAGGGCGTCGAGATCATGGAGCGCGAGCTCGCGGGCACGCCGGTGACCGTCGTGACGGCCTCGGTCGACGAGCGGCTCAACGAGAACGGCTACATCGTCCCGGGCCTGGGCGACGCGGGCGACCGCATGTACGGCTCTGCCGAGTAATCACGCAGCCGGCTCTGCCGAGTAATCACGCGGTCGGCTCCGCCGAGTAATCACGCGGCCGACTCGGCCGAGTAATCACCCGGCCGGCTCCGTCGCGTCGTCACGCAGCCGGCTCTCCCGAGCAGTTCCTCGGGAGTGCGTCAGCACTTTCCGGTCGGTACGGGCGCGGGCTTGGTCAGGGCGACCAGGGCCGCGTCCGCCGTCGCCTTCGGGGACAGCGTCTTGAACGCGGTCCCGATGATCAGGTCCACGTCCGCCGTGCCCCGGGTGTCCGTCTTGGTCGTGGCGCCCTTGAGCTGGGTGCCGAGGACCGGGAAGGCGCCCTTGGTGGCCGCGGGCGCGCCGAGCAGCAGCCCCGCGCCGGGGACCTTCTTGTCGAAGGCGGCGGGAGCGTTCCCCACCTTGCCGATCTTGAAGCCGCGCTTCTTGAGCTCGTCCGCGGTCGTCTTGGCGAGTCCGCTGCGCGGGGTCGCGTTGTAGACGTTGACCGTGATCTGGCCGGGCTTCGGGAGGGCGGCCACGGGCGGAGTCGTCGCCTTGGCCACGGGTTTGCAGTCGGCCTGCTTCCCGGCGGTCGTCTTCGTGCCGTCGCCGGAGAAGACCTCGACGAGCTGGAGCGTGCCCCAGCCGGCCGCGCCGAGCACGACCACGGAGGCCGCGGCCGCGAGGATGATCCTGCGCCGGCGGTGGGGGCGGCGCATGCGCGGGTAGACATCCCCCGTGATGCGGTACTTTCCGCCCATTCCGGGGGGAGTGAGCATGCTCATGAACGCAGCGTAATGCCGCCCGTCGGCGATGCCTACTTGATGATCATGTGATCGCGTCCGGATGGGGGCGAAGTGACCCCGAAAGGGTCACTCGGACGTCCTGGGAGGTCCCGAGAGGCCTGAGGCGTCCTGAGACGTCAGTCGAGTTCCAGGACGCGGGCGTGCAGCACCTGGCGCTGCTGCAGTGCCGCGCGGACGGCGCGGTGCAGTCCGTCCTCGAGATAGAGATCGCCGCGCCACTTCACGACGTGCGCGAAGAGGTCGCCGTAGAAGGTGGAGTCCTCGGCGAGCAGCGTCTCCAGGTCCAGCTGGCCCTTGGTGGTGACCAGCTGGTCGAGGCGGACCGGGCGCGGCGCGACGTCCGCCCACTGCCGGGTGCTTTCCCGGCCGTGGTCGGGATACGGCTTTCCGTTTCCGATGCGCTTGAAGATCACACGGAAAGCCTACCGGGCGAGCGGCTCCCGGCGCAGCCACGCGAGAGCGATGGGATGCTGGTGCAAACCGTGACAAAAGCGAAATCAAGGTGTCGTCATGAGCGTCAGTGAGCAGAGCGCACAGCCGCCCGCCCCCCTTGCCGGGCCCGCCGCCGAGATCGCCGCCGGGTACGCCTTCGCCGGAGCCGCACTCGATCTGGGGGCGCTCCTCTGGGACGGCGCATGTCACCCGGACGCGCCGGTCCGCATCCCGCTGCCGATGCTCAACCGCCACGGGCTGGTCGCCGGAGCCACCGGCACCGGCAAGACGAAGACGCTCCAGCTGATCGCGGAGCAGCTCTCGGCCCACGGCGTGCCGGTCTTCCTCGCCGACATCAAGGGGGACGTCTCCGGGATCTCGGCCCCCGGGGAGGACGGCGAGAAGGTGCGGGAGCGGGCCGCCCAGGTCGGCCAGGAGTGGCGGGGGACGGGCTTCCCCTGCGAGTTCTACGGGCTCGGGGGCATCGGCCCGGGCATCCCGGTGCGCGCCACGGTGACCAGCTTCGGCCCCGTACTCCTCTCGAAGGTGCTCCAGCTCAACCAGACGCAGGAGCAGTCGCTCGGCCTGATCTTCCACTACGCCGACTCCAAGGGGCTCGAACTGGTCGACCTCAAGGACCTGCGGGCGGTCGTCGCCTTCTTGGTGTCGGACACGGGGAAGGCCGAGCTGAAGGGGATCGGCGGTCTTTCGACGGTGACGGCCGGGGTGATCCTGCGGTCGATCACGGCCTTCGAGCAGCAGGGCGCGGGCGGCTTCTTCGGGGAGCCGGAGTTCGACACGAGCGAGTTCCTGCGGACGGCGGCGGACGGGCGGGGCACCGTCTCGGTCCTGGAGCTGCCGGCCGTGCAGGACAAGCCGCAGCTGTTCTCGACCTTCCTCATGTGGATGCTCGCGGACCTCTTCAACGACCTTCCGGAGGTCGGCGACCTGGAGAAGCCGAAGCTGGTCTTCTTCTTCGACGAGGCGCATCTGCTGTTCAAGGGGGCGTCGAAGGCGTTCCTGGAGTCGATCACGCAGACGGTCCGGCTGATCCGCTCGAAGGGGGTCGGGATCTTCCTCGTGACGCAGACGCCGAAGGACGTCCCCGCGGACGTGCTCGCCCAGCTGGGCAACCGCGTGCAGCACGCGCTGCGCGCGTTCACCCCGGACGACGCGAAGGCCCTCAAGGCGACCGTGCGGACGTTTCCGAACTCCGCGTACGACCTGGAGGAGGTGCTCACGGGGCTCGGCACGGGCGAGGCGGTGGTCACCGTACTGAGCGAGAAGGGCGCCCCGACCCCGGTGGCGGCGACCCGGCTGCGGGCCCCCGAGTCGCTGATGGGCCCGATCGACGCGGCCGCCCTGGACGCCGCCGTGCAGGGGTCGCCGCTGTACGGGCGGTACGCGGAGGCGGTGGACCGGGAGTCGGCGTACGAGAGGCTGACGGCCGAGCAGCGGGCGGCGGAGGCGGCGGCACTGGAGGCGGCGGCCGAGAAGGAGGCCGGGGAGGCGGCCGAAAAGGAGGCCGGGAAAGCGGCCGGGAAAGCGGGAGCGAGGGCTCCGAAGCCGGAGCCCTCGCTCGCCGAACAGGTGGTGGGCAGTGGGATGTTCGCGTCCCTCGCCCGGTCGATCGGCACCCAGCTGGGCCGGGAGATCAGCCGCTCGATCTTCGGGACGGCCCGCCGAAAGCGCTGACGTGACCTACTCGGTGACTTACTCGGTGACCTCGTGGTGGTCGTCGTGCAGGCCGCCGCCGCTGCTCTCGCCGCCGGTGGTCGGGACGGAGACGACCGGCTTGCGCAGGGAGGAGATGTCGTGGGCGTACGTGCCCACGGCGTTGGCGATGACGTCGATGTTCACGTCGAAGGCCTTCATGTTGACGTTCTTCAGGTCGTCGCCCTTGGCGTGGTAGTTCACGTCGTAGGCGACACCCGCCGTGCCGCCGAACTTGGCGGCCTGGGCGGCGGTCTTGATGCCCTCGGCGCCGGTGAACGTGCCGCCGGAGGGGATGCCGACCTTGATGAACGGGCCGTAGTCGGAGCGGCCGGAGAAGTCGGTGCCCTCGTTCGGGACCCCGCGCTTGTCCATGAAGTCGGTGATGTCGCGCTCCAGCTGGGCGGAGCCCGTGGGGCCCGCGCCCTCGCCGACGTTGTCCGAGTTGTCGCCGTCGTAGACGAACAGGCCGTAGTTCGGCGAGGCGATCATGTCGAAGTTGAGGTAGAGCTTGATCTCGCTCTTGTCGAGCGCGGTGAGGTTCTTGACGTAGTGGTCGGAGCCGAGGAGGCCGTTCTCCTCCGCGGACCACCAGGCGAAGCGGACCTTGTTGCGGACCTTGTCCTTCGACTCGGCGAGCTCCAGGGCGGTCTGGAGGAGACCGGCGGAGCCGGAGCCGTTGTCGTTGATGCCGGGGCCGGCGGTGACGGAGTCGAGGTGCGAGCCGAGCATCACGGTGTTGGCGGCGTTGCCGCCCTTCGTCTCCGCGATGACGTTGTTGGTGGAACGCTTCTCCTGGAGCTGGCGGATCTCCAGGGAGAGCGAGACCGGGCCCTTGGCGAGGTCGGCGGCGAGCGCCGTGCCCTCGGCCAGGGTGAGGCCGCCGGTCGGGAGCTTTCCGGCGGCCGGGTCGCCGAGGGTGCCGGAGAGGACGCCTTCGACGTTGTTGTAGACGAGGGCGGCGGAGGCGCCGGCCGCGGCGGCCTGCTCCTGCTTGATCGCGAAGGAGCAGCCACCGCGCTTGATCAGCGCGATCTTGCCGGTGAAGGTGCCGGAGGCGTAGTCGCCCGGCTCGCAGCCGGTGGTGCCGTCGGCGTCGACGGGCACGGCCGCGAGGGCCGCCGTGATGCCGCCGACCGGGGTGGACTTGGTGTACGTCATCGCCTTGACGTCGAGCGTGCGGGGCGCCGGGGAGACGACGGAGCCCTTCTCGGCGAGCGTCTCCGTGTAGAGGAAGTCGAACTTCTGGTACGAGACGTTGTAGCCGGCCTTCTTGAGCTGCGAGTACACGTACGCGGCGGAGGCGTCGTGCCCGAGCGTGCCGGCCGCGCGGTGGCCGCCGGACGAGTCGGCTATCGCCTGGAACATCTGCAGGTGCTTGAAGGCGTCCTTGCCGGACGTCTCGCGGACCAGCTTCTTCGCCAGCTTGGCGGCATCGCGGGCCGGTGCGGCCGCGGGGTCCTGGCCGGCGGTGGCGGGAGAGGCGAGGACCAGCGGGGTGGCGAGGGCGGCAGCGGCCAGAATGGCCGCGGCACGGCGCTGGGTTGCGTTCACAGAAGTCCTTCCCGAAACGGACGAGGTTGAGGGGAAGTTAGCGATCTCTGGGGGGTTCTGTGAACAGGTTCTGCGCAATTCCTGTCACCCTGAGCAGGATTGACATCTGGAATTATCGATTCCCGGATGGTTTGCGGTCCTTGGTGGCATTTGCCGCCTTCGCTGCCGCCTTCATCTCCTGCTTGTGCGCGCGCACCTTCACGAGCGACTCCGGCCCGGTGATGTCGGCGGCCGAGCGGTACGCGTCCTGCTCGCCGTACGGCCCCGCGGCCTCCCGCCAGCCCGTGGGCCGCACCCCGTACTGCTTGCCGAGCAGCGCCAGGAAGATCTGCGCCTTCTGCTTCCCGAAGCCCGGCAGCGCCTGGAGCCGCGCGAGCAGCTCCTTCCCGGTCGCCGCGTCCGCCCAGACGGCCTCGGCGTCGCCCCCGTACTCCTCGACCAGGAAGCGGCAGAGCTGCTGCACGCGCTGGGCCATCGACCCCGGGAAGCGGTGCACGGCCGGCTTCTCGGAGAGCAGCGCGGCGAACTCCTCCGGGTCGCGGGCGGCGATGTCGTGTGCGTCGAGGTCGTCCGCCCCGAGCCGCGAGGCGATCGTGTACGGGCCGGAGAACGCCCACTCCATCGGAACCTGCTGGTCCAGGAGCATGCCGACGAGCGCGGCGAGCGGCGAACGCCCGAGCAGGGCGTCGGCCTCGGGCTGCTGGGCGAGATGGATCTCGGGCCTTGCCTGGGAACTCATGCTTCGATCATCTCGCCGCCGCCGGGCGCCCGCCTGGTGGGTTCACCCTCCCGCGAGCTCTGGGCTTCGCCCGAGCAGGGGGGGACCCCCATCGCGAAGCGGTCCATGGCCGCGAGGATCAGCTCCCGGGTCCGTTCGCCGCCCAGGTGCCCGGCGTCCTCGATGACGTGCAGTTCGGCGTCCGGCCAGGCGCGGGACAGCTCCCAGGCCGTGGTGGGCGGGCCGGCCATGTCGAGCCGGCCGTGGACCAGGACGCCGGGGATGCCGGCGAGCCGGTGCGCGTCGCGGAGCAGCGCGCCCTCCGGCAGCCAGGCGCCGTGGGCGAAGTAGTGCGCGCAGATCCGCACGAAGCCGAGCCTGGCGTCGTCGACCCGGTCGGTGTACGGGGTGCCCTTGCCCTCCATGGAGAGCACCGCGTCCTCCCAGGAGCACCAGTCGGCCGCGGCTTTCTCCCGTACGGCCCGGTCGGGGTGGTTCAGCAGGGCGGAGTAGGCCCTGACCAGCTCCTCCGCTCCCACCCGGCCGTCCGCCCTCGTCGCCCCCACCGGCTGCGCCCCGTCGGCCCCGGCCCGGAAGCGCTCGTGGGCCTCGGGGAAGAAACGGCCGGCGCCCTCGTACAGCCAGGCGATCTCGGAGCGGCGGGTGGTCGTGACGGACACGATGACGATCTCCGTCACGCGCTCGGGATACGCCTCCGCGTACGCCAGGATCAGAGTGGAGCCCCAGGAGCCGCCGAACAGAAGCCAGCGGTCGATCCCGAGGTGCTCGCGCAGCCGCTCCATGTCGGCCACCAGGTGCGCGGTGGTGTTCACGGACATGTCGGCGGCCGGGTCGCTCGCGTGCGGGGTGGAGCGCCCGCAGCCGCGCTGGTCGAAGAGGACGAGCCGGTACGCCGCCGGGTCGAAGAACCGCCGGTTGTGCGGTGAGGACCCGGAGCCCGGCCCGCCGTGCACGACGAGCGCGGGCCGGCCCGCCGGGTTGCCGGAGACCTCCCAGTGGATGAGGTTGCCGTCGCCCACGTCGAGCAGGCCCTGGTCGTACGGTGCGGTCTCGGAGTACATCCGGCCGAGACTACGACCTCCTCCCGCGCCGCTACCGCCCCTTGACCCGAACCGCAGGGTCCTCGCACCACTCCAGGAGCGAGGCCCATTCCCCGTACCCCGAGTCGGGGTCGAGGTGCGCGCCGCCCGGGACGTGGTCCGTGTCGAGGCCGAGCGGGGTGCCGTAGTGGACGTCCGCGCCCTCGGGGCAGTACGGGTCCCCGTCCCCGTACACGAGCCGTGCCCGTACGCCCGTCTCCGCGAGGTCGAGCCCGTCGGCGAACGCGGCGATCGCCGGGATCGACGCGGTCACCGGCGGTGAGGGCGGGGCGACGAGCAGCACCCGGTCGGCGGCCGGCCGCAGCTCCCCGGCCCGCAGCCACAGCAGCACCGACAGGCTGTGCGCGAGCACCACGAACTCCCCGTCGGCCGGCCGCTCCCCGTGCTCCTCCAGGGCGGCGAGCCAGTCCTCCAGGACGGGCGCGTCCGCCTCGGGCAGCTGCGGATAGCGCACGTCGTGCCCGCGCGCCCGCAGCTCCCCGGCGAGCCAGTGCTGCCAGTGACCCGGCGGGCGGTGGTTCTGGAAGCCGTGGAGGATCAGATACGTGGTCATGCCACGATCCTGCGGCCGGGGCCCGCTCCGGGTCCACCACCGTCCACGGAGCGGGCGGGGTTGCTCGCGGGCTGCACGCGTACGAGCTCGGGGCCTTCGAGGGGCTCGGGGGTCGACGACGTGGCGCGGGCGGGGGAGGCGCCGGCGATCGCGTACAACGGGGTTCCGCGGGACTCGGGGTCCGAGGAACGTCAGTTCCGCAGGGTCAGCAGCTCCCGCACGCCTGCCTTCAGGCGCTCGCTCGACAGCTCCTGCTCGACCGTCAGATGGTGCATGACGTCCGGCGAGAACGCCGCGAGCGTCAGGTGCGCGAGCAGTGCGGCGTCGGAGCCGGGCCTCAAGTCGCCGATGAGCAGGGCGAGATGGGTGTGCATCACCCGGTACGCGCCGCTGTGGTAGCGGGCGCGGGGCGCGGCGGAGTGGGCGGCGAGCAGGATCTCGCGCTGCTCGCCGACCCGGTCGACGAGCGCGTCGAGGAAGGCGTCGAGCCGCTCGGCGGCGGGGGCGCCGGGCCCGAGCGGCGGCGGGCCGCTCATGTACGCCTCCTGGAACTGGCGCTCGCGGTCGTCGAGCAGGGCCCACAGGAGCTGGGAGACGTCGCCGAAGCGGCGGTAGACGGTGCCGACGCCGATGCCGCTGGCGTGGGCGACCTGGTTCATGGTGACGGCCTCGGGGCCGTCCTCGGCGACGATCCGGGCGGCCGCGTCGAGGATCTTCCGCCGGTTGCGGGCGGCGTCGGCGCGCTCGGGGGCGGGGCTGCCGCCGCCGGTGGGGAGCAGGCTGAGCATCGGCGCGGCCGTCGCCGCGGCGTCGTCCCCGGCCCGCGGTTCTCTCGTGCTCATTGCCGACTCCTGTCGTTCGTTCGCTCGCGTGCACTTGCGTGCACTCGCCGGCGCTCGCGTCCCCCCTCGGTCGCTCCTCGATGTGAGCATACCCGCTGCCCTTGCAAAGCGGATAGTCATCCGTTTAACCTCGGAGCATCGAAGCGGAAAAGAATCCGGTTGAGGGGGTTCGTCATGTCAGTCAAGGTCGCCGTCATCTACTACTCGTCCACCGGTGCCGTCCATCAGCTCGCCCAGGCCGTCGCCGAGGGTGCCCGGAAGGCCGGCGCCGACGTGCGCCTGCGCAGGGTGCCCGAGCTCGCCCCGGACGCCGCGATCGACGCGAACCCGGCCTGGCGCGCCCACGTCGACGCACCGGTGACGTGGAGACCGCCACGCTGGACGACCTGGAGTGGGCCGACGCGTACGCGCTGGGTTCCCCGACCCGCTTCGGAAACGTCGCCGCCCAGCTCAAGCAGTACGTCGACACCTCGGGCGGCCTGTGGCAGCGCGGCGTCATGGCGGACAAGCCCGCGACCGCCTTCACCAGCGCCCACAACGTCCACGGCGGCAACGAGTCGACGCTGCTCGCGCTCTACAACACCTTCCACCACTGGGGCTCGGTCATCGTCTCGCCCGGCTTCACCGACCCGAGCGTCTACGCGGCCGGCGGCAACCCCTACGGCACCTCGCACCCCGGTGCCAACGGCGCCCCGGAGGAGAGCGTCCTCCAGGCCGCCCGCTACCAGGGCGCGCGCCTGACGCGGATCGCGAAGCGCCTGAAGGGCCTCGCGGACGACTGAGGACTCGTGTCGGAAACGCCGAGCACCCCCGGGGACATCCCCGGGGGTGCTCGGCGTTTCCGCTCCGCGTGGCTCTACGCCAGCGACAGGAAGAGCTTCTCCAGTCGTGCCCGCATGGCGTCGCGGTCCTCGCCGTTCTTCCGGCCGTCCTCGATGTCGGTCAGACACTGCTGGAGCCCGGTCGCGATGATCGCGAACCCGGCCCGGTCGAGGGCGCGGGAGGCGGCGGCGAGCTGGGTCACGACCTCCTCGCAGTCCCGTCCCTCCTCGATCATCCGGATCACGCCGGCGATCTGGCCCTGGGCCCGGCGCAGCCGGTTCAGTACCGCCTTGAGCTCCGCGCCCGCGAGATCGAGTTCCACGAATACTCCTCCACAGATACCCCAGGGGGTAATTTACTCCCCAGCACGGGGCTACGCCGAAGACCAAGGATGACACCTGCGATGAATGAACCCCTCTCGCTCGACGCCGACCAGGCCCGCGAGCGGCTGGCCGAGCTGACCGTCGTCGACGTGCGGACACCCGGCGAGTACGCCTCCGGGCACGTCCCCGGGGCCCTCAACGTCCCGCTCGACCGGCTCGGCCGGGCCGTGCCCGAGCTCCGGGAGGCCGCGGCCCGCGGCGAGCTGCTCGTCGTGTGCCAGTCGGGCGGCCGCTCGGCCGACGCCTGCGCCCGGCTCGCCGCGCACGGCATCACCGCGATCGACCTCGCGGGCGGTACGAGCGGCTGGGCGGCCCGCGGGCACGGCCTCGACCGCCCGGCGGGCGCCCCGGCGAAGCCGGTCTGGGCGATGGACCGACAGGTCAGGCTCGTGGCCGGCTCGCTCGTCCTGCTCGGCCTCGGGCTGGGGCTCCTCGTCCACCCCGCGTTCCAGCTGCTCTCGGCGGGCGTCGCGGGCGGGCTCGTCTTCTCGGCGCTCACCGACACCTGCGGCATGGCGCTGATGCTCGGGAAGCTCCCGTACAACCGGGCGACGAAGAACGGCGGGCCGACCCTCGACGCGACGCTCGCCCGCCTGCGTCAGGAGAAGTAGCGACGCTTGCGGGGCCGCGGCAGGGGGCGTAGCGACGCTTGCGGGGCAAGCGTCGGGAGAAGTGGCGACGCTTGCGGGGCCGCGTCAGGAGGCGTAGCGAGGCTCAGGCGGCGTAACGGCGGAGGAACATCTCGACCCCGTCCGTGACGAGCCGCTCGCTCAGCTCCTCGGCAAGCTCCGTCCCGTACTGCTCGAAGACCATCTGCGGGAAGACGAGGAGCGAGTAGAGCTGGAGGACCGCGACCTCCAGGTCGGGGATCTCCAGGAGGCCCCGGTCGGCGAGGTCGCGCAGCGCGTCCGCGACGGCGGGGTGGTGGCCGGCCGGCCCGTGGGCGCGCCAGGCGCGGCCCAGCTCGGGGAAGCGGTGGAGTTCGGTGGCGACGAGGGTGCGCAGCGCGCGGCCCTCGTCGTCTGTGCGTACGGCCCGGGCCCAGGCGCGGCCCGCGTCGGTGAGGGCGGCCTTGAGCGCGTCGGGCCCCTCGGCGGCGACGAGCAGCGCGAGGTCCGGCCCTTCCGCCTCCCCTCCCGCGGACAGGGGCTCGTCGAGGGCGCCGGCGACGACGGCGGTGAAGAGCGCTTCCTTGCTGCCGAAGTGGTTGTAGACGGTGACCTTCGAGACGCCCGCCTCGGCGGCGATGGCGTCCATGCCGACGCCGAAGCCCTCGCGGAGGAAGAGGTCACGGGCGGCCCGTACGACGGCCTGGCGCTTGCGGGCCGCGCGGGCTCCGCTGGGTGCGGGCTTGGGTGCGGCGGGAACGTCCGAGGGCTGCGCGTTCATACCCGTCACCCTACAACCGAACTGTACCGTTGAGTTCAACTGTACTGTGCCGTACAGTTCAGTTATGAAACCTGACCTCGACGTGCCGGCCCACACCCATGCCCACCCGCAACCCCACCCGCGCCGCTGGACGGCCCTCGCGCTGATCTGCGCGGCCCAGTTCATGCTGATCCTCGACGTCACCGTCGTGAACGTCGCGCTGCCCGCCCTCTCCGCCGACCTCGACCTCGGACGCACCGCCCTGACCTGGGTCGTCACCGCGTACACCCTCTGCTTCGGCGGACTCATGCTCCTCGGCGGCCGGCTCGCCGACGCCCTCGGCGCCCGCCGCGTCCTCCTGACCGGCCTCGCGCTCTTCACGACGGCCTCCCTGGTCTGCGGCCTCGCCGCGAACGCCCCCGTCCTGCTCGGCGGCCGCATCGCCCAGGGCGTCGGCGCCGCGCTCCTCTCCCCGGCCGCGCTCGCCCTCGTCACGACCGCCTTCCACGGCGCAGAGCGGGCCAAGGCCCTCGGAGCCTGGGCGGCGATCGGCGGCACCGGCTCGGCCGTGGGCGTCCTGCTCGGCGGAGCCCTCACCGAGGGCCCCGGCTGGCCCTGGATCTTCTACGTCAACGTCCCGGTGGGCCTGGCCCTGCTGGCCGCGCTCCCGAAGGTCCTGCCGCACAACAGGCCAGGGCGCACGAACGCCCGCCTGGACGCGCCCGGCGCACTCCTCGTGACCACCGCCACCGGCGCGCTCGTCTACGGCCTCGTCCAGGCGGGCGACTCCGGCTGGGCCTCCGCCGCGACCCTGCTGCCGCTGCTCGGCGCGCTCGTGCTCTACGGGATCTTCGCCGCGGTCGAGCGGGCGAGCAGCGCCCCGCTGATGGACCTCAGGATGCTGACGCGGCGCCCGGTCGTCGCGGGCTCACTGCTCATGCTGGTCGCGACCGCGCTCCTGATCTCCTTCTTCTTCCTGGGCTCGATGCAGCTCCAGCACGTGTACGGCCTCGGGGCCTTCCGCACCGGCCTGCTCTTCCTCCCGATCGCCCTCACCACCGCGATCGGCGCCCACCTGGGCTCGCGCCTCGTGACGACGGCGGGACCGCGCGCCTGTGCCACCGGCGGCCTCGCCCTGGCGGCCCTGGGCTGCCTGCCGCTGACCTTCCCGGCCCCCGGCGCCAACCCCTGGGCGACCCTCCTGCCCGCCCTCGCCACGGCGTCCTTCGGCCTCGGCGCGGTCTTCGTCGCGGCGACCACGACCTCCCTCGGCCTGATCGCCCCGCACGAGGCCGGCCTCGCCTCCGGCATCGTCAACACCTTCCACGAGGTCGGCGGCTCCATCGGCGTCGCCGCCGTCTCCACCCTCGCCCTCACCGCCACCACGGCCCCGACGCCGACGGGCTTCACGGCGGCCTTCACGCTCTGCACGGCCACAGCCGCCACAGCGGCCCTGACGGCCCCCTTCCTCATCCCCCACGGCACCCCCCGCCCGACGGGCGGCCCCCACGGGGTGCACTGAGGGAGGGGCCTCAGCGAGCGCCGGACGAGTCGGCGGCGGCCCTGCTACGGGCGGTTCGCCGCTGCTCGAACTGGCCCACGTGCGCGACGACTGAGGCGTAGAACCGGTCGACGGCCTCGTCGATGCTGCGGATGAACCCCGACTCCGTACCGCCCCGACTGCTGCCCATCCCCTTGAAGAGCGACAGCCTGAAGCCGGTGATGGCCGAGCCGTCCTTGGGCAGCAGGTCGCCGGGCTCCGGGCGCAGCCGCTCCAGGGTTCCGCGGATCCCGCTCTGCCCTTCCACGAGGGTCTCCACGTGCAGATCGGCCGGGGCTTCGTCCAGGACCCGCAGGAGACGTTTCGCGACCGAGAGAGGGTAGGCGCCTTCGGGCGCGGGGACGTCGATGGACGCACGGATCTTCCCGGTGCGGAGGTCCGCCGTGATGGCCAGGATGCTCTGCGCGCCGTCGACACGCAGCTCCGCGGTGAGCTTCCCTTCCTCGCAGAGCCGGTCCGCGAGTTCCGTACGCCGGGACTTCGGGTCGGTGCCCCGCTTCGCCCGTTGCACCGGCAGTGCCTTCTGCCCCAGCTCGCCGCCCAGACGCAGACAGACCTGGCGGATCAGTCGCTCCCAGCTCTCCACGACCTCCACGGCGCGGGGGTCGCCCTGGCACAGGGTCTCGGAGTCGATGCCGTTGCGCACGGGCACCCACGACGGCCCCATGTTCTGGAAGCCGTGACAACCGGAGTTCTCGTGCTGGAGGTAGTGGAGCAGTTCCTGTAGGAGCCAGGCGTGGGCGGCGTTGCCCACGCCTTCGTGTCGGATCAGCATCTGTGCCTGATGGGCTACCTCGGCCCACGAGAGGTGCCAGAGCGAGACCTTGTGCTTGCGCCGTCCGTCGGTCTTCACGGCGACGAGTGGGCTTCCCTCCAGGGCCACGTCATTGGAGAGGGTGATGACGGCCTCGTACCCCCGCCTGGCGGCGATGTCCATGTAGTTCTGGACCTGCTCGGACTTCAGCGGGTTGCCGTTGGTCTTGGTCTCCACGAGCGCGGTCCAGAGCTTCCCGGCCCGCTCCACCCGGATGACGCCGTCCGGACGCTTCGGGGTGTCGCCGTGGGGGAGGGACACCTCGGTGAAGGTCTGCATCCGGCCTGCGGGGGCTCCGAAGCCCGCGGTGAGACGACGGCCGAACTCCGGCACCTCCGCCATCACGGAGAGCAGGACCGAGGTCGCGCGCACCTCGCGCTCCCGGTCGCTCTTGTAGGAGGGGACCGGGAAGAGCCGGGCGGGCTTCCAGGATTCGTTCTCCGCCAGGGACTTCTTCGTGGCCTTCGGGAGTGTGACCTTCTTCTTGGCCGTCCGCGTGCCCCGGCGCCGGGCGGGTTCGGGTTTCGCGCCGGGCGGGGTCGGGTCGGCAATGACGCGGTCGGCGGAGGCGGAGGAGGTGGCCTGGGCCGGCAGGGTGACGGCGCCGGCGGCCTGCGGAGCCGTGCCCGCTCCCGTATCCGTACGGGCATCCGGACCCGTATCCGTACGGGCATCCGGCCCCGTAGCCGTAGCCGTAGCCGTAGCCGTAGCCGTAGCGAGCTGACCGCCGGGGTGCTCCGCGACGTCGACGACCGAGTTCGCGGCCGTTCTTCCCTCGCCGTCCCCTTCGATCTCGGCGCGCTCGTCACCCTCGTCGTCCTCGACGACGGTGATGCCGAAGTCGGTGGCGAGACCGCTGAGACCGGTCTCGTAGCCCTGCCCCACGGCACGGAACTTCCACTCGTCGTTCCGGCGGTACAGCTCACCGAAGATGAAGGCCGTCTCCACAGTGGCGTCCGTGATGGAGAAACCGAGCAGAGCCTCACCCGAGCGATCGGTGACGGCCATGCGCAGGTCGTCCAGATCGCCGAAGCAGGCACCGCCGTACTGGCTCGCTGCCACCACGATCGTGACGACGTCCGAGGGGATCGCCGTGAGGTCCAGGCTGATCCGGTCCTCGCTGCCGTTCTCCGTCGGGACCTTTCCCAGCAGTTGCACGCTGCCGTCGTCGGCGGCGGGGTGGTTGTAGAAGTAGAAGTCGGTGTCCCCGCGCACCTTGCCGCCGCCATCGAGGAGCAGCACGGAGACATCCGCGTCGCCGTCGCCGGCGACGCTGCTCCAGCTCAGGCTGACGATCACCGACCCGGCGTCCTCGCTGAGGGCGGCGAGCCCGATGTTGGCACCCTTGGACATCTCCTGCATGCGTCCCCCCGGACCCTCGCGATGTGACGTGCGCCTCACGGGAACCGTAGCGTCCGCAACCGGAGGTCGGGGAGGCAATGTGAAAGCTGGACGAAATACGTGAGCCGAAGCCCCGAGAGGGCCCTGCGGAGGGAGCGCTCGGGGCTCTGGGCCGCAGGCTCAGTCCTGGCTCGGACCGGACTCGTCGACCGGGCGGATCACCACCGCGTACTCCGGGGAGCCGGCCGGGGCCGGGCAGCGGGCCACCTGGGCGGCGATCTCCGTGACGCGGTCCAGGGAGGCGCAGTCGAGGAGCCAGTAGCCCGCCAGGACCTCCTTGGTCTCCGCGTACGGGCCGTCCGTGACGACCGGCTTGCCCTCGCCGTCCACCGTCACGAAGCGGGTCGTGGACGGGGCGGCGAGGCCCTGGCCGTCGAGCATCTCGCCCCTGGTGTTCAGCTCGGTGTTGATCGCGTTCATGTGCTCGAACATCGCCTTGAGGTCCGCCTTGTTCCAGGCAGGGCTCCCGGCGGAGCCGCGGCCCACCATCGCCTCGTAGTCGACCTGCGAGCCCTGCACCATCACCAGGTACTTCATGACGTCCTCCTCACATCCGTGGCCGGTTCTGCCTCTCGCAGGAGAATCGGAGCCGACGGGCGATTCTCGACACCGCGCGGGCAAAGGCCGGAAAGACGGGAGAAATCACCCGACCGTCCCATGATTCCAAGGTGCACGCACTCAGCTTCGCCACCGCCTTCATCGCCTTCTTCTCCGTCGTCGGCCCGCCCAAGGTGCTCCTCTCCTTCGCCGGCCTCGCCCAGATCCACCCCGCCCGCCAGCTGCGCTCCGTCGCCCTCGTCTCCTCGGGTCTGGCCGTCCTCGTCGGTCTGGGCACCGGCATCACGGCCCCGTGGCTGCTCAACCTCTTCCACATCAGCACGCCCGAGCTCATGCTCGCGGGCGGCATCATCTTCTTCCTCTACGCCATCGGACTCGTCCTCGGCCTCCACATCGGCCCCGTCACCCCCCGCCAGGACGCCCCGGATCTGGTCAGCGGAGTGCGCGAGTTGCTCACGCCGTACGTCGTGAGCCCCCTCGCCATGACGGCGATCCTCATCGGGGGCGCCTCCGGCGACTCCTTCGGCTGGCGCTCGACCGTCGTCCTCGCCTACGCGGCCGTCATCGGCCTCGACCTGGCCTGCGTCCTGCTCCTCGCCGGCGTCCTGCGCCGCGCCCAGGGCACCACCATCGAGCTCCTCGGCCGGCTCCTGGGCCTGCTGCTCGCCGCGGTCGGCGTCGACCTCGTCCTCAACGGCCTCGCCGAGCTGGGGGTCCCCGGACTCGGTGACAGCGCGTAGGTCCCGGTGCTCAGGGCGCGGCGAGCTCCCGCTCCAGCGGGGTGCGGAACCGGGGCGCCACCCGTGCGCCCCCACCCAGGCCGCCAGTCGCGCCGCCTCCACCCCGATCGCCCGCACGCGTCCCCGCCCACGCCGGCCAGGAGCCGGTGGACGATCCCGCCGCCCGGCCGCTGCGCCCAGACGCCGACGATCCGGCCCTCCATGCCGAGGACCCGCAGCGTGGAAGGAGCCGTGAAAGGAGGCCGCCGGATCCCGCGGGACCCACCCCGCCGGATCCCGCGACCCGCCCACTCGGCACCCCGCGCCCCCCCACGCGGCCCGCTCAGCCCGCCGCGCGCTCCTCCAACGGCCGCCGCCGCAGAGCCGGTTCGGTGAGGGCGCGCGGACGCCAGACGCCGTCCGGCGGGTAGAGGTTCGTCCCCGGCGGCACGATCGCGTCGATCCGGTCCAGGACCTCGTCCGTGAGCACCACCGGCGCACCCTTCAGCAGCCCCTCCAGCTGCTCCATCGTGCGCGGCCCGATGATCACGGAGGTCACGGCCGGGTGCGCGGTCACGAAGGCGAGCGCCAGCTCGGGCAGGCTGCACCCGATCTCGTCCGCGAGCGCGACGAGCTCCTCGACGGCGTCGAGCTTGGCGGCGTTGACGGGCAGCGACGGGTCGAAGCGGTGCGGGGTGAGCGCGGCCCGCCCGCTGGTCAGGTCGATCGGTGCGCCCTTGCGGTACCGGCCGGTGAGGAAGCCGGACGCGAGCGGGCTCCAGGTCAGCACCCCCATCCCGTACCGCTGGGCGACGGGCAGGACGGACGCCTCCACGCCCCGCGCGAGCAGCGAGTAGGGCGGCTGCTCGGAGCGGAAGCGGCGCAGCCCGCGCCGCTCGGCGACGGCGTGCGCCTCGACGATCTCCTCGGCGGGGAAGGTGGAGCAGCCGAACGCCCGGATCTTCCCCTGTGTGACGAGGTCGCCGAGGACGTCGAGGGTCTCCTCGATGTCGGTACGGGGGTCGGGCCGGTGGACCTGGTAGAGGTCGATCCAGTCGGTCCGGAGCCGCCGCAGGCTGTTCTCGACGGCGAGGGTGATCCAACGGCGGGACGAACCGCCCCTGTTGGGCCCCTCGCCGCCCATCGGGAAGTACACCTTGGTGGCGAGGACGGTCGCCTCGCGGCGCCGGGCGTCGCGCAGCGCCTTGCCGACGATCTCCTCGGACTCGCCGGCGGAGTACATGTCGGCGGTGTCCACGAAGTTGATGCCCTGGTCGAGGGCGGCATGGATGATCCGTACGGAGTCCTCGTGGTCCGGATTGCCGACGGCACCGAACATCATGGTGCCGAGGCAGTAGGTGCTGACGTCGATCCCGGTCCCGCCGAGTGTTCGATAGCGCATGCGCCGCACTCTAGGAAGTGGAGTGCACTCGAAGGCAAGGGCGGACGCGCCCGCCCTCAGCCCAGGAATCCCGTCACCACCGCGTGCAGCACCTCGGGCCGCTCCAGATGCACGTCGTGCCCCGTGCCGGGCACGCTGACCCCGTGCAGCCCGGGCCGGAGCCGGGCCATCTCCGCGTACTCCTCCTCGCCGATGATCCCGCCCTGCTCGCCCTGACCGAGGACGGCGAGCGTGGGGCAGGTGATCGCCGCCCATGCGTCCCAGAAGGAGCGGGTGGCGTTCTCGTCGAGCGACCGGACCATGACGTCGGCGTCGAAGCGCGGCCACAGCCCGTCGCCGCGCTCGTCGAGCCCGTTCGCCCACCCCTCCCCGACGGGCCGCTTCCCGCCGCCGAGGTACGCGACGGCCGCCTCCCGCGACGGAAAGGGCACAGGCCACGCGGTGAACCACTCCCGGATGGCGTCCTGCACACCGGGGTTCGACCCGCCGGGCCCGGCCTCGACGAGGACGAGGGCGCTCGGCAGCCCGGGATGGGCGGCGGCGGTGAGCAGAGCGGTGTGCCCGCCGAGGGATTGCCCTACCAACACGGGCCGGTGCAGCCCGAGTTCGCTCACGACCGCCACCACGTCGGCGACGTACGCGGCGCGCGAGACGTCCTCGGGCCGCCGTTCGCTGCTGCCGTGCCCGCGCTGGTCTAGGGCGAGGACCCGGTATCCGGCGTCCCGGAGGGCGCGGGCGGTCGCGTCCCACTCCCCGGCGTGCCCGGCGAGCCCGTGGAGGAGGAGTACGTCGGGCCCGGAGCCGCCCCAGTCGCGACAGGACAGCCGCACGTGGTCGCGCACGACGACCCGCTCGGACCAGCGGAACCCCAAAGAATCGGACCAGCGGAACCCCAAAGAACCAGTCATCCCCGAATCCTCCCCGACCCCGCTACGGATGGAGGAGCTGGTCGGCGACGGCGGTGCGGGCGTAGAGGACGGAGCGCCCGCTGCGGTGGGCGGTGACGAGGCCGGCGTTCCGCAGGGCGATGAGGTGCTGGGAGACGCCGGCGGCGGACAGGCCGCAGTGCGTGGCGAGTTGGGTGGTGGAGGCCGGGGTGTCGAGCTCGGTGAGCAGCAGGGTGCGGGAGCGGCCGAGGACGGCGGCGACGGCGTCCGTGGCGCCGGTCGTACGGGGTTCCCACAGGGTGCCGATTCCCCGGGCGGGGTAGGCGAGTTGGGGCGGGTCGGGGTGGACGGACCGGGTGAGGACCTGGGGCCAGGCGAAGGCGGAGGGGATGAGCAGCAGCCCGGAGCCGGACTGGTCGCGGGTGAGCGCGCAGTGGCGGCGTACGAGCCGCAGGGTGCCGTCGTCCCACCGTACGGTCTCGTGCAGCTCGCTCAGGACCCTGGCCGAACCGTGCTCGGCGACCTGGCGGGCCCGGTGGAAGACGTCGGCCTCCAGGAGCTTCTGGATGCGGGCCCAGTAGGGCGCGAGGGCGATCTCCCAGTACGTGTCGACCTCGTCGGCGACCTTGCGGAGAGCGGCTTCGGGAGCCTCGTGCAGCAGCCGCCGCCGGGGCTCGTCGCCGCCTTCCGCCCCGAGGCGCCGGAGGTCGTCGCGTACCTGCCCGGGAGGGGTGCGGCGGACGGCGTCGAGCTCGGCGTCGAGGGTGGGGAAGGGGCCGGTGGGGGTGGGGTTGAGGAAGTCGGCGAGGTAGCCGTGGGCGGGGACGAGGGCGGCGAGCCAGCCGCGGCCGAGTCCGGCCCGGAGGAGGCGTGGGCGGACCTGGGCGGCCCAGCGGCGGTGGGGGGAGGTGTCGGAGTTCCGGGCGAGCAGGCGGAAGCTGGTGACGACCTCCCACATGGGGGAGACGGCGAAGCGGGTCTGGGCGAGGTCGGCGGCGGAGAAACGGAGCCCGGATTCCATGGAGTTACCGCCCTGGTCATCGTGAAGGATCCGAAGGATCGAAGGATCGAAAGAATGAAGGATCGAATGGATTCGGCCTGAGCTTAATCATTGGAGAGGGAGTCGCAAGTACCGCCAAGCTCCCCTCATGCCCTCCACCTTCCGCGGTCTCCCGCCCGTCGTCTGGACGATCTTCGCCGGAACGATCGTCAACCGCCTCGGCTACCTCGTCACCCCGTTCCTGGTCTTCTTCCTCGCCTCGCGCGGAGTGACCGGCACCGACACCTCGTACGTCCTCGGCGCGCTCGGCGCGGGCAACCTCATCGGCCCCGCCGTCGGCGGCATCCTCGCCGACCGCATCGGCCGCCGGCCGACGATGCTGATCGGCCTGATCGGCGCGGCGGCGGCGCAGGGCGCGCTGTTCCTGGCGCCCGGGGTGTGGACGATGGCGGCGGCGTCGCTGCTGATCAGCACGGCGGGCAGCACGGTGTCGCCGGCGGCGTACGCGCTGCTGGCCGACGCGGTCGACAGCGAACGCCGCCAGCGCGCGTACGCCCTGTTCGGCTGGGGCGTGAACATCGGCACCGCCGTCGCGGGCGTCCTGGGCGGCTTCCTCGCCGCCCACGGCTACTGGCTGCTGTTCGCGGTGGACGCGGGTTCGATGCTGCTGTACGCGGTGGTCGTGGCGACGCGCCTGAAGGACCCGGCACGCACGAAGGCCCCAGAGACGGAAGGCGAGCCGAAGGACGGGATCGGCTACGGCGTGATCCTCCGCGACCGCCTGGCCCTGCTCCTCCTCCCGCTCTTCGGCATCCAGCTCTTCGTGTACTCGCTGACCGAGGTCGCCCTGCCGCTCGCGATCCGCGACAGCGGCCTCTCCCCGGCGGTGTACGGGTCGATGGCGGCGGTCAACGCGGTCCTCGTGGTGGCCCTCCAGCCCTTCGCGACCGCCCGGCTGGCCAAGCTGCCGCAGCTCGTGGTGCAGAGCGCGGGCAGTTTGCTGATCGCCGTGGGCGTCGCGCTCACCGGCCTGGCCGACGGGATCGTCGGCTACACGGTGTCGGTCGTGGTCTGGTCCCTCGGCGAGGTCGTGGTCGCCGGCATCGCCGCCGGAGTCGTCGCCAACCTCGCCCCGGCGCACGCCCGGGGCCGCTACCAGGGCGCCTTCAGCTGGACCTGGGGCGTGGCCCGCTTCGCGGCCCTCACCGTGGGCGTCGCCGCCTACACGACCCTGGGCCCGGGCGCCCTGTGGTGGACGGCCCTGGTGGCGGGCTCGGCGGCCGCGGTGGCCACGCTGACCCTGGCCCCGCGGGTCCACCGCCGCACGGCCCACGACCTGGCGGCCTGAGCCCTACTTGCCCTCGGCCAAGGTGTGGGCGACGAGGGCATTGGCATGCCCGTGCCCGAGCCCGTGCTCGGCCTTGAGCCAGGAGACGAGCTCCATGTGCTTGGTGAGCGGCGAGGTACGGATGATCTCCTGCCACTCGGAGACCGGCCGCCCGTACTTCTTCTCGATGGAGGGGAAGTAGCTGGCGGGACCCTTGGGGGTGCTGTTCTCGGCCACGGCGATCTCCTGGGTGAGGCGGGCAACTGAAGGTACGACCCCCACGTCACCCGGAACTCATCGCCGACGTCAAGATCAATCCCGCCGAATGTGCTCGGGATCGATGTGCCGCCGGACCATGGGTACGGAGGCGAGGGCGGCGGCGCACAGCACGCCCAGGGCACAGGCGAAGAGCAGCGGCAGCCCTTCCCAGTCCCAGTGGACCGCGCCGCCCCCGGTGATCAGATAGCTGGACTCGGCGAGCCACCCGGTGACGATCGCCGCCCCCAACCCCACGACCAGCGGCAACCCGACCTGCAAGACCTGCACCACCCGCAAGGTCCCGGCCCGAGCCCCCAACAACGCGAGCGCGGTCACCTGAGCCCGCCGCTCCATCGCCCGATCGGCAACGGACACGACGAACGCGGCAACCCCGATGACCAGCCCCAACACCATCCCGACGCCCAGCAGACTCCGAATCACAGCGAGCTGCGCCAGCGAATCGATCACGATCCCGACGGGATCGACGGACGCGGTGGGCGCGATGGCCCCGACACCGTCGAGCACGGAACGGATGGTGGCGGGGTCGGAGTCGCTGACGAGGGTGAGGGTGCCGTCGGCGTCGGCCAGATTGGGGGGCAGGAGGGAGGGCGGTACGAGGAGCACGCCCGAATCGAAGACGGAGATGTCCCAAGGGTGCACGTCGACCCGCTTGGGGGGCACAGTGAGCATCGCCTTCCGGCCTCCCTTCAAAGCAAAGGGGTAGCGCTCTCCCGGCTTCGGGTCGTATTCGAACGTCGAGCGATCATCACGTAGTTGCATGATCCTGCCGTCCACGCAACCTGTGGAGCGCTCTGTGTACGCGGCGAGCTGTGCGCAGGTGGCGGCCACAAGGTTGGCGTGTGGGACATCGCTCCCATCAAGCGGATCCCAGGAGCTGTACGAGACCAGTGCCGTCCGCACGCCCGGCACTTTCGCTAACGCCTGGCGCTGCGCAGGCCCGAGCTCACTCAAGCTGATGTTGTACTCCTGGACCGGAGCCGTGCGCCGACTGACTTGATCAAGTTCGACGAGCACGCCCTGCGTGAGCGAGGCTCCGAACACGAGCAGGACGAGCCCGGTCGCCACCCGCAAGGAAGACCCGGGATCGACCTCCGTACGCCGCATCGCCAATGCCACAGGCAGTGACTTCGCCACCCCGGCCAGCCGTCGCGCGAGCCACGCAGTAATCGGAGCCAAACCGAAGACGAGACCGGCACCCGTCAACAACACGGCGGCAGGAACGAGCAGGGAACTGGCAGAACCCCCGGAGGGGTCGCGCCCCATGACACTGAGCACGCAGTACCCGCCGATGACGCCGAGCCCTGGGATCAGCAGCAATGTCCCGTAGATCCTCGGTGGTTTGCGCTCCCCGGTCCGACGGACGCTGATCGGCGACAGGGCGGCTCGTCGCGCGCTGAACTGCCCCACGACCCACGCGAGCGCCGGACAACCGAGCAGACACCAGGCAACCGTGGAAACCTCGGGCCGCCCGTCGGCCGCATACCAATGCAGCCCCGGCAACCCGACCCGTGCCATGACCTCGTTCACGCCGAGATATCCGACGACCCCCAGCATGGACCCCACGAACGCGGCGACCACGCTTTCCCCTGCGTTGACCCGCAGCGTGTCCTTCACGCTGAGCCCAATGAGCCGAAGGGCGGCGAGACGGCGGGCGCGAGATTCTCCGGAGAGCCGTGCGCAGACCGAGAGAAAGATGACGAGCGGAAGCAGGACGATGCACCCGAGGGTGAATCGCAGGATGTTGAGGGTCGAGGACTCGATGATTCTTTGTGAGGAGTGCTCGCTGCCGAATCCGTCTAGCGGGATCGCGCCGGACAGCTCAGCAGGTGTTGTGCCGATGTACGCGTACAGATCGTCGGGGCTGCCCAGTCCTTCCGACCCGATTGTGCTGGTGACACGTCCTGGCACGAGGCCAGTCGCCTTGGGGTTGGCCACGAGGATGTCGCGCAGCCGGGGCGACACGACGGCCTCGCCGGCTTCAGGGAGCCTGCCGACGCCTGGGGGGACAGGCGCTGGTCCTGCATTTGTTCGGGCGACGAAGACCCGGCGGAGTGGTTGCGTGCCGTACGGATCCTTGCGCTCAAGGTGAACGAAACTACCGGCTTCACCGATTCTGGTTTCCCGGGCGGCAGTGCGAGCGTCGTGCGCGGCAAGGATCGACGGAATGGTGAGAACGGCGGCAAGACAGGCCACTCCGAGAGAGGAACCGAGCGTCATTAGCAGGAAGCGGACCCGCCCCCTGCGATCAGTTCCCCACAGCAGGTGCATCCCGAGGACGAATGCATTCACACTGCCACCCGCTGATCCAAGACGCCGTCCGACATCGTGTACTGCGTGTCGGCCTTTGCGGCGACTTCGGAATCGTGAGTGACGATGACTACGGCCGTCTTCTGCCTGCGTGCCAAATGGAGGAATTCCTTCAGTACAGCGGCTGCGTTGGCACTGTCGAGGGCTCCGGTCGGCTCGTCCGCGAACACGACATCCGGTCGGTGGACTAGAGCCCGCGCCACTGCCACACGCTGACTCTGCCCACCTGACAGCTTGGAGGTCCTGCGTCGTACCAGGTCGCCCATGCCGAGCCGGCCCAGTACTTGGCCAGCCATTGCATGGGCATGCGTCTTGCTGATCCCCGCGAGCCGGAGGGGAAGGGCAGCGTTCTCCTCGGCGGTCAGCTCCGGCAACAGCTCCCCGTACTGGAAGACGAATCCCAAGCGCGTACGACGCAAGGCGCTCAGTTCTCCGTCAGGGAGAGATGCGAGTTGAACCCCGTCGAAGGACACTGTGCCGTTGGAAGGCGGGAGAACCCCGGCGAGGCAGTACAGCAGGGAAGACTTACCAGATCCGCTACTGCCCGTGATGGCGGCCACTTCGCCGCGCTTGAGCGTGAAGTCGGCACTGCTGACAGCCTGATGAGTGCCGTAGAAGAGATCCACGCCCTCGGCGCGGAGGATGACGTCCATCGTGGTGCGCTCTCCCTGTGGATGGGAGCCGCCGGTCGACGGCTCCCAGGACCGTCGACTGTTAGCGCTCGAACTTTCGAAGCTCTGAGCAGTTGTCCGGCCGCAAGGATCCACGGTCGCGGCATACCTGCACCTCTACGAGGTGCGTGACCAGCAGCGCGCTGTCGAAGAAGACCTTGTTGATGTCAACGGTCTTCTTCTGGACGCCCTTGGTGCGGATCCAGGGGTATCCCTGGACCTTCGAGTAGATGTAGACGTTGTGGCCGTCGTTCCCAATGACGTCCTTCAGCTTTCCCTTCACGCGAAGCCCGCCGTGCTTCTGGAGCTGGGGCTCCCACATGTAGGAACCCTTGAACTCGGCGCCCGTCGTGGTCATCTTCAGCTCGTGCCACGAGTCCGCAACCGCCACCCCCATCCCCCCAAAGAACAGCCCCGCAGCCACCACCGCAGTCGCCAACTTCCTCATGGATAACCCCTGTTTGGTCGAACCGGATCGGTCATCACAGAAAGTATCGGCATCACTACACACCGGTGACCGCAGGAACGTCCCTCCCGCGCATCACCCCTCTAACCGGTGAACGAACCCCTCACGGCACCAGCAGCACCTTCCCCCGCACGCCCCCGACCTCGCTCGACCTGTGGACGTCCGCCACCTGCTCCAGTGGGCGCGTCTCGGTGATGTCCAAGGTCACCGCGCCGCCGTCCACCAGGGCGATCAGTTCCTCCAGTTGCTTCACGTCGTTCCTGGCCACCATGTGCTGGGACGTCACCGACCTGCCCGTGTCCGCCGGGATCGGGGTCGCTATCGAGACGATGTGGCCGCCCGGGCGGACAAGGCGGGGCAGTGTCGCGGCCTCTTCCGGCGGCATCGGGACCAGGTTCAGCAGCAGGTCGACCGGGGACCGGAGGCCCTCCGGCAGTGGGGTCGTCGTGTAGTCGACGACCCGCCGCGCCCCCTGTCGCCGCACCGTCGCCGCGCTGCGCGCGCTCGCCGTGGCCGTGACGTCCGCGCCCGCGTGGGACGCGAGTTGGGTGACGAAGCCGCCGACTCCGCCGCCCGCGCCGTTCACGAGGACCCGCAGCCCCTCCCGCACCCGCCCGTGCTCGAAGACCGCCTGCCACGCCGTGAGGCCGGCCACCGGCAGGGCGGCGGCGTGTGCGAGCGGTACGGATGTCGGCGCGGCCGCCAGCAGCCTCGCCGGCGCCGCCACGTACTCGGCCCCGGCCCCGCCGTCCAGCCGGCCCACGACCCCGTCGCCGATCGCGAAGTCCCGTACGCCCGCCCCCACTTCCGTGACGATCCCCGCCACGTCCCAGCCGAGCGTGAACGGCAGGTCCACCGGCAGGAAGCCGTGCAGCAGGCCCCCGCGCAGGGCCGTCTCGGTCGGGTTGAAGGAGGTCGCCGCGACCCGTACGAGCACCTCGTCCGCGGCCGGGCTGGGGCGAGGGGCGTCCTCGTAGCGGATCGTGGAGGCGTCGCCGTACTGGTGGATTCGAGCGGCCTTCATCAGCGGCTGCGATGTCGTCGATGTTTTCGATGTCTTCGATGTCGTCATGGGGTGAATCTAGGAGCGGGGACCGAGACGATCCATGTGTCTGGACACCTGCTTCATACGCATGCGTCTCGCTAGGCTCCACCCATGGATGTCCTGAGCGATGTGATCGCCGTGATGCGGTCCGGCCGCCCCCGGTCCGCCTCCGTCCGCTGGCACGCTCCCTGGGCGCAGCGTTTCGCCACCGTGCCGGGATCGGCCGGGTTCCAGGTCGTCCTGGAGGGCACCTGCGTGCTGCGGTCGCCCAGCGCCGGCGACCTCGAACTGGCCGTCGGCGACGTCGTGTTCCTGCCGCACGGCACCGGTCATCTCCTCGCCGACTGCCGCGCCTCGGGGGACGCGTACCGCGAGACCTTCGGCGGTGGCACCACCACGGCCGGCGAGGGCTGCGCCCCCACCCCCTCGACCTCCCCCTACGTGTCCGACCGCGTCGACCCCACCGGCCTCGGCGGCCCCGTCACGGCGCTGCTCTGCGGCACGTACCAGCTCGACCCCTCCCGTACGCACCCCTTGCTGCACGGCCTTCCCGACCTGATCCATCTGCCGGCCGCCCGGCCCGGTCGCCCGCCCGAACTGGCCGCGGCCGTGGAGCTGCTCGCCGCCGAACTGCGGCGGCCCGGGCTGGGGACGGACGCGGCCGTGCCCGCCCTCCTGGACACGCTGCTCCTCTACATCCTCCGCATCTGGTTCGCCGAACAGGCCGCCCAGGTCGGGCCCGGGACCTCCGGCTGGGCCGCCGCGCTCGGCGACCCGGCGGTCACGGCCGCGCTGCACGCGATGCACCGGTCACCGGGCGTCGCCTGGACGGTGCAGCGCCTCGCGGCGGAGGCCGGGCTCTCGCGGGCCCCGTTCGCCCGCCGCTTCGCGGCACTCGTCGGGCGTCCGCCCCTCGCGTACCTCACCTGGTGGCGCATGACCCTCGCCGAGCGGCTGCTCCGGACGACGGACGCCTCGCTCCGTACCGTGGCCGAACAGGTCGGGTACGGCACCGAGTTCGCCTTCTCCGCTGCCTTCAAGCGCGTCCACGGCTCGGCGCCCGGCGGCTACCGGCGTGCCGTTCGCCGATCCGGTGGCCAGGAACTGTCCGCGCCGGAACCTGGCCGCACGAGCACCTTCGTCGCCAGACGATGAGGTCCGGTGGGCTGCTCTCGGGTGGGTCGGAAAAAGTCGGCCGGAAGCCCGTCTCCGATGTCGAGCGGCGTCGGCCGGCATCGACCACAGGGCGAGAGCGGGCCGCAGGGGCGGTGCGCGCGTCACCTGAAGGCAGGACCTCATGGGCCGGATCATCCACTTCGTGCACCAGTCCCTCGACGGCTTCATCGCCGGGCCGAAGGGCGAGTTCGACTGGCCGGCCATGGGCGCCGAGCTCTCCGCCTACACCGGCGAGCTGACCGGTGGTGACACCGTCTTCCTCTACGGCCGCAAGGTCTGGGACCTGATGTCCGGCTTCTGGCCGAACGCCGAGCAGTACTCGCAGGACCCGCACGACCTGGCCTTCGCGCCGGTCTGGCGTGAGGCCCCGAAGGTCGTGGTCTCCCGGACCCTCGCCGGCCAGGACCTCGGCTGGAACACCACCGTCGTCTCCGAGAACGTCGCCGAGGAGCTGACGGCGCTCGCGGAGGCCGGCAAGAACCTGGTGTTGTTCGGCGGCGCCGAGCTGGCCGCCCACCTCGGCGCGCACGGCGCCGTCGACGAGTACCGGGTGGTCGTCCACCCCGTGCTCCTCGGCGGCGGTACCCCGGCCTTCCGCCCCGCGGAGCGCCGTACCCAGCTGGAGCCGGTGGAGACCCGGACGTTCGACGGCCGTTCCGTCCTCCTCCGCCACCGTGTCGTGCGCGAGTCCTAGAGACGTCCTGCCGATCCGCCGGAGCCTGTACGGGGAGGTGGGGGCGGGAGCTTGCTGCGCGGCTGGTCCTGGTGCCCCCTCGGCCGGGACGCCGCGCATGACGAGGACGAGAACGGCTCCCGGAGCGTCGTCCGCGCGCGGCAGCGTGGCCTCGATGCGGCGGGGTTCGGCGAGTGAATGCCGGATTTCGGGCATGCGGGCGAGCCGGAACAAGTAGGGCGAGGGGTCGCCCGGATATCCGGGGTCCCCGTAGGAGTGATCACCGGTGCGCCTGCGTGAAGGGGTGCGGCGCCCTCGCCAGGGTGGCGCGCATGCACCTTCCTTCCCCTTCCTCCCCTTCCTCCCCCTCCTCTTCCCTCATCGTGCGCCGCGCGCTGCTCCCGTTCATGGCCGCGGTAGCACTCCTGGGCACGGCCGGCACCACCGTCGCCACGGCGGCGGAGTCGTGCGGGTCGATCATCACCGCCCCGCTCGCCCGGCCGGTCTCCGCCGACGACGCCTGTCCCAGCACGGACCCCGTCGTGTGCCGGATCCGTGTCCTGCCGATGGACGAGAAGGTCGAGGCCCAGCGGACGCGGATGCGGTACCACGGGCTCCTGGAGGACATGCACCGTACCGAGGCCAACATGCGTGAGGCGGGCTTCACCGACGAGGAGATCGCCAGGGAGCTGGTCGACATGCGGAACCAGGCGAAGGAGATCACTCGCGCGGGCATGAGCCCGGAGGAGGTCCGCATCCTGGAGGAGCGGAACCTCGCCAAGTACGGCAACCCGCTCGGCCCGAACGCTGATCAGCTGTACGCCAAGTACGGCTCCTGGCAGCAGGTCATCGACGCCTCCATGCGGACGAGCCACGCCGTCGACCGTGAGCTCAGCCTCGAGTACCGCCCCTGCCCCGTGTAGCTCCTCCGGGGCGGCGCAGGAAATGCCAGAGGGCCGGACCGCTGGTGCGGTCCGGCCCTCTGGGGGTGCCGTGCCGTGGTCGACACAGCGGTCCTACAGCTTGCTCATCTTGGTGTACGGGCTCAGGATCCGCTCCTGCAGCGAGCCGAAGTCGACAAGTGCTGCGACTCCGTCCTCGATGCCGATCACTCGGCCGAGACCGTACATGTCGTGTGTGACCTGGTCGCCCACGGCGAACTCCTTGGGCGGAGGGGCGACCGGGGCCTTGAAGGGACTGGTCGGCAAGTAGCGCTTCGGTGCTGCTGGCTTTGTCATTGCGACCAGTATGCGCCGTCGAGCCGCCCTGTGCGGCTGTCGTCCGCGTGAGAATGAGACGGAACCCGCGGCGGAGCAACGCCAGAGGGCCGGATCGCTGACGCGATCCGGCCCTCTGAGCTGGCGGAGGATACGAGATTCGAACTCGTGAGGGGTTGCCCCCAACACGCTTTCCAAGCGTGCGCCCTAGGCCTCTAGGCGAATCCTCCGCTCGGAACATTACATGACCGAGGAGGGTGCTCGCGAACTCGATTCGATCACTCGATTCGATCAGGGATCGGCCACGGGTCGACGAGAGGGTGATGAGCGGTCGGGGCGGCGGTCCGGCGGCGGTCCGGCGGAGGTCTGAGGGAGGCCCTCCCGAGGTGAGCAGAGGAGAGGCAGAGGGGGAGGCGGCGGGAGAGGCGGCGGGAGGGGCGGGGAGGTCGTGGAGCGGTCGAGGCGAGGTCATGGGTGGTCAGGGGTGGTCGAGGGGGATTCCAGGGTGGTTTCTAGGGAGGTGCCGAGGGAGGTGCTGAGGGAGGTGCCGAGGGTGGTTCCCCGGGACGGCCCGAGGGAGGTTTCGAGGGGCTCGGGGCGCGTGTGAGGGGGGGTGGGGCGTGGGGCTGCCGGGATCGGGTACGCTGGGCGGAGCCCCTCACGCGGCGCTATCTGACTGAACTCCCCCAGGGCCGGAAGGCAGCAAGGGTAAGTTGGCTCTGGCGGGTGCGTGGGGGGCGCTTGCGTTCCCGGGCGCGGTGGATTCCGCCGGGTGCCGGAGGTGGTGGCGGCAGGGTCCCGCCCGGTGGTTTTTCCCGGGTTGTCGGTGGACGCCTATAACCTCGTATACGTGTCGTCTCTCGCGCTGTACCGCCGCTATCGCCCCGAGTCCTTCGCCGAGGTCATCGGGCAGGAGCATGTCACCGACCCGTTGCAGCAGGCCCTGCGGAACAACCGGGTCAATCACGCGTACCTGTTCAGCGGGCCCCGCGGCTGCGGAAAGACGACCAGTGCGCGGATTCTGGCCCGGTGCCTGAACTGCGAGCAGGGTCCGACACCGACGCCCTGCGGCGTGTGCCAGTCCTGCCGCGACCTCGCGCGGAACGGACCGGGGTCGATCGACGTCATCGAGATCGACGCCGCGTCCCACGGTGGTGTGGACGACGCCCGTGACCTGCGGGAGAAGGCCTTCTTCGGGCCCGCGTCCAGCCGGTACAAGATCTACATCATCGACGAGGCGCACATGGTCACCTCGGCGGGCTTCAACGCCCTCCTGAAGGTGGTCGAGGAGCCGCCGGAGCACCTCAAGTTCATCTTCGCCACGACCGAGCCCGAGAAGGTCATCGGGACCATCCGGTCGCGGACCCACCACTACCCCTTCCGGCTCGTGCCGCCCGGCACCCTGCGGGAGTACCTGGGCCAGGTCTGCGGGCAGGAGGGCGCTTCCGTCGAGGACGGCGTGCTGCCGCTCGTCGTGCGCGCCGGCGCCGGCTCCGTGCGTGACTCGATGTCCGTCATGGACCAGCTGCTCGCCAGTGCCGCCGACGACGGTGTGACGTACGCCATGGCGACCTCTCTCCTCGGCTACACGGACGGGTCCCTGCTCGATTCGGTGGTGGACGCCTTCGCGGCCGGCGACGGCGCCGCCGCGTTCGAGGTCGTCGACCGGGTCATCGAGGGCGGCAACGACCCCCGGCGGTTCGTCGCCGACCTCCTGGAGCGGCTGCGCGACCTGGTGATCCTGGCCGCCGTGCCGGACGCCGCCGAGAAGGGGCTCATCGACGCCCCGGTCGACGTCATCGAGCGCATGCAGGCCCAGGCCTCCGTCTTCGGCGCCGCCGAGCTCAGCAGGGCCGCCGACCTGGTCAACACCGGCCTGACCGAGATGCGCGGCGCCACCTCGCCCCGGCTCCAGCTGGAACTGATCTGCGCGCGCGTGCTGCTGCCCGCCGCCTTCGACGACGAGCGTTCCATCCAGGCGCGGCTCGACCGGCTGGAGCGCGGGGCCGCGTCCGGCGCCGGAGTCGGGGCCGGGGCCGTCTACACGCCAGCGCCGCCCACGCCCGCCATGGGGTACGTGCCCGGGCCCGACGCCCACACCCCGATGGCCCCGCCCCCGCTCGCACCCGCCCCGGCGCCCGCGCAGCGCATGCAGCCCGTGCAGCCCGCACAGGTCGCCCCCGCGCCTGAACCCGTCCCCGCCGCTCCCGCCGCCCCCGTGCAGGCCCAGCCCCCCGCGTCCAAGCCCGGCGCCTGGCCCGGGGCCGCGGCCCCCGGCAGCGGTGCGCCCGGCGCATGGCCCGGTGCGGCAGCCCCGGCAGCCCCGACAGCTCAGGCACCGGCACCGGCAGCCCCCGCCCCCGTACAGGCGCAGCCCGCGCCGCAGGCCCCGGCTCCCGCGGGCGGCGGCGGTGGCGGAGACACGGCGCAGGTGCGGAACCTCTGGCCGCAGATCCTCGAAGCCGTCAAGAACAAGCGCCGCTTCACCTGGATCCTGCTCAGCCAGAACGCGCAGGTGGCCGGCTTCGACGGCACCACCCTCCAGCTCGGCTTCCTCAACGCCGGCGCCCGCGACAACTTCGCGAGCAGCGGCAGCGAGGAGGTCCTGAAGCAGGCCCTCTCCGAGCAGTTCAACGTGCAGTGGAGGGTCGAGGCGATCATCGACCCCTCGGGCGGTGCCAATCCGCCGCCCGCCGCGGCCAACTTCGGCGGCGGCCGGCCGCAGGCCCCCGCGCCCGCCTTCCAGCAGGCCCCGCAGCCCGCACCCGTACAGGACCGGCCCGCCCCGGGTCCCGCCTTCCCGCAGGCGTCCGCCCCCGGTTTCGCCCCCGCTCCCGCGCACGCCCCCGAGCCCGCGTACGCGCCGCCCGCGCCGCAGCCCGTGGCGCCCGAGGACGACGTGCCGGAGGAGGACGATCCCGACCTCGTCGACTCCGCCCTCTCCGGCCACGACCTGATCGTGCGCGAGCTCGGAGCCACCGTTGTGGAGGAATACACGAACGACTAGGGCTGTCTCGCTCGGTGGCCCGCACAAGGGGCATCCCGGCCGGCGGGCTACTCTGGCTGGCGTGAAGGTCCTCGTCATCGGCGGCGGCGCCCGCGAACACGCCCTGTGCCGCTCTCTCTCCCTCGATCCCGACGTCACCGCTCTGCACTGCGCGCCCGGCAACGCCGGAATCGCGGAGGTCGCCGAGCTGCACCCCGTCGACCAGCTGGACGGCGAAGCCGTCGCGCGCCTCGCCACCGAGCTCGGCGCCGAACTGGTCGTCGTCGGCCCGGAGGCCCCGCTGGTCGCCGGTGTCGCCGACGCCGTCCGCGCGGCCGGCATCCCGGCCTTCGGCCCGTCCCAGGAGGCGGCGCGGCTGGAGGGCTCCAAGGCCTTCGCCAAGGACGTCATGGCCGGCGCCGGCGTGCCCACCGCCCGCAGCTACGTCTGCACCACCCCCGAGGAGATCGACGAGGCGCTCGACGCCTTCGGCGCTCCGTACGTCGTCAAGGACGACGGCCTCGCCGCCGGCAAGGGCGTCGTGGTCACCGAGGACGTCGAGAAGGCCCGGGCGCACGCCCTCGCCTGCGACCGCGTCGTCATCGAGGAGTACCTCGACGGCCCCGAGGTCTCCCTCTTCGCGATCACCGACGGTGTCACCGTCCTCCCGCTCCGGCCCGCGCAGGACTTCAAGCGCGCGCTCGACGGCGACGAGGGCCCGAACACCGGCGGCATGGGCGCCTACTCGCCGCTGCCCTGGGCCGACCCCAAGCTCGTCGACGAGGTCATGGGCAGCGTCCTCCAGCCCACGGTCGACGAACTGCGCCGCCGCGGCACGCCGTTCTCCGGCCTGCTGTACGCGGGTCTGGCGATCACCGGCCGCGGTGTCCGGGTCATCGAGTTCAACGCGCGCTTCGGCGACCCCGAGACCCAGGTCGTCCTGGCCCGGCTGAAGACCCCGCTCGCGGGCGTCCTGCTGCACTCCGCCAACGGCACCCTGGAGGAGCAGGCGCCGCTGAGCTGGAGCGACGACGCCGCGGTCACCGTGGTCGTCGCCTCCCACAACTACCCGGAGACCCCGCGCACCGGCGACCCCATCGAGGGTCTGGACGCGATCGCGGAGCAGGACGCCCCCCACGCGTACGTCCTCCACGCGGGGACGAAGCGGGACGGTGACGCGATCGTCAGCGCGGGCGGCCGGGTCCTCTCGGTCACCGCCACCGGAACGGACCTGGCGCAGGCCCGCGAGCGCGCGTACGCGGCGGTCGGCCGTATCCGGCTCGACGGCTCGCAGCACCGTACGGACATCGCGCGGAAGGCCGCCGAGGCCTGATTCCCCCGCGGCGACACGCCGTTCTTTCGTGCGGCCGTGCGGTGAACCGTACGGCCGCACGAGCGCCATCACCTTTGCCCAAAGCCATTCCATCGAGTGACGGCTCGGCCATCCGGATGACGCCCGCCACCACCCCAACTAGGGTGCGGCGGAGGCGTTCCGGCACTTGGCCCACCGGCATTGCGATGTCAGGGGCGGGTGCCACAGTGGGGGAGTGAGCAACACCGCCACAGGCACAGGCAGTCCCGATAGGGGCAGTCCCGACATGGGCAGGAGGGGGTGATGGACGGCGTGTCCGGTACCGGTGCCGTTGTCGGCGAGGAGTGGGGTGCGCGCGCCGCGCGCTCCCGGGCCCTCGCCGTCCTCCGTGTCCGAGGCAGGGCGCTCGGCGTCGCCGTGCTCCCCGCCGCGGTGGCCGTCGTCCTGTACGCGGGCGGCGTCACCGGCCACTTCACCGGGACCGGCTGGGACACCGCCCGCTGGGTGGTGACCGTCCTCGCGGTCCTCGTCGCCCTCGCCGCCACGGCCGTCGCCCTCGTCGTCGCCCGCGCCCGGCCGGCCGCCACGCCCACCGTGGAGCTCTCCGAGGCCGGGGCCCCCGATCTGTACCGGCTCGTGCGGGACCTGGCCGACCGGCTCGACGTCCCCGCCCCCTCCGCGATAGCCCTGACGCCGGACTGCGACAGCTGGCTGGAGGACCGCACCCACCGGGCCCACCGCAAGCACGGAGGCCCTCACGGAGGCGGGACGTCCGACGCCGGAGCGGCACCCGTCCTCGTCATAGGCTCGCCCTTCCTCTGGTGGATGCGGGTCGCCGAGCTCCGTGCGGTCCTCGCCCCGGTCGTCGCCGGTACGGGACCGGCCGCCCACCCCGACATAGCCGCCGCCCGCCGCTTCGTCCGCGGCCTCGACGCCGCCGTCGCCGTCCCCGAGAACGCCGGGCTCGACCCCCTCCGCCGACTCGGCGCCCACGGCGTCGGGCAGGTCGCCCGCGTCCTGCTGCGCGCCTGCCGAGGGCACGTCGCCGAGATGGAGCGCGGTGTCGCCGCCGCCGGTTCGGAGCGCGCGCAGAACGTGGACTACGGCGTACGGATCGTCGCCCAGGAGCAGGTCGGCCTGGCCTACGCGGGCTGGGACCGGCTCCTGACCCGGGTCGCGCTGCCCGCCTGGCGCATGGGCCGCTGGCCCGCCAAGCTCGACGCGGGCGTGGTCTCCGCCCTGACCGAGCTCTCCCGCCGCGACCGGCTCGCGGACGGTTTCTCCTCCCGGCTCGGCGAGCGGCCGGCCTGCGACCTCCTGGAGGAGCCGGGCACGGTCGACGAGGCGGCCTCGCTGCTCGCCGCCCGCCTCTTCCACGGCGGCCCGGCCGAGCCCGGCCCCGACTGGTCGCCGGTGGAGTGGAGCCAGTACCCGGAAGAGGTCGTCGACCGGAAGTGGCGTACGGACGCGGCCCGGCTGCACGAGGTCCTCGACCGGCTGGGCGTCGCCGCCGCGGCCGCCGGGTCCCCGTCCGCCTCCGACGGCCCGACGCTGACCCGCGTGATGGCCCATCTGTCCGCCCCGCAGCCCCCCACGCCGCCGCTCGCGAACCCCGGGCCCGACCACGCCCCCGAGCCCGGGCACACCCTCGAAGCCGGACACGCCCTCGAGACGGGGCACGCCCTCGAGACGGGGCACGACGCCGAGCCTGGGCACGCCCTCGAAGCCGGGCACGCCCCCGAGACGGGGCACGCCCCCGGGATCAGCGGCGCCCCCGAGCCCAGGCACGCCCGCGAGACCAGCGACGCCCCCGAGCCCAGCGACGCCCCCGAGACCAGGCACGCCCCCGAGACCGGCCACGCCCCCGAGACCGAGCACGACCTCCAAGCACTCCACGACCTCGACGACGAGCCGCACGCCAACCCCGCCGCCGACGCCCTCGCCGCCGCGCTCAGCGCGCTCCTCGCGCGGGAGGAGGCCGCCCGGGAGGCCCGCGCGGCCGCCGGCGCCGCCGAGGCGGCGAAGGCGGCGGCGACGGCCCCGAGCGCCAAGACCCCGCACGCGGTCGTCAGCGGCCCGGACGGGCCCCTGCCGCTCTTCCCGCTCCAGCCGCCCCGTTCCGGCCGCGACCTGCTCGCCGACCACGTGACCGCGATGGTCTGCTGCGCGGCCGTCGACACCGCGGAGGCCGTCCCCGGCCTCGACTGGCTCGACGGCCCCGCCCTCCTCGTCGGGGGCGAGCGCGCGGCGGACCTCGGCCCCCGGGTCCTCGCCCTCGTCGAGGACGGCGACCCGGAGCCCCTGCGCGCCTGGCTCGCCCGCACGGGAGTCCGCCCGGAGAAGCCCGTGCGCCTGGTCTGAACGCGCCCCGGAAGCGCCCCTGGAGCGCCGGGAAGCGCCCCCGGGACGCGCCCCCGGGACGCGCCCCCGGACGCGCCCCCAGAACCACCCCGGACACCGCTCCCGGAGCCGCATCGGAACCACTCGACCCGGAGCCCCGGCTTCCACTCTCGTCAATTCACGACGAACGGTGACGGAGTGCGTGCGTTATGTGATGTGCTGGAGACCGTCACTGACAAAGGCAAGAACCAGAGGCACTGACCAGCCGACCGGGGGAGTCGAGGGAGGGGCGCAGCATGGGGGCCGAGCAGATCAGACGGTGGGAGTCCGGCGCGCTGGCGCACGCCGTGAGCGATCCCTTCGGACAGGGCCCGCTGCCCTGGCTCCGCGGTTCGGAGAACTACTTCGACGACACGGGCCAGATGGTCCCCTGGTACGCGGACGAGATCCTGGCCCGCGGCGGCAGCGGCGGCCCGCGCACGGCCGACGACGTCCGGCGGCAGATCAAGGGCTTCGCCTCGACCGGGGCCGTCGCGCCGGGCGAGTCGATCGACTTCCACATCACCGTGGACCCGCCGCAGCAGTTCCTGGTCGACGTCTACCGGATCGGCCACTACGGCGGCGACGGCGCCGCGAAGATCACCACGAGCCCGCGGCTCTCGGGGATCGTCCAGCCCGCCCCGCTCACCGCCGACCGCACGGTCTCCTGTCACCACTGGTGGCAGTCCTGGCGGCTCCAGGTCCCGACGTACTGGACGATCGGCGCGTACGTCGCCGTCCTCACCACCGCCGACGGCTACCGCTCCCACATCCCCTTCACGGTCCGGGACAGCCACCCGGCGGACCTGCTCCTCGTCCTCCCGGACGTGACCTGGCAGGCGTACAACCTCTATCCGGAGGACGGCCGCACCGGCGCCAGCCTCTACCACGCCTGGGACGAGGAGGGCCGGCTGCTCGGCGAGGAGGACGCGGCCGTCACCGTCTCCTTCGACCGCCCCTACGCGGGCGCGGGCCTGCCCCTCCACGTCGGCCACGCCTACGACTTCATCCGCTGGGCCGAGCGGTACGGCTACGACCTCGCCTACGCGGAGACCCGCGACCTGCACGCGGGCCGGGTCGACCCCAGCCGCTACCGGGGCCTGGTCTTCCCCGGCCACGACGAGTACTGGTCGGCGCCGATGCGCCGCACCGCCGAACTCGCCCGCGACCAGGGCACGTCCCTCGTCTTCCTCTCCGCCAACACCATGTACTGGCAGGTGGAGTTGGGCCCGTCGCCGTCGGGGGTGCCGGACCGCCTCCTCACCTGCCGCAAGCGGCGCGGCCCGGGCCGCCCCGCCCTCTGGCGCGAGGTCGACCGGCCCGAGCAGCGGCTCCTCGGCATCCAGTACGCGGGCCGGGTGCCCGAACCGCACCCGATGGTCGTACGGAACGCCGAGCACTGGCTCTGGGAGGCCACCGGCGCCGGCGACGGCGACGAGCTCCCCGGCCTGGTCGCGGGCGAGGCCGACCGCTACTTCCCGCGCACCGCGCTCCCCGAGCACCAGGGCCGCATCCTGCTGGCCCACTCGCCCTACCGGGACGGCGACGGAGCGGTCCGCCACCAGGAGACCTCGCTCTACAAGGCGCCGTCCGGTGCCTGGGTCTTCGCCTCCGGCACCTTCGCCTGGTCTCCGGCGCTCGACCGGCCGGGCCATGTCGACGCCCGGGTCCAGCGCGCCACCGCGAACCTCCTCGACCGGATCTGCAAGAGGGACTGAGCGGGGAGTCACAGGGCCTGGCGGCCGGGTCCCTCCGGATGTGCGAGAGAATCGGACACGCTCCTGGATCAACCTACGCGGAGGAACCGTGTCCGGATTCGTAGAAAAGCCCGAACCTGTCCAGGTCCCGGGCCTCACCCATCTCCACACGGGCAAGGTCCGCGACCTGTACCGGAACGAGGCAGGGGACCTCGTCATGGTGGCGAGCGACCGTCTGTCCGCGTACGACTGGGTCCTGCCGACCGAGATCCCCGACAAGGGCCGGGTCCTCACCCAGCTCTCCCTGTGGTGGTTCGACCGGCTCTCCGACCTGGTCCCGCACCACGTCCTCTCCACCGAGCTCCCGGCCGGCGCCCCCGCCGACTGGGCCGGCCGCACCACGGTCTGCAAGTCGCTGAACATGGTCCCGGTCGAGTGCGTCGCCCGCGGCTACCTCACGGGCTCCGGCCTCGTCGAGTACGACGCGGACCGCACGGTCTGCGGCCTCGCGCTCCCCGAGGGCCTCAGCGACGGCTCCGAGCTGCCCGCCCCGATCTTCACCCCGGCCACCAAGGCCGCTGTCGGCGACCACGACGAGAACGTCTCGTACGAGGAGGTCGCCCGCCAGGTCGGCCCCGAGACGGCCGCGCTGCTGCGCCAGACGACCCTCGCCGTGTACTCCCGGGCCCGGGACATCGCCCGCGAGCGCGGGATCATCCTGGCCGACACCAAGTTCGAGTTCGGCTTCGAGAGCACCCCGGACGGCGACCGTCTCGTCATCGCCGACGAGGTCCTCACCCCGGACTCCTCGCGCTTCTGGCCGGCCGCCCAGTGGCAGCCGGGCCGCGCCCAGCCCTCGTACGACAAGCAGTTCGTGCGGAACTGGCTGACGTCCCCGGCCTCGGGCTGGGACCGCAAGAGCGAGACGCCGCCGCCGCCGCTCCCGCAGGAGATCGTCGACGCGACGCGCGCCAAGTACCTGGAGGCGTACGAGCTGCTGACCGGCAAGGCCTGGTCCGACGGCTTCTAGAGGTCCCGAGGCACGAGAAAGCCCCCCGGTCGGATCGACCGGGGGGCTTCTTCATGGAGCGGACGACGAGATTCGAACTCGCGACCCTCACCTTGGCAAGGTGATGCTCTACCAACTGAGCCACGTCCGCATGCGCCGTAGCGCGGAGCCAACTATACCCATCCTTTCGCCTGCGCGAGACGCACCGCCGTGTGACGGTTCTCGGCGCCGAGCTTGGCGGCGGCCGAGGAGAGGTAGTTCCGGACGGTTCCGGGGGAGAGCGAGGCGCGCCGGGCGATCTCCGCGACGGGCGCCCCGTCGGCGGAGAGTTCGAGGACCTCGGCCTCCCGGGCGGTCAGCGGCGAGTCCCCCGCGGCGATCGCGTCGGACGCCAACTCCGGGTCCACGTAACGGTTTCCGGCGTGCACGGTACGGATGATCTCGGCGAGCCGCTGGGCGCTGACGGTCTTCGGGACGAAGCCCCGGACGCCGGCGGAGAGGGCCCGCTTGAGGTGCCCCGGACGGCCGTGACCGGTCACGATCATGGTGCGGCAGCCGGGCAGTTCGTCCCGCAGGACCGTGGCGACCGTCACACCGTCCGCGCCCGGCATCTGCAGATCGAGCACGGCGACGTCGGGTTGGTGGGCGCGGGCCATGGCGAGCGCCTCGGGCCCGGTCGCGGCCTCGGCGACGACGACGAGGTCGTCCTCCAGGCCGAGCAGCGCGGCGAGAGCGCCGCGGATCAGATGCTCGTCGTCGGCGAGCAGGAGACGTACGGGCGGGGTCACCCGGTCACCTCCGTACGGGGCACGGGCACCCGGGCCGTCACCCGGAACGTACCGCCGTCGCCGGGCCCGGCCTCCAGGGTCCCGCCGACGGCCGCGAGCCGCTCGCGAAGCCCGGCGAGCCCCGAACCGGGCGGGCCGCCGGGTCCGGAAGGGCTTCCCGCCCCGTCGTTCTCCACCGTCAGCAGCACCGCACCCTCCTTCTCGCGGACGGCGATCGCGCAGCGCCGCGCGTCCCCGTGCCTCAGTACGTTCGTCGTGGCCTCCCGGACCACCCATCCGAGCGCCGACTGCACCTCGCCGGGCAGCACGAGCCGGGAGGAGCGGCCGGAGGAACCGCCGGAGGAGGCGAAGGGGGAGGCGAAGGGGGAGTCGACGGCGCAGTCGATCCCGGCCGCGTCGAGGACGCCCCGCGCGCCCTCCAGCTCCACCCGCAGGTCCGCCTCGCGGTAGCCGCGTACGACGTCCCGCACTTCCCGCTGGGACTCCCGGGCGATGCGCTGCACCTCGATCATCTGGTCGACGGCCTCAGGCCGTTCCCGCCGGGCGAGCTGCACGGCGAGCTCGCTCTTGAGGGCGATCACCGAGAGGTTCCGGCCGAGGATGTCGTGCAGGTCCCGCCCGAACCGCAGCCGCTCCTCGGCGACGGCGAGCCGGGCCTGCACGTCCCGGGAGCGCTCCAGCTCCCAGACGATCTTCATCAGCCAGGCGGAGAAGCCGCAGGCGGCGGCGAGCCCGCCACCGCTCAGGGTGATCCCGATCGCGTAGCCGAGGCCTTCGCCCGGGTGGATGCCCATCGCCACGACCGCGGTGCCGGTCGCGAGCCCGGCGGCCGGGACGACGTACAGCATGCGCCGGGGCCGGCGCACGCAGAGCACGAGGCCGCTCATGGTGAAGGTGACCAGGCCGGTGACGACGGCGGCGACGATCGAGGGGTCGTCCAGCACGCCGGTGGCCCGCAGCGCGATCACCGCCAGAGAACCGACGGCGGTCAGGAGGGTCAACGCGGTCGCGAGCCTCACCGGCCGGTCACGCCGGTCCAGGGCCCAGTCCAGGGCGCGTGAGGAGAGCACGGCGTTCAGCACGGCGTGCGCGCAGACCAGCAGCGTCAGCATGAGCCCGAGGGGGGTGACGAGCGGGTTGTACCGGGCGTTCGAGACCGGTACCAGACCGATGGCGGCGATCTCGATCACCATGAAGAAGTGGAAGCTCCACCGTGTGTACAGCTCGACCTTGGCCGCACTGCCGCGCCGGGTCCACCACCCCGTCAGCCTGGACACGCGCCCGGACTCCCTTCGGTCCCTCATTCACCTGCGGGGTTCCCAGCGGAACCACCTGCGGACAGCAAACACGGTGAGGGCGCCCCAGGCCAGCGTGGTGAGAGCGGCGGTCATGAGGTCCTTGGTGTCGCCGACGCCGAGCCACCCGGCCCGGACGAACTCCATGACTCCGCTGAACGGCAGCAGTCGGGCGATGTTCGCGGCCAGGTCCGGAAGGACGTCGAGCGGGACCATCAGCCCCGAGCCCATGGCCGAGATCAGGAAGAACGGCAGGGTGGTGAGGCCCGCGCTCTCGACGTTCCGCGTGATGGCGGTGGTCGCGGCCGCCAGTCCGGCGAGCAGCAGGATCGCGGCGAGCAGGCCGAGCACGAGCAGGTCCGGCCGCTGGGGCGCGGGGACGTCGAGGACGAGGGCGCCGCCGACCGTGAGGACGGCGCACTGGATGAGCGCGATGGCGGCGGACGGGAGCGCGGCGCCGCCGAGGATCTCCAGGTCGGTCGCCTCGCCCGTGCGCAGCCGCTTGAGGACGAGTTCCTCGCGGCGGGCCACGAGGGCGGAGACGAGGCCCATGTAGACGACGAGGACGAGGACCAGCCCCGTCCCGCCGATGACGGTGGTTCCCGCCATACCGCCGGGCAGCTCGTCCGAACTCATCTGCCCGAGCGAGGACCGCAGTACGAAGATCATCATCAGCGGCATGAGGAGGGCGATGAAGAGATTGTTCTTGTTCCGCCCGAGGAGGGTGAGCTCGGCCCGTCCCAGCGAGGTCATCCGGCGTGCGGTCGCGTTCATCGGGCGGTCTCCAGGTCCACGTCCCGGTCCACGTCCAGGGCGTCGGTGCGGGAGGCGATCTCCAGGAACGCCTCTTCGAGGGTGGCCGAGCGGGCGTCGAGCCCGTGGAGCCGTACGCCCGCCTCGCGGGCCCAGCCGAGGAGTTCGCCGAGCGCGTCCTGCAACGCGTGCGTACGGATCTCCACGCGCGGGCCCTGGGCGGCGGCCTTCAGCGTGAGCGGCAGCCGGGCGGGCTCGACTCCCTCGGGGAGGGTGAAGCGGATCCGGGCGGGCCGGGCGGCGGTGACCTCGGCCGGGGTGCCGGAGAGCACGATCCGCCCCTGGTGCATGATCGCGAGCCGGTCGGCCAGGGACTCGGCCTCCTCCAGGTAGTGCGTGGTGAGGAGCACGGTCGTCCCCTCGTCGCGCAGCGCCCGCACCAGTTCCCAGGTGTCGTGCCGCCCTTCCGCGTCGAGTCCGGTGGTCGGCTCGTCGAGGAAGAGGACCTCGGGGCGGCCGAGGAGCGCGAGGGCGAGGTCGAGGCGCCGCCGCTCGCCGCCGGAGAGCTGCTTGATCCGGACCCGTTCGCGGGAGCCGAGTCCGACGGCCTCCAGTGCCTCGCCGGCGGGTCGGGCGCCGCTGGTGCAGCCCGCCCACATCCGTACGGTTTCGGCCACGGTCAGATCGCTGGGGAAGCCGCCTTCCTGGAGCATCACCCCGATGCGGGGCCGGACGGCGGCCCGTTCGCGGTACGGGTCGTGGCCGAGGACGCGGGCGGTTCCGGCGCTGGGGGCGGCGAGGCCCTCCAGGAGTTCGACGGTGGAGGTCTTGCCGGCGCCGTTGGTGCCGAGGAGGGCGAAGATCTCGCCCTGGGGGACGGTGAAGGAGATGCCGCGCACGGCCTCGAAGCCGCCGGAGTAGCCGCGGCGCAGGCCTTCCGCTTCGATCGCGTTGGTCATGTGTCCAGGCTCCCGGCGGCCGGGGCCGGCCGGCAGTGCGCGCTGTCATCGCGGCTTCTGACAAATGTCATGGGGAGCAGCAGGCGCCACGGGGGCCACGGGGAAGCGAGGGCATGGGGACACGACGAAGGCCCCGGTTCCTGAGAACCGGGGCCTTCGACTTCCTGAGCGGACGACGAGATTCGAACTCGCGACCCTCACCTTGGCAAGGTGATGCTCTACCAACTGAGCCACGTCCGCATGCCTCCGACCAGCTTTCACTGGGCGGCGCGAGCACCACTCTACCTGATGCACCGGAGTGCTTGGTAATGCGATGCAGAGCGGGTGACAGGAATTGCACACTGCGCCTTCCCCCTGGAAGGGGGATGTTCTACTACTGAACTACACCCGCACGCTGCGTGAGGTTCGGCCCTGCGGCCTCGCCCCTCGGCGTGTTCCAGACTCTAGCGGATCATGGGGGGTGGAATGCAAATCCGCCCCCGCGCGTCAGCTCGCGGCGTGGAAGGCCTCGTAGACCTTCTTCGGGATCCGGCCCCTCGCGGGCACGTCCATCTTGTTGGACTGCGCCCAGGCGCGGACCGCCGCAGGGTCGGGCGCGAGCGCGGTCCGGGTGTAGGTCTCGACGCCCGCTCGCTCCTTCGTCCCGCCCTTCGCTCCGGCCGGCTGCTTGCGGCCGGCGGCGAGGTAGGGGGCGAGGGTCTTGCGGAGTTTCTTTGCATTGGCAGCATTCAGGTCGATCTCGTACGTCTTCCCGTCGAGGGCGAACGCGACCGTCTCAGCAGCTTCTCCGCCGTCGATGTCATCGGAGAGAGTGACCACCACACGCTGAGCCACGGATATCGGTCCTTTCCTGCGGCCGCCGGGGTCGGAACGACGCTTGTGACGTCTCTGACGTGCGACGATGCCGACCGTTCGACTGTGCCGGGACAATGCTGCTTTCCTCTGTATTCCTTTGTACAGCGGTAGACGTCGCATTGTGAAGCCCCGGCAATTGTTTCAGCGTGTCCCGGCGGATTGGGGGCCGCGATATTTCGCTGGAAATTTGCGCGCGAGTGTGCGTGGGGCGGTGGGTGGTGTTCGCGGTCCGTTGGCGGTCCGTTCACGGGTCTTTGGTGGATCTCTTTGGAGGATCCTTCAGATCTCTACCCGCGTAGAATTTGGAGGCAGGTACGCTGAGGGAACCGCCCACGCAACACACCACCGGGAGTGCCAGTGGCACGCGTCGTAGTCGACGTCATGCTCAAGCCGGAGATTCTGGACCCTCAGGGGCAGGCGGTGCAGCGTGCACTGCCTCGCCTGGGATTCGCCGGAATCGCCGACGTCCGTCAGGGGAAGCGCTTCGAGCTGGAGGTGGAGGGGCCGGTCGACGACGCCGCCCTCGCCCGCATCCATGAGATGGCCGAAACCTTCCTTGCCAACACCGTGATCGAAGACTTCGTCGTGAAGGTCGAGTCGTGACCGCACGCATCGGCGTCGTCACGTTCCCCGGAACGCTCGACGACCAGGACGCGCTGCGCGCCGCCCGCCTCGCGGGCGCCGAGCCCGTCTCGCTCTGGCACCGCGACAAGGACCTCAAGCAGGTCGACGCCGTGGTTCTGGCCGGCGGTTTCTCCTACGGCGACTACCTGCGGGCCGGAGCCATCTCCCGCTTCTCGCCGGTGATGGAGAGCATCATCGAGCAGGCCAAGGCGGGCATGCCCGTCCTCGGCATCTGCAACGGCTTCCAGATCCTCACCGAGGCCCATCTGCTGCCGGGCGCGATGCTGCGCAACAACCACCTCCACTTCATCTGCCGCGACCAGAAGCTGCGGGTGGAGAACGCGGAGACCGCCTGGACGTCCGACTACGAGCGGGGCCAGGAGATCGAGGTCCCGCTCAAGAACATGGACGGCCGGTACGTCGCCGACGAGCGCACGCTCGACGAGCTCGAGGCCGAGGGGCGGGTGGCCTTCCGCTACCTGGACGTGAACCCCAACGGCTCGCTGCGCGACATCGCGGGCATCACCAACGCCGCGGGCAACGTGGTCGGCCTCATGCCGCACCCGGAGCACGCCGTCGAGCCGCTGGTCGGCACCGGCAAGACGGACGGCCTCGGTTTCTTCACCTCGATCCTCAAGAAGCTGGTCAACGCCTGATGCTGCCTTCTTCCGGGGGGCGACCCCCGTACCCCCGAGCTTTCGACACCGTCAAGCACGCGAGCGAGACGCCGGACAGCGAGCAGCCCTGGAAGGAGCTCGGCCTCAAGGAGGACGAGTACGCGCGCATCCGCGAGATCCTGGGCCGCCGTCCCACCGGCGCCGAGCTCGCCATGTACTCCGTCATGTGGTCCGAGCACTGCTCCTACAAGAGCAGCAAGGTCCACCTGAAGCAGTTCGGCGAGAAGGTCCCGGAGAACGACGCCATGCTCGTCGGCATCGGCGAGAACGCCGGCGTCGTCGACGTGGGCCAGGGCTACGCGGTCACCTTCAAGGTCGAGTCGCACAACCACCCCTCGTACATCGAGCCCTACCAGGGCGCGGCCACCGGCGTCGGCGGCATCGTCCGCGACATCCTCGCCATGGGCGCCCGCCCGGTCGCGGTCGTCGACCCGCTGCGCTTCGGCGCGGCCGACCACCCCGACACCAAGCGCGTGCTGCCCGGTGTCGTCGCGGGCATCGGCGGCTACGGCAACTGCCTGGGCCTGCCGAACATCGGCGGCGAGGTCGTCTTCGACTCCTGCTACCAGGGCAACCCGCTGGTCAACGCCGGCTGCATCGGCGTGATGAGGCACGAGGACATCCACCTCGCCAAGGCCTCCGGCCCGGGCAACAAGGTGATCCTGTACGGCGCCCGCACGGGTGGCGACGGCATCGGTGGCGTGTCCGTGCTGGCCTCGGAGACCTTCGACGACTCGAAGCCGACGAAGCGCCCCGCCGTGCAGGTCGGCGACCCCTTCCAGGAGAAGCTCCTCATCGAGTGCACCCTGGAGATCTTCAAGGAGAAGCTGGTCGCGGGCATCCAGGACCTCGGCGGCGCCGGGCTCTCCTGCGCCACGTCCGAGCTGGCCTCGGCCGGCTCCGGTGGCATGCACGTCGACCTCGAGAAGGTCCACCTGCGCGACGCGACGCTCTCGCCCGAGGAAATCCTCATGAGCGAGTCGCAGGAGCGCATGTGCGCGATCGTCGAGCCGCAGCACGTCGACCGCTTCCTGGAGATCTGCGAGAAGTGGGACGTCATCGCCACCGTCATCGGTGAGGTGACCGAGGGCGAGCGCCTGGAGATCTTCTGGCACGGCGAGCAGATCGTCGACGTGCCGCCGCGCTCCGTCGCCCACGAGGGCCCGACGTACCACCGGCCGTACGCCCGCCCGGAGTGGCAGGACGCGCTCCAGGCCGACGACGCCGGCAAGCTGCCCCGGCCGCAGGACGGCGCCGCGCTGAAGGACCAGGTCCTGAAGCTCGTCTCCTCCCCGAACCAGGCCTCGAAGTCCTGGATCACGGACCAGTACGACCGGTTCGTGCAGGGCAATACGGTCCTGGCGCAGCCCGAGGACGCGGGCATGGTCCGTATCGACGAGGAGACCAACCTCGGCGTGGCCATGGCGACCGACGGCAACGGCCGGTACGCGAAGCTCGACCCGTACACGGGTGCGCAGCTCGCGCTGGCGGAGGCGTACCGCAACGTCGCCGCGTCCGGTGCCAAGCCGCTCGCCATCTCGGACTGCCTGAACTTCGGTTCGCCCGAGGACCCGGCTGTCATGTGGCAGTTCGCCGAGGCCACCCGTGGTCTCGCGGACGGCTGCCTCCAGCTCGGCACGCCGGTCACCGGTGGAAACGTCTCGCTCTACAACCAGACGGGCGAGACCGCGATCCACCCGACGCCGGTCGTGGCCGTGCTCGGTGTGATCGACGACGTCAACCGCCGTACGCCGATCGCCTTCGCGGAAGAGGGCCAGCTCCTCTACCTGCTCGGCGACACGCGTGAGGAGTTCGGCGGCTCGGCCTGGTCCGAGGTGATCCACCAGCACCTCGGCGGCATGCCGCCGGCCGTGGACCTCGACCGGGAGAAGCTGCTCGGCGACATCCTGATCTCGGCCTCCCGCGACGGCATGATCGACGCGGCGCACGACCTGTCCGACGGCGGTCTCGTGCAGGCGGTCGTCGAGTCCTGCCTGCGCGGCGGGAACGGCGCGCGTCTGGTCGTCCCGGAGGGCCTGGACGCCTTCACCTTCCTCTTCAGCGAGTCGGCGGGCCGTGCGGTCGTCGCCGTCCCGCGCAGCGAGGAGCTCCGCTTCACCGACATGTGCGGTGCGCGGGGTCTGCCGGCGACCCGGATCGGTGTCGTCGACGGTGACGTCGTGGACGTCCAGGGCGAGTTCGCGCTCTCCCTGGAGGAGCTGCGCACGGCCCACGAGGCGACGATCCCGGCCCTGCTGGCCTGATCCGACGCTTTCCGAGAAAACCTCCGCCCCTTCCGGGCGGGGGTTTTCCCGTTTCCCGCTTGCAAGGGATTACGTAATTACGTAATCTCCGAGTCATGGAGCTGGAAGAGCGGGTCGCCGCACTCGAACGGCGCATGGCCGCCCTGGAGGGCGCCGAGCGCCCCGCACCCGACCGCCGCGCGTCCACGGAGAGCGCGCTCTGGGCCCTGGAGGGGTTCAAGGCGGAGCTCGCCGAGGCGGGCGAGCAGGGCGCCGACGGCGGTGTGCTGTTCACGGGTTCGGTCCGGCTGCCGACCGAGGAGCGGTACGAGTGGCAGTTCGGCGCGCTCACCGAGCGGCTGCTCGACGAGGAGTGGGCCGAGACCGCCGACTCCTTCGCGGCGCTCGGTCATCCGGTACGGCTCCGGCTGCTGCGGGAGATCCTCGGTGGCCGCCGCACCGCAGCCGAGCTGGCGGAACTGGCGGAGATCGGCACGACCGGCCAGATCTACCACCACCTGAAGCAGCTCACCGGCGCCGGCTGGCTCCACACGACGGGCCGGGGCCGCTACGAGGTGCCCGGGGCGCGGGTCGTCCCGCTCCTGGTGATGCTCACCGCAGCCCGCCCGTAAAGACCGAGACCGAGACCCGGGACCGGGACCGACACAGGGGAACCCAGGGGGAACGTCCATGCTTTCGCGCAAGTCCATGACCGTGCTGCACCGCGCACTCTGGCTGCTGTTCATCGTGCAGGCGCTCGCCTCGGTGGCCGTCGAGCCGCCCTACCCGTACTGGGCGGGCTGGCTGCCGGCGATCGCCGCCGTCGGACTCGGGCTCGCGATCTCCGCGACCGCCCGCCGCCGGCTCGCGGCGCGACCTCGGGAGACGGTCGAGGTGGGCCCGCCGGTCACCGGCCTCTGGTCGGCCCTCAACAGCCCGGCCGACCGGACGCCGAGCCACGGCACGCACCGCCTCGGCCAGACGTACGCCATCGACATCGTGGAGGAGGACGAGAAGCGTCCGCGCCCCTCCTTCGCCTGGCTCTGGCCCCTGGTCCGCGGCAACCGGGACTTCCCCGCCTTCGACGCGCCCCTCCTCGCCGTGGCCGACGCGACCGTCGTCCACGCCGAGGACGGCCAGCGCGACCACCTCAGCCGCAACTCGCTGCCCGCGCTGCTCTACCTGATCCTGATCGAGTCCTCCGTCCGCGCGCTCGCCGGCGCCCGCCGCGTGACCGGCAACCACGTCGTCCTCGACCTCGGCGACGGTACGTACGCGATGTACGCGCACCTGCGGCGCGGCTCGCTGGCCGTGCGGGCGGGCGACCGGGTCGTCGCCGGCCAGGAACTCGCCCGGTGCGGCAACTCGGGCAACTCCACCGAGCCCCACGTGCACTTCCAGCTGATGGACGGCCCGGACCTGGACACGGGCCTGGGCGTCCCGTTCACCTGGACCGGGATCGGCGTACCGGCGAGCGGTGCGACCTTCGAGGCAGCGCCCGTCGCGGAGTCTCAGCCCTCCGCCTGACCCCAGAAGGCGTCGGACTGCTCGATGTCCTCGACGCACTCGTCGATGTCGGTGATCTTGCCACCCATGATCGTGAAGATCAGCGCGCCCTTCATCTCGATGCCCCGGTCACCGCGCTCGGCGAAGAACTTGTTCGACGCCACCGCGTGGCCGCGGCCGTCGACGGAGATGCTGTCCAGCTTCACCTGCATCTTGCCGCCGGTGAGCTCGAACATCTTTCCGTACATGGCGAGGATGTTGTCCCGGCCCTTGAAGTGCCCGGAGATCTGGCTGTTGCCGGGGGAGTGGTGCGTACAGTCGGCCGTCATCAGGGTGCCGACGGTCTCCATGTCCCCTCGGGTCCAGGCCTCGAAGCCCTGGCGGACCAAGGCGATGTCAGGGTGCTCAGCCATGGCTGCTCGACCCCTCTCGTGCGCGTGGAGGTGTGTGCGGGAAGCCCTCCCTCCCTTTCAGTCTCCGGCTACCCTCGCCCCCATGCCACCGGCCAAGAAGCGCACCCGCAGCTACGACTCCGCCAAGACCCGGGCCGCCGTGCTCGCCCAGTTCGGGAACGTACGGGACGGGGTGGCGGCGCTCACGCCCGAGCAGCTCGCCAGGCCGACCCGGCTGGGGGAGTGGACCGTACGGGAGCTGGCGGCCCACGTGACGATGGCCGTGGGAGCGGTCGCGCGGAACCTCGACGAGCCCGAGCCGGCGAAGCGGGAACTCACCCTCCTCGACTGGCCCCTGGCCACCGCCACGGCCGCCGCGGGCATCGACGAGGACACCCGGGCGATCGACACGGCCGACCTGGCGGGCCTGTACGCGCGGACGGCCGCGCGGTACGAGGAGCGGGTCGCGGGCGCCGCCGACGAGCGGCTCGTCCGGACCCGCCTGGGCGCCATGACCCTCGCCGACTTCCTCGTGACCCGGACCGTCGAGATGGTCGTCCACACCGACGACCTGAACGCGGCGACCGGCGCCGCCATCCCGTACGACCGGCAGGCCCTCGCCGCCTGCGTCCGGCTGCTCGCCGACGCCCTCGCGGCGAAGGCCCCCGGCGGCGCCGTCGAGGTGCGGATCCCGCCGTACGCGGTCGTGCAGTGCGTGGAGGGCCCCCGGCACACCCGGGGCACCCCGCCCAACGTCGTCGAGACGGACCCGCTGACCTGGATCAGGCTCGCGACCGGGCGCGCGGAGTGGGCGACGGAGAAGGAGGCGGCCCGCGTGAGCGCGAGCGGCGAACGCGCCGACCTGAGCGACGTACTGCCGGTCCTGTCCTAGGGAACCGACGCGGGGGCCGGCCCGTCCCATCTCCATGCCGAAGCCACGCGCCCTCGCCGCCCTGGTCCCGCTCCTGCTCCTCACCGCCACTGCCACCGCCTGCGGCACCGAGCGGGGTCCCGGCGCCGCGCCGGCCGGGACCGTCGGTGTCGGCCTGCCCGTCGGCGGGACGCACTGGTCGATCAAGGCCGTGACGGTCGACGGGCGCAGGTCCACCGCCCCCGCCGACGCGCGCATCGCGTTCACGGAGGACGGCCGCGCCCGGGGCAACACCGGCTGCAACCACTTCGGCGCCACCGCCGAGGTGAACGGCGACATCCTCACCGTCACCCCGGAGGAGATCACCGCGATCGGCTGTCCCGGCGACCGGGAGCGCTTCGAGCGGGAGCTGCTCAAGGCCTTCTCGGACCCGCTCACGGGCACGATCAAGGGGGGACGGTTCACCCTCGTGTCGGCCGACGGCCGGAACGACCTCGAACTGGCCTCGGAGCCGGGCGCCCCGCTGCGCGGCACCACCTGGAAGGTCGACTCCCTCGTCTCCGGCGACACGGCCGCCTCGCTGCCCGCCGGCAGCGGGAGCAAGGCGCGCTTCACGCTCGGCGAGGACGGCCGGGTCGCCGGCAATCTGGGCTGCAACAACTTCGCCGCCACCGCCCGCGTCGACGGCACCACCCTCACGGTCGAGGGACCGGCGGCGACCACCCGCATGATGTGCGCGAGCGCGGAGATGGAGCTGGAGACGAAGCTGTACGAGCTCCTCGACGGCCCGCTCACCTACCGCCTCGACCACCGCACCCTGACCCTCACCGACGCCTCGGGCGAGGGCCTCACGGCCACGGCCACCCCGTAGGGGAGCAGCCCGTCCCTCCCCCGGGGACCAGCGGGTGAGCCCGGCTCGGGCGCCCCGGAGGTGGACCGAGCCCAAAAAAGAGGTGCACTCCGTCACATCGCGGGGGCCTTCGAAGGCTGGTACGAGCGTCTGCTCATGGGGGGCCCGGAGGCGGAATCCCTTCCCGCGCCTGCCTTGTAGGCCCCTCCAAGTCGGAGATGATCATTTCGTGCGATCGCACGAGTGGCACAGGGCCCGCTTTTCTTCAATTCGGACCAGTGGGCGAGCCCGTCTACACTCGGAAACGTGCCACGTGGTGACGGTCGACTCAATCACGACTTGCTCCCCGGAGAGAAAGGCCCCCAGGACGCTTGTGGCGTCTTCGGTGTCTGGGCTCCGGGTGAAGAGGTCGCAAAGCTCACGTACTTCGGGCTCTACGCCCTCCAGCATCGGGGCCAGGAATCCGCGGGTATCGCGGTGAGCAATGGCTCCCAGATCCTCGTCTTCAAGGACATGGGCCTCGTGTCCCAGGTCTTCGACGAGACCTCTCTCGGTTCCCTCCAAGGTCATATCGCGGTCGGTCACGCCCGCTACTCGACCACCGGGGCGTCCGTGTGGGAGAACGCGCAGCCGACGTTCAGGGCGACCGCCCACGGCTCGATCGCGCTCGGCCACAACGGCAACCTGGTGAACACGGCGCAGCTTGCCGAAATGGTCGCCGACCTGCCCAAGAAGGAAGGCCGCTCCACTCGTGTCGCGGCCACCAACGACACCGACCTGCTGACGGCGCTCCTCGCCGCCCAGGTCGACGACGAGGGCAAGCCGCTCACCATCGAGGAGGGTGCCGCCAAGGTCCTTCCCGATGTCCGGGGCGCCTTCTCCCTCGTCTTCATGGACGAGCACACGCTCTACGCGGCCCGTGACCCGCAGGGCATCCGCCCGCTGGTCCTCGGCCGGCTGGAGCGCGGCTGGGTGGTCGCCTCCGAGTCCGCCGCCCTCGACATCTGCGGCGCCAGCTACGTCCGCGAGGTCGAGCCGGGCGAGATGATCGCGATCGACGAGAACGGCATCCGTACCTCGCGATTCGCGGAAGCGAAGCCCAAGGGCTGCGTCTTCGAGTACGTGTACCTGGCTCGCCCCGACACCGACATCGCCGGGCGGAACGTCTACCTCTCCCGCGTGGAGATGGGCCGCCGCCTCGCGAAGGAGGCGCCGGTCGACGCCGACCTGGTGATAGCGACTCCGGAGTCCGGTACCCCGGCCGCCATCGGCTACGCCGAGGCCTCGGGCATCCCCTTCGGCGCGGGCCTGGTGAAGAACGCCTACGTCGGGCGCACCTTCATCCAGCCCTCCCAGACCATCCGCCAGCTCGGCATCCGGCTGAAGCTGAACCCGCTCAAGGAAGTCATCAAGGGCAAGCGCCTGGTGGTCGTCGACGACTCGATCGTCCGCGGCAACACCCAGCGCGCTCTCGTCCGGATGCTCCGCGAGGCCGGCGCGGCCGAGATCCACATCCGGATCTCCTCGCCGCCGGTGAAGTGGCCCTGCTTCTTCGGCATCGACTTCGCCACCCGCGCGGAGCTGATCGCCAACGGCATGTCGATCGACGAGATCGGCAAGTCGCTCGGTGCGGACTCGCTCTCGTACATCTCCCTGGAGGGGATGATCGAGGCGACCACGATCCAGAAGCCGAACCTCTGCCGTGCCTGCTTCGACGGCGAGTACCCGATGGAGCTCCCGGACCCCGAGCTCCTCGGCAAGCAGCTCCTGGAGACCGAGCTGGCCGCGGGACCGGCCGCCACCGCGGCCTCCGACGCCCTGCGCCGCCCGTAAGACCCCGCTGCACACCCCGCAGTACGACACGAAAGTTCTTCAGCATGTCTGAGTCCACCAGTGCCGGAAGCGGCGCCAGCTACGCGAGCGCGGGCGTCGACATCGAGGCGGGCGACCGCGCCGTCGAGCTCATGAAGGAGTGGGTGAAGAAGACGCAGCGCGCGGAAGTCGCGGGCCTTGGGGGCCTGGGCGGCTTCGCCGGTCTCTTCGACGCCTCCGCCCTCAAGCGCTACGAGCGTCCGCTGCTCGCCTCGGCGACCGACGGCGTCGGCACGAAGGTCGACATCGCCCGCCAGATGGGCGTGTACGACACGATCGGCCACGACCTGGTCGCGATGGTCATGGACGACATCGTCGTCTGCGGCGCCGAGCCGCTCTTCATGACCGACTACATCTGCGTCGGCAAGGTCCACCCCGAGCGGGTCGCCGCCATCGTCAAGGGCATCGCCGAGGGCTGCGTCCTCGCCGGCTGCGCCCTGGTCGGCGGCGAGACCGCGGAGCACCCGGGCCTCCTCGGCCCGGACGACTTCGACGTCGCCGGCGCCGGCACGGGTGTCGTGGAGCACGACCGCCTCCTCGGCGCCGATCGCATCCGTACGGGGGACGCGGTCATCGCCATGGCCTCCTCGGGTCTTCACTCCAACGGGTACTCGCTCGTCCGGCACGTGGTCTTCGACCGCGCCGGCATGACCCTGGACCAGCGGGTCGAGGAGCTCGGCCGGACCCTCGGCGAGGAGCTCCTGGAGCCCACCAAGATCTACTCGCTGGACTGCCTGGCCCTCACCCGGACCACGGACGTCCACGCGTACAGCCACATCACGGGCGGCGGTCTCGCCGCCAACCTGGCCCGGGTGATCCCGGACGGCCTGCACGCCACGGTCGACCGCTCCACCTGGACCCCCGGCGCGATCTTCGACCTGGTCGGCAAGGCCGGTCAGGTGGAGCGCCTGGAGCTGGAGAAGACCCTGAACATGGGCGTCGGCATGATGGCCGTCGTGCCGGCCGACTCTGTGGACGTGGCCCTGACGACCCTCGCGGACCGCGGGGTCGAGGCCTGGGTCGCGGGCGAGATCACCGAGCGCGGCGCGCACACGACGGGCGCGGAGCTGGTCGGGGACTACGCCAAGTAGGAAGTGGACAGAGGCCCGGCAGCACCCCTCAGGGGGTGCTGCCGGGCCTCTGTCGTATGTCCGTACATCCGGACATCCGGTCCGTACATCCGGTCCGTACGCCCGTGCGGAGCAGGACAGCACGGAAACCCGGCCGGGTGTAACCGGACCGGGTTTCGGTGATTCAGAAGGTCAAGCGCGACGTGGGGACGATGGACCGGACTCGTCGTCCTCGTCCTCGTCCTCGTCGTCGTAGAGAGACGCGTACTGCGCGTACGGGTCGTCTTCCTCGTCGTCGTCCTCGAACGGCTCGCCATTCGGCGGCTGGTTCGAAGTCGAAGCGCCCAGCTCATTGGCCAGACGCGACAGGTCAGTCCCGCCGCTGCTGTACTTCAGCTGGCGGGCGACCTTGGTCTGCTTGGCCTTTGCCCGGCCGCGCCCCATGGCTCGACCCCCTCGGTGACGGGGCTCGATGACCCCAGAGTCTTGACACGCGTTCATGATTCGGAACGGGCTCTCGACAGAGAGACCGGCCCGTAGGGCTTCAACGGTACCTGTTTCCTCGGCTCTACGGTACGCCGTGCGCATCACATACCTCGGTACAGAACCCGCGAGGCGCCCTTTCCTCGCTGGTCAATCGCGATTTTAACCTCTTCTGGAGGCCCGACCCGCCGAGCGGCGTGAGCGAAGTCTCGCCGACGGCGGGCCGATCCTCCGTGCGGCCGGGCCGGGGCTCAGCCCCGTCGGGCCTCCGCCATCCGCTGCTCGGCGATCCGGTCGGCCGCCGCGGCCGGCGGAATTCCGTCCGCATTCGCACGTGCGAATATGGCCAGCGTGGTGTCGAAGATCTTCGTGGCCTTCGCCTTGCAGCGGTCGAAGTCGAAGCCGTGCAGCTCGTCGGCGACCTGGATCACGCCACCGGCGTTGACCACGTAGTCGGGCGCGTAGAGGATCCCGCGGTCCGACAGGTCCTTCTCGACACCGGGGTGCGCGAGCTGGTTGTTGGCCGCGCCGCAGACGATCTTCGCGGTGAGCACGGGCACGGTCTCGTCGTTCAGGGCGCCGCCGAGCGCGCAGGGCGCGTAGACGTCCAGGCCCTCGACACGGATCAGCGCGTCGGTGTCGGCGACGACGGAGACCTGCGGGTGCTTGTCGGTGATCCGGCGGACCGACTCCTCGCGCACGTCGGTGACGACGACCTCGGCGCCGTCCTCCAGGAGGTGCTCGACGAGGTAGTGGCCGACCTTGCCGACGCCCGCGACGCCGACCTTGCGGCCGCGCAGCGTCGGGTCGCCCCACAGGGTCTGCGCGGAGGCGCGCATGCCCTGGAAGACGCCGAAGGCGGTGAGGACCGAGGAGTCGCCGGCGCCGCCGTTCTCGGGGGACCGGCCGGTGGTCCACCGGTTCTCGCGGGCGACGACGTCCATGTCGGCCACGTAGGTGCCGACGTCGCAGGCCGTCACGTAGCGGCCGCCGAGGGAGGCCACCATGCGCCCGTAGGCGAGCAGCAGCGCTGTTTTCTGACTCGGCTCGATCTTCTCGGGGTCCCCGATGATGACGGCCTTGCCGCCGCCGTGGTCGAGGCCGGCCATGGCGTTCTTGTACGACATGCCGCGCGAGAGGTTGAGCGCGTCGGCGATCGCCTCGGCCTCGGTGGCGTACGGGTAGAAGCGGGTCCCGCCGAGGGCCGGGCCCAGGGCGGTGGAGTGGATGGCGATGACGGCCTTGAGGCCGGTGGCGCGGTCCTGGCAGAGCACGACTTGCTCGTGGCCACCCTGCTCCGAGTGGAACAGGGTGTGCAGCACGTCTGCGGGAACGACAGGAGCGCCGGTCACATCGGTCACGGTGGTGACTCCCAAGTACGAGGCGGCGGTTGCGGCCCTCCCTGCGGGTGGGGGAGGACCAGTTCGGCAAGAGAGTAAGTGCTACCTGTGCGTAGATCGGCCGCAGTGCTCAGGATCACCCCCTGTCCTTCGGGATCACCCCCTCCCGGAGTACCTCCGTGGAAGGATTCGCGGCATGACGGTCGCCTCCTCGGTCCTCGTCCCCTACGCGTCCTATCTGCGGGTCTACGAGCCGCTGGCCGCGTTCCCCGAGCCGGAGCGGAGCCACTGGTCCCGGTACGCCCGCCGGCCGCGCACTCCCGGGGCGCAGGAGGAGCTGCGGCGCTCGCTCGCCGACCTGCTGCCGACGCCCCCGGTGCCGGTGCCGGTCCAGGAGAGCGCGGAGGCCTTCGTCGCACACCTGGACGGGGTGGTGGTGATCTGTCCGTGGCGGACCCGGCTGCGGAGCTGGCTGGCCGTCGAGGAGCTGATGGCCGACGGCTACCCGGGGCCGGTGCTCGACGCCATGCTGCCGCCGGTGGTGCGGTCTCAGATCGCCGGCGACTACGAACGGTGGCTGAGCAGGAACCCCGACGCGCGGCCGTGGATCCGTACGGCGGTCTGGCAGGTGCCGCTGCGCTGGTTCGCGCTCTTCGGGGACGAGGACCGGCGGTACGAGCCGGGCGGCCCCGAGGCAGCGCCGGTGCTGCGCTACCGGACGACGATGGCGCAGGCGCGGCGGCGGCTCGCGCGGGCGCTGCGGGCCCTGCGGGAGTCGATCGAGGAGGGCCCGATGACGGAGGGCCTGGTGGACGTGGGCCGCTGGCTGGAGGAGTTCCATCCGCGGGCGCTCGTGGAGCTGGACTTCGGTGGCCTGGTGCACGCGGTCGCGGAGGAGTGGCTGGCGGCGGAGCGGTCGGCGGCGGAGATGGCGGAGGGGATCGCGGCGCTCAGGGCGGGGGACGGCGAGCGGGCCGGTGAGGTGTACGGGCGGCTCGCGGAGCGCTGGCGGGTCGTCAGGGACCTGCGGGGCGCGAACTGACATCAGTCGGGCATCTTCGTCAGGTCGCCATCGACAAGACATGTCCGGCTGGGGTAAATGATCTTCAGGCATCCGGACCCGACGGCTCCGGGGGCTTCTCGGCGCGCTCCGCGCGCCGGGGTCTTTCGGCACGGGGAGGTCGAGGACGTTGGTCCTGATCCGGGCCTTTGGCTCAAGCGTGACGGACAGCACTTAACGCACCCTTGCGTCCATCACCCATCCTCGTGCCAAAATAGGACAAGGAGTCCGGGGAGGGTTCCTTCCGTCCAAGTATGGGCGGAACGCTCAGCATTGCACTCTATGGGGGGTCTGAGGACTCCTGATCGCCCTGTGACTGATCGTCACAGACGCGTGACTGTCCGTTATGGCATGGTCCATCGACTTCCGCCGCTGATGAACACCTGCGAGGGCAATTCCATCGGTTTGGCCGACGTGGCTGGACGGATGGTGTAGTTGTAGTGCCGAGGACAAGCCGTTCGTCCTATAACCGACTCGGCCCGCTTCTGCCATTTCGGGCAAGGCGGGTCAAGGTGCAGAATTTAGAGGAAAGAACCGAGATTGGTTCGGTTCTCCCGAGGAGGCCGCTCATGACCGCTCGCACCCCTGATGCCGAGCCGCTGCTGACCCCTGCCGAGGTTGCCACGATGTTCCGTGTGGACCCGAAGACGGTGACCCGTTGGGCGAAGGCGGGCAAGCTCACGTCCATCCGCACCCTGGGTGGGCACCGTCGTTACCGCGAGGCCGAGGTTCGCGCTCTGCTCGCGGGTATTCCGCAGCAGCGCAGCGAGGCCTGAGGCTCGCTCAACACCCCGCAGCACCCTGTAACACCGGGCCTGTCCGGATCCCCCAATCCGGTCGCCCACCCCTAGTACTGCCGACGGAATCCTGCCCCAACAGGCCTTCGTCAACGATCGCGCTGGACTCCGCCGGGTCTGGCGCGATCTTTTTTGTGCCTGGCGCCACTCTGCGGGAGGTGGTGCAATTGCACATATTAAATCGGGCTGGTGTAGGAGGGGTGTAAGTGAAGGGGTTCTTGAAACTCCTTCGGTGACACCCGTCACACTGGTGAAGCCTTGCCAATCAACAGCCTGCCACTTCGGGGATCGCTTCCAAGCCGCCGTTGGTCACGGGTCGGTGGGACTTTCGTCCTCTGCCGTCGGCTCCGGCCCCTCGGGCTCCGGGAACTCCATGACGAGCCGCTGGAGGCGATGGCAGACCACGCAGTGGCGGGTGAGGTGTCCGTACCGGGAAGCGGCCGCCAGATGGGCGCGCAGCAGCGCTCGCGTGTCGTGTCGTGCCGCCGACGCCGCTGCCATGTGCGACCCCCTCCGCTGCGGTCCCCCGATTCCCTGACTCCGGGGTACCGGCGGGCGCCCCGCGCCGTCAATACACGGGAACACAACGAAGGCCCGCATCTCGCGATGCGGGCCTTCGGGAAAGCGAACCTGACGGGACTTGAACCCGCGACCTCCACCTTGACAGGGTGGCGAGCTAACCAACTGCTCCACAGGTCCTTGCTCGCAGCCCCTCGTAAGTGGCTGCGAGGAAGACTGTACAGCAGGTCAGCGGTCTGGTCGAACTCACCGCCGGTCCGCCGCCGGACTCACCGCCGGACTCGCCGGCGGTCAGGGCGCCGCGGCGTCGATCGCCTTCACGATCCGCTTGTCCGAGACCGGGTACGCCGTGCCCAGCGCGTGCGCGAAGTAGCTCACCCGCAGCTCCTCGATCATCCAGCGGATGTCGGTGACCTCCGTCGGCACCGGGCGGCCCTTCGGGAGCTGTTCGAGCAGCCACGCGTACTCGTCGAGCATCTCGTGGACCTTCTCCATGCGGGTGGTGTCCCGCTGGACGCCGGTCGCCATCTGCTGGAGCCGCCGGTCCACCGCCACCAGATAGCGCATCAGGTCCGGGAGCCGCTTGAGCCCCGTCCGGGTGACGAAGCCCGCCGGCATCAGCCAGGCCAGCTGCTCGCGCACGTCGGTCAGGTTGTTGATCAGGGCCAGGCTGTTGGTGGACTTGAGCCGGCGCTGGCAGGCCTGCCAGGCCGCCAGGATCTGCTGGACCTGGCCCACCGTCCGTACCGTCGTGTCCACCAGGTCCGCGCGGACCTTGTCGTACAGCTTCCGGAAGGACTCCTCGTCCCAGGCCGGGCCGCCGTGGTCGGCGATCAGCTTGTCGGCCGCGGCGGTGGCACAGTCGTCGAAGAGGGCCTGGATCGAGCCGTGCGGGTTCGAGGACAGGGCCAGCTTCTGCTGGTTGGTCAGCTTGTCCGAGGCGAACTTCGCCGGGTTCACCGGGATGTTCAGCATGATCAGCTTCCGGGTGCCCCGCCACATCGCCAGAGCCTGCTCGGCCTCCGTGTCGAAGAGCCGTACGGCGACGGTCGCGCCCTCGTCCACCAGCGCCGGGTACGCCTTGACCGGCTGGCCGCCCCGCTTGGTCTCGAAGACCTTCGTGAGCGTCCCGATCGTCCACTCCGTGAGCCCCGTGCGCTCCAGGGAGGGCCCGGAGCCGTCCGGGCCGGCCGTCGCCGCCGCGGCGGCCTGCGAGAGGGCCTTACGGGCCTTGGGGCGCAGCTGGAGGCGCAGCGTCTCCAGGTCCTTGTCCTCGGCGAGCTTGCGGCGCCGCTCGTCGACGATCCGGAACGTGACCTTGAGGTGCTCGGGCACCTTCGCCCAGTCGAAGTCCTCGGCGGTGACCGGGACGCCGACCATCCGCTGGAGCTCGCGGGCGAGCGCGCCCGCCAGCGGCTCCTGCACCGGGACGACCGCGTCCAGGAAGCGGGTCGCGAAGTTCGGCGCGGGCACGTAGTGGCGGCGGATCGGCTTGGGCAGGGAGCGGATCAGCTCGGTGACGACCTCGCCGCGCAGACCCGGGATCTGCCACTCGAAGCCCTCGTCCGTCACCTGATTGAGCACCTGGAGCGGGACGTGGACGGTCACGCCGTCGGCGTCCGCGCCCGGCTCGAACTGGTACGTCACCCGGAACTTCAGTGGGCCCTGCCGCCAGGAGTCCGGGTAGTCGTCCTTGGTGACCCCGGCGGCCTTCTCGTTGATGAGCATCTCGCGCTCGAAGTCCAGGAACTCCGCCGCAGCGCCTCCTTCGTGGAGCTTGTGCTTCCACCAGGAGTCGAAGTGGGCGCCGGACACGACGTGCTCGGGGACGCGCTTGTCGTAGAAGTCGAAGAGCGTCTCGTCGTCGACGAGGATGTCCCGGCGCCGGGCGCGGTGCTCCAGCTCCTCGACCTCGGTGAGGAGCTTGCGGTTGTCGGCGAAGAACTTGTGGTGGGTGCGCCAGTCGCCCTCGACCAGCGCGTTCCGGATGAACAGGTCGCGGGAGACCTCCGGGTCGATCCGGCCGTAGTTCACCTTGCGGTCGACGACGATCGGCACGCCGTACAGCGTCACCTTCTCGAAGGCCATCACGGCCGCCTGGTCCTTCTCCCAGTGCGGCTCGCTGTACGTCTTCTTCGTCAGGTGCTCGGCGAGCGGCTCGATCCACTCGGGCTCGATCCGGGCGTTCACCCGGGCCCAGAGGCGCGAGGTCTCCACGAGCTCGGCCGACATGACGAAGCGCGGGGGCTTCTTGAAGAGCGCGGAACCGGGGAAGAGCGCGAACTTGGCGCTGCGGGCGCCGAGGTAGTCGTTCTTCGCCCCCTCCTTGACGTCCTTCAGACCGATGTGCGAGAGCAGGCCGGCGAGGAGGGAGACGTGGACGGACTGCTCCGGCGCGTCCTCCTCGTTGACATGGATGCCCAGCTGCTTCGCGACGGTCCGCAGCTGCGTATAGATGTCCTGCCACTCGCGGATGCGCAGGAAGTTCAGGTACTCCTGCTTGCACATCCGGCGGAAGGAGCTGGATCCCCGCTCCTTCTGCTGCTCGCGGACGTACCGCCACAGGTTCAGGTAGGCGGAGAAGTCACTCGCCTCGTCCTTGAAGCGGGCGTGCTGCTGATCGGCCTGCGTCTGCTTCTCGGACGGCCGCTCGCGCGGGTCCTGGATGGAGAGCGCCGCCGCGATCACCATGACCTCGCGGACACAGCCGTTCTTGTCCGCCTCCAGGACCATGCGGGCGAGCCGCGGGTCCACGGGCAGCTGGGCGAGCTTCCGGCCCTGCGGGGTGAGCCGCTTCTTCGGATCCTTCTCGGCCGGATCGATGGCGCCGAGTTCCTGGAGGAGCTGCACGCCGTCCCGGATGTTGCGGTGGTCCGGCGGGTCGATGAAGGGGAACTTCTCGATGTCGCCGAGGCCCGCCGCGGTCATCTGGAGGATGACGGAGGCCAGGTTCGTACGGAGGATCTCGGCGTCCGTGAACTCCGGACGCGACAGGAAGTCGTCCTCCGAGTAGAGGCGGATGCAGATGCCGTCCGACGTACGGCCGCAGCGGCCCTTGCGCTGGTTGGCGCTGGCCTGGCTGACCGCCTCGATCGGCAGGCGCTGGACCTTGGTGCGGTGCGAGTAGCGCGAGATGCGGGCGGTGCCCGGATCGATCACGTACTTGATGCCGGGGACGGTCAGGGAGGTCTCGGCGACGTTCGTGGCGAGCACGATCCGGCGGCCGGAGTGGGCCTGGAACACGCGGTGCTGCTCGGCGTGGCTCAGGCGGGCGTAGAGGGGGAGGACCTCGGTGTTCCGGAGGTTCCGCTTCAGGAGCGCGTCCGCGGTGTCCCGGATCTCGCGCTCACCGGAGAGGAAGACGAGGACGTCACCCGGGCCCTCGGACTGGAGCTCGTCCACGGCGTCGCAGATCGCGGTGATCTGGTCCCGGTCCGACTCTTCGGAGTCCTCCTCGAGGAGGGGCCGGTAGCGGACCTCGACCGGGTACGTACGTCCGCTGACCTCGACGATCGGGGCGTCGCCGAAGTGGCGGGAGAAACGCTCCGGGTCGATCGTCGCGGAGGTGATGACGACCTTGAGGTCGGGGCGCTTCGGGAGCAGCTGGGCCAGGTAGCCGAGCAGGAAGTCGATGTTGAGGGACCGCTCGTGGGCCTCGTCGATGATGATCGTGTCGTAGGCGCGCAGCTCGCGGTCCGTCTGGACCTCGGCGAGCAGGATGCCGTCCGTCATCAGCTTCACGAAGGTCGCGTCCGGGCTCACCTGGTCGGTGAAGCGGACCTTCCAGCCGACGGCCTCGCCGAGCGGGGTCCGCAGCTCCTCGGCGACCCGCTCGGCGACCGTGCGGGCGGCGATCCGGCGGGGCTGCGTGTGCCCGATCATGCCCCGGACGCCGCGGCCGAGCTCCAGGAGGATCTTCGGGATCTGGGTGGTCTTACCGGAACCCGTCTCACCGGCGACGATCACGACCTGGTGGTCGCGTATCGCCTCCAGGATCTCGTCCTTCTTCTGCGAGACGGGCAGCTGTTCGGGGTACGTGATCGCGGGCACGCGAGAGGCGCGCCCGTCGACGCGCTCCTTGGCCTTGGCCGCCTCGGCGGCGATCTCGTCCAGGACGGCCTCACGGGCCTCGGGCTTACGGATGCGGCGGGCGCCTTCGAGACGGCGGCCGAGCCGGTGGGAGTCCCGCAGCGAGACCTCGGCCAGGACGGACTGGAGGGCGGCGAAGGAAGTAGACATACGGATCCCAGGATCGCACCTGCGGACGAGAAGCGGCGAACCGATTTCCGGGTGGGGGGTGCGTACTATTTCGGGCACGTCGACCGGACCCGAGAGGTATCGCCATGTTCCGCACCACCCGCGCGCCGGCGGCCTTCGCGGCGCTGGCGGGTCTGGTGCTGTGCCTGCTGGTGTGCGGGACGGTGACGGTGTCCGCTTCTGCCGCGCCGCCCGGGGCCCAGGCCGTCGCGGTCGCCGTCGTGCCGGGCTGCGACCCGGGCCACGCCGCCGACACCGGCGCCCCGGGTCCCGTCGTACCGCCGCGGGCCAACGGCTTCGCGGAGCTGCTGCCCGCGCTGGCCGCCGACCGGACGCCGTGCGCGGTCCGGCACGGGGAGCCGGAGGGGCGGGGGACGGCGCCGGGCCGGGAGCCGCCCGAGCGCGTGGCGCCGACACCGGTGGAGCTGTCGACCCTGATGAGGGTGTAGACGGACGGCCGCACTCCGCCGTCCTTCTCCTTCTCCCTTTCCTCCTCAGGAGCGCTTCCGCATGTCCAAGTCCAAGCCGATCGTGATCGTCTCCGGGGTGGCGGCCGCCGCCGTGCTGCTCGGCGTCGTCTCGTACACCGCCACCGCGCCGTCCGCCGGCGGCGCGGGCGGCTCGTCCGCCGTCGCCGAGGTCTCCGCCGACCCGTCCGCCGGCGTCTATCCCGAGCTGGAGGCGTACGCGCGCCGCGACGCCGCCGACAAGCTCGCCCTGGGCCGGGCCGACGCGCCCGTCGTCCTCATCGAGTACGCCGACTTCAAGTGCGGCTACTGCGGGAAGTTCGCCCGGGACACCGAGCCGGTCCTCGTGAAGAAGTACGTGGACGAGGGCACCCTGCGCATCGAGTGGCGGAACTTCCCGATCTTCGGCGAGGAGTCGGAGGCCGTCGCCCGCGCCTCCTGGGCGGCCGGGCGACAGGGCCGGTTCTGGGAGTTCCACAAGGCCGCGTACGCCGAGGGGGCCAAGGAGAAGGGCTTCGGGAAGGACCGGCTCGCGGCCCTCGCGAAGGAGGCCGGCGTCCCCGACGCGGCCCGGTTCGCGAAGGACACCGACGGGACGGCGGCCCGCGAGGCCGTCCGCAAGGACCAGGAGCAGGGGTACGCGCTCGGCGCGACCTCCACCCCGTCCTTCCTCGTCAACGGCCGTCCGATCGCGGGAGCGCAGCCCCTGGAGACCTTCACCGAGGCCATCGAGGCGGCGGCGAAGGCGGCGGCAAAGCCCGCGAAGGCCGGGCAGTGACCTCCGGCATCGGGTACTTCGCCGCCTTCCTCGGCGGCCTGCTCGCCCTCCTCAGCCCGTGCAGCGCCCTGCTCCTGCCGGCCTTCTTCGCGTACTCGATCGACACGCGCGCGAAGCTGGTGGCGAGGACCGGGATCCTCTACGCGGGCCTGGCCACCACCCTCGTCCCGCTGGGCGCGGCCGGATCCCTCGCGGGCCGGTTCTTCTACGGCAACCGCGACCTCCTGGTGACCGTCGGCGGCTGGCTGATCATCGGGCTCGGCGTCCTCCAGATCCTCGGCCTGGGCTTCGCCTCCCGCCGCATCGCCGAGGCGAGCGGCCGCATCCGGCCCACGTCGGCGCTGTCCGTCTACGCCCTCGGGCTGGTCTACGGCCTCGCGGGCTTCTGCGCGGGTCCGATCCTGGGCAGTGTCCTGACGGTGGCGGCGCTGAGCGGCAGCCCGGCGTACGGCGGTCTGCTCCTCGCGGTGTACGCGCTGGGCATGGCGGTCCCGCTGTTCGTCCTCGCGCTGCTCTGGGAGCGGTACGACCTGGGCGGGCGGCGCTGGCTGCGTGGCCGGCCGCTCCGGGTGGGCCCCCTCACGCTCCACTCGACCTCGGTCCTCTCGGGCCTGTTCTTCATCGCCCTCGGCACGCTCTTCCTGGTCTTCGACGGGACGACCGCGCTGCCGGGGCTGCTCTCGGTGGACGAGTCGTTCGCGGTGGAGGAGCGGGTGGCCGAGCTGGGACGCGCGGTGCCGGACTGGGCGCTGCTCGTCGCGGTGGTGGCCGTGGTGGCGGTGGCGCTCGTGGTGCGGGGCCGGCGGGGGAGCCGTACGGGGGAGCGCGAGGAGGTGTGACCGTACGCGGGGAAGGGGCGCGGGCCCCTTCCCCGTACTCGGGTGTCCGGTGTCCGGGAGTGCGCGTGCGTGCGGGGAAACGACGAAGGCCCCGTTCTTTCGAACGGGGCCTTCTGTTTGTGGCTGGGGCCGGGGTCGAACCGGCGACCTATCGCTTTTCAGGCGATCGCTCGTACCAACTGAGCTACCCAGCCACGAAGCTGTTTCCAGCTTCAGCGACTCTGACGGGACTTGAACCCGCGACCTCCACCTTGACAGGGTGGCGAGCTAACCAACTGCTCCACAGAGCCTTGCAATGTGCGAGACAAGTCTCGCACACGTTACTGCGTACCCCCAACGGGATTCGAACCCGTGCTACCGCCTTGAAAGGGCGGCGTCCTGGGCCACTAGACGATGAGGGCTAAGGGCCCGCCGGGGCGCTTCTCAGCGCGTCGGGGACGTGAGAAGCATATGGGATGTCGGCCGCGATCGCCAAAACGGTTTCCGCGTACCCCCGGCGAGTCCCTCTGACGGGGGGACAATGGGCGCGTGCTGGAGATGACGCGCGAGGAGTTCGAGGAACTTGTCGCCGAGGCCCTGGACCGGATCCCACCGGAACTCGCCCGGCTGATGGACAACGTCGCGGTGTTCGTGGAGGACGAACCCGCCCCGGACGATCCCGAGCTGCTCGGGCTCTACGAGGGGACGCCGCTGACGGAGCGCGGCGAGTGGTACGCCGGGGTGCTGCCGGACCGGATCACGATCTACCGGGGGCCGACGCTGCGGATGTGCGAGTCACGCGCGGACGTGGTCGCGGAGACCGAGATCACGGTGGTCCACGAGATCGCCCACCACTTCGGCATCGACGACGAGAGGCTGCACGCGCTGGGCTACGGCTGAGCCGAGGCGTGTCCCTTGCGCGCAAAAGGGAGTTGGGCAGGGCAACGCGTTCCGTTCCTGCCTGTTGTGTCCCTGGAGGTGCCCCCGTGCGCCATTTGCCCACCCGTTTGCCCACCCGTGTGAGATGGGCCGCCGCCGCGCTGGCCGTCGCGGCCTGCGCCGGTCTGAGCGGCTGTATGAGCGTGAGTGACGAGGAGGCGAAGCCGACGCCCGGCGCGTCCGGGGGGAAGCGCGGTGTGGCGGCCGAGGCCGCCGGCGGCGGCGGACTCCAGGACGGGGGCGGCGGTTCCTGGGACGGGAGCCCGGAGAAGGGCGGGCCCGACGCGGACGGCGGCGGGAAGTCCGCGGTGCCGAGCGGTTCGCCGACGGCCTCCGCGAAGCCCTCGCCGGGCGTGTCGCTGCCCTCGGAGGGCCCTGCCGGTATCGGCGTGTCCCCGAAGCCCGGGCAGACGGGCGGCGGAGCCGGTGGCGCCGCAGGCGGTCAGCAGGGCTCGGGTGGGGGCCCTGTCGACGGCGGGAGCGGCGGGAACGGCGGGAACGGCACGGCCGGGGGGAGCGGCGGGAACGGTGCGAGCGGCGGCAGCGGCGGCGGCAGCGGTGACGGCGGCGCGGGGAGCGGTGGCGACGGCGGCGGGGCCGGTGGCCCGGGTGGCGGCGCGGTGACGCCGACGCCGGAGCCGACCCCGAACCCGACCGAGCCCCCGACGCCGGAGCCGACCCCGGAGCCCACCCCGGAACCGACGCCGGAGCCGACCTCGAATCCGACCGATCCGCCGACCCCCGGACCCGAGACCCAGCTGGGTGCGATGGGGGCGGCGGACGGGCCGGGAGCGCCCTCGGAGCCGGCGGCATCTCCGCAGGTCGGACCGGTGTGACCGAGTCCGGTTTGCCATAGGCGGGGGAGGGTGCGTATGGTAGTAGATCGTTTGATCCCATTGCCCGGCGCCGACACAGAAGAGCGCCGTGTGGCGCGTACTCTCCCTAGCCGTGGCTGACCGCATTGAGGCGGTCGATTTGCGAATTCACGGAGTTGACGGGCGCGTGCCGAGACTCCGGAAGGTTTCGCATTTCGCATGTCCATTTTCAGTTCTGACCACGCCGTCATGCCCGAGAACGACGAGATCGTCGAGGCCGTAGAGGCCACCGAGACCGTCTTCACCGAGGCTGCGGCCCCCGCCGAGGCCGTCGTCGACACCGACGACACCACCGCCGACTTCGACGACGTCGCCTACGCCGACGACGCCGACGACATCGAGGACTCCGCCGAGGCCGACGAGGAGCCCGCCGAGCCCACGATCACCTTCAGCGACCTCGGTCTGCCCGAGGGCGTCGTGCGCAAGCTCGCGCAGAACGGCGTCTCGACCCCCTTCCCGATCCAGGCCGCGACCATCCCGGACGCCCTGGCCGGCAAGGACATCCTCGGCCGTGGCCGTACCGGCTCCGGCAAGACCCTCTCGTTCGGTCTGCCGCTGCTCGCCGGCCTGGCCGAGGGTCACACCGAGAAGAAGAAGCCCCGCGGCATCATCCTCACGCCGACGCGTGAGCTCGCGATGCAGGTCGCGGACGCCCTCCAGCCGTACGGCGACGTGCTCGGCCTCAAGATGAAGGTCGTCTGCGGCGGTACGTCGATGGGCAACCAGATCTACGCCCTGGAGCGCGGCGTCGACGTCCTCGTCGCCACCCCGGGCCGTCTGCGCGACATCATCAACCGCGGCGCCTGCTCCCTGGAGCAGGTCAAGATCGCCGTCCTCGACGAGGCCGACCAGATGGCCGACCTGGGCTTCCTGCCCGAGGTCACCGAGCTGCTCGACCAGATCCCCGGCGGCGGCCAGCGCATGCTCTTCTCCGCCACCATGGAGAACGAGATCGGCACCCTGGTCAAGCGCTACCTGACCGACCCCGTCACGCACGAGGTCGACAGCGCGCAGGGCAACGTCACGACCATGACCCACCACGTCCTCGTCGTGAAGCCGAAGGACAAGGCCCCGGTCACCGCGGCGATCGCCGCCCGCAAGGGCCGCACGATCATCTTCGTCCGCACCCAGCTGGGCGCCGACCGCATCGCCGAGCAGCTGTGCGACTCCGGCGTGAAGGCCGACGCGCTGCACGGCGGCATGACGCAGGGCGCCCGTACCCGCGTCCTGGAGGACTTCAAGAAGGGCTACGTCAACGCCCTCGTGGCGACCGACGTCGCCGCCCGAGGCATCCACGTCGACGGCATCGACCTGGTCCTCAACGTGGACCCGGCCGGCGACCACAAGGACTACCTGCACCGCTCGGGCCGTACCGCCCGTGCCGGCCGCTCCGGTGTCGTGGTTTCCCTGGCCCTGCCGCACCAGCGCCGTCAGATCTTCCGGCTGATGGAGGACGCGGGCGTCGACGCCTCGCGTCACCTCGTCGGCGGTGGCGGCGCCTTCGACCCCGAGGTCGCCGAGATCACCGGCGCCCGTTCGCTGACCGAGGTCCAGGCCGACTCCGCGAACAACTCGGCCAAGCAGGCCGAGCGCGAGGTCGTCGACCTGACCAAGCAGCTGGAGCGCCTCCAGCGCCGCGCGGTCGAGCTCCGCGAGGAGGCCGACCGTCTGGTGGCCCGCGCCGCCCGTGAGCGCGGCGAGGACCCGGAGGCCGCTGTCGCCGAGGTGACCGAGGCCGCCGAGGCCGAGGTCGCGGCCGCTGCCGTCGAGGCCGAGCGTGTCGCTCGCGCCGAGGAGCAGCGCCGTGAGGAGCGCCCGGCGTTCCGCGACGATCGCGGCAACTTCGAGCGCCGTGACCGTGGCGGCGACCGCGGTGGCGACCGTGGCGGCTTCCGTCGCGACAACGACCGCCCGTCCGGTGGCTTCCGTCGCGACAACGACCGTCCGTCCTCGGGTGGCTTCCGTCGTGACGACCGTCCGTCGGGTGGCTTCAACCGTGACGACCGTGGCGG